>NZ_RJUU01000001.1:4950000-5550000 GCF_003751445.1 Streptomyces sp. 840.1 | reverse complement strand
GTCCATCGCGAGGGTGACCTTTCCGTCGGCGCCTCGGTGGAACAGCTCGCCGCCGGCCGAGAGGCCCAGGTTCAGGGTGACGGAGACCGGTTCCTTGAGCGGCCAGGCGACGCCGTAACGGCCCTTGCCGGTGAGCTTCTTGGTGACCTGTCCGAACTCCGGCCAGCTCCAGGGCCTGGCCGGGGTCGGGATGCGGACGCCCGAGGCCTTGAGGACCTTGGTGTTGGCGATCAGGACACGGGGTTCCTGGAGGAAGGGCACGCCGAAGACGCCGTCGTCGAACGTGCTGGTGCGCCAGCTCTGCTGCGGGATGTCGGCGGTGAGCCGGTCGGGCAGCAGGGTGCGCAGGTCGGCGAGGTAGCCGCCGTAGGCGAAGTCCGCGAGGTCGTCGGACGCGTCGTGGATGACGTCGGGTGCCTCGTCCCCCTCGAACGAGGTGAGGAGCTGGTCGTGGACGCTGTCCCAGCTGCCCTGGACGTACTCGACGCGGACCTCGGGATGGCTCGCGTTCCACTCCTTCACCAATTGCCTGTTGGCGTCGACGGACTCCTTCTGCCAGGCCAGCGACTGGAAGCGGAGCGTGATCCGCCCGTCGTCCCGGCCACCGTCTCCCCCGCCGCACCCGGTGAGCAGCAGGGCCAGTGCGGTGGCGGCCACGGCCGCGTCGCGTACCAGTGCGCGCATCAGCTCTTCACCGCCCCGGCCAGCATGCCGCCCGTGATCCGCCGCTGGATGACCGCGAACAGGACGAGCGAGGGAAGGGTGGCGAGGAACGCGGCGGCGGCGAGCGGTCCCAGGTCGCTCGCGCCCTCCGCGCCGAGGAAGTGGGTCAGTACGACCGGCAAGGTCTGCTTCTCCGGGGTCTTGAGCAGGACGAGCGCGAAGAAGAACTCGTTCCACGCGGTGATGAAGGCGAAGAGCGCGGTGGCGACGATCCCGGGCGCGAGCAGTGGCGCGGTGACCGAGACGAGGGTCCGCAGGCGGCTCGCGCCGTCGACCGCCGCCGCCTCCTCCAGTTCAAGCGGGACGGCCCGTACGTATCCGACGAGCATCCACAGCGCGAAGGGCAGCGACCAGACGACGTACACCATGATCAGCCCCCACAGCGTGTTGATCAGGTGCAGGTACTTGAGCACCAGGAACAGCGGAATGATCAGCAGGACGAACGGGAACGCCTGGCTGACCACGACCCAGCCGGTGGCGGCGGTGGAGAGCCGCGAGCGGTGGCGGGCCATCACGTACGCCATCGGGGTCGCGATGACGACGGCGATGATCCCGGCCGAGAGCGCGGCGATCAGCGAGTTGGCGGCGGCCCGCAGCAGCGGCTGCTCGTCGAAGGCGGCCCGGAAGTTGTCGAGCGTCGGGTGCTCGGGGATCCAGGTGGGGTGCAGGGAGCCGAGCTCGGGCGCCGGTTTGAAGGCGGTGGAGATCAGCCAGACGAACGGGAACGCCAGGAAGACCAGGTAGCACAGGAGCGCGAGGTACTGCCCGGCGCGCGCGGCCCTGCGGGTGGGCAGACTCATCGGTCCTCACCTCCTGTGAGCCGTCCCACGAGGTACACGGCGAGGATCACGGAGATCACCGCGACCATCACACAGCCCATGGCCGCGGCGTAGCCGAACTGTCCGTACCGGAAGGCCTCCTCGTACGCGAAGAGCATCGGCAGCCGGGTACGGCCGCCGGGTCCGCCGTTGGTCAGCACGTAGACCAGGGCGAAGGAGTTGAAGTTCCAGATGAAGTTGAGCGCGGTGATGGAGAGGGCGACCGGCCTGAGCGCCGGCCAGGTGACGGTACGGAAGCGGCGCCAGGCGCCCGCGCCGTCCAGGGCGGCCGCCTCATGGAGTTCGTGCGGGGTGTTCTGCAGCCCGGCCAGCAGGGCGACCGTGGTCTGCGGCATACCGGCCCACACCCCGACCAGGATCACCGCGGGCAGCGCGGTGGCGAGGCCGGTCAGCCAGTCCCGGCCGTCGCCGAGGCCGAGATCGCGGATGCTCTCGTTGAGGATTCCGGCGTCCGGGTTGTAGACGAGCCGCCACATGATGCCGACGACCACCTCCGGCATCGCCCACGGGATGATCGCCAGCGCCCGTGCCAGCCACCGCATCCGCAGGTTCTGGTTGAGCAGCAGCGCCAGGCCGAGCGCCAGCGCGAACTGCGGGACGGTGACGCCGACCGCCCACACCAGACCGATCCGGAACGACTCCCAGAACAGCCCGTCGTGGAGCAGGTCCTGGAAGTTCAGCACCCCGGTCCACTGCGTGGACCTGGTACGGCCCGACTGGGCGTCGGTGAACGCCAGGGCGATGCCGTAGAGCAACGGGCCGACGCTGAGGACCAGGATCGGGATGAGGGCCGGCAGCACCAGGAACCAGGTTCCGGCGTTCCGGTTGACCCGTGTGGGCCGCCTGCCGTGCGGGCCGCCCGGCGGCCCGTGCCGCCCGGACTGCACGGTTGCACTCGCCAATGTCATGGATGCGTCCCCCTTGCGCCATTCGACCGGCTTGATACCGTTCTGGCCGCTCAGGTGGCCTCCGTCATCGTGCTGACGGTCCGCCGGTTCGTCAAGCCAACCTGCACGGATGCGAAAATCGGACCATGAACGAGATGCGAGCGCGCGAGGTACTGACCGCTGCCGGACACCCCGGCAACGCGAAGCTGCTCGCGCTGGGCGAGAACGCGGTGTTCGCCGTGGGCGACCTGGTGGTCAAGATCGGCCGGGACGCCGTGCGCAGTCCGGAGCTGAGGGCACGGGCCGAGCGCGAGGTGGCCGTCGCACGGTGGCTCGCCGCGTCCGGCGTCCCCTCGGTACGGGCCGCCGAGCCCTCGGCGCGGCTGGTCGAGGGCCACCCGGTGACGCTGTGGCACCGGCTGCCCGACGCGGTGCGGCCCGCCGAACCGAGGGACCTGGCACCGCTGCTCACCGCGGTGCACGCGCTGCCGGCCCCGGAGGGCCCGGCGCTGCCCCGCCGGGAGCTGCTGGGCGGGGTGGAGCGCTGGCTGACCCTGGCGGGCGACGCGATCGACCCGGCCGACGCCGCGTATCTGCGTGAGCGCCGGGACGGCTTCGCGGCGGCCGCCGCCGCGCTGGTGCCGCATCTCCCGCCGGGCCCGATCCACGGCGACGCGCTCCCGCGCAATGTCCATGTCGGTCCGGACGGGCCGGTCCTGGTGGACCTGGAGACCTTCTCGACGGATCTGCGCGAGCACGATCTGGTGGTGCTGGCCCTTTCCCGCGACCGGTACGGGCTGGCGGCCGAGGCCTATGACGCGTTCACCTCGGCGTACGGCTGGGACGTCCGGGAGTGGGACGGCTGCGCGGTGCTGCGCGGGGCGCGGGAGACGGCGAGCTGCGCGTGGGTCGCACAGCACGCGCCGGCCAACCCGAAGGCACTGGCGGAGTTCCGCAGGCGCGTGGCGTCGCTGCGCGACGGTGACGCGGCGGTGCGGTGGTACCCGTTCTGAGGCACGGTTCGCCGGGCGCGGCGGTGAGCGCGGTCTCCTCAGGCGCCGGACGGGTTCAAAGGCTGTCCGCACGTGCCGACGGACTCACCGGACGGACTCAAGGACGGTCCTCACGTGCCGGACGGGCTTGCATCCGGCTCAGGTTGTCACCCGCGCGCGGGTGACCTCCGCACCGGACCGCGCCCCTCAGCCCGAGACCGGCACCGGCTCCCGTATCGGCCAGCGGCTGTCGATCACCGCGTCCGTCTTGCCCTTGCGGCGCAGGAAGTCCTGGAAGTCGGCGGCCCACTCCGCGTACCAGGCGATCTGCCGCTCATGCAGCTCGGGCGCCGACAGCGATGCCACCGAGCCGTGCCGGGCGGCTATCGCGTACGCGACCCGCACCGCGGCCAGCGCGTCGGCCGCGGCGTCGTGCGCTCCCCCGTGGACGACGCCGTACTCGACGCAGACCGCCTCCAGATTGCGCTTGCCCTTGCGGTAGCGGTCCACCGCCCGGTCGATCGTGTACGGGTCGACGACCGGGCCGATCCGCGTGCCGCCGAGGCGTTCGCTGAGCGAGGGCAGGCCGTGCCGGTGCAACTCCGCCGTCAGCAGCGTCAGGTCGAAGGCGGCGTTGTACGCGACGACCGGCACGCCTTGGCGCCAGTACCCGGTCAGGGTCTCGGCGATCTCGTCGGCCACCTCGCGCACCGGCCGGCCCTCCGCCGCCGCCCGCTCGCTGCTGATGCCGTGGATCGCCGAGGCCTGTGCGGGGATCAGGACCCCCGGATCTGCCAGCCAGGTGCGCTGTCGCGCCGGCTCCGCGTCACCGTCGCGCAGACCGACGACCGCCGCCGTCACGATCCTGGCCTCCAGCGGCTCCGTACCCGTCGTCTCCAGGTCGAAGCCGACCAGCGCGTGCTGGTGCCAGCTCATCCCGTACCTCCTTCGTGGTGCTCCCCCGGATGACGACCACCCTCGCACGGGCCACTGACAACGCCCAGGGGCCCCCTCAGGAGACCGGCCGGGAGTCCGTCCACACGGACTCGAACTCCTCGCGGTACGTCTCGAACAGCCCGTGCTCGCTGTCCTGCCCGGCCCGGACCACCGCCCGTCCGCCGCCCCGGAGCACCAGCACGGGGGCCTCCATGCCGCGGGCCCGGCGCAGATAGGTCTGGACGACCCCCACCGCGTCGGCGCCGTCGCCGTCCACCAGGTAGGCGGTGAAGCGCGGGGTCTCGTCGAAGACATGGATCTCGAAGGCGCCCGGGTCGCGGAGCTTGGAGCGGACCCGGCGCATGTGGAGGATGTTCATCTCCACCGTCCGGCTCAGCTCCCCCTTCTTGAGCCCCAGCTCCCGCTCCCGGCGCTTGACCGCGCTGCTCGCCGGGTTGATGAAGAGCAGCCTGACCCGGCAGCCCGACTCGGCGAGCCGGATGAGCCGGCGGCCGGAGAAGTTCTGGACCAGCAGGTTGAGCCCTATGCCGATCGCGTCCAGCCGGCGCGCTCCGCCGAAGAGGTCCTCGGCGGGCAGCTGGCGCTGGAGGCGGACCCGGTCGGGGTGGACGGAGACGACGTCCGCGTACCGGTCGCCCACCAGCTCCTCGACGGCGTCGACGGGAAGCCGGTCGGCGGACGGGACCGAGGCGCCGCTGCCGAGGATCTCCAGCAGCCGGGCGGAGGCGCGCTCGGCCTGGGCGAGCACCGCCTCGTTGAGCGCGCGGTTGCGGGAGACCACGTTGCGGGCGACCTCCAGCTCGTCCAGGGCCAGCTCCACATCGCGGCGGTCGTCGAAGTAGGGCTCGAAGCAGGGCCAGTGCTGGACCATCAGCTCACGCAGCTGAGGCAGCGTGAGGAAGCTCAGGACGTTGTCGTCGGCCGGGTCGAGCAGATAGCCCTTGCGGCGGGACACCTCGCGCACGGCGACGGCGCGCTGCACCCACTCCTGTCCGGCGGGCCCGGCCGCGGCCACCACCCAGTCCTCGCCGTGGACCGGCTCGTAGATCGGCTGGAGGACCGCGGCGACCACGGCGCGCAGCCGCTGTTCGACGAGATTCAGCCAGATGTAGGCGCGCCCGGCCCGCTGCGCACGGGTGCGCACCTCGCTCCAGGCGTCCGCTCCCCAGTCCAGCTCGGCGCCGATCTCCAGGGGCCGGGCGAGCGATACCGCCCCGGGCGGCACATCGGTGGCGTCCCCCTCGTGACCAGCGTCACCTGGGGGCAGCTCGAAGCCTCCCGAGCTCACCCGCACACCGCCTTCCACTCCCCCACCAACGATCAAGGAAGGGTACTCCGGTAGCGGGAGCCGGTGCAGCCGGATGAGCAGGCTCCTTCTTCAACTCCCCTATGGATCAGGCCTGTTCCCTTGGACGAGATCTGCCGTAGTGAGCGGATTCATAGTGATTAAACACCCCACGGCAAGCCGCATACCGGGCAGCGGGCGGACGGGGGCCGCCGGATTCGGGTTCCGGGCGACAAGGAGAGGCCCGATGTTGACCGGTCGGCGCGACGCAGTCCCCCGATTGCCGGTCGGTCCTAGGTAAGGGACGCCCTTTCGGGGAAGATCTGGCAGGGAGCCCGCATTCCCCAGGCAACCGCATCAGAGTGGAAGAGTCGAATCTATGCAGGTCTGGCCGGGACAGGCGTACCCCCTCGGCGCCACGTACGACGGCGCCGGGACCAACTTCGCGGTCTTCTCGGAGGCCGCCCACCGAATCGAACTGTGCCTGCTGCACGACGACGGCTCCGAGACGGCGGTGGAGCTGCGGGAGACCGACGCGTTCGTCCGGCACGCCTATCTGCCCGGGGTGATGCCGGGTCAGCGGTACGGATTCCGGGTGCACGGGCCGTACGAGCCGCAGCGCGGCGCCCGCTGCAACTCCGCGAAGCTGCTCCTCGACCCGTACGCGCGGGCGGTCGCCGGTCAGATCCAGTGGGGCGAGGCGGTGTACGGCTATCCGTTCGGCCGGCCCGACGCGCGCAACGACCTCGACTCGGCGCCGCACACCATGACGTCCGTCGTGGTCAATCCGTACTTCGACTGGGGCGACGACCGGCGCCCCCGTACGGACTACCACCGCACGGTGATCTACGAGGCCCATGTGAAGGGCCTGACGATGCTTCACCCGGGGCTGCCGAAGGAGCTGCGCGGCACGTATGCCGGGCTGGCGCATCCGGAGGTCATCGCCCATCTGACGGAGCTGGGCGTCACGGCGATCGAATTAATGCCGGTGCACCAGTTCGTGCAGGACCACCGGCTGGCGGACGCGGGGCTCGCCAACTACTGGGGTTACAACACCATCGGCTTCTTCGCCCCGCACAACGCCTACGCCTCCTGGGGCGACCGGGGCGAGCAGGTGCTCGAGTTCAAGCAGGCCGTGCGGGCACTGCACCAGGCGGGCATCGAGGTGATCCTCGACGTGGTCTACAACCACACGGCGGAGGGCAACCACCTGGGTCCCACGCTCTCCTTCCGGGGTCTGGACAACGCCTCGTACTACCGGCTCGCCGAGGACCAGCGCTACTACATGGACACCACGGGCACCGGGAACTCGCTGCTGATGCGGTCCCCGCACGTGCTCCAGCTGATCATGGACTCGCTGCGCTACTGGGTGACCGAGATGCATGTGGACGGCTTCCGCTTCGATCTGGCGGCCACCCTGGCCCGTCAGTTCCACGAGGTGGACCGGCTGTCGTCGTTCTTCGACCTGGTGCAGCAGGACCCGGTGGTCAGCCAGGTGAAGCTGATCGCGGAACCGTGGGACGTGGGCGAGGGCGGCTACCAGGTGGGGAACTTCCCGCCGCTGTGGACCGAGTGGAACGGCAAGTACCGGGACACGGTCCGGGACCTGTGGCGCGGTGAGCCGAGGACGCTGGCCGAGTTCGCCGGGCGGCTGACCGGCTCCTCGGACCTGTACCAGGACGACGGCCGCCGCCCGCTCGCCTCCATCAACTTCGCCACCTGCCACGACGGGTTCACCCTGCACGACCTGGTCTCGTACAACGACAAGCACAACGACGCCAACGGCGAGGGCAACCGGGACGGCGAGAGCCACAACCGGTCCTGGAACTGCGGTGTGGAGGGCGAGACCGACCGGCCCGATGTGCTGGAGCTGCGGGAGCGGCAGATGCGCAACTTCATCGCCACGCTCATGCTGTCCCAGGGCGTGCCGATGCTCAGCCACGGCGACGAGTTCGGCCGCACCCAGCAGGGCAACAACAACGGCTACTGCCAGGACAGCGAGCTGTCCTGGGTGCACTGGCCGGACCCCGCCGAGGCGGCGGCGGACGACGACGGCGAGGAGGCGGCGGACCGGCAGGGCGGCGACGGGCTCGCCAGCAGCCTGCTGGAGTTCACCCGGGCCATGGTGTGGCTGCGCCGCGACCATCCGGTCTTCCGGCGCCGCCGGTTCTTCCACGGGCGCCCGGTGGAGGGCACGCACGACGAGCTCTCGGACATCGCCTGGTTCACGCCGGAGGGCGAGGAGATGACCCAGCGGGACTGGCAGGCGGCGCACGCCAAGGCCCTGACGGTCTTCCTGAACGGCCACGCCATCTCGGAGCCGGGCCCGCGCGGCGAGCGGATCTCCGACGACTCCTTCCTGCTGATGTTCAACGCGAGCGCCGAGACGCTGGAGTTCGCCGTCCCGCTGAACCACGGCCGGCAGTGGCACGTGGTCGTCGACACCGCGCGCCCGGCGGGGGTGCTGACGGGCGCCGGGCCGAAGGTGACGGGGGGCGATCGGGTGACGCTGGTCGGACGGAGCATGGCGGTGCTCCAGCGGCCCGCGTAGGGGTACGGGGCGTCCGGCCGGGCCCTTGTGCGCGAAGAGGTGACACAGGCGGCCCGGATCTGGGTACGAACGTCTCCATGACGCCTTCCGCCACGTACCGGCTCCAGCTCCAGCCGGAGTTCCCGTTCTCGGCCGCCGAGGACGCCGTTCCGTACCTCGCCACGCTCGGCGTCTCCCATCTGCACCTGTCGCCGGTCCTCGAAGCGGTGCCCGGCTCCCGGCACGGCTACGACGTCACCGACCACGGCCGGGTACGCGCCGAGCTGGGCGGCGAGGAGGGTCTGCGGCGGCTCTCCCGGACCGCCCGGGAGCACGGGCTCGGCATCGTCCTGGACCTCGTGCCGAACCACATGGCGGCCGACCCCCGGCACAACCACGCCCTGCGGGAGGTCCTGCGCGAGGGGCCCGGCTCCCCGTACGCCCGCTGGTTCGACATCGACTGGGCGGCGGGGGACGGGAAGATCCTGCTGCCCGTGCTCGGCGGGCGGCTCGGCGACGAGATCGGCGGACTGCGGGTCGACGGGGAGGTGCTGCGCTACGGCGAGCAGGAGTTCCCGCTCCGGGCCGGCACCGCGGACCTCGGCCTGCCCGAGCTGCTGGACGCCCAGCACTACCGGCTCGGCTGGTGGCGGCTGGCCCGCACCGAGCTGAACTACCGGCGGTTCTTCACCATCTCGGAGCTCATCGGGGTACGGGTGGAGGACCCGGAGGTCTTCGCCGCCACCCACGCCAAGGTCCTCGCGCTGGTCCGGGACGGGACCGTCGACGGTCTGCGGATCGACCACCCGGACGGACTCGCGGACCCGGCCGGCTATCTGGAGCGGCTCTCGGACGCGAGCGGCGGCGCGTGGACCGTGGTGGAGAAGATCCTCACCGGCTCCGAGCCGCTGCCGGCCGGCTGGGCCGTGGCCGGCACGACCGGGTACGACGCGCTGCACCGGATCGACGGCCTCTTCGTCGACCCGCAGGGCGCGGCGGAACTGCTCGGCCACTACCGGGAGTCCGCCGCCCCGGCCGGTGACCGGGGCGGCTACTGGCAGGCGACCGTGCGCCGGGCCGCGTACCGCGTGGTCACCCACGAGCTGGCCGCCGAGACCGCGCTGCTGACCCGGCTGGCCTCGCGCGTCTGCGCCGAGGACCCCGCACTGCGCGACCACGCCCCGTGGGCGCTGCGCACCGCGGTGCGTGAGCTGCTGGTCCGGGTGCCGGTCTACCGCCCGTACGTGACGGCCGGCGGGCCGTGCACGGAGTCGGCCGGGGCGGCGCTGGACGACACGGCGGTGAGCGACGCGAAGGCGGTGTTCGCGGTGCGGGAGGAGGCGTCGGCCGTCGACGTGGTGCGGGAGCTGGCGCTGGGGCGGCTGGGTCCCGGCGGCGACCGGGCGGCGTTCTGTGACCGGTTCGCGCAGACGGCGTCCGCGCTGCGGGCCAAGTCGGTCGAGGACACCGCGTACTACCGGTACGTGCCGCTGATCTCGGCCAACGAGGTGGGCGGTGATCCGGGCAGGCCGGCGGTGGCCCCGCAGGACTTCCACGCCTTCTGCACCCGCCTCGCCCGGGACTGGCCCGCCACCGGCACCGCGCTGACCACGCACGACACCAAGCGCAGTGCCGATGTCCGGGCCGCCGTCGCGGTGCTGTCGGAGTGTCCGGAGCAGTGGTCGCGGCTGGTGGCGGAGCTGACCCGGACGGGCCCGGCGGCCCCCGATCCGCAGCTGGCCTGGCAGGCGTGGCAGACCGCGTTCGGCTGCGTGGGGTTCCCGGACGGTGAGCTGGCCGCACGGCTGACGCCCGCGCTGCTCAAGGCGGTGCGGGAGTCCGGTCTCTTCACCAGCTGGACCGAGCCCGATCCGGTGTACGAGCGGGTGATGTCGGACTTCGTGGCCGCCGGTCCGGCCGCCGCGACCGGCCCGGTCCGCGAGAAGCTGAGGGAGTTCGCGGCCACGCTCGCCCCGCATGTCCGGGCCAACGTGCTCGGCGCGGCGCTGGTGCACCTGACGATGCCCGGGGTGCCGGACCTCTACCAGGGCACCGAGCGCGAGTACCTGGCGCTGGTGGACCCGGACAACCGGCGGCCGTTCGCTCCGCCTTCCCCGGACGCGCCCGCCTCCGAGAAAGAGGCGCTCACGGTGGCGGCGCTGCGGCTGCGGCGGGAGCGGCCCGGGGTGTTCGGCGAATCGGGTACGTACGCCCCGCTGAGCGCCTCCGGCCCGGCGGCCGCGCACTGTCTGGCCTTCAGCCGCTCGGGCGAGGTCGTCACCGCGGTGACCCGGCTCTCGCGCCGGCTGGCGGAGGCGGGCGGCTGGCGCGGTACGGAGCTGGCGCTGCCGGACGACGGGGTGTGGCGGGACCTGCTGACGCCGGGCCGGGAGTTCTCCGGCCCGGCGGTCGCCGTGGCCGAGCTGTTCGACGGGCGGCCGGTGGCGCTGCTCAGCCGGGTCGCACCAGCAGGGACCTGGGGCCCCGGGTGAGCAGGCCGGTGGCGGACGGCCGGAATCCGTCCGCCCAGCGGAGCCGCGGCATGGCGTCCAGCAGGGCGCGCATCCCCTGTTCGGCCTCCAGCCGCCCCAGCACCACGGCCGGGCAGCCGGCAGGTCCGCCGGTGGTGCGCCCCTGGTCCCGGCGGAAGGGGTCGAACAGGTCCGGTGCGGCGAACCGTTCCGGATCGCGGCCCGCCGCGCCGATCAGACAGGCGACGGGGGCCCGCGCAGGGAGGGTGCCACCGCTGAGGGTGACCTCGGTGAGGGTGCGCCGCAGGACGACCTGGACGGGCGGGTCCCGGCGCATCGTCTCCGTCCAGGCGCGGCCGGCGAGCGCGGGTTCGACGCGCAGGGCGGCCATCAGGTCGGGATCGTCCAGCAGGTTGGCCAGGAGCGAGGCGAGCGCCGTCTCGCGCAGTCCGGTGTGCCGGGTGCAGGGCCCCTCCACCGCGTCGACCGGCTCGCCGGTACGGGTCCGGAAGGGGCCGCTGCCGGCGGGCAGCCAGCGGCAGAACTCCTCGACGAGGTCGGCCTGCCCGCGCCCGGCGATGCGCCGCGCCAGCACGTACGCGGTCCGCTCGACGCGTTCGGCCAGGTGCCGGGGCACGGAGCCGGTGACCACGGTGTAGCGCTCGCGGGGCAGGCAGCGGGCGCTGCCGTGGCAGAGGCCGAGGGGTGCGGGGCCCCCGCGCGGCGCCCCGTCGTGCGGGAATCCGGTGAACGCCGGGCCGGTGAGCGCGGCGATCACGTCGTCGTACCGGCTGATCAGCCAGGCGCCCAGCGGGGCGTCGTAGCAGAGCGGGTACTCCTCGCGCAGCACCCGGTAGAGCCGGTACGGGTCGCGGGCCGCGCCGGGGGCGAGGAGGCTCGGGCCGGCTCCGGGGCGGCCGGGGCGCGACGGCGCGGCCGGGCGGCGGTCGGGCGAGGGCGTCGGGGCGGGTATGCCTCCGGGGGCGTCGGCCTGCATCCGTACCCCCGGTCGGTCGGTGCGCCGGTGTGCGGCGCGGTCCCCCTCAGGGGACCACCCGGACGGGCCCGCCGCAGTCGGCGCGCGGCCGTCCGGGTGACGGGGCGCGCGTGCGGCCCGTCACCCGGACGGCCCTTGGGCCTGTCGTCACGGGGCGGGGCGCGGGCCCGGCGGCCGGGACGCGGCCAGCAGCTCGGTGAACGCGGCTGCGGCACCGGTCAGTTCGACGCGGGAGAAGACCGCGAGCGGGCGGGACCACGGCGGGTCGACGGTGAGTACCGCGCAGTCCTCGCCGACCGCTCCGCGCACCACGTGCGCGGGGGCGGTCGCGATCCCGACGCCTGCGGCCGCCATCCGTACCGCGGTCGAGGTGTGCTCGGTCCGTACCGCTGTGCGCGGTACGAAGCCGGCCTCGGCGCAGACCCAGTCCAGGAACGGCCGGCCGTGCACGACGGCCTCCATCGCGCAGCGCACCCAGGGGCGGTCCGCGAGCTCCTGGAGGCGGACGGAGGCACGTCCGGCGAGCCGGTCGTCGAACGGGACGACCAGGACGATGCTCTCCTCACCTATGGGGACGACCGGGCCCGGCCAGCCGGCGGGCGGCGGGCCGACGGCGAGGTCGGCGGTGCCGCGCTCGATCTGTTCCTCCAGGGCCTCCGTGGTGGCGTACTCGTGGAGCACCAGGCCGACGCCGGGGTGCGTGGAGCGCCAGCGGGCGAAGACCTCGGGAAGGATGCCGACGGCGATCGCGTGCACGGTGGCGATGTGCAGCTCGCCGCCCTCGGCGCCGGCCGCCGCCCGCGCCGCGCGCCGGGCCTGGGCGGCGCTGCGCACGGACCGTTCGGCGTGCGGCAGGAAGGCGCGGCCCATCGGGGTCAGGCGCACGCCGCGCGGCAGCCGTTCGAGCAGGGCGCCGCCGATGGTCCGCTCCAGGGCCTTGATCTGGTGGGAGAGCGCCGGCTGGGTGACGTGGAGCAGTTCGGCGGCCCGGGTGAAGGAGCTCTCCTCGACGACCGTGAGGAAGTACTCCATCTGACGCAGACTCACCGGATCGCCCCTCGTCCTCGGCCATAGACGTTGTGCATCGGTCCCACACAAACATTGCCTTGGACTCATGGCAACGGACGGGCGGAGGGTGGGAGCCATGACACAGACGGCGAAGGTGACCGAGACCGATGTGCTGGTGATCGGCGGGGGGACGGGCGGCTACTCGACCGCTCTGCGGGCCGCGGCGCTCGGTCTGCGGGTGGTGCTCGTGGAGCGCGACAAGGTGGGCGGCACGTGTCTGCACCGGGGCTGTGTCCCGAGCAAGGCGATGCTGCACGCGGCGGAGCTGGTGGACGGCATCGCGGAGGCC
Source organism: Streptomyces sp. 840.1 (assembly GCF_003751445.1). Lineage (NCBI taxonomy): Bacteria > Bacillati > Actinomycetota > Actinomycetes > Kitasatosporales > Streptomycetaceae > Streptomyces > Streptomyces sp. 840.1. The sequence continues at coordinate 5,536,962 of NZ_RJUU01000001.1, read as the reverse complement.
CGTGAGCGGTGGGGGGTGAAGGCGACGCTGGAGTCGGTGGACTGGCCGGCACTCGTCGCGACCCGTGACGACATCGTGGACCGCAACCACCGCGGGGTGACCGGCCACCTGGCGCACGCCGGGGTAGAAGTGGTGCGCGGAAGCGCAGAGTTGACCAGCCCGCGCGGGGCCCGGATCGCCGGGTACGGGGAGGTCACCGCCCGGCGCGGCATCGTGCTGGCCACCGGGTCGCGGCCGCGCACGCTGCCGGGCCTGGTGGCCGACGGGCGGCGGGTGGTGACCAGCGACGACGCGCTGTTCGCCGCCGGTCTGCCGGAGTCGGTGCTGGTGCTGGGCGGCGGGGCGATCGGTGTGGAGTACGCGTCCCTGCACCGGTCGATGGGGGCCCGGGTCACCCTGGTGGAGGCCGCCGACCGGCTCGTGCCCCTGGAGGACGCCGATGTGTCCCGGCACCTGACGCGGGGCCTGAAGAAGCGCGGGATCGATGTGCGCACGGGTGCGAGGTTGCTGGAGGCGGCCGTGCTCGACGACGGGGTGCGGGCCGCTGTCCGGACCCCGCGCGGTGAGACCCGCACGGTTCGGGCGCAGCGGCTGCTGGTGGCGGTGGGCCGGGTCCCGGTGACGGACGGTCTGGGGCTGGCCGCGGCCGGACTGGGCACCGATGAGCGCGGGCATGTGGTCCCGGCGGACTGGGACCGGCTGGAGACCTCGGTGCCGGGGATCCACGTGGTGGGCGACCTGCTGCCGCCGCCGTCGCTCGGGCTGGCCCACGCGTCTTTCGCGGAGGGCCTGTTGGTGGCCGAGACGCTGGCCGGGCTGCGTCCGGCGCCGGTGGACTACGCGGCGGTGCCCCGGGTGACGTACTCAGCCCCGCAGACGGCGTCGGTGGGGCTGTCCGAGGCCGGGGCCCGTGACGCCGGGCACGACGTGGTGGTCGGCACGATGCCGCTGACGGCGGTCGCCAAGGGCATGGTGCACGGGCAGGGCGGGATGGTGAAGGTGGTCGCCGAGCGGAACGGGCGGGTCCTGGGCGTCCATCTGGTCGGGCCGCACGTCTCGGAGATGATCGCGGAGAGCCAGCTGATCGTCGGCTGGGACGCCGAACCGTCCGACGTCGCCCGTCATGTGCACCCTCATCCGACGCTCTCGGAGGCGGTCGGCGAGGCCTTCCTCACGCTGGCGGGCCGAGGACTGCACCAGCGGGCATGAGGGCGCCGCTCCGGGACACGGCTCAGGCGGGCGGCCTGAGCGCGGGGGCGGAGAGCCGGAACATCATCGTGCCGAAGCTGACCTGGTCGCCCTCCCGTACCGAGACCGTGCCCGTGACGCGCTGGCCGTTGACGCAGGTGCCGTTGGTCGAGCCCAGGTCGCGCAGCAGCCACCGGCCGCCGTGCACGGTGAGTTCGGCATGGGTCCGGGAGACGGTCTCGTGGCTGAGGCGCAGCCCGTTGCCCGGGTCCCGGCCGATGAGCAGGGGGTGCGGGCTCGGCGCCGGCAGCAGCAGCTTGGGCAGCCGCTCGGCCCACCAGGCCCGGCGCACCCGGCCGGGAAATCCGGAGACCCCGCCGACGAACCGGATCAGCTGCCGTGACAGGCGGCCCCCGGCGTCCAGGTCGGCGGTGAGCACCGCCAGTTCCTCGGAGTTGTTCGCGGTCAGAGCCAGTTCCATGCGCCGCATGAAGGTGTCGTGGGAGAGCTTTCCCTGCGCCGCGCCTTCTCTGAGCACGCCGAGAACACGGTCGCGCTGGGCGTCGGACAGCCGCGCGGGGTACGTGTGGAACTCGAAGGAGGACGTCACGGGGCCAATTGTCGGGCCGACCGCCCCAACGTGTCCAGAACGGCCGCTCCTTCCTCGCCGCTGACCTGCGCGGGCGGACCGGGCGGGCCTCTCACCGGAATAATTCCGAGCGCCCGGAGCGGCACATTGCTACCGTCTGCCGCCGTGCCGCCCCGACGACCGCCGGGGGGCTCCCGCGTAGTCCTGGAGACTCTGTGCCCGCTGCACCACTCGAACTGAACATCCGTCCGCTCGCCGGCCCCGAGGAGCTGGACCTGTTCCGCCGCCTGTCGTACGTGCTGGACCACGAACTGGCGGACGACCTCGGCTCCGGCCGCCGCCGCCCGGAGTGGATGTGGGTGGCGCTGCGGGGCGAGCGGGTGGTGGCGCGGATCGCGTGGTGGAGCCAGGACGGGGAGGTGCCGCTCCTCCTCGACTTCTTCGACCTCGACGACACCCTGCCCGAGCCCGAGCGCGGTGAGGTGGGCCTGCGGCTGCTGGAGACGGCGAGCGCGGCGGTCCTGCCGGCCGGCGGCCCGCGTCCCGAGTACGGGCGGTACATACCGCCCGACTGGCGCGAGGACCCGGCGGCCCGTGACGTGGTCGAGGCCCGCATCCGGGTCATGGAGCGCAGCGGTGCCCGCATGCTGGTCGAGCGGCTGCGCCTGGAGTGGCGCGCGGGTACCCCGGTGCCCGCGGACAGCGGCCGGCTGCGCTTCCGCCCGGTCGCCGGGCGCGCGGACCTCCTCGCGCTGATGGCGCCGGTCATGGAGGGCACCCTCGACGCGCACGGACAGCAGGACCTGGCCTCGGGGCTGACGGCCCTCGATGCGGCGGAGAAGCAGTACGACGAGGAGCTGGCCCGCTACACCACTCCGCGCGAGTGGTGGCGCATCGCGGAGCTGCCCGACGGCGAACCGGTGGGCTTCGTGATCCCGGCCCGCAACAGCTACAACCCGATCATCGCGTACATCGGTGTGCTGCCCGCGCACCGGGGCCGCGGCTACATCGACGACCTCCTCACCGAGGGGACCCGGGTGCTCGCCGGCCAGGACGGGGTGGAGCGGATCAGGGCCGCGACGGACCTCGGCAACGTACCGATGGCGAAGTCCTTCGAGCGGCTGGGGTACGTCAACTTCGAGCGCGCCTTCGACATGGTGTGGGACTGACGGACCCCGCGCGGCAGACGGCAGCCCGACGACCGCCCTTAGGCTGGCGGTGACCGCTTGGAGGAGCACATGGAACGGGACAGCGTGGACGAGGGCTTCGTCCGGGAGCTGGTCGGGGACCGGTACCCGGATCTGGCCGGCCTGGAGATCCGGCGGGTTCCGTCGGGCTGGGACAACCAGCTCTGGCGGCTCGGGGACGAGCTGGTCGTCCGGCTGCCGATGACCGAGCGCGCGCCCGGTCTGCTGCGCAAGGAGTTCCGATGGCTCCCCGAACTCGCCGGGCGCCTGCCGCTGCCCGTACCGACGCCGAGGTACCTCAACGAGCCGGACGCGCGGTTCCCCCGGCCGTGGACCCTGGCGAACTGGGTTCCGGGCGAGCCGGCGGACGGCGCCGAGGTGACCGACGCCGCCCGGTCGGTGGCGAACCTCGCGGGGTTCCTCCGTGCCCTGCACCGGCCGGCTCCGGCGGACGCCCCGAGGGACGAGGGGCGCGGCGGCCCGATCGCCACGGCCACCGGCGACTTCGAGGGCCTGCTCGCCGCGGTGACCGAGGCGGTCGACGTGCCCCGCGTGCGCCGGGTGTGGGACGAGGCGGTCGCGGCGCCCCGGTGGACGGGGCCCGCGGTCTGGCTGCACGCCGATCTGCACCCCGCCAACGTGGTGGTCGCCGACGGCGCGGTCTGCGGCATCGTCGACTTCGGTGACCTGTGCGCCGGAGATCCGGCCGTCGACCTCGCCGCCGCGTGGAAGCTGCTGCCGCAGGGCTCGGACGCGGACTTCTTCGACGCGTACGGAGAGACCGACGAGGCGACGGTGTGCCGGGCCCGGGGCCGGGCCGTGCTGAAGGCACTCGCGCTCGTCTCGGTGGGCCGGGCGTGGGACCGGGGCCTTCCCGGCGGCCAGCCGACCTGGGGCAGGGCCGGCCACCGGATCCTGGAGCGGGTCTTCGCCTCCGCCGTCTGAGGGCTGCCCGCAGGGGCCGGCCCCGGCCGGCGCCCGCCGCCGGTCAGGCCGCCGGACCGGCGCCCTGCCGCTTCTGTTCGCGGATCATGTCGCGGTACCAGGCGTACGAGTCCTTCGGGGTGCGGCGCAGCGTCTCGTAGTCGATGTGGACCAGACCGAAGCGCTTGCTCGCCCCCTCGATCCATTCGATGTTGTCGGTGAGCGACCAGGTGAAGTAGCCGCGTACGTCGACGCCCTCGTCGATGGCCGACCGCAGCGAGTTCAGGTGGGCGTCGAGGAAGGCGATCCGGCGGGTGTCCTCGGCCGGTTCGTCGAAGGCGCAGCCGTTCTCGGTGATGTAGAGCGGCGGGAGCCGGTCGCCGTAGTGGGCACTCAGCTGGACGAGGGTCTCGCGCAGCCCGTCGGGGACGACGGGCCAGCCGAAGTCGGTCGTCTCGTATCCCTCGATCTCCCTTATCCCGAAGGGGAGTTCGTCGGGCATGCCGAAGCCGGCGAAGGTGTCGAGGGCGTCCGCCCTGGGCGCGCCGACGAGCGTGGGGTTGTAGTAGTTGACCCCGTACCAGTCGAGCGGTGTGGAGATGGTCCGCAGATCGTCCTCGACCGGGCCGGGCATCAGGGCGGCGAAGTTCTCGTCGGGGTAGCGGCCGGTGAGGAGCGGGTCGGAGAACAGCCGGTTGGTGAGGGTGTCGTACAGGCCGGCGGCGAAGCGGTCCTCCTCGCTCTCGCCCGCGGTCCAGACCGGGGAGTGCGAGACGGCGATGCCGATGTTCCCGGCGCCCGCGGCCCGCAGGGCGCCCACGGCCAGGCCGTGGGCGAGGAGCTGGTGGTGGGCGGCGGGCAGCGCGTCGAAGAGGAGGGCGCGGCCGGGAGCGTGCTCGCCGAGTGCGTAGCCGAGCATGGTCACTTCGGCGGGTTCGTTGATGGTGATCCACATGGGCACGCGGTCCGCGAGGCGTTCGGCGACGATGCCGGCGTACTCGGCGAAGCGGTGGGCCGTGTCCCGGTTGAGCCAGCCGCCCGCCTCGTCCAGCGGGAGCGGGGTGTCCCAGTGGTAGAGGGTCGGGGCCGGGGTGATCCCGTGTGCGCAGAGCTCGTCGACGAGACGGTCGTAGAAGTCGAGCCCCTTGGCGTTGACCGGCCCGCTGCCGCCGGGGACGACGCGCGGCCAGCTCACGGAGAAGCGGAAGGCGTCGGCGCCGAGACCGGCCAGCAGGGCGACGTCCTCGCGGTAGTGGCGGTGGAAACCGGTGCCCCGCCCGGTGTCGGCGCCGTCCTTGATCCGGCCGGGCTGCGCGGCGAAGGCGTCCCAGCCGGACGGCCCCTTGCCGTCGGTGTCGGCGGCCCCCTCGGTCTGGAAGGCGGAGGCGGAGGCCCCCCAGAGGAAACCGGGCGGGAACGTCGGCACAGTCATCTCGGCCTCCACAGCCGTAGGTGAGACCGACCGGCAATCGGGGGCGGTCCATGAGGGAGTGCGTATGGCAGAAGTCGGCAGGGCAGTGATCAGAACCAGACCTTAATCGGCAGTAACGCGCTCGATCCAGTGCTGTTGACCGGCGATCGCGGCTGCTGCCGGCCGTGGGCCGGGACGAGGAGACGAGGAGCGTCGCATGCTGTTCGACGTATGGGCACCGGATGCGGAGTCGGCCGGTCTGCGGCTGGCCGGTGAGCTGCGGCCCATGGAACGCGATCCCGGACGGGCCGGCTGGTGGACGGCGGAGGCGGCGGCCGGGGACGGCGACCGCTACGGCTTCGTGCTCGACGGCGGGCCGGTGCTCCCCGACCCGCGCTCGCGCCGCCAGCCGGACGGGCCGGACGGCGAGAGCGCGGTCGTCGACCACCGCGCGTACGCATGGCGCTCCGACTGGGCGGGGCGCGGGCTGCCGGGCGCCGTCCTGTACGAGCTGCACATCGGCACGTACACCGGCGAGGGCACCTTCGACGCGGCGGCCGCGCGGCTGGGGCACCTGGCCGAACTGGGCGTCACCCATGTGTCCCTGATGCCGGTCTGCCCCTTCCCCGGTGTGCACGGCTGGGGGTACGAGGGGGTGTCGCTGTGGGCCGTGCACGAGCCGTACGGCGGCCCGGAGGGACTGAAGCGCTTTGTCGACACGGCGCACGGGCTCGGGCTCGCCGTCGTTCTGGACGTGGTCCACAACCACCTGGGCCCCTCGGGCAACTACCTGCCGCTCTTCGGCCCGTACTTCACCGAGACGCACCACACGCCGTGGGGCGCGGCGGTCAATCTGGACGCGCCGGGCTCCGACGAGGTGCGGGCGTTCCTGCTCGGCAGCGCGCTCGCCTGGCTGCGCGACTACCGGCTGGACGGCCTGCGGCTCGACGCGGTGCACGCGCTGGCCGACAACCGGGCGCTGACGTTCCTGGAGGAACTGTCGGCGGCGACGGACGCGCTCGCCGCCGAACTGGGCCGGCCGCTCTCCCTGATCGCGGAGTCCGACCTCTGCGACCCGCGCACGACGACGCCCCGGGATTCGGGCGGCACCGGTCTGCACGCGCAGTGGAACGACGACTTCCACCACTGCCTGCACACCGCCCTCACCGGTGAGGCCCAGGGCTACTACGCGGACTTCGCCGTCGCCCCGCTCGCCGCGCTGGCCAGGACCGTGTCGGGCGCCTTCTTCCACAACGGCACGTACTCCGGCTTCCGCGGGCGTACGCACGGCCGTCCCGTCGACGTCACCCGCACCGCCGCCCACCGCTTCGTCGGCTACGCCCAGACCCACGACCAGATCGGCAACCGGGCGCTCGGGGACCGGCTCGCCGCCTCCCTCTCCCCCGGTCAGCTGGCCTGTGCGGCGGCTCTCGTGCTCACCGGCCCGTTCACACCGATGCTCTTCATGGGCGAGGAGTGGGGCGCCCGTACGCCCTGGCAGTTCTTCACCGACCACACCGATCCGGAGCTGGCCGAGGCGGTGCGCACCGGCAGGCGGCGGGAGTTCGGCGCGCACGGCTGGGCCGAGGAGGACATCCCGGACCCGCAGGACCCGGCCACCCGGGACCGCTCCTGTCTGGACTGGAGCGAACCGGGGCGGGAGCCGCACGCCCGGCTGCACGCCTGGTACCGCGAGCTGATCGCGCTGCGCCGCGCCATGCCCGACCTCTGCGACCCGGATCTGGCGACGGTGAAACCGGCGTACGACGACCAGGCGCGCTGGTTCGCCTTCCGCAGGGGCGATCTGCGGATCGCGGTCAACCTGGACGAGAAGCCCGCCACGATCCCGCTCGGCGGCGGCCGGCACCGCAGCGGCGGGGGCCGGGTGCTGGCCGCCTGGCAGCCGGTGGAGGCGCCCGGCGCCGACGGCCTGCTGCACCTTCCGGCGGAGTCCTGCGTGGTACTGGCCGACGGCTGAGCCGCAGGCGTGCCGGCTGACGGCTGGGATGCCTCGGGCCGCGGCCGTAACTCACTTGCTTTGAAGTGCACTTCAACTCGTAGCCTCCTGATGGAAACGAACGAGGGGACACCATGAAGCAGCGATTTCTCGGCCGGTCCGGGCTACGCGTCAGCGAACTCTGCCTGGGCACCATGACCTTCGGCCAGGACACCGACGAGGCGGGCGCGCACCGGGTGCTCGACGCCTTCACGGAGGCCGGCGGCACCTTCATCGACACGGCGGACGTCTACCATCAGGGCGTCTCCGAGGAGATCGTGGGCCGCTGGCTGAAGGGCCGCACCCGCGACGACCTGGTCGTCGCCACCAAGGTGTTCGGCACGACGGGCGAGGCGCCCAACGCGGGCGGACTCAGCCGCAAGCACATCCTCTCGGCGGTCGAGGCGAGCCTGCGGCGGCTCGGCACCGACCACATCGACCTCTACCAGACGCATGTGTGGGACGCGACGACACCGGTCGAGGAGACCCTGTCCACGCTCGACACCCTGGTGAAATCCGGCAAGGTGCGCTACCTCGGTGCGAGCAACCTCTCCGCCTCGCAGCTCCAGCGCGCCCAGGACCTGGCCGCCCGCAACGGCTGGGAGCGCTACATCAGCCTCCAGCCGCTCTACAACCTCCTCGCCCGCGAGGTGGAATGGGAGCTGGCGCCGGTGAGCGAGGCGGAGGGCGTCGGCATCATCCCGTGGAGCCCGCTCCAGGGCGGCTGGCTGACCGGCAAGTACCGGCGCGGCATGAGCGAGGCCGCGCCGGACACCCGCGAGGCCCGCTACCAGCGGGAGCTGGGGCGCGAGGCCTGGCGGGAGCGGGACAACGACGAGACCTGGCGGGTCGTCGAGGCCGTCGTCGCCGTCGCCGAGGAGACCGGGCACACCCCGGCTCAGGTGTCCCTGCGCTGGCTGCTCGGCCGGCCGGCCGTGGCCGCGCCCATCGTGGGGGTGCGGACGGTCGGGCAGCTCGCCGACAACCTGGGCGCGGTGGGCTGGGAACTGACGCCGGAGCAGACGGCACGGCTGGACGAGGCGAGTGCCCGTCCGCTGCCGTACCCGTACGACGTGCTGCACCGGTTCCGCGACCGCGAGCCGCAGGGCTGACCGGCGGCGGACCGGCGGCCGCTACTCGACGATCGCCAGCTCGCGGGCGGTGGCGTTGAGGCGGCGGCCGCCGTCCTCGGTGACCGTGACGATGTCCTCGATCCGGACGCCGAAGCGGCCCGGCAGGTAGATGCCGGGCTCCACGGAGAAGCACATGCCGGGGACGAGCCGCTGCTCCTCGCCCTCGATCATGTACGGGGGCTCGTGGGTGGTGACCCCGATGCCGTGGCCGGTGCGGTGGATGAAGCGGTCGCCGTAGCCGAACCCGGTGATGACGGCGCGGGCCGCCCGGTCGATGTCCTGGCAGGCGGCGCCGGGCCGGACCGCGTTGCAGCCCGCCTCCTGGGCCTCCCGCACGATGTCGTGGACCCGCTGCTCCTCGGCGGTGGGTTCACCGACGTGGACGGTGCGGGAGGTGTCGGAGCCGTAGCCGTGCTTGAGGCCGCCGAAGTCGAGGACGACCATGTCGCCGTGTTCGATGGCCCGGTCGCCCGCCTCGTGGTGCGGGTTGGCGCCGTTCGGCCCGGAGCCCACCACCGTGAAGTCGACCTGGGAGTGGCCGTACTCGGTGAGCAGCCGGGCCAGATCGGCGGCGACCTCGGTCTCCCTGCGGCCGGCGAAGCGGACCTTGAGGATGTGCTCGTACGTGGCGTCGGCGGCGGCCCCGGCCGCGGCGATCCGCTCCAGCTCGGCGGCGTCCTTCACGGCGCGCAGCATCGGCAGCGCCTCGGTGAGGGAGGCGTAGGAGGTCCCGGGCAGCCGCTGCTGGAGGCCGAGCAGATGCATCGCCCAGGCGTTGTCGCTGATCCCGAACCGGCCCTCCGTGCCGAGCAGCGGCGCGGTGACGGCGTAGGGGTCCTTGCCGTCCGTCCAGTCCCGCAGGGTCAGGGCGGGCGCTCCGGCGCACTTCTCGGCGTCCGGCGCCTCCAGGGTCGGCACGACCAGGACGGGGTCCTGCCCTGCCGCGATTACCAGGAGGGTGAGGCGTTCGGTGTCGGCGGTGGGCCGGTACCCGGTCAGGTGGACCATGTCGGGTCCGGGCGCGACCAGCACGCCCGCGAGTCCGGCGGCGGCCGCGCTCTCCGCGGCCCGCGCCATCCGGGCCCGGTAGTCGTCTGCGGTGAACGGCACGGGCTGGTTCGGGCTGGACATGCGGGACCTCCTGGCGGCGCGGAACGGCTCCCTGCATCCTGCCGGTGCGGGGCGCCGGACGCGAGCGGTCAGGGGCGGTGCCGGTGCGGTTCCTGATCCGCCCCGGGGGCCGGTAGCGGCCCCGTGGCCCGTCCCGGCCGCACGACGAGGTCGGCCCGGTCCCGGTCCCGGGCGACGAGCCGGGCGTTGTCCTCGTCGGAACCGGCGGCCCAGCGCTCCGCGTACGGGCGCGGCTTCCCGAACCGCACGTGCCGGTCGACGAGTCGGCGGATCCGGACGTCCCTGTCGAGCTCCAGGTACCAGGCCTTGTCGAGCAGCCCGCGCACCGGCGCCCAGCCGCCCTCCGCGTACAGCAGGTAGTTCCCCTCGGTGATGACGAGCGGGACGTCCGGGGCGACCGGGACGGAGCCGGCGACGGGCTCCTCCAGGGCCCGGTCGAAGGCGGGCGCGTACACGACGGTGTCCGGCTCGGGGTCGCGCAGCCGCCTCAGCAGTGCGGCGTACCCGGCGGCGTCGAAGGTGTCGGGGGCGCCCTTGCGGTCCGCCCGGCCGAGCCGTTCCAGTTCGGCCTGGGCGAGGTGGAAACCGTCCATGGGCACGAGCACGGCGAGCGGCCCGAGGGCGTCGGCGAGCTGCCCGGCCAGCGTGGACTTCCCGGCTCCCGGCGGCCCGGCGATGCCGAGCACACGGCGGTTCCCGGCCAGGGCGAGGCGGCGCGCGCGGGCGGTCAGCCCGGTGAGGTCACTGGTGTCCATGGCGGATATTGTCCCGCTACGGCCCGGCGGCTCCGGCCCGTACCCCATCCACCGCGCCGAGCACCGAGGACCCCCATGCCGCACATCGCCCTGGTCACCCTGGTCGTCCGCGACTACGACGAGGCACTCGCCTTCTACACCGACGCCCTCGGCTTCGAGCTGGTGGAGGACACCGACCGGGGCGACGGCTCCCGCTGGGTGGTCGTCCGGCCGCGCGGTACGCGAGGGATCGGGTTGCTGCTGGCCCGCGCCAAGGACGAGGAGCAGGCGGCGAGCGTCGGGGCGCAGACCGGTGGCCGGGTCGGCTTCTTCCTGCACACGGAGGACTTCGCGGCCGACCACGCCCGCATGCTCGCGGCCGGGGTGCGGTTCCTGGAGGAGCCCCGGCACGAGGTCTACGGTTCGGTCGCGGTCTTCGAGGACCTGTACGGCAACCGCTGGGACCTGCTCCAGCCCGCGTGAGAACCGAGGGCGCTGCGGACAGCGCTCAGCGCGGCCCGTTGCCCTCCAGGTAGGCCAGCACCGCGAGGACCCGGCGGTGGACCGTACCGTCGTCCGCTCCGAGACCCAGCTTGGCGAAGATCGACCCGATGTGTTTGCTCACCGCCCGTTCCGTGACGACGAGTTCGGCGGCGATGGTGCCGTTCGCCTTGCCCTGGGCCATCAGCTCCAGGACCTCCCGCTCGCGGGGCGTGAGGCTCAGCAGGGGCTTCGCGGACGCCTTGCGGGTCATCAGCTGGCTCACCACCTCCGGGTCGAGCGCAGTGCCGCCGTCCACCACCCGGTCGGGCGCCTGGAGGAACTCGTCGACCCGGCCGACCCGGTCCTTGAGCAGATAGCCGATGCCCCGCGCGCCCCGGGCGAGCAGCTCGGCGGCGTAGGTCTCCTCGACGTACTGCGAGAGGACCAGGATCGGCAGGCCGGGGAGTTCCTCGCGGGCGGGGACGGCGGCGCGCAGCCCCTCGTCGCGGAAGGTGGGCGGCAGCCGGACGTCGAGCACGGCGGCGTCCGGGCGGTGCTCCAGCAGGGCGGGCAGCACCTCGGGCCCGGCCGCGACGTCGGCCACCACCTCGTGGCCCGAGCTGGTGAGCAGCAGGATCAGGCCCTCGCGCAACAGGGCGTTGTCCTCCGCGATCACGATCCGCACGGCAGCTCCACTTCGATGTCGGTCGGCCCGCCGATGGGGCTGCTGATGCGGGTGGTGCCGTCCAGGGCGGCGATCCGCCGCCTGATCCCGACCAGCCCGCTGCCGGCGCCCTCGTCGGCGCCGCCACGGCCATCGTCCCCGATGGACACGAGCAGTACGCCGGGGGCCCGGCCGATCCGCACGCTCGCGGCCGTCGCGGCGCTGTGCTTGCTGATGTTGGTGAGCGCCTCGGCGACCACGAAGTACGCGGCGGCCTCGATCGCGGCGGGGAGCCGGCGCCCGTCCTGGACGCCGTCGAGTCCGACCGTGACGGGAATGCCCGCCCCGGCGGCCAACGCCCGCACGGCACCCTCCAGTCCGCGGTCGGTCAGCACCGGCGGATGGATGCCGCGCACGACGTGCCGCAGTTCGGCCAGTGCCGCCTCGGCGCCGTCCTGGGCCTCGTCCAGGCGTTGGCGGGCGGCGGTCGGGTCGCGGTCCAGGAGCTGCTTGGCGAGGCCGACCCGCATCGACAGGGCGACGATCCTGGCCTGGGCGCCGTCATGCAGATCCCGTTCGATGCGCCGGAGTTCGGCGCCGTGCGCCTCGACCGCGCCGGCCCGGCTCTCCGTCAGCTGGTCGATGCGCTCGGCGAGCTCGGCGGACGGCGACGCGGTGAGCAGGGACCGGGTCCAGCTCGCGGAGAGCTCCGCGAGCACGGGGTGCCAGCGCAGCACCCAGCCGCGGCGCACGGGCGGTGGTGTGCCGTACTCGTCCGAGGTGCGCCGGTCCAGCAGGTGCACGACACAGAGGGCGGCCCCGTCCACCAGCAGCCCGACCGGCCACAGCACCATCGTGAGGTAGCCGAGGCCGTTGCCGATGAGGGCCTGGGCCGGCAGCCAGAGGGCCTCGCGCCGGTTCGTGGGGTCGGTGAGCACCCGCTTGACCCGCTCGGACAGCTCGCCCCGGTCCAGCGGCAGGTACCGCGTCGGGCGGAACGGCACACCGAGGTACGCGGCCGCCCTGCGCCGCTCGGACTCCGCGCAGCGGTGCAGCACCTTGGCCGCCTCCGGCAGGGCGGGCAGCCCGATGATCACGGCGCCGAACAGCAGGACCGCCACCACCAGGAACGTTCCGACATAGGCGAGCAGCGCGACGGGGATGCCGATGAGGAGGTAGCGCGAAGCACGCCACGAATTCCGGACGGCGGCCACCAGCGGGGTGGGAGTGGTGCTCATGACACACCACGTTACGGGGGCCGGCCCGGCACCGGAGTGGCGTGTCCCCCACGGTCCGTGGTGTAGCCGGCTGCACCCCCGCCCGGGAGCCCGCACCCTGTTCCCCGCACGCCCCTGCTCATAGCGTTTACGCAGGTCAGCAAGTACGTATGGCAGAAGCGAGGGGACCAGGGTGGACACATTCACGGCGGTGCACACGGCGGCGCTCGAGCTGGAGTCGGTGAGCCGGCACCACGGGCGGCGCGGCAGCGGCCGGGAGGTGGCCGCCCTGGACACGGTGAGCTGTACGGTCCCGGCCGGGAGCTTCACCGCCGTGGTCGGCCCCTCCGGTTCGGGCAAGAGCACGTTCCTGCAGTGCGCGGCCGGCCTCGACCGCCCGTCGTCGGGGACGGTACGGATCGCCGGCACCGATCTCGGCCGGCTCTCCGAGGCCGCGCTGACGCGGCTGCGCCGGGACCGGATCGGCTTCGTCTTCCAGTCGCACGCACTGAATCTGGTGCCCTCGCTGAGCATCGAGGAGAACGTCGTGCTGCCGCTGGTGCTGGCCGGCGCCGACCCCGGCGCGGCGCGCCTCCTGGACCGGGGGCGGCGGCTGCTGGACCGGGTCGGGCTGTCCGGGCGCGGCAGCGGCGGACCGACGACCCTGTCCGGCGGTGAGCAGCAACGGGTCGCGGTGGCACGGGCGCTGGTGACAGAGCCCGAGGTGGTCTTCGCGGACGAGCCGACCGCTTCGCTCGACCCGGAGTCCGGGGCGCTGGTCCTCGGGCTGCTGCGGGACGCGGTACGGCTCGACGGCCGGACGGTCGTGATGGTCACCCATGATCCGGTGGCGGCGGGCTGGGCCGACACGGTACTGACGATGGACGGCGGCCGGCTGCGATGAGTGACACGAAGGCGCGTGACGGCAAGAGGCGCGGCAGCGGGCCCCGCACCGGCGACGGCCCGCGGGCCGGGGCGGGCGGCGGGCGTGGCGGCGCGGGCGCACGGGCGGGGATGCGGCGGGCCTCGGCGTTCCTGGCCCGGCGCTCGCTGAGGACCCACCGGCGTTCCTGGGCCGCGGTGTTCGCGGCGGCGGCCGCCGCCTCGGCGCTGCTCGGGGCGTTCGCCCTGGTGCTCGGCTCACTGCTGCTGACGGGGCCGCCGGTGGAACGGTACGCCGGGGCCGACGCGGTGGTGGTGGCCGACCAGCGGGTCACGTACACGGCGAAGCCGTGGGGCAGCGAGCCGCAGACGGCGACCGCGCACCTGCCGGAACGGGTCCGCCTGGACCGCTCGGTGGTGGCGCGGGCGGCGGCGGCCGACGGCGTGGCACGGGCGGTCGCGGACGACTCGGTCCCGGTGGTGGCGGGCCGCGGTATCTCGGCCGTCGGGCGCTCCTGGGACGCCGCTGCGCTCACTCCGTACGAGCTGACCGGCGGACGCGCGCCGCGTTCCGCGTCCGAGGTGGTCGTGGACTCCTCGCTCGCGGCCACGAGCGGCGGGCCCGGTGGCCGGGTGACGCTCCAGGTCGACGGGGCGGCCCGGCGGTACACCGTCAGCGGGGTGGCCGGCGCCCGGCAGCGCGGCGGGTCGCCCGCCGTCTTCTTCACCGAGGCCCACCTCATCCAACTGGCCGGTCATCCCGGCACGGTGGACGCGATCGGCGTGGTGGCCGGGCGGGGCGTCTCCGACGGCGCGCTGCGGGCCGCCCTGGGCGACGCCGTGGCTGGGCACGGCGGGAAGGGCCACGGCGGAGAGGACCACGGCGGGGGTGAGCGCGGGGCCCGGGTGCTGACCGGGGCGGAGCGCGGCGAGGCCGAGCAGCTCGACGCGCCGGGCGCGCGCGGGGATCTGCTGGCGATGCTGGCGTCGGTCGCCGCGACGGTGGTCATGATCGCGCTGCTCGTGATCGCCACCACGCTCTCCCAGGCCGTCCACCAGCGGTCCGGCGAACTGGCGCTGCTCCGGGCGGTCGGGGCGACCCCCCGGCAGCTCCGGTCGGCCGTCGGCCGCGAGGCGAGCCGGGTGGCGGGCGCCGCCGCGCTGCTGGGCGCGGCCGGGTCCGTGCCGCTGGGGCTGCTGATGCGGTCGCTGCTGGCCACGGATCCGCTGCCGCTGCCGGTCCCGGTGTGGCTGCCGCTCGCGGCGGGCGCGGTGGGCGCGGTGATCGTCACGCTCGCGGCCCGGCCGGTGGCGCTGCTCGCGGCCCGCTCCATCACCCGGCTGCGGCCCGCCTCGGCCCTGGGCGCGGCGCGGGCGCCGGAGCCGGACGAGCCGGGCCGGGCGCGTACGGTCGCCGGGGTGCTGCTGGCGGTCGCGGGGCTCGGCTCGGCCGGTGCGGCGACCGCGCAGGGCGGCCAGGCGGCGGCGCTCGCCGCGTCGGCCGCCGCGACCTCGCTGATCATCGCGGTGGCGCTGCTCGGCCCGTGGGTCGCGCGGATCTCGATGCGGGTGCTCGGCGCGCCGGCCCGGCGGGCGGGCGGAGCCGCCGGGTTCCTGGCCGCCCGGTCCGCCGCCGCGCACAGCCGGCGGCTGGGTGCGGCGCTCACCCCCATCGTGCTGGTCGTCGCGTTCGTCTGCGTGCAGCTGGCGGCGGGCAGCACGCTGGAGCGGGCCGCCGGCCGCCAGGCATCGGACGCCCTGCGGGCGGACCTGGTGGTGACCGGCCCCGCCGCCGGTATCCCCTCGGACGCGGCCGATGCGGCGCGCGGGACCCCCGGGGTGGCCGCCGCGACGGGCCTGCTGCGGTCCGCGGTGGTCCTCGCCCACCGCGAGACCGGCGATCCGAAGCTGGACCGCTACCCGGTCCTGGGCGTCACGGCGGACCAGCTGTCCGGCACGCTCGACGCCCGGGTCACCTCGGGCGATCCGGCCGACCTCACCGGCCGGGACACGGTAGCGGTCGGCAGGGACCGGGCCGGCGAACTCGGCGCGGGCGTCGGCGACCTGGTGCGACTGCGCCTGGGCGACGGTACGCGGGTACGGCTGCGGGTGGTCGCGGTCTACGAACGCTCACTGGGCCTGGGCGAGTTCATGCTGCCGCGCGAGGCGCTCGCCGCCCACGTATCGGCGCCGCGCGACCGGCAGATCCTGGTGCGCTCGAAGGGCCGGGACGCCGCGTCGGCGCTACGGCGCGCGCTCGCACCGTACGAAGGGCTGCGGGTCCGGGCGGCGACGGCCGACGACGTACGGATCAGCCCGTCGTCATCGGCGCAGGACGACGCGCTGGTCGTCATCGGTGTGGGCGTGATCGGCGGCTTCGCGCTGCTGGCGGTGGTCAGCACCCTCGCCCTGATCACGGTCGGCCGCCGCCCCGAGTTCCGCCTGCTGCGGCTGGTCGGCGCGGGACGCGGCCAGCTGCTGCGGATGCGGGTCCTGGAGACGGGCCTGATATCGGTGGCCGGGCTGGCCATCGGGACCCTGGTCGCGGCGGTCCCGCTGACCGCGTTCGCGCTGAGCGCGACGGGCTCCCTGCCCTCCCTCCCGCCCGAGCGGTACGGCGTACTGGCGCTGACCGTGACGGTGGCCGCGGCGGCGGGCACGCTGCTCCCGGGGGCGGGCGGCGCGGGCCGGCGCGGCGGCCGGGGCTGAGGCGGCCGGGGGCGCCGTCCCCGGCGGTGGCCCCCGTCCCGTCCGCTGAACGCCCGACGCGCCAGGCCGCGTTCGGCGCGAGTACCGCAAGCCGCGTGCCGCACCGAACCCGTAAAACCGAACGCGTCACGCTCGTTGACACCGGAACAGCGAGACGTCAGTCTCCTGGGAGAGCGCTCTCCCATCTATTTCGGGACCCCGGTCCCGCACTCTTCCGCCTGGAGTGAATGTGCACAGACCTAGCGCAGCCATGCCCGTGAGACCTCGCACGGGCACGTTGCTGATCACGCTTCTCGCCCTGCTCGCTTCGTCGTTGGTACTGCTGACCGCGACCTCCGCGCGAGCCGCCGAAACCCTGCTGTCACAGGGGAAGACGGCGACCGACTCCTCCCACGAGGGCGCCGCCTTCGCGGCCTCGGCCGCCGTGGACGGAAATCTGACCGGCACCCGCTGGGCCAGCGAATGGCGCGACCCGCAGTGGATCCAGGTCGACCTGGGGGCCACCGCGGACCTGAGCAGGGTCGTCCTGACCTGGGAGGCCGCCTACGGCAAGGCGTACGAGATCCAGGCCTCGGACAACGGGTCCGACTGGCGCACGCTGAAGACCGTGACCAACGGCGACGGCGGCACGGACGAGCTGGCCGTCTCCGGCTCCGGACGGTACGTCAGGATGTACGGCACCGCCCGGCCGGGCGGATACGGCTACTCCCTCTGGGAGTTCCAGGTGTACGGCACCACCGGCCCGCCCCCGGCCACCGGCGGAGCGGTGCGGGTCACCGGTTCGCAGGGCAACTGGCAGCTGAGCGTCGACGGCAAGCCGTACCAGGTGAAGGGCCTGACCTGGGGGCCGTCCGTCGCCGACGCGGGGCGCTACCTGCCGGACCTGAAGTCGATGGGCGTCAACACCATCCGCACCTGGGGCACCGACGGCTCCTCCAAGCCGCTGCTGGACGCGGCGGCTGCCAACGGGATCCGGGTCGTCAGCGGCTTCTGGCTCCAGCCGGGCGGCGGTCCGGGCAGCGGAGGGTGCGTCAACTACCTCACCGACGACGCGTACAAGTCGTCCTCGCTCACCGAGTTCGCCAAGTGGGTCGACACGTACAAGAACCACCCGGGCGTGCTGATGTGGAACGTCGGGAACGAATCGGTGCTCGGTCTCCAGAACTGCTACAGCGGTGACGAGCTGGAGAAGCAGCGCAACGCCTACACCACCTTCGTCAACGACGTGGCGAAGAAGATCCACACCATCGACCCGAACCACCCGGTGACCTCCACCGACGCGTGGACCGGCGCCTGGCCGTACTACAAGCGCAACGCGCCCGACCTGGACCTGTACTCGGTGAACTCCTACGGCGACATCTGCGGCGTCCGCACCGCCTGGGAGTCCGGCGGCTACAACAAGCCCTACATCATCACCGAGGGCGGCCCGGCCGGTGAGTGGGAGGTGCCCGACGACGCCAACGGCGTACCGGACGAGCCCACCGACGTGCAGAAGGCCGAGGGCTACACCAAGGCCTGGAACTGCATCACCGGCCACCAGGGCGTCGCACTCGGTGCCACGCTCTTCCACTACGGCACGGAGCACGACTTCGGCGGCGTCTGGTTCAACCTGGTGCCCGACGGCAAGAAGCGGCTCTCGTACTACGCCCTGAAGAAGGCGTACGCCGGCTCCACCGCGGGCGACAACACTCCGCCGGTCATCAGCAACATGACCGTGCAGAACGCCAACGGGGCGCCCGGCGGCAAGGAGTTCACCGTCCGCGCCGACGTCCGCGACCCGGACAACGACGCCCTGACGTACAAGATCTACCTCAGCGGGAACTACGCCACCGGGGACAAGGCCCTGGTCGAGGCGGAGTGGCGGTCCACCGGCAACGGCACCTTCGCGGTGAAGGCGCCGGAGCGGCTCGGGGTGTGGAAGGTCTACATCCAGGCCGAGGACGGACACGGCAACGCCGGTATCGAGACCAAGTCCGTCAAGGTGGTGGTGCCTCCGGTCACCGGCACCAACCTGGCACTCGGCCGGCCCGCCACCGCCTCCTCCGCACAGGCCGGCAGCAGCGGCTGCCCGTGCACCGCGGCGATGGCCTTCGACGGGAAGCTCGACACCCGCTGGGCCAGCGACTGGAGCGACCCCCAGTCGGTCCAGGTCGACCTGGGCGAGCGGAAGTCCTTCCGCCACCTCCAGCTGGTGTGGGACCCGGCGTACGCCAAGGCGTACGAGGTACTGGTCTCGGACGACGGCAGCAACTGGCGCTCGGTGTACTCCACCACCAGCGGCAACGGTGACGCCGACGACCTCGACATCGCCCAGACCGCCCGCTACGTGAAGCTCAACGCCACCCAGCGGGGTACCGCCTGGGGCTACTCCCTCTGGGAGTTCGGCATCTACAGCTGACCGCTGTCCGGCGCCGGTGCGGCGGGGGCGACGGCCCCCGCCGCACCGGCGCCTCAGCCCTTGCCGGCGCCGAGCCCGACCCCGCCCGCCGCCCCCGCCAGCGCGTCCAGCACCGGGGCGATCAGCGGATGCGCCTCCGCGCCCCGGCGTACCGCCGCGAACACCCGGCGCGTCGGGGCGCTGCCGTGCACCGGGCGGACCACCACACCGGTCAGGGCCATGCCGCGCAGCGCGGATCTGGGGACCAGGGCCACTCCGGCGTCCGCGCCGGCCAGGGCGACCACCGCGTGGAAGTCGTCCGAGGAGTGTTCGAGCCCCGGCTCGAAGCCCGCGTACTGGCAGGCCAGGACCACCACGTCGTGGCAGGGGTTGCCCGGGTAGGGGCCGATCCAGGTGTCCTTCGCCAGGTCGGCGATCGCCACCTGCTCCCGGTCCGCCAGCCGGTGCCGCACCGGGAGCACCGCGTCGAACGGTTCCGAGTACAGCGGCACCCGGGTCAGCCGGCGGTCGTCCTCCCCCGGTGCGCCCCGGTACTCGACGGCGACCGCCACATCGGCCTGGCGGTCGAGGACCATCGGGACGCTCGCGTCGCCCTCCGCGTCCTGGACCCGGACCCGGATGCCGGGGGCGGATTCGCTGAGGGCGGCGATCGCGGGGGCGAGAACGAGGCCGATGCCGGTGGCGAACGCGGCGACCGTGACCGTCCCGGCGTCGCCCGCGCCGTAGGCGGCGAGCTCCGCCTCGGCCCGCTCCAGCTGGGCCAGCACCGCGTTGGTGTGGGTCAGCAGGATCTCACCGGCCGAGGTGAGCCTGGCTCCCCTGGCGTTGCGCTCGACCAGCCGGTGCCCGGTCTCCTGCTCCAGCGCGGCCAGCTGCTGGGAGACGGCGGAGGGGGTCAGGTAGAGCGCGGCGGCCGCGGCCGTCACCGTGCGGTGGTCCGCCACCGCACGCAGAATGCGCAGCCGCCGAGCGTCGATCATGTGACCTATTGTCCCAGGTCGTGGAGGGCGTCCGGGACGCCCTCCACGACGGGGCCTACTCCCCCAGTGCCGCCCGCGCGTCGACGAACGCGTCGACCGCGCGGTTCACGTCCGCCGTGGAGTGCGCGGCGGACAGCTGGACGCGGATACGGGCCGCGCCCTGCGGGACGACCGGGTAGGAGAACCCGATCACGTACACACCGCGCTCAAGGAGAAGCTCCGCCATCCGGCCTGCCTTCGCCGCGTCCCCGATCATCACGGGGGCGATGGCGTGGTCGCCGGGCAGGACGTCGAAGCCTTCCTCGGTCATCCGGGTACGGAAGAGCGCGGTGTTGGCGTTGAGCTGCTCGCGCAGGTCACCGGCGGACTCCAGCAGGTCGATGACCTTCAGGGAGGCCGCCGCGATGACCGGGGCCAGCGAGTTGGAGAAGAGGTACGGGCGCGAGCGCTGGCGCAGCAGGGCGACGATCTCGGCGCGCGCGGCCACGTAGCCGCCGGAGGCGCCGCCGAGCGCCTTGCCGAGCGTGCCCGTGATGATGTCGACGCGGTCCATCACGTCGTGCAGCTCGGGCGTGCCGCGCCCGCCGGGGCCGACGAAGCCCACCGCGTGCGAGTCGTCGACCATGACCATGGCGTCGTAGCGCTCGGCCAGGTCGCAGATCTCGCGCAGCGGTGCGACGTAGCCGTCCATGGAGAAGACACCGTCGGTGACGATCAGGCGGCGCCGGGCGCCGGAGGCCTCCTTGAGCTGCTGCTCCAGGTCGGCCATGTCGCGGTTGGCGTAGCGGAAGCGCTTGGCCTTGCAGAGCCGGATGCCGTCGATGATCGAGGCGTGGTTGAGGGCGTCGGAGATGACCGCGTCCTCCGGGCCGAGGACGGTCTCGAAGACGCCGCCGTTGGCGTCGAAGCAGGAGGAGTAGAGGATCGTGTCCTCCTGGCCCAGGAAGGAGGAGAGCCGCTGCTCCAGCTCCTTGTGGACCTCCTGGGTGCCGCAGATGAAGCGGACCGAGGCCATGCCGTAGCCCCAGCGGTCCAGCGCCTGGTGGGCGGCGGCGATCACGTCGGGGTGGTCGGCGAGGCCCAGGTAGTTGTTGGCGCAGAAGTTGAGCACCTCGCCGGGGCGGCCTCCGGCGGTGACGGCGACGGTCGCGGACTGCGGGGTGCCGATCACGCGCTCGGGCTTGTGCAGCCCGGCGGCCTCGATCTCTTCGAGGGTGGTGCGCATGTCGTCGCGTACGGAGTCGAACATGAGGGGTGTCTCCCGGCTCGGTAGCTGGATACGGGGTGGTCAGCTGGACAGCGGGGGTGGTCAGCTGGACGGGGGCGGTCAGGCGGTCCAGTCGAGGATGACCTTGCCGCCGAGTCCGCTCGCGGCGTCGTCGAAGGCCGCCTCGAAGTCGCGGTAGCCGTAGCGGCCGGTGATCACGGGGGCGAGGTCGAGGCCGCCCTCCAGCAGGACGGACATGGCGTACCAGGTCTCGTACATCTCGCGGCCGTAGATGCCCTTGACGGTGATCATGGAGGTGACGATCCGGGACCAGTCGACGGCGAACTCCTCGGAGGGCAGTCCGAGCATCGCGATGCGGCCGCCGTGCGTCATGTTCGCGATCATCTCGCGCATCGCCTCGGGGCGGCCGGACATCTCCAGGCCGATGTCGAAGCCCTCGCGCAGTCCCAGCTCCCGCTGGCCGTCCGCGATGGTCTGCTGACCGACGTTGAGGGCGAGGCTGACGCCGACCTTGCGGGCGAGCTCCAGGCGGGCCTCACTGACGTCGGTGATGACGACGTTACGGGCACCGGCGTGCTTGGCGACGGCCGCGGCCATGATGCCGATCGGTCCCGCGCCGGTGATCAGGACGTCCTCACCGACGAGCGGGAACGAGAGCGCGGTGTGCACGGCGTTGCCGAACGGGTCGAAGATCGCCGCGACGTCGAGGTCGACCGAGACCCGATGCACCCACACGTTGGACGCGGGCAGCGCGACGTACTCCGCGAACGCCCCGTCGCGTCCGACGCCGAGCCCGACGGTGGAGCGGCAGAGGTGGCGGCGGCCGGCCAGGCAGTTGCGGCACTTGCCGCAGACGAGGTGTCCCTCGCCGCTGACCAGGTCGCCCACCGCGATGTCGACGACGTCCGCGCCGATCGCGGCGACCTCTCCGACGAACTCGTGGCCGAGGACGAGCGGCGTCTTCACGGCCTGCTGGGCCCAGCCGTCGTAGTTGCGGATGTGCAGGTCGGTACCGCAGATGCCGGTACGGAGGACCTTGATGAGCACGTCCGAGGGGCCGGTCTCCGGCTCGGGAACGTCCATCAGCCAGAGTCCCGGCTCGGCCTTCTGCTTCACGAGTGCC
The DNA here is from genome assembly GCF_003751445.1 of Streptomyces sp. 840.1. NCBI lineage: Bacteria > Bacillati > Actinomycetota > Actinomycetes > Kitasatosporales > Streptomycetaceae > Streptomyces > Streptomyces sp. 840.1. Next base: position 5,514,985 of record NZ_RJUU01000001.1, on the reverse strand, counting down.
TTCACGGCTGCGGCTCCCTGTACCTGGTACGGCGTTGAGCTCCCCGGGCAGGGGGCATGCCTGAGGAAGCCTGCGGCCCGGGGAGGAATGAGGGGACGGCTCGGCAGCGCGCTACGACCGGCTGCCGCGCACCATCCTGCGCCGTCCCGGAGAAATCTGCCGTACCGCGCGCCCCAGGTCCATCGAGGTTTTCTTAAGCGCGGCCGCAGCTCCGCTTCACACCCCGGCCGCACGGGCGGGGCAGGCCTGCTCCATCCGGGGGTTCGCGCGCGGCGCCGCCCCGGGGCCGGGTCAGCCCTTCAGGAGGAAATCCCTGATGTGACGGGCGAGCCGGGCCGGCTGGTCCTCCGGGATCAGGGTGTAGCTGTCCTCGATCTCGACCAGCTCGCCCTTGGGCAGCAGCTCGGCCAGCCGGCGGCCGTGCTCCGGCGGCATCACCCGGTCCTGCGCCGCCCAGGCGACCAGTGCCGGGCGGTCGAAGGTGCGCAGCGCTTCCGCCCAGCCGAGCAGCTCGGCCCTGGGCGGCACCCCCAGGACGTACTTCCGCAGGTCCCGGCGGATCTCCTTCGAGGTCCACAGCGGCCGGAACCAGCCGTCCATCACCTCGTCCGGCACCGGCCTCCTGGTCATCCGGCCCCAGGTCATCGGCAGCCGCCGCATCGGCTTCAGCCTGAGCAGCGCGAAGGCCGCCCGCAGGCCGCCCGGCATCCTGGCGGAGGCGTACAGGTTCTTGCCGGGCAGGCCGGGCGGGAAGTTGTCGAAGGCCTCGCACGAGGTGATGACGAGCTTCCCGATCCGCTCGTCCCGGCCGTCCGCCACCAGCGCCTGCGCCCCGCCCCAGTCGTTCATCACCAGGGTGACGTCGGTGAGGTCGAGCGCCTCCAGGAACTCGGCGACCAGCCGTGCGACGCCCAGGACCGACAGGTCCGCGTCGGGGCGCATCGGACGGCGGTGGCCGCCGAGCGGCAGGGTCGGGACGACGCAGCGGTGACCGGCCCGCAGGTCCTGGACCACGTGGCGCCAGAGCGTGCCGTCCATGGCGACGCCGTGCAGCAGGACCACCACCGGCCCGTCGCCGCCGGTGTCCTCGTACTCCACGACTCCGGCGGACAGCTCCAACACGCCTGTGGAAAGCTCCGGTTCGGTCATCTGGCACACCTTTCACGTTTCACGGGACAGCTGCGCACGGTCACCGTACCGATCCGTACAGGCCGAGGAAGCGGGCCCGTCCGTGGTCGATCCGGTAGAGGAAGATGCCCTCCTCGCGCGGGACCAGGTGGCTGCTGTCGAAGGCCAGGCGCCTGGTGATGCCCCGGTACTCGGTGCGGAAGACGCGCTGGGGGATTCCGCCGCGCAGGGCGTCGGTGGCGCTGGTGGTGGCGGCGGCCCGTGCGATCAGGCCCACCGCGTCGTAGGCCTCGGCGGCCCAGGTGGCGGGCGGTGCGCCGAACCTCTTGCGGTGCGCGGCGGTGAAGGCCTTGGCGGCGGGCAGCGCCGTGGGGTCGGTGTACGCCTCCGCGAAGATCCAGCCCTCGGCGGCCCTGCCCGCGTCCCGGAGGAAGGCGGGTGCCAGGACGGGGCCGGTGGACAGGACGGCGCCGGTGAATCCGGCGGCCGCGAGGTCGGTGGCGCAGCGGGCGCCCCGGGCGGGGGACGTGCCCGCGTAGATCACCGCTCCGGCACCGGCGGTGATCGCGGCACGGGCGGCCGGGGCGAAGCTGTCGGTGTCCGCCGCGACGGTGCGCGCGGTGACGGTGATGCGGCCCGTCCGCATGTCCCGGAGGGGGCGGGCGATCTCCCAGCTGCCCGGCGGATCCTCCCGGTCCTCGATGACGACGGCTTTCTTCACGTGCTGGACGTTCGCCAGGTGGTCGATCAGCCCGGAGACGAGCGAGGAGTCGTACGGGCGCAGTACGCACTGGTACCCGGCGTCCACCGAGTCGGGGGGCGTGTGCCCGGCGGCGACGACGACCTGGAGGAGGCGGGCCTTCGCGTAGCGGCCGGCCACCGCCGCGGCCGCGACGTCGGCGGTGGGGCCGATCACGGCGAGCACTGCGGGGTCGGCCGCCAGCCGGTCCGCCGCGGCGAGCGCGCGGGTGGCGTCCCCGGCGTCGTCCTCGACCCGAAGGCCGAGACGGAAGGCTTTGTCCGTACGGGAGTTGTGGTCGTCGACGGCGAGCCGGGCGCCTCTTTCGTGGGCGAGCCCGACGGCCCTGCCCGGCCCTGTGCTGTCCGTGTGCAGGCCGATCGTGTACGTGCGGAGCTTGCGGGCCGCCGCTCCGGCACCGCTGCCGCTGCCGCCGCCCCGGGCGGCCAGCCAGGCGGTGGTGGTGCCGGTGAGCAGGACCGCGGCGGCGGCTCCGGCGGTGAGGACGCGCCGGCGGGTCGGGCGGGCCGGGTCCGGCGCCGGCTCGCGCGCGAGGGGCAGGGGTTCCGGGTCGGGCAGGGCGAGGGCGGCGGCGGCGCGTTCGGCGGCGACGGCGGCGAGGCCGGGCACCTCCCAGCCGGTGCCGTCGCCCCTGAGCAGCCGCTCGGTCTCCGCCGCCGTCGGGCGGTCCGCCGGGTCCTTGGCCAGGCAGGCCGTCACCACCGGCAGCAACGCGGACGGCAGGCCCGCCAGGTCCGCTTCGCCGTGGACGGTCCTGAAGAGGACCCCGGCCGCCTCGCCGTGGCCGAACGGCCGCTGCCCCGTCGCCGCGTACACCAGGACGCACCCCAGCGAGAACACGTCGCAGGCCGGTCCGACCGGCCCCGCCGAGGCCTGTTCGGGCGCCAGGTAACCGGGCGTGCCGAGCACCGCGCCGGTCGCGGTGAGAGCGGTGGCGCCCTCGTGGCGGGCGATGCCGAAGTCGATGAGGCGGGGCCCGTCCAGGGCGAGGAGCACGTTGCCGGGTTTGACGTCGCGGTGCAGGAGGCCCGCCGCATGGACTGCGGCGAGGGCCCCGGCGAGGCGGGCGCCGAGTGCCCGGACCGTCGCCACCGGCAGGGGGCCGCGCTCGTCGACTGCCTCGGCCAGCGAGGGGCCGGGCACGAACGCGGTGGCCAGCCAGGGCTCGCGGGCCTCGGTGTCGGCCCCGGTGACCGGGACCAGCCACGGGCCGGTGATCCGGGCGGCGGCCTCCGCCTCGCGGCGGAAGCGGGCCCGGAATCCGGGGTCGGCGGCGTGCTCGGCACGGATCACCTTCACGGCGGCGAGCGCCCCGCCCGCCGAACGGGCCAGGTAGACCACGCCCATGCCGCCCGCGCCGAGCCGGACCAGGGTGCGGTACTCACCGATGGTGCGCGGGTCGTCCGAGGTGAGGGGGCGCATGCCGGTCAGGCCTTCTCGCCCTTCGGCGCGGCGCCGAGGTGGACGAAGCGCCCGCCGCGCACCCCGTAGAGAAAGGCGTCCGCCCCCTTGAGCCGGTGCAGTTCGTCGAAGGCGTACGTCCGGGAGACTCCCTTGTACGAGGACGCCGCGATCTTCGCGACGAGCGCGGTCCGGGTCGGCCGGACCGGCTTGGGGCCGCCGCCGGCGAGTGCGGTGACGGCTGCGGTCACGAGCCCGGCCGCGTCGTAGGCCTCGGCGGCCCAGTAGGCGGGGGCGGAGCCGTACTCCGAGCGGTGGGCCGCGGCGAACTTCTCGGCGCCCGGGGTCGTGGCGTCGGTGTAGGGCGCGGTGAACTCCCAGCCCTCGGCGGCCTGTCCGGCGTCCTCGATGAAGCGCGGTTCCATGGCGGTGTGCATGGCCATCCTGGGTCCCTTGAAGGGGGTGCCGCCGAGTGCGCGTGCGGTGCGGGCGGCGCCGGCCGCGTCGCCCGCGTAGAAGAGGGCGTCGCTGTCGTGCCGGAGCATGTCCTCGATGACCGGGGCCAGGTCCTTGGTCCCGGCGGGAACCACGCGTGGGTAGGTGGTGCCGGTGGTGATCACGCTCGTCTGCATGTTGGTGAGATAGCCGACCTGGTAGGCGGACTGGCCGCCCGCCCGGTCCAGCAGCACCCCGAGCCGTTCGACGTCCGGCCGGAGCACCAGCCGTCGGATGACGGGCGCGCACAGCGCGGCGTCGGTCGGGGCCGCCTGGAAGAACGACTTCCTGGAGGCGGCCTTGTAGGACAGCTGCAGCGAGGAGACGGTGACGACCGGCAGCATCGCCTCGTCGTAGGCGGTGAGGACGGCCTCGGTGGTGTCGTCACCGGTGGGGCCGACCACGGCGAGCACGTCGCGGTCCCGGGTGAACTGGGCGGCCGCCCGGACCGCGCGGGCGGGGTCGCCGCCGTCGTCGAGTGCCTTGACGGTCAGGGTGAAGGGCTTTTCGGCGCGGGAGTTGAACTGCTTGACGGCCAGCCGCACCCCGCGTTCCTGGGACCGTCCGGCGGCGCGGCGCGGTCCGGACAGGTCCGCCTGTACGCCGATGATCCAGGCCCGTTCGCCGGGCTCGGCCGCTGCGGGGCCGGGGTCGTCGCGCAGCCGTTCCCGCAGGGCGAATCCGCCGCCCGCCGCGATCACGACACCGGCGCCCGCGAGCAGCAGTCTCCGCCGGCCGGGGCGGGCTGCGGGCTGCGGGGTCCCCGGTTCGGCGACGGTGGGTTCGATGCCGGGCAGGTCGAGCATGGCGGCGGACCGGGCGGCGATCAGCGCCACGACCTCGTCCGGCAGCCAGTCGATGGAGCCGTTCGGCGCGTCCTCGGGGATCCGGGCGTCGAGTTCGGCCGCTGTGGGCCGTTCACCCGGTTCCTTGGCCAGCAGTGCGCCGAGCAGCGAGCGGAGTTCGGGGTCCTCGATCCCTTCGAGGTCGGGTGCGTCGTGGACGGTCCGGTAGAGCAGCGCATCGACGGCTCCGCTGCCGAACGGTGGCCGTCCGGTCGCGGCGTAGGCCAGGAGGCAGCCGAGCGAGAAGACGTCGCTCGCGGGCCCGGCGGCCGTGCCGCCTCCCGAGGCCTGTTCCGGCGAGAGGAAGCCGGGGGTGCCGACCACGAGGCCGACGACGGTGAGCGCGGTGGCGTCGGTGGCCCGTGCGATCCCGAAGTCGATCAGGCGCGGACCGTCGACCGTGAGCAGTACGTTGCCCGGCTTGACGTCCCGGTGGACGAGCCCCGCCGCGTGCACGGCGGTCAGGGCGCGGGAGAGGAGCCTGCCGAGTACCCGGACGCTGCGGGCGGGCAGGGGCCCGCACCGTGCTACGGCCTCCGACAGTGCGGGCCCCGGCACGAACGCCGTGGCGAGCCAGGGGCGTTCGCCCTCCGTCTCGGCACCGGTGACGGCGACCGCCCAGGGGGTCTCGACCCGGCGCGCGGCCTCGACCTCGCGGCGGAAGCGGGCCCGGAAGTCCTCGCTTCCGGCGAATTCCGGGAGGATCACCTTGATCGCGGCCAGGGCTCCGCCGTCCGTGCGGCCGAGGTAGACGACGCCCATGCCGCCGGCGCCGAGGCGCCCGAGCAGCCGGTGTCCGCCGATCGTCGAGGGGTCTGCGGGACGCAGCCGTTCCATCACGCTCTCCGCTCTCTCAACTCTGCTTCTCGACGGCTGACTTGAGCCGCACCAGCATGGTGGCCTGGGCCTGGCTCGTCAGTTCGTCGAGTTCCTCGCTGGTCCGCCCCTTCGCCCCTTTCCCGGTCACCGCCACGGTGAACTGGAGGGACTGGGCCTGCTGCCAGACGTACGCGAAGGGGCCGCCGAGCGTGGAGCTCTGGTACGTCCCGATCTCGGTCAGCGCGTCCGCGGCGTTCACCTGGCCGCCCTTGCCCTGCGGCAGGGTGGCGGCGACCAACGACCCGATCAGTTCGCCCTTCCGCAACTGCTGCGTGGGGCAGCGCATCGTCTCCTCCACCGATTCCGCCATCTCCCACTGGGCGCCCTCGCGGCTGCGGTGCACGGTGACGACGGCGGAGAGCCGTATGGGCCCCTTGCCGTCGGCGGCGGGGACCTCGAAGGAGCGGCTGCGGGTGGCCAGGACGCCGGCCGCCGGCTTCTGCTGCTGCCAGACGCAGTCGGTGCCGAGTACCGGCCAGGTGGCGGGATCGCTCTCATACGGGGTCCGCCTGGTCACATCGGGCCCGAAGCTGGCGGGGTCCGCGATGATCCGGTCGATGAAGTCGAGCGCCTCGCCTCGGGAGGTGGGCAGCCTGGCCGGGTCCGCCTCGATGTCGCCGGTGTCCTCGATGCCCGAGGTGGTGTCCGGGGCCGGGTCGGAGGAGGAGGCGCCGGTCGCCCGGGTGCTCCTGCCCTCACCGCCCGGACTCCCGCCGCCGCTGGAGCACGCCACCAGCACCAGTGGAACCAGCGCCAGCACTCCGTATCTGCGTATCGGCCCGTCGTACGCCACGATCAGCCACCCCGTCTCCCCGAAGACCACCCCGATCCTATGATCGCGGGCCCGTACAGGGCAGTGGTACTCGAAACTGTTGCCCCATCAGGACGCTTTCGTAGCAGCTCACTTACCCGTCCGCACCGCGTAGGGGCGACGGGGATATCGTCCGGTCCGCCGATCGGGTGACGCCCCCGGACCGGTCTGCGGGCCACTACCTGAACAGCCCCGTCCGGATGGCCCGCCCCGGGGGCCTGCGGTCCACTGGGGCCGACGGCCCACTCATGCGGCCGCGCGCCGCCCGTGCGGGCGGCCGGATGACATGACCGAGGAGCCCCGATGAAGCGCCACACCAGGACGGCCGCAGTGCTGGCCTCCGTGACCCTGCTGGCCGCCGCGGCGGCCGGATGCTCCGACAGCGGATCGAGCGGCCAGAGCTCGACCGGTACGGACACGGGCAGCGTGAACAGCGGCCGCCCCGTCGACGCGCCCGCCGCCGCCTCCGCGTCCCCCAGCGCGTCCAAGCCCCCCGCGACGGTCTCCCTCAAGAAGGGCACGTACGGCAAGTCGCTGGTGAACGAGAAGAAGATGACGCTCTACGTGTTCGACAAGGACACCAAGGACAAGTCCATGTGCGAAGGGGCCTGCGCCAAGGCCTGGCCGCCGCTGCTCGACGAGAAGACGCCGACCGGCGGCACCGGGGTCGTCTCGAAGCTGCTGAAGACCACGACCCGCAGCGACGGCAAGAAGCAGGTGACCTACAACGGTCACCCGCTGTACCTCTTCGACCAGGACAAGAAGGCCGGCGACGCGAAGGGCCAGGGCGTCAACGCGTTCGGCGCCAAGTGGTACGTCATCAACGCCAAGGGCAAGAAGATCACCACCACCACCCCTACGGCCTCGGCCTCGGCCTCCGCCTCCGCCACGCCGTCGAGCAGCAGTAGCAGCAGCACCGGCACCGGCTACTGAGCCCCGCCCGCCCGGCCCACGCACCCCCGGAGACGCCATGCCGTTCTCGTTCCGTACCGGCCGGGCGCGGTTCGCCGTGGCCGCCGCCGCCATCGCGCTCTCGTCGACGGCCCTCGCGGGCTGCTCGGACAGCGGCGGCGGAGGCGGCGGCAGCTCGTCGGCCCCCGCCACACCTCCCTCGCTGATCCCGCCCACGGCGTCATCGCCCTCGGCGTCCGCTTCGTCCCGGCCGCCCGCGGGCGGTGGGACGAAGGTGAGCATCAAGAACTTCAAGTTCCTGCCCGCCGCCCCGACCGTCGCACCCGGCACGAAGATCACCGTGACCAACGACGACACGACCACGCACACGATGACGGCGACCAAGGGCAAGGCCTTCGACACCGGTGACATCGCGCCGGGCAAGTCGGCCACCTTCACCGCCCCGTCGAAGGCCGGCGCGTACCCGTACGACTGCACGATCCACCCCTTCATGACGGGGACCCTCACCGTCAAGTGAGCCCCGGACGCCGTCCGACGGCCACCGGCGCGAATGGAGCCGCAATGTCCGCAGAAGTGCCCGCCACACCGGACGCCCCCGCGCACGGGAACACCACCGGCCGCCTTCTGCGCGGCACGGCCCGGGTGCTCGCGGCGGCCGGTCTCGCCGTGGACGCCTATGTGCACGCGCACCTTGCGGAGCAGTACGACGCCGTCATGGCCGACATCAGCCAGGGCACGCTGTTCCGGATCGAGGCGGGCATGGCGGCACTGGCCGCGCTGCTCGTCCTGGTCTGGCGACGGTGGCCGGCCGACCTGTTCGCCTGGTCGGTCGCGACCGGCGGACTGGCCCTCCTGCTGATCTACCGGTACGCGGACATCGGCGCCTGGGGTCCGTTCCCGAACATGTACGAGCCGGTCTGGTTCACCGAGAAGCGGGTCAGCGTCGTGGCCCAGGCGGTCGCGATGGTCGCCACGGTGTATCTGCTGCTCTTCCGGCCGCGGCGCCGGGCCCGCGTCGACCGTCCGCACTGAGCACCCCGCGGCGCTCCGCCCGCGCGCACCGTCCGCCCCGGATCTCAGGCATCCGCCGAGACCGTGAGGAGCACCGGGCCGGAGAGCCCCGTCACCGCCCGGACCGAGTCCGCGAACACCTCCGTGGTCCAGGCGGCCACGTCCGTCGACCACTCGCGCGCCTCGCAGCGGAAGGCGAGCGCCCGCCGCAGCCCCTCGGCCTGCACCGCACCGGCGAGGGGCGGCGCCAGTCCCGGGGTCTTCGCGGCGGCGGGCTTGAGGGGCTCGACCGACAGGTGCCCGTAGGTACGGTCGAGCGCCGCGTCGCGGATCCCGCCGGCCCGTGCGCCGAGATCCGCCGAGGGCGGGGCGGACACGGTGACCGTCAGTGAGGCCGCGCCCGACGGGTCCGCCAGGGCGAACCAGTCGGCCACTTCGGCGAGTTCGACCCGGGCGTCCCCGGCGCGGTGCAGCGGCACAAGGGCGTGCGTGCCGGTGAGGCGTACGGTGCCGACGCGGCGCAGCGCGTCCGAGAGGACCGTGATGACGGGCAGCACCGGCAGGCGGCGGGCCCGCTGCCGCTTCCCCGGAGTGTTCAGGGGCCGGGGAAGCGACGACTGGAGCCAGGCCAGCTGCCGGACCTGCCCGTCCTGCGTCCAGTCGCCGTCGGCGTCGTTGTGGTCCCAGAGGTTGTCGGCGGGCTTGTCCGTCAGAACGGTGGAGCTCCAGGCGTAGGCGGACGCCCGCTTCACGGCGAGGCTGAAGACATCCTCTTCGAGGTCGAACTCAGTGCTCACCCGGTCGATCCAGGGATGCCGGGCCAGCACTCCGTGCAGTCCCACGATGAGGGTGGCGTCCGGACCGGTGTCACTCATCGTCGTACTCCTGGATCGAACGGCTGCGACGGGGACCAGGGAATCAGACGCCGCACTTGACCGTGACCGGCTTCGTGTAGGCCTTCTCCGGCGAGTCGGGCACCCCGATGAGATCGACGTCGATCTTGGTCCGCCACTGGCGCTTGCTGCGGTTCGCGCACTTCTTGCGCGCGACGACGCGGCGGGCGCTGCCGCCGTTGCCGGACTTGAGGTTCTTCGCGTTCCTGGCGACCGAATGCCACTTCTTGCCGGACTTCAGCTGGAGCCAGATGGTGACCTTGGCCTTGGTGCCGGGGCCACTGACGTGGGTCCACCAGGCGTGGGCCGACGCCGTGCGTGGTGGGGTGCTCGAAATGTGTACGCGATCACCGTTGGTGACGAAGACGCCGGGGCCCTTCGCAGGGGCCGTCGCGGCCGTCGCGGGGACAACGGAGCTGCCGAGTAACACGGCGGTCAGAGCCGCCGACGTCGAGAAAGTGCGCATGCGCATGCTGTGGTCCTCCTCGTTCCCCGTGGGCGGGCGGCAGGAGTGGCGCCGTCCGCGCGCCCATCACGCTAGGGGGAGAACACACCGCGGAGCAATCACACAATTGATGGCGAATCAGCGCCTTTCCGCAAGGTCCCCGAAAGGCTGCGGTATCAGGACTTGTCCCGGGGCCAGGGCCGCCCGTCGAGGCGTTCGATGTCGCGGTTGAGCCGGGCGAGGTTGTCCGCGAGCTGGGCCGCCTCCTCGGGCGTCCAGTCGGCCAGCAGCCTCCCGAGGCCGTCCAGGTTCTCCGACCGGTCCTGGTCCAGGCGGTGCGTGCCCTCGTCCGTGATGACGAACTTCCGGGCGATGCCGCCCTCCGGGTCGGGGATGCGCTCGACGACACCGGCGCGCAGCATAGCGGCGGTCTGCCGGTTCAGCGTGGAGGCGTCGAGGCCGAAGGCGTCGCGCAGATCACCGATGGACATCGGGCCCTCGACCTGGATGCGGCTGAGGAGGATGTAGGCACTCCGGTCCAGCCTGCCCCCGCCCCGGGAGGCGAGCAGGTTCATATGGCGGCCGAGCAGCATGGTCTCGAACTCGATCCGGTCCACAGGCATGTCCACGCGAGGGTTCCTCCGACTGCGAGTGCGGGCCCGCCTCCCTGCCGGGAAGGGCACCCCTCTGTACAGATATACCACGGATTGTATGCATGCTGCATTTGATGTGCATGACACACTATCAGTGCATGATGCACATCAATTGCATGATGCATCCCACTTACGGGCCGGACCGCCCGCGCGCCCGTAGACTCGGCGGATGGCGAAGTATTTCGATGTACACCCCGAAAATCCCCAGCGGCGCACCATCAGCAACGTGGCCGACAGCATCCGCTCCGGCGCGCTCGTCGCGTATCCGACGGACTCCTGCTACGCGCTGGGATGCCAGCTCGGCAGCCGTGACGGCATCTCCCGCATCCGTGCGATCCGCAACCTCGACGACCGCCATCACTTCACGCTCATGTGCCAGAACTTCGCCCAGCTCGGGCAGTTCGTGCAGATCGACAACGACGTGTTCCGCACGATCAAGGCGGCGACCCCCGGCCAGTACACCTTCATCCTTCCGGCGACGAAGGAGGTGCCGCGCCAGCTGCTGCACCCGAAGAAGAAGACCGTTGGCGTCCGCATCCCCGACCACGCCGTCGTCCAGGCCCTCCTGGAGGAACTCGGCGAGCCGCTGCTCTCCAGCACCCTGCTCCTGCCGGACGAGCCGGAGCCGATGACCCAGGGCTGGGAGATCAAGGAGCGCCTCGACCACGAGGTGGACGTCGTGGTCGACTCCGGCGACTGCGGCACCGAGCCGACCACCGTCATCGACTTCTCCAGCGGCGAGCTGGAGATCGTACGCCGGGGCGCGGGCGACACCTCCCGCTTCGAGTAACCGGGCCGGCACGGCAGCCGGGCTCAGTACACCAGGTCCAGTTCCACACCGACCGTCTTGCCCGGTACGCGCTCCAGCACCGCCCACCGGTCCGCCAGCGCCTCGACGAGCACCAGCCCGTACCCGCCGCCCGACCCGGGCGGCGGCTTCACGATCTCCCCGGGGCCGGGCGGGCGGCGCTCGCCCCGGGTGTCGGACACCTCGATCCTGAGCCTGCCGAGCACCCCCGGGCATCCGGCGGTCATGCCGAGCAGCAGCTCGAAGTCCCTTCCCGGTACGCGACCGTGGGTCACCGCGTTGGCCGCCAGCTCGGCCACAAGCAGCGCGGCGGTGCAGGACACGTCCGAGCGGTACGGGATGCCCCAGACATGCAGCTGGTGAACGGCGAGCCTGCGGGCGAGCCGGGCCCCTCGGGGGGTGGAGCTGAACCGCTGCACGAACAGCCTCTCGGTGCGCGGCCGGTGGGGGGTGACGGGTGCTTCCATGCGGGTCAGCCTGTTCGGCGGAGACCTCGGCGACCAGTTACGCAACCCGTACGCTCGGTCAGCGTACGGGTACGGAGCGTGGACAGTATGCGTAACGATGCGTGACCATGGGCGGGTTGCGGATCGGGGACAGTACGCGAAAGGTGGCCGCACGTGACCGACGAACCCGAGTACTCGGAGAGCCTCAAGTCGTTCGGGGAGGTACTCAAGGTCCTGCGTAAACGGGCCGGGCTGACGCAGGAGCAGTTCGCCCCGATGGTGCGGTACTCGGTGCCGATGGTCGCCTCGATCGAGCAGGGCCGCCGGTTTCCGCCGCCGCTCTTCGTCGAGCGGGCCGAGTCCGTGCTCGACGGCCTGGGGGTACTGAAGGCGGCGGCGAAGCACCTGTCGCGGCGGCCGGGGCTGGCCAACTGGTTCCGCCAGTGGGCACAGCTGGAGCAGGAGGCGATCGCCCTCTACACGTACGAATGCCGGTTGATCCCGGGGCTGTTGCAGACCGAGGCATACGCACGGACGCTGTTCACCGAGCAACTGCCGCTCATGGGTGACGAGCAGATCGAGACGCAGTTGGCAGCCCGGCTGGAGCGCCAGGAGCTGTTGCAGCGGCCCAACACCGCCTACAGCTTCATCCTGGAGGAGCATCTGCTGCTGCGCGGCCTCGGCGGCAAGGCCGTCACCGCCGAGCTGATCGACCACCTGCTGGAGCTTGCCTCGCTGCGGAACGTCGAGATTCAGATCATGCCGGTGATGCGGGAGCGGCACGCGGGGCTGGGCGGCCCGATGCGACTTCTGGAGACCCCGGAGAACCGCTGGTTCGGTTACTGCGAGGGCCAGGAGAGCGGCCAGTTCATCTCCGATCCCAAAGTGGTGAGCATGCTCCAAATGCGATATGCCAGGATGCGTTCGCAGGCTCTCTCCCTGGAGGACTCCTTGAGCCTGCTGCGGCAGATGCGAGGAGCGTTATGAGCAGCACCACAGAACTGGCCTGGTTCAAGAGCAGCTACAGCGGCGGCGACGGCGACAGCTGCGTCGAGGTCGCCCTGTCCTGGCACAAGTCCAGCTACAGCAGCGGCTCCGGGGACGACTGCGTAGAGGTCGCCACCTGCCCCACCACCGTCCACATCCGCGACTCCAAGGTCGGAGCGGGCCCGCAGCTCGCCCTCTCCCCCGCCGCCTGGACCCGGTTCGTCGGCTACGCCGTTCAGGGCTGAGCGTCCTCCCGCCACTTCTCGAACTCCCACGCGGGATAGCTGGTACCGAGGTACGGCAGGTGCTCGTCCCAGTCGGCGGCGGTGAGAGCCGCCGCCGGCCGGACGGGGATGCCTCCTTCTCGCGGCAAGGGCACGCGGGGACTTGATAGCGTCGCCCCAGCGACTGCGGAACTCTCCCCGCCGGGGTCGTCGCTCAGCCGGGTCGGCGCTGCCACCACGGACGGCGGGTGCGGGTGGCAGGGGACCTTCATGGCAGGGACGAAGAGAGCCGACGCATGAGCCTCGCGCAGTTGCACTACACCTCCGCAACGGCCGGGGACGGACCCGAGAGCGGCGAGGACGCGGAGATACCCGCCCGTTTCACCGCGGTTGACGCGGCGATACCTGCGGCGGTGCTGACCGAGGGCGGTCCGCTCCTGGCCTACGAGCCGCCGGCCGGCACCGCCCGTCAGGTCACCGAGAACGCGCTGCGCGCACTGCCCGAATCGTTCAGCTTCAGCGTCCTGTCCGACGGCAGCCACCTGCTCGCCCGGACCGTGCCGGTGCGCACCGCGCAGCTGTCCTCGCTGCGCTTCCACGCCCACGCGGTCCACCTCCCCGCCGGTACCCGGCTGCCGGGCGGGATGCTCCCGATCACCGCCTGCCGCTCGGCGCGCTGGGCCGCCGTGACACCGGACCGGGTGCCGGCGGTCGACCCGGTCACCGCGCTCTCCGCGCTCTCCGCAGCGACGGGCCGCGCCGCCGACCGTGAGGGGCTCAACGACTTCGCCGTCTCCCGGGGCCCCTGGCTCGCGGGCGTGCTGGCCGATCTGCGCGGGCTGAGCGAGTCGGCCGACTTCCCGAAGGTCGTGCTCGTCGAGCGGCAGAGCGCGGACGTGGCCCGGTGGATCGCGCTGGCCGCCGCAGTCCTGCCCCCGGAGAGCGCCGAACGGCTGACCTTCACCACGTACACCCGCCACCCGCAGCGCGCCCCGCAGCGTGTCGTCGGCGTGCTGCCGCAGGACGCCCACGAGCTGTCAGGACCCGGTTTCCGGGTGCACACCTGCACCGGTCCCCGCCCGGAGGCGACCGTGGACGACGCCTGGGCCGAGACCGCGGCCCGGATCTGGCGGAGCCGTACGCCGGAGCTGTTCCGGGAGGCGGCCGAGCTGCCCGGCGAGCCGTTCGCCGCCGGGCCGGTCGCGGTGACCGCCCTGTGCGCCGGGATCGCGCTGGGGCCGAACGAGCGTGCCGCAGCGGCCGGCTGGGCCGCCGAGCGCCCCTACGCGCTGGACGCGAAGCGCACCCGGCAGCTGGTCGACGCCCTGACCTCGGCGGGCGTCGACGACCGCACCGGGGCCGAGTTCGACGCGGCGGGGCGGCTGTTCGCCGCACTGGACGGCCGCTCCCCCGCGACGACCACGGCTCCGCTGGCCGCGATGCTGGTGACGGAGGCGGTACGCGGCGGGAACGGCTCCGTCGAGCTGCCCGGCCGCACGGCCTTCAGCGGACCGGAGGGCACGGCCGTCGCCGCGGTGCTCGGCCCGGAGATCGTCACCGAGCTGAGCGGCACGGGGACCGGTCTGGACGTGGCCCGCACCGTGCAGCTGCTGCGGGTGGCCCGGCTGCTCGACGTGGACTGCGCGGACCTGCTGCCCGGCGTCGTACGACGGCTGGCGCCCGCCCTGCTCGCGGACGTGCAGGACCCGCCGGGCTGGGCGCCCGCGCTGCTGGAGCTGATGGACGAGCAGTTCGACGTGCGTACGGCGCTGCTCGGCGCGCTGGACCGGATCGCGCCGCAGGACCCCGCCGGGGCGGAACGGCTGCTGGGCCGGGTGGCGCTACCGTTCACCGGTTCTCAGCTGTTGCCGCATTTGCGGATGTGCGCCGAGGCGCCCGAGGCCAAGGCGGCCTGCGGCGACGACCGGGTGGCGGCGGTGCAGCGGGTCCTGCGGGCCGCCGGGATGTCGCCGTTCGCGGAGCCACTGGTGCTGCGCACGGCGGTGGGCCTGGTCTGGGAGGAGGGCGCTCCCACGGTGGGCGAGGCCCGGCTGCTGCTGGAGACCGCGACCTCGGACGCCCACCGGACGGCCGGCACCTGGTCGCACCTGGTCGCCGCCGCCCTGAACGCCCCCGCCGACGACGAGGAGGCGCCCCGGCTCGCCCATGACCTGCTGCGCGGGTTCCCGCAGGAGATCACGGGCCGGGAGCGCGGGGCCCTGCTGCTACTGGACTTCGCCCGCGAGCTGCGGTCCGGGGAGGCGGAGCCGGAGTGGGCCCAGCGGGTCCGCGCGCTGCGGCCGGGCGCCGAGCCGGTCGAGCCGGAGGTGCTGGGCCACGCGTTCGGCGCCCTGGCCGGGCGGCTGCTCGCCCCGGACGGGCCGGAGGCCGAGCTGTACGCCCTCGCGCACAGCGGCGACGCGGACCTGATCGCCGCGTACGACCGGGCCGCGCACGGCCCCGACGTCCGGGCCCGGCTGGCCGCCGACCCCGGCTACGCGGCCGGCTGCTTCGCCGTGTGGACGGCTCATCCGCACGCCGGGGCCGAGTGGAGCCGGACCACCGCCGCCCTGCTGGAGGAGGTGCTGCGCCCCGCCGTGCGCGCGCTGCCCGCCGGAGGGGTGGCGGCCGTGGAGGAGGCCGTTGGCCGCTCCGGCAGCAGCGGCCGGGCGGAGGCCTTCCGGGACTGGAACCGCCGCAGCCAGGGCACCCTGGGCCGGCTGGGCAGGCGGCTCGCGGGCCGCGTCCGGCGGGGCTGAGGTCCGCCGGCCGTAGGCGGTCCCGGGTGTCGCGGGCGCCTCGCCGCGCCCGGTAACCTGGGGCCTACCGATCTCGTGGGCCACCTGGCGGGCTGCGTGAACCCCAGGAGGAACAGATGACGACGAACCGTGGGCGCAAGGACGTGATCCGGGACCGGATGGCCGCGACCGGTGAGTCGTACAACGTCGCCGCCCGCAACCTCAAGGCGATGAAGGACATGGGTGCCACCCGTGAGGCGGTCCTCACCCAGCGCTGGCGCCCGGCGGAGTCCTTCGACGTGCCGTGTCCGTGCGGCGGCACCTGTGAGCCCGGCGAGACGTGCGAGCGCTGCCACGCCCGGCACCGGCACGTGGCGCGGTACCCGGGAAGCGCCACCGAGGTGGAGACCTGGGTCGACCGCTACGAGTGCACCGGCTGCCCGGCCTCGTACACGCTGCTCGTCGAGCTGCCTGGGCGGCCCTGGGGTGTGGCGGAGACGGTGATCCAGGGCGGTTCGGCCGAGGAGGTCGTGCGGGCCCGGGTCTTCCCCGGTGTGGTGCACCCGCTGCTGAAGCCGGAGACCGACGAGGCCTGAGCTTCGCACGGGGGGATCTCTGCGGCCCGGCGGGTTTCCGGGCCGGTCGCTGCGTAGGCTTCTGCCCCGGGAGCCGAGGGGCGCGCCGCCGGGTGCAACGCCCCGGACACGACGATCGAAGGGGGGCGCCCGGTGCGCGGAGAGGTGCTCGAAAGCCGCTACCGGCTGGTGGAGATGCTCGGGGCCGGCGGTATGGGCCAGGTGTGGCGGGCCGTCGACTCACGGCTCGACCGTGACGTGGCCGTCAAGGTCATCACGCAGAGCCCCCTCACGACGAGCCAGTCGGCCGCGCGGTTCCGCCAGGAGGCACGGGCGACCGCGCGTCTGACCCACCCCCGCATCGTGACCATCCATGACCACGGCGAGGCCGCCGTCGCCGGGCACCAGGTGCTGTTCCTGGTCATGGAGCTGGTCCCCGGCCGGTCCATGGCCTCGTTCACCGCCACGGAGCAGCGGAGCGTCGAGTCGGTGGTGGCCTGGGGGCTGCAGATCTGCGCCGGCCTCGCGGCCGCCCACCGGGCAGGCGTCGTCCACCGGGACATCAAGCCGGCGAACGTCATGGTGTACGGGGACGGCGAACTCGACCTGAAGATCTGCGACTTCGGTATCGCGCGGCTGATCGAGGAGTCCGGGACCGGGCTCACGGGCACCGGTGCGACGATCGGCACACCCGCCTACATGTCACCCGAGCAGGTACGCGGCGACCGCACGCTCGACGGGCGCAGCGACCTCTACTCGCTGGGCTGTCTGCTGTACGAACTCCTCGCGGGCAGACCGCCGTTCGAGGGGGCGGGGTGGTCGGTACTGTCCCAGCACCTCAACGGGACACCGGAACCGGTGCGGCGTCTGCGTCCCGGGGTTCCGGCCGCTCTCGACCACTTGGTCATCTCGCTGCTGCGCAAGGATCCCGACCACCGGCCCGCCACGGCCGACGAGGTGTCCGAGCGCCTGCGCGGGGCGCTGGAGGGTCCCGGGGACGTAACCCCCGGAGTGCGTGAGCTCGCCGCCGCCCCGACGGTCGACGCCCCGCGCATACCGCAGGCCGGGCCCCCGCAGCCGTCCCCGCCGGAGGCGCCGAGGCAGCCCGCTCCGCAGACGCCGGACGCCTCGCTCCAGGCCGCCACGCCCACCGTGCCGGAGCCGGTCGGAACTCCGGCCCACCCGAAGGCGGTGCCGGGGGCCGGACGGGTGTCGGCCTGGAGCGGGCTGCTCGCCACCGGCGCCCTGTGGTCCCAGTTCGCCCTGCTGACCGGCTGGTCCCCGGTCTGGACCCTGTCCCTGTGCGTACCGGTCTTCCTGGTCGCCCTGGCGGCGGCTTACATGGGGGCGCCGACCGTCGCGGCGGACGACAAGACGCCGGCGGACACCGGCCTGCTCCTCATGGCGATGCTCTGCACGGTGCTCGCCGTCGTGTTCCTGCTCCTGTGGCCCCCGTCGCCGTGGTGGACGGCGTTGCTGACCGCCGTACTCGGCGTGCCCGCGCTGTTCTTCACCGGCATGGGGGTGCGCAGGGCCGTCGGGGCGGTGGTCCGCAGGGCGCCGTGGCACACGGCTGCCGGCACGGCCACCGGTCTGCTGAACGGTGTCGTGCTTGCCGGCCTGCTGGCTGCCGGGGGCGAGGTTTCCGTGCTTCTCTCGATCGCGGCCGGTGCGGGCGCGTGGGCGGCCGTCACGTTCGTGACCACCCTGCTGATGCCCCGTTCCGGGGCATCAGCGGTGGCGCGGGCACAGGCCTGATCCGTGCTGCGGTTCAGCTTCCGTCGGGCGTGAGCCGCAGCGAGATCGAGTTGATGCAGTACCGCTGGTCCGTGGGGGTCGGGTAGCCCTCGCCCTCGAAGACGTGGCCCAGGTGCGAGCCGCAGCGGGCGCAGCGGACCTCGGTGCGGACCATGCCGTGGGTGCGGTCCTGGATCAGTTCGACCGCGTCGGTGTCCTTCGGGTCGTAGAAGGACGGCCAGCCGCAGTGCGACTCGAATTTGGTGTCGGAGCGGAACAGCTCCGCGTCACAGGCGCGGCAGGAGTAGACGCCCGTCGTCTTGGTGTCGGTGTACTCGCCGACGAAGGCGGGCTCGGTGCCGGCCTGGCGCAGCACCGCGTACTCGGCGGGGGAAAGCTCCGCCCGCCACTCCTCGTCGGGCTTGTCGATGTCGTACGGCACGGTGGCTCCCTCAGCTCGACAGGTGGTCCAGGATCTGCGGGCCGAGGTCGGTGACGTCGCCCGCTCCCATGGTGAGAACGAGATCGCCGGGCTTCGCCATTCCCGCGACGGCCCCGGGGACCGCCGTCTTGTCGTGGACGGCGGTGACGTCGGCGCCGGCCGCCCGTGCGGCGTCGATGATCAGGGCGCTGGTGATGCCGGGGATCGGGTCCTCGCGGGCCGGGTAGATGTCCAGGACCACGGAGGCGTCGGCCAGGGCGAGGGCTTGGCCCATCTCGGTGCCGAGCTCCTGGGTGCGGGAGAACAGGTGGGGCTGGAAGACGACCAGGAGGCGGGCGTCGGAGGCTGCGCCGCGCATCGCTTCGAGGTCGGCGGTCATCTCGGTGGGGTGGTGCGCGTAGCTGTCGATGACCTGGACACCGGCTGCCTCGCCCTTGAGCTGGAGGCGGCGCTTGACGCCGGTGTACTTGCCCAGCGCGGAGGCCAGGTTGTGCGCCGGGATGCCGAGGGCGACACCGGCGGCGAGGGCGGCCACGGCGTTGAGCGCGTAGTGGCGGCCGGGGACCGAGACGGTGAAAGTGAGGTACTTGCCGTTCAGGACGACCGTGACCTCGCTGGTCAGGCCGCGCTGGGTGATCTTGTGGACGCGTACGTCGGCGGTCGCGGCCTCGCCGTAGGTGACGACCTTGAGCTCGGCCTGGTCGCGCACCCGGCGGGTCAGCTCGACGGCGCCCGCCTGGTCGGCGGAGACGACGAGGGTGCCGCCGGGGACGACCTTGCCGGTGAAGGTCTCGAAGGAGTCGTAGATCTCGTCCATCGAGGCGTAATTCGCGTGGTGGTCCAGTTCGACGTTGAGGACGATCGCGACCTCGGGGTCGTACTTCTGGAAGCTGCGGTCGCTCTCGTCGGCCTCGGCGACGAAGATCGCGCCCTCGCCGTGCGTGGCGTTGGTGCCGGGTCCGGCCAGGTCGCCGCCGATCGCGTACGAGGGGTCGAGGCCCAGCTCGGTCAGGGCGACGGCCAGCATCGATGTGGTGGTCGTCTTGCCGTGGGTGCCCGCGACGGCGATGGCCCGCGTGCCCTCCATCAGCGAGGCGAGCGCGTCGGAGCGGTGCACGACGGGGATCGAGAGATCACCGGCGCGCACCAGCTCCGGGTTGTCGGCGCGGATGGCACTGGAGACGACCACGCACGTGGCATCGTCCGCCAGGTGTCCGGCGGCGTGCCCGATGTGGACGGTCGCCCCCAGCGCGCGCAGCGCCTCGGCGGTGGCGGACTCCTTGGAGTCGCTGCCCGCGACCTTCGCGCCGCGCCTGGTGAGGATTTTCGCGATGCCCGACATTCCGGCGCCGCCGATGCCGATGAAGTGCGGCCGTTCCATGGCGGCGGGGATGCCGGGTGCCATCTGTGCTCCTGCGTGCTGGTTGCGGGTTTCGAGTCGCGGCCGAGGGCCAACCCGGACCGCAGGGTCAGCCTATTCGCTGTGCGCGAAGAGCTTGAGCACCGGTACGCCGACCTTGTGCCGGGCGCGGGACGCCCAGTCGCGGTGGAAGAACTCCTCGACGTAGTGCGGCGCGGTCAGCACGATGACCTCGTCGGCCTCCGACTCCTCGACCACGGAGGTGAGCTTCTCCAGGGGGTGGGTCTCGATCACCTGTCCGACGGCCTCGGAGCCCGACTGGCGCAGGGCCTCCAGGGACACTTCGAGCGCGAGTTCGGCGGACTCCCTGGCATTCCTGCCCTCCGGTTCCTCGCTCTCACGGGCCGCTTCCTTCAGTTCGCCCATCGCCAGGTCGTCGATGGCCCGCAACAGCACATCCGCCTGGTCGCCACGTGGCTGCATCAGCACGACGAAGGAGATCTGCTCCTCCCCGTGCAGGGTGGTGACGAACTCGACGTCCTCGGAGGTGAGGGGCTTCTCGATCATCAAAACGCTGGTGAACACCACAGGCGCCCTTCTGCTTCAGTGACCGTCGCCGGCCACTGCTGAAACCATCCTTCCCCGTGCTCGCACGGGGTCCGCGTTCCATTCTGCCCACCGAACGCTAACCGGAACGGGATATTCCGCTGATTGTCAGATCCGACGGTACCGAGAGAAGAGGAACCCGGCCTCTTCCAGCACCGATGTCAGGGCGAATCGTTCCGGCACAGCCACCGACGGGCCGCCCGCGATCCGCTGCGCGTCCCCGGCGGTGAGCATCGGCGCCAGGGTCAGACACATCTCGTCCAGGGCGTCCGCCGCCACGAACTGGCCGAGCAGCCTGGGCCCGCCCTCCGTCAGCAGCCGCCGGTGGCCCAGAGCGGCCAGCTCCCGTACGGCCCTGGCGGGGTCCACCCGGGAGCCCTCCCCCGCGATCACCACCTCCGCGCCCGCCGAGCGGGCCGCCGCGATCCGGTCCGGCGGGGCGCCCGCGCCGGTCAGCACGAGCGTCGGGACCAGCGGCGAGGTGAAGAGCGGCAACGAGAAGTCCAGGTCCAGGCTGCCGCTCACCACGGCGACCGCCGGAGCGGCCCCCTGGCCGGCCGCCGCCCGCCGCGCCGCGAAGGCCTCCCGGGCGCGGGCCGGCCGGTAGCCCTCGAGCCGTACGGTCCCGGCTCCCGCGATCACCACGTCCGCGAGCCCGCGCAGGGTGCCGAAGATCCGCATGTCGCTCGGGCAGGAGATCGGCTGCGAGCGGCCGTCGTGCTGGGCCGCCCCGTCGAGCGTCGAGACCATGTTGGCGCGCAGCCACGGGCCGTCGGTATCGGGGTAGGCGTAGGCGTCGGCGAGGGCGTCCAGACTCCACTCGCCCCGGTCGTCGGCGGCTGTCGGGTCGGTCACAGGGAACAGGCGTCGCATGTCAGGCAGTCTGGCACGGCCTAAGCTTGAGAGTTGTGTCGTCCTCCCACGCCGTGCCGGGGCCCAGCCCCATAGCCGAAACGGCCCCGCTGTCCCTGTGCGCCCTCGAACCGCACGTCCCCGCCGACCGGCTGGTCGCGGAGATGGTGCCGCCGCCGCGCTTCGATGCGGTGCGCTTCGATACGTACGTTCCCGACCCGAACCAGCCGAGCCAGATCGAGGCCGTCAAGGTCCTGGGGCAGTTCGCCGCCGGGCTCGGCGGGGCGCACGCCAGCGGGTCCGGGAAGCGCAAGTGGTTCGGGAAGAAGGCCCTGGCGCCCAGTGGCCCCCGCGGTGTCTACCTCGACGGCGGCTACGGCGTCGGCAAGACCCATCTGCTCGCCTCGCTCTGGCACGCCACGCCCGCCGCGCCCTCCCTGAAGGCCTTCGGCACCTTCGTCGAGCTGACCAACCTGGTCGGCGCGCTCGGGTTCCAGCAGACCGTGCGGACGCTGAGCGGGCACCGGCTGCTGTGCATCGACGAGTTCGAGCTCGACGACCCGGGCGACACGGTGCTGGTCTCCTCGCTGCTGAGCCGGCTGGTCGAGGCGGGGGTGGCGCTGGCCGCGACCTCCAACACGCTGCCGGGCAAGCTCGGCGAGGGCCGGTTCGCCTCGGCCGACTTCCTGCGCGAGATCCAGGGGCTCTCCTCGCACTTCCGCCCGCTGCGCATCGACGGGGAGGACTACCGGCACCGCGGGCTGCCCGACGCCCCGCCGCCGTTCTCCGAGGAGCAGGTCACCCGGGCCGCGTACGCGACCGAGGGTGCCAGCCTGGACGACTTCCCCGCACTGCTCGACCACCTGGCCCGCGTCCACCCGAGCCGGTACGGGGCGCTGACGGACGGTCTGCGGGCCGTGTGCCTCACCGAGGTGCGGCCGGTGCCCGACCAGTCCACCGCGCTGCGGCTCGTGGTGCTGGCGGACCGGCTGTACGACCGGGAGGTTCCGGTGCTCGCCGCCGGGATGCCGTTCGACCGGCTGTTCAGCGAGGAGATGCTGAACGGCGGGTACCGGAAGAAGTACTTCCGGGCAATCTCCAGGCTCACGGCACTGGCGCGCGACGCGAAGGGGCTGGTGGCGCAGTAGGTTCGGGGGCGTAACACCGGCCGGGCACGACGGAGTGCCCCGCCGCTCCCGTACAACCGCGCATTCCGTTTGAAGGGAACCAGCATGGCTACCACGCGTCAGGCGCACACGGTCTGGGAAGGCAACCTGATCGAGGGCAAGGGCGTCGTCACCCTCGATTCCTCGGGCATCGGGGAGTACCCGGTCTCCTGGCCGTCCCGCGCGGAGAAGGCGAACGGAAAGACCAGCCCCGAGGAGCTCATCGCGGCAGCGCACTCCAGCTGCTTCTCGATGGCGCTGTCCAACGGTCTGGCCACGGCCGGCACCCCGCCCACCCGGCTGAACACCCAGGCCGAGGTCACCTTCCAGCCGGGTACCGGCATCACCGGTATCCACCTCACCGTCGAGGGCGAGGTGCCCGGTCTCGACGAGGCGGGCTTCGTCAAGGCGGCCGAGGACGCGAAGGCGAACTGCCCGGTGAGCCAGGCACTGACGGGCACGACGATCACGCTGAGCGCGTCGCTCGCCTGAGGCACCCGCCGGGCCTGAGAGGCGCTGAGGGCCCGGGACACGCATGAGGCCAGTGGCTCGCACGGTTCCCGCGCGGTGTGACGCGTGGTACACACGTGCGGGTCACTGCTCCTGTCCCCAACAGGAAGTTGCCTCATGTCATCCGCAGCAGCACAGCAGCCCGCGACACGACGTCAGGTCCTGGCAGGCACCGGCGCCGCCGTCGCCTCGGTCGCCTTCGCCGGGGTGTTCACCGAACTCTTCGCGGGTACCGCCGCCGCCCACGGACACGCCGGCTACGGCCCGTTGGTGCCCGACCCCGACGGACTGCTCGATCTGCCGAAGGGCTTCCGCTACCGGGTGCTCTCCCGCGAGGGCGACCCGCTCCGCTCGGGCGAGGGCCCGGTCCCCAGCCACTGCGACGGCATGGCCGCGTTCGCCGGCCGGCGCGGGCACGTCCGGCTGGTGCGCAACCACGAGAACCGGGTCGACGCGGCCATCGCGGTGCCGGTCGTCGAGGGACTGACCTACGACCCGATGGGCAAGGGCGGCTGCACGGCCCTTGAGCTCGACGGCGGCGGCCGCGTCCTGTCCGAACGCGTCGCGATCGCCGGTACGGCCGTCAACTGCGCCGGCGGGCGCACTCCTTGGGACACCTGGCTGACCTGCGAGGAGACCGAGGACAAGGCCGGCACCAACGGCTACACCAAGGACCACGGCTACATCTTCGAGGTGGACGGCGCCGACCCGCGCCGCACCGGAGCCGTGCCGCTGACCGCGATGGGCCGCTTCCAGCACGAGGCGATCGCGATCGATCCGCACAACGGTGTCGTCTACGAGACCGAGGACGCGTTCGACAAGCCGTTCGGCCTCTTCTACCGCTTCCTGCCGGAGAAACCGCTCGGCGGCACGGGCTCGCTCCGGGCCGGCGGACAGCTGGAGGCCATGCGGGTGCCGGGCGTCCCCGACCTCTCGGCGGTGCAGGAGACCGGGACGAGCTTCGAGGGCATCGAGTGGGTCCCCGTACCCGACCCGCTGGCGGCCGGGACGCCCATCCGGTTCCAGGACTTCGGACCGAAGGGAATCACCCACGGCCAGAAGCTGGAGGGCTGCTACTGGGGCGGCGCCTGCGTCTACTTCGTCTCCAGCTTCGCCCACAGCTCCGAGGGATCGGCCGCCGACCACTTCGGGCAGGTCTGGCGGTACGAGCCGAAGCGGCGCCGGCTGACCCTGGTCATCGTCTTCGGGCCGGACACGGACATCCAGCTGCCCGGCGAGTCCCCGGACAACATCACGCTGGCCGCCGACGGCGGCCTGATGGTGTGCGAGGACGGCGGTGGCGCCCAGCACGTGTTCGGCCTGACCAGGCGGGGTGAGGTGTACGCGATGGCGCGCGGCCGGCAGAACATCGGAACGCCCGAGGAGCCGGAGTGGGGCGAGTTCGCCGGGGTCACGTTCGACCCGGACTACCGGACGATGTTCATGAACTGCTACACCCCCGGGACCACGTTCGCCGTGACGGGCCCGTGGCGCTGACCGGCTGAGGCACCCCGGACGGCGGCGGCCGCGCCCGACCCACCGCCGTCCGGGGGCCGCTGCGCGGCGCGGGGGCGGCGCGGACGGACCGGTGACGGCTGATCAGTTATTTTCCGATAATGACAACATCTGTACGGAAAATGACCACTGTGACCGCTATCGCCGTTCTGAGCGTGGTGCTCGGAAGCGCCCTCACCGGCTGCGGGAGCACTCCGGGAGGCTCGCCCGCCGACCGGCCCGCAGCCTCGGCCGCCGCTCCCTCGGGCGCCTCCTCGCGCGCCCCTTCCAGAGCCCCTTCGAGCGCTCCCCCGGCCACCGGGAAGCCGCCCAACATGGCCCCGGGACCGGCAGGTCTCGCCCGCGTCGTCGAACGGGGCCCGAAGAGCGCCGACAAGGTCGTCGCGCTCACCTTCGACGCCGACATGACGGCCGACGAGGGCCCACGCGCGGCCGAGGGGGAGCACTTCGACAACCCGGAGCTGATCGGGCTGCTGCGCCGGCTGAAGGTGCCGGCGACGGTCTTCATGACCGGCCGCTGGGCCGAGGAGTACCCCGCGCAGGCCCGCTCCATCGGCACGGACCCGCTCTTCGAGATCGCCAACCACTCCTACAGCCACTACGCCTTCACCTCGCCCTGTTACGGGCTGCCGACGATGGGGAGCGAGGAGATCGGCGGCGAGGTGGAGCGGGCCTTCGGCGCGATCCGCCGGACCGGCGCCCGCAACGTGGTGCCGTACTTCCGTTTCCCCGGCGGCTGCTACGACGACGACTCGCTGCGCGCGCTCGCGGCGCAGAAGGTGACCGCGGTGCAGTGGGACGTGGTCAGCGGCGACGCCTTCGCGACGGACGCGGACGCGGTGGCGGAGCAGGTGCTCGACGGGGTGAAGCCCGGTTCACTGGTGGTCATGCACTGCACCCGCAGCGCGGCACCGGTCACCGCCGAGGCGGTCGGCCAGGTGGTGCCCGAGCTACGGAAGCGCGGATACCGCTTCGTGAAGGTGTCCGAGCTGATGACCGGCTGAGCACCAGCCGGGCCGAGGCGTCAGCCCGAGCAGGCCGTGCGCTGGGCCTCCTGCCATTCGCAGACCGGGCAGAGCGTGATCCCCTTGACCGACTCGGGGTACTCGGTCGGCTTCCGGCACAGCACGCACTCCGCGAACCGCGGCTCGCAGGCCGACTCGTCCACGCTCTCGTTCACACCGTCATCCACCCTCCGGTCCATGGCGCAAGCCTACTCAGCCGCGTACGGACGTGAGCCTGCAGGCGAGCGCGACGGACACGGCCGCCACAGCCACGGCACCGGCGAAGGGAACCACCGGCACATGGACCGTGCCGGTGAGCGAACCGGTGACCAGGCCCGTCACCGCGTACTTCGCGGGCGATCCGCTGGTCACCAGGGCCAGCAGCACGGCGAGCACCGTAGCGGCGACCGACCACCCGCGCCGGTTGAGCAGCGGACGGGTGCACAGCGCCCCGGCCGCCGCCCCCAGCAGGACGCAGCACGCGGCCGCGAGCAGCCCGGCGCACCCGGCGGCGGGCAGCGGGACCCGGACGGTGTGGCGGGCATCGGCCGGATCGCTGATCAGCAGCACGGCCGAGGTGGCGGCCGCGCCCAGCAGCCCGGCGCACCCCAGCGCCGCGAGCAGCGAGGCCAGATGGGCCCGCGGTGCCCCGCCCACGGCTGCGGCGACGACATTCCGGGCGGCGGGCGGCTCCTGGCCGGCGCAGATCCGCACGAGCCACGCGCTGACGGGCAGCAGTCCGGCCGAGGCGTAGCCGAGCGAGTCCAGCACGGGCTGTCCCGGGCGGACGCCGATGCCGAGGAAGGCCAGGTACAGGAGGACAGGGGCGAGCCAGCGCTGGGAGCGGAGCAGCAGGGCGGCCTGGTAGCGGATGAGGGCTCTCATGGCGCCTCGCCGGGGGCGGCGGCGGGGGCCCGGGGCGGGGCGGTACCGGTGGGCCGCCCGGCCGTTTCGGGCAGGGGCGTGAGGCGGCGGATGTGCCAGGGCGGGCGGGCCGTCAGCAGGGCGCTCAGCAGGGCGTCGGAGTGCTCGGCGGCGACCGTCAGCAGCAGGGCCCCGTCCGCGCCGTCCGCCCGGCCGGGATCGCCCGGCAGCGCGGCGGGGAGCGGGCTGCCGGGCGGGCCGGCCGCCTCGATCCGGACCCGGGGGCCGGTGCGCGTCCCGGCAGGAGGGAGGGGTACCGCGAGCAGCCCGTGCGCCTCGACGCGGAAGGCGTGGTCGACGGCGCCCGCGAGCCGGTGCGGGTCGTGGTCGACGAAGACGACGGTGGCCCCGGCGGCGACCCGCTCGGC
This sequence comes from Streptomyces sp. 840.1, assembly GCF_003751445.1. NCBI lineage: Bacteria > Bacillati > Actinomycetota > Actinomycetes > Kitasatosporales > Streptomycetaceae > Streptomyces > Streptomyces sp. 840.1. The sequence goes on along the minus strand of NZ_RJUU01000001.1, from coordinate 5,488,490 downwards.
GACGGCCCGGTCCAGTTCGCCGCGGGCCGCGGTGTCCAGGCCGGTCCAGGCCTCGTCCAGTACCAGCAGCTCCGGTTCGGCGAGCAGCGCCTGTGCGGCGGCGACCTTCTGGGCGGTGCCCTTGGACAGCTCGGCCAGTGGGGTGCGGGCGTGCCCGGCGGCGCCGAAGCGGGTCAGCCACGCCTGCGCGCGTGCGGCCGCCTCGGCCGTGCGCAGCCCGTGGATCCGGCCGAGGTGGACGAGGTAGCCGGACGCGGTGAAGGGCAGCGCCGCCGCGAAGCGCTCGGGGACGTACGCCGTGCGCGGGCGGCCGCCGGAGATCCGGCCCTCGGTGGGGGCGTCGACGCCGGCCAGTAGCCGCAGCAGGGTGGACTTCCCGGTGCCGTTGGCCCCCTCGATCCGGACCAGGGCGCGCGCGGGCAGACCGAGGTCGATCCCGCGCAGCACCCAGGGGCCCGCCAGTCCGTACCGCCGGCCCACGCCACGCAGCCGCAGGAGGTCCGTACTCAGTTGGCGGACGCCTTCTCCGGCTTGACCTCGCTGGGCCGTACGATCACGAACCCCTCGCCGTCGAGACGCAGTTGGACGGCCTCGCCGGAACCGCCCCGCAGCATCGAGCCGACGCTCTGCGAGCGGTGCAGCGACGTGGTGAGGTGGGCGCTCCAGCCGACGACCGCGTCCGTGTCGACGCACACCGGCTGCTGCGGCGTGACGGGGATCACGATGGGGTTGCCCTCGCACATCAGGCCGAGCTTTCCGTATCCGCTGAAGACGCTGTTGAAGAGGCCGCCGCCGGTCATCCCGGCGCCCTTCACGGTCTTGATCTCGTAGGTGAGGGTTGCGTCGAAGCACAGGACGTTGCGGCCGTTGATGGTGAGGACGTCGCCCTGTTCCATCTCCACGATGAAGCAGTTGGCCGCCTCGTGCGCGAACCACGCCTCGCCCTGTCCGCGCACCGCCATCAGTGGCAGGCCCTCGCCCGTCACGGCACGCTTGAGCATGCCGCCGAGCCCCTGCCCCTTGCGCTCGAACTGGAGGTCGCCCCGGAAGGCGATCATCGATCCCTGGCGGGCGTGCATCTCGCCGCTGACCGCGTACTTGATCGATTTGGCGTTCTGCAGGGTCATTCCGGGGGCGGTTGCCTGCTCCGCCATGTGCTCGCTGGAGAATAGATCGCTCTTCATGCGGTGCATCCTCACCCGGACGGATTCATTCCGCCAAGAGCCGGATTCCGGGCGACTGGCAGACTGGACGGGTGAGCAGCAACGACACCCCCGCATCCCCGTCCGAGACCGCCGGCCTGCCCGCGGACAGCCCGTTCCGCCCCGAGCGGACGAACCGGGACGAAGCACAGCAGTACGTACTCCCGCTGGTCGTCCACATCGAGAAGACGGCTCCCCCGGCCCGCACCGACGCCCTGCGCACGGCGGCCCGTGCGGTGCTGGTGATGCTCTCCGACGAACGGTCGCTGGGCGAGGGCGAATGGGCGCAGGCGATGCGGGACTGGCAGGACGCCCGGATCCGCAAGGTGGTGCGGCGGGCGCGCGGCGCGGAGTGGCGCAAGGCCTGCGCGCTGCCGGGGATCACGGTCACGGGCGGGAGCGCCGAGGTGCGGGTCTTCCCGCCGGTGCCGCTGGACGGCTGGCCCAAGGAGCTCGCCAAGCTGCAGGTCTCGGGGACGGAGCTGGACGACCCCGAGCCGCCGGCAGCGCCGGACCTCGCCGGGCCGGTCCTCTGGCTGAACCCGGAGCTCGACATGTCGGCCGGCAAGGAGATGGCGCAGGTCGGGCACGGGGCGCAGCTCGCCTGGTGGGATCTCTCCGGGCCGGAGCGCACGGCGTGGCGCGAGGCGGGCTTCCCCCTCTCGGTCGCCACGGCGAGCAAGGAGCGCTGGCGGGAACTGACGGTGAGCGGGCTGCCGGTGGTGGAGGATGCGGGGTTCACCGAGATCGCCCCCGGCAAGACGGTGGTGGCCGAGGGCGCCCACCGGGTCGGCTCCCTGCCGGCGCTTCCCAGGCCGTAGGCACCGCACGGTTTCCGGGAACCTCAAATCGAGCTCTGAACGTCTCCCTCATCGGATTCAGCGGCGGGTGCCGGGGCCATGACACCTGCACGAAGTGGAGCAGTGGGGGGACACCATGAAGCTGGGTATCGGAATCGGCTGGCGGCCGGAGATCGCCGACGCGGTTGAGGCGCTGCCGGGGATCGACTGGGTGGAGGCGGTCGCGGAGAACCTCTGCGCCGACCATCTGCCCGCCTCCCTGGCACGGCTGCGGGAGCGCGGCGTCACCGTGGTGCCGCACGGGGTCTCGCTCGGGCTCGGCGGGGCCGACCGCCCCGACCCCGGCCGGCTCACCGCCCTCGCGGAGCGGGCCGCGCTGCTGGGCACACCGCTGGTGACCGAGCACATCGCGTTCGTACGGGCGGGCGGCCCGCGCACCGCCTCGCCCGTCCTGGAGGCAGGACACCTGCTGCCCGTGCCCCGTACCTGGGCCGCGCTGGACGTGCTGTGCGAGAACGTGCGGATCGCGCAGGACTCGCTTCCCGTGCCGCTGGCCCTGGAGAACATCGCGGCGCTGATCTCCTGGCCGCACGAGGAGCTGACCGAGGGCCAGTTCCTGGCCGAGCTGGTCGCGCGCACCGGGGTCCGGCTGCTCATCGACGTGGCCAACCTGCACACGAACCACGTCAACCGGGGCGAGGACCCGGCCACGGCCCTCGACGAGCTGCCGGTGGAGGCCATCGCGTACGTGCACGTGGCGGGCGGCGTCGAGAAGGACGGCGTCTGGCACGACACGCACGCCCACCCGGTCACCGAACCGGTCCTGGCGGTCCTGGCCGAGCTGCGCTCCCGGGTCAGCCCGCCCGGGGTACTGCTGGAGCGCGACGACGACTTCCCGCCCGCCGCCGAGCTGGCGGGCGAACTGGACGCGATCCGGGCCACGCTGGACGCGGGCCGGGCCGGGGTGCCCCGGACGCGGTCCGCCGGGCCGTCGGCCGCCCCCGCTCCCGCCCCGGCGGGCGGGTCCGGCGGGTCTGACGCCGCCCGTGACCGGGTCGCGGTGGCACAGACCTCGCTGCTCTCCGCCCTGGTCGCCGGCAGCCCCGTACCGGAGGGCTTCGACCAGCACCGGCTCGGTGTGCAGAGCCGGGCGCTGGCCGCCAAGCGCGCCGATGTCGTCGCCAAGGTGGCACCCGAACTCCCGGAGATCCTGGGGCCGTCCTACCGGGCCGCGTTCCTCGCGTACGCCAAGGGCCGCCCGATGTCCGCCGGATACCGGCGCGACGCGCTCGACTTCGCGGAGCAGCTGCTCATCGCGGGCCGCCCCGAGGACAAGGCTGCCCGCCGGCGGCTGACCCACTGGTGGCAGGACCGGGCAGCACCGCGGCCTCCCCGGCGTACCACCCGGCTGGCGCGGGCCGCCCGAACCGTGCTCGCGGGGCGATGACATGTCTGGAACGAACATCGCGGCCCTGCTCATGGTGACCGCCGTCGCGGTCTCCTCGACGCTGCTGATCCGGGCGGCGCAACGCGCCGGGCGCGGGCCGGGCGGCCCCCTCCACGACCTCTACGAGGTGGCCTTCCTGCACGGGGGGCCCGGCCGGGTCGTGGACACCGCGCTCGCCGCCATGCACGCGGACGGCCGGCTCGCGGTCGGCGGGCCCGGCATCGTCGCCGTCCAACGGCCGGTCGCTCACGACCCGGTGGAGCGGGCCGTCCTCCAGGAGCACGCCTCGGCCCCGAGCGGCGCGCTGCACACCCTGCGGATCGCGACGATGCGCCATGCCGCGGTGCAGGAGATCGGCGACGGCCTGGCGGCGCGCGGTCTGCTGAGCACGCCCGGAGCGAGCCGGCACCGGACGCGCTGGGGCATGGCGCAGGGGGTGCTCTGCGTGCTCGCCATCCCGGCCTCCGTCGCGGTGACCATCAACGAGTTCGTCTCGTCGGAGACCGTCGGCGGAGAGGACTTCCCGTTCTTCGCGAAGGTGTTCCTGCCGCTCGTCGTCGGAGCCGCCATCGGCTTCGTCTGCGCGGCCACTTCGCGCTTCCGGATCACCAAGGCGGGCCGCAGGGCCAGCGCCGAGTACCGTACCGCCAACGCGTACCGGACCGATCCGGCCCATCTGGTGGCGACCAAGGGGCCGCGGGCCGTCCCCGATCCCGAGCTGCGGGCACACCTGCTGACCGCGTCCAGGTTCGGGCCGGCCGCCGCGTCCACCTCGTCGTACCCGAACTCGGGGTCCTCCGACGCCCTGCTCGCCGCGACAGTCTGGTGCGCCGGTACGGCGCCGGGCGGCGGGTGCGGAGGCTCGTCGGGGCACACCGGCGGGGGTGGTGACGGCTGCGGGTCGGGATCGAGCTGCGGCGGTGGGTCGAGCTGCGGCGGCGGCTCGGGGTCCAGCTGCAGCTCGGGGTCCAGTTGCAGCTCGGGGTCCAGCTGCAGTTCAGGGTCCAGCTGCAGTTCGGGGTCCAGCTGCGGCAGCAGCTCATGAACGTCCGCGGCGCGCAGGCCCCGTAAAACGACGCCGGTGCGGCGCGCAGGCTGCGCGCCGCACCAGGAGCCGAACCCGGTGTCGCTGGAACAGCGGGCGGCACACAGTGCCGTGTGCCCGCCGTCTGATCTTCCGGGTTGGGGTGGTCGGAACCCGCTCGCTACGCGAGCCCGGCCACCAGGTCTGCGACCGACTTGCGCCGGCCGGTGTAGAAGGGGACCTCCTCGCGGACGTGCATCCGCGCCTCGGAGGCCCGCAGGTGACGCATGAGGTCGACGATGCGGTGCAGCTCGTCGGCCTCGAAGGCCAGCACCCACTCGTAGTCGCCGAGCGAGAAGGAGGCGACGGTGTTGGCGCGCACGTCCGGGAAGCCCCGGGCCATCTTGCCGTGGTCGGCGAGCATGCGGCGGCGGTCCTCGTCGGGCAGCAGGTACCAGTCATAGGACCGGACGAAGGGGTACACGCTGATGTAGTCGCGCGGGGTCTCGTCGGCGAGAAACGCCGGGACGTGCGACTTGTTGAACTCGGCGGGGCGGTGCAGCGCCATGTTCGACCAGACCGGCACGAGGCTCCTGCCCAGCCGGGTGCGCCGGAAGAGGTTGTACGCCTCCTGGAGGGCCTCCGCCGTCTCGGCGTGCCACCAGATCATGACGTCGGCGTCGGCGCGGAGACCGGAGACGTCGTAGGTGCCGCGCACGGTGACGTCCTTGGCGTCGAGCTGGTCGAACAGCTCCTGCACCTCACCGGAGTACGCGGCGCGGTCCGCGTCGGCGGGCAGCACGTCGCGGAGCTTGAAGACGGACCACAGGGTGTAGCGGACGACGTCGTTGAGGTCCTTCGCCTTCTTGCCGGCGTTGGGGGCCTTGCTTGATGTCACAGTCTCAGGAGCACTCATACGGCTATTGTCCCGCCTCGCTCCCTGTGCCCTGAACCAGGGTGGGCGTGGCGATGATCTCCCCCGCCGCCTCCCCCGCGCTCTCCCGTTCGGCCTGCCCCGTGATCTCGTCCACGATCTCGTCCGCGGCCCGGTGGGCGCTCGCGACGCAGGCGGGGATGCCGACTCCGTCGTAGGCCGCGCCGCAGACCCGCAGGGCGGGCAGCTTGGCGACCTCGTCCCGGATGCGGGTGACCCGCCCGAGGTGGCCGACGGGGTACTGGGGCAGTCCGCCGATCCACCGGGTGACCTCGGTGGCCACCGGCCGGGCGGCCAGTCCGGTCGCCGCCGCGAGATCGCTTCGTGACACGTCGACGAGCTCCGCGTCCTCGCGGTGCAGATGGTCCTCCTCGCCGTACCGGCCGACCGAGGTCCGCAGGAGGAACAGGTCGGGGGACGCGTCGTCGACCCACTGCCACTTCCGGCTGGAGAAGGTGGCGGCCTTGATGGTGCGGCCCTCGACCGGGGGCACCAGGAAGCCGGAGCGCCCGTCGAGCGTGCCGGCGGCGGCCACGTCCGAGCGGCGGAAGGCCATGGTGACCAGGGCCATCGACGCGTACTCGACGCCCGCCAGCTCGGCGGAGGCGGCCGGGGACTCGGCGGCGAGCAGGGTGGAGGCGGACCAGGCGGGGGCGGCCAGGACGATGCCGTCGGCGGCGATCACCCGGGTGTCGGTGCGCACGTCCCAGCCGCTCGCGGTACGGGTCAGCCCCAGCACCGGGGTCTCGGTGAGGATCTCGCCGCCCCCCGCGCGCACGGCGGCGGCGACGGCGTCCGGGAGGGTGCCGATGCCGCCGGCGATGCCCTGGAAGACCGGCCCGGTCTGCTGCCGGGCGGCGGCCTGCTCCTGGAGGCGGGTCACGCCGTCGAGCAGCGAGCCGCCCCGCCGGGCGATCTCGAAGAGCTGCGGCACGGCGGCGCGCATCGAGATCCGGTAGGCGTCACCCGCGTACACCCCGCCGAGCAGCGGCTCGACCAGGCGGTCGACGACCTCGCGGCCCAGCCGGTCGGCCACGTACGCGCCGACCGCGACATCGTCCCCGACTTCGGTCGGGGTGAGGTCGCGCTCCTGCGCGATCCGGGCGAGCCCCTCGGGCGAGAGCACCTCACCGAGCGCCGCCGGGTCGCCCGGCACGCCCATCACATGGCCCTTGGGCATCGGGCGCAGTGCGTCGCGCGTCCACAGGGAGGCGGTGGCCGTGGCGGGCGGCTGGAGGCGGTCGGCGAGCCCGACGGCGCGTGCCAGGCCGACCGCTTCGGGGCGGCGGGCCAGCATCGATTCGGCGCCGAGGTCGACCTGGACGCCCGCCACCTCGCCGGTCATGAGCTTGCCGCCGAGCCGGTCGGTCGCCTCCAGGAGGGTGACCCGCAGCCCGGTGCCGAGAAGCCGCCTGGCGGCCGCGAGTCCGGCGATGCCGCCGCCGATGACGACGACGTGTCCCGTGGCCCTGTCCGAACGGTTTGCTGAACGCTGCATACCCCCACTCTCTCAAACCTGTTCCGAGTCCTGACCGTGACTGCTTCGAAACCGGTATCGCGCAACCCCGACGGACCCCTCGTACGTCGAATCGGCACCATCAATCACCCGTCCCGGGGGGACAGTTATGCATGAAGCGCCAGCCACTCGTGAGAACAGACATCCGGACCGCACGGGCCGTCCGGCGGGCCGCCGCAGGCAGATCGCCCTCGCCGCCGGACTGCTCACCGCCGTGCTGGCGTTGAGCGGCTGCGGCACGGCCGGTGACGACGGCGACTCCGGGAAGGGCGCCGACCGGCGGGCCGCGGCCCCGGCCCAGCGGGACACCGTCGGATCGGCCGCCGGGAGCGCGCGGGAGGGCGCGAGCGGTTCGGCGGCGCAGAAGCCGAACCCGTCGGCCGCCGCTCATGTCATCCGTACCGCCTCGCTGTCCGTGGAGGTGAGGAGCGCGCCGGAGGCGGCGGCGGCCGCGCGGGCGACGGCGGAGGCCGCCGGGGGCCTGATCGCCGACGAGAAGACCGAACAGGTCGACGCCACCCGGGCCTCCTCGCACGTGGTGCTGCGGGTTCCGCAGGACGAGTACGACAGTGTGCTGCGGGAACTCTCGGGCACGGGCAAGCTGCTGTCGCGCACGTCGACCGCCAAGGACGTCACCGACCAGGTCGTCGATGTGGACAGCCGGATCGCGAGTCAGCGCACGAGCGTGGCGCGGGTGCGCAAGCTGATGGACCGGGCCGACAAGCTGTCCGATGTGGTGACGCTGGAGGGCGAGCTGAGCAGCCGTCAGGCGGCCCTCGAATCGATGCTCGCCGAGCAGGCCTCGCTGAAGGACCGCACCTCGCTGGCCACGATCACGCTCAACCTCTCGGAGCCGAAGCCGCACGCGAAGGCGGCCGCTGAGGACGGTCCGGGGTTCCTGGACGCCCTGAGCGGCGGCTGGCACGTGTTCGTGACGGTGATCAAGTGGCTCACGATGGCGCTGGGCGCCTCGGCCCCGTTCCTGGCCGTGGCGGCCGTCGTGGTGCTCCTGTGGCAGCGGCTGAGCCGCCGGCGCGGGAAGGCGGGGCCGGAGGGCGAGTGACCGCCTCCCGGGGGCGCCAGGGCGCCCCCGGGGACCGTGGCGCCGTAGCGTGGGCCTTCGGACGGGGTATCGAAGGGACTGTCATGACGGCGGAACGACTGGTGGTCATCGGCGGCGATGCGGCGGGCATGTCCGCCGCATCGCAGGCGCGCCGGCTCAAGGGGCCGGACGAGCTGGGCATCACCGCCTTCGAGCGGGGCCACTTCACCTCCTACTCCGCCTGCGGCATCCCGTACTGGGTCGGGGGTGACGTCGAGCGGCGGGACGACCTGATCGCGCGCGGCCCCGAGGAGCACCGGGCCCGGGACATCGATCTGCGGATGCGCACCGAGGTGACGGAGATCGACGTCGCGGGGCAGCGGGTGCGCTCCGTGGACCGGGACTCCGGCGAGACGTCCTGGACCGGGTTCGACAAGCTGGTGATCGCGACCGGGGCCAGGCCGGTGCGTCCGGCGCTGCCCGGCATGGACGCGCCCGGGGTGCACGGTGTGCAGACCCTGGACGACGGACAGGCGCTCCTCGACTCCCTGGACCGGGCGACCGGCCGGCGCGCCGTGGTCGTCGGCGCCGGCTACATCGGCGTCGAGATGGCGGAGGCGATGCTGAAGCGGGGCTTCGAGGTGACCGTGCTCAACCGCGGCGAGCAGCCGATGGCGACGCTCGACCCCGACATGGGGCGTCTGGTGCACGACGCGATGGACGCCCTCGGCATCACCACGGTGAACCGGGCCGGGGTCACCGCGATCCGCACCGGGCCGGACGGCCGGGTGAGCGCCGTGGACACGGCGGACGACTCGTACCCGGCGGACGTGGTGGTGCTCGGCATCGGCGTGGAGCCGGAGACGACGCTGGCCCGTGCGGTCGGGCTGCCGCTTGGTCCGCACGGCGGGCTGCTCACGGATCTGTCGATGCGGGTCGTGGGCCACGACAACATCTGGGCGGGCGGCGACTGCGTCGAGGTGCTCGACCTGGTGGCGGGCCGCACCCGGCACATCGCGCTGGGCACGCACGCCAACAAGCACGGCCAGATCATCGGGTCCAACGTCGCCGGCGGGTACGGAACGTTCCCGGGTGTGGTCGGCACGGCGGTGAGCAAGGTCTGCGACCTGGAGATCGCGCGGACCGGGCTGCGCGAGAAGGACGCCCTCGCGGTGGGCCTGCGGTTCGTCACGGCGACGATCGAGTCGACGGGCCGGGCGGGCTACTACCCGGGGGCGCGGCCGATGACGGTGAAGATGCTCGCGGAGTACCGCACCGGGCGGCTGCTCGGCGTGCAGATCGTGGGCCGGGACGGGGCGGCGAAGCGGGTGGACGTCGCCGCGGTGGCCCTCACCGCCGGGATGACGGTCGAGGGGATGACTGCCCTGGACCTGGGGTACGCCCCGCCGTTCTCACCGGTCTGGGACCCCGTCCTGGTGGCGGCCCGCAAGGCCGTGACGGCCGTACGGAAGGCGGGCACCGCCTGAGCGGCGCCCGCCCTCCGGGGTTCAGCGGGCGGTGCTGGTGTGGACGTACTCGACGAGCCGCGTCAGCGCGTCCGGGTCCATGTTCGGCGTCACGCCGTGGCCCAGGTTGAAGATGTGGCCCTCAAGACCGGCGGCCGCTTCCAGCACCTCCTGGGTCTTGGCCTCCACCGCCGCGGTCGGCGCGAACAGCACGGAGGGGTCGAGGTTGCCCTGAAGTGCCTTGCCGGGGCCGACGCGGCGCGCGGCCTCGTCCAGCGGGACCCGCCAGTCGACACCGACGACGTCCGCGCCGGCCTCGCCCATGAGGCCGAGCAGTTCACCGGTGCCGACGCCGAAGTGGATGCGCGGGACGCCGTACGAGGCGACGGCGTCGAGGACCTTCGCGGAGGCGGGCAGCACCGAGCGGCGGTAGTCGGCGGGGGCCAGCGCGCCCACCCAGGAGTCGAAGAGCTGCACGGCGGAGGCGCCGGCCTCGATCTGGACCTTGAGGAAGGCGCCGGCGATCTCGGCGAGGCGGTCGAGCAGGTCGGCCCAGAGCTGCGGGTCCCCGTACATCAGGGCCTTGGTGTGCTCGTGGTTGCGGGACGGCCCGCCCTCGATCAGGTAGCTGGCGAGGGTGAAGGGGGCGCCCGCGAAGCCGATCAGCGGGGTGGAGCCCAGCTCTGCGGTGAGCAGGCCGATGGCCTCGGTGACGTACCAGACGTCCTCGGGGGTGAGATCGCGCAGCCGGGCCAGGTCGGCCCGGGTACGGATCGGCTCGGCGATCACCGGTCCGACGCCGGGCTTGATGTCGAGGTCGATGCCGATCGCCTTGAGGGGGACGACGATGTCGCTGAAGTAGACCGCGGCGTCGACCTTGTGGCGGCGCACGGGCTGCATCGTGATCTCGGCGGCGAGCTCCGGCATCATGCAGGAGTCGAGCATCGAGATGCCTTCGCGCACCTTCAGGTACTCGGGCAGCGACCGCCCCGCCTGTCGCATGAACCAGACCGGTGTGTGCGGTACGGGCTCGCGCCGGCACGCCTTGAGGAACGCCGACTCGTAGGCGGCGGAGGTCTTCGTCTGCTGGCCCGAAGGGCGTTCGTTGGCACTCACGCACAGAATCTTCGCACGCATGCGGAAGGAGCCCGGCTCCGCACGGGTGTCCCTCCCTGCGCGAGGCTCCGGTTCCGCCTACTCTTCCCCGCATGGCTCCGGCTCAGGGACACTTCTCCGGTCAATCCGACGGCACCGACAGCAAGGACAGCAACGACAGTTCGGAGGGTGGTTCCGTCCCGCCCGCGTTCCGTTCGGCGGTGGACTCACTGCGCTCGGCACGGCTCCGCCCCGAACTGGAGGTCGAGCCGACGCGGCCGCCGAAGCGCCTGGCTCCGCACGCGTACGCGCTGGAGGCGGCCGTCGTCGACGGCGAGGACGATCTCGCGGACGGCCGGCTCGTCCTGCTGCACGATCCGGCCGGGCACGAGGCCTGGCAGGGGGCCTTCCGGCTGGTGACCCTGGTCCGTGCCGAGCTGGAGCCGGAGATGGCCTCCGACCCGCTGCTGCCGGAGGTGTGCTGGTCGTGGCTGACCGGGGCGCTGGACGCGCGCGGCCTCAGCTACGGCGAGGCGGGCGGCACGGTCACGCGTGCGAGCTCGCACTACTTCGGCGCCCTGGGCGCGCGGCGGCCGGCGACACAGATCGAGATCCGGGCGTCCTGGACGCCCCGCGAGGGGCGCGGCGGCGTGCCGGACACGGCGGCGCATCTGATGGCGTGGGGCGACCTGCTGTGCCAGATCGCCGGTCTGCCGCCGTCGGGCGCCGCCGACGCGGCGGTGGTGACGCTGCCGCAGCGGCGCGGACCGCAGGTTTCGTAGCAGCGGGGGCCCGCAGGTTTCCGTGCCGACGGGCCCGCAGATTTCGTGGCGGCGGGCCCGGAATCCACATTTCGTGACACTGCGTCATAAACCTCGCACAGGCACCGGCGCTCTTTTCGTACAATCGAGCGCATGTCCTATTTGCCCGAATTGTTACTCACCAAATCGTGATCTTCCTCTAAAGGAGCGGGCGTCCCGTGCCGAAGAGGTCAATGACCCTTCAAGCACGGTTCGCCCCGGCTTCATCCCCGAGCCGGCCCGTCCCGCCACTCCCCAGGAGGCCTGGTGTCCGTTCTCCTAGAGCAGCCCGCAAGCCTGGTCGCCTACCGCCCGAACAAGCCGACGGCCATGGTCGTCGTGGCCGACCCGCGCGTCCGTTCCACCGTCACCCGCCATCTGTGGGCACTCGGAGTACGTGACGTCATCGAGGCGTCGTCCATCGCGGAGGCACGCCCCCGCGTCGGCAACCCGCGCGACATCTGCGTTGCCGACGTCCACCTGCCCGACGGTTCCGGGCTGACCCTGCTGTCCGAAACCCGAGCCGCCGGCTGGCCGAACGGCCTCGCCCTCTCCGCCGCCGATGACATCGGCGCCGTGCGCAACGCCCTCGCGGGCGGCGTCAAGGGCTATGTCGTCACCGGCACCCGTACCAACATCGGCCACCCCACCCGTCCCGGCGTCGCCCCCATCGGCGCCAATGCCGCCCGTATGCACCGCCGTCCTCCCGGCACCCCGAGCCACCCGGGCGGCTACCGCGAACTGTCCGGCCGCGAGGTGGAGGTCCTCCGTCTCGTCGCCGAGGGGCAGTCCAACAAGGCCATCGGCGTCTCCATGGGCCTGTCCGCCCTGACCGTCAAGAGCCACCTCGCCCGCATCGCCCGCAAGCTCGGCACCGGAGACCGCGCAGGAATGGTCGCCGTGGCCCTGCGAACGGGCATCATCCACTGAATCCACACCCCCGCCGGTGTGCAGAAATGCGGATCCGGCTGGTTTACGTGCATCGGCGCCCGTCGACGGAACGTTCCGTCGACGGGCGCCGCGCATACACAGATACCCTTGACACGTGACCGACGCCCAAGAGACCGCAGCAGACACTTCACTGCGAACCACCGGGGGCGCCCCCCCGGACGACGTCGCCCCGGCGCCGATCCCCTTGCTCGAACCTCGCGAGGGCATTCCACCGGTGGTGGCCTCCGACGACGCCCTGGCCCGGGTGGTCGCGGCCTTCGCCGCAGGCTCCGGCCCGGTGGCCGTCGACGCCGAGCGCGCCTCCGGCTACCGCTACGGGCAGCGCGCCTACCTCGTGCAGCTGCGGCGTGACGGTGCGGGCAGCGCGCTGATCGACCCGGTCGGCTGCCCGGACCTGTCCGGTCTCGGCGAGGCGCTGCACGATGCGGAGTGGATCCTGCACGCGGCGACCCAGGACCTGCCCTGTCTGCGCGAGATAGGGATGACCCCGACCGGCCTCTTCGACACCGAGCTGGCCGGACGGCTCGCGGGCTTCCCGAGGGTCGGCCTCGGCGCCATGGTGGAGAGCGTGCTGGGCTACTCGCTGGAGAAGGGCCACTCCGCCGTCGACTGGTCCACCCGGCCGCTGCCCGACCCCTGGCTGCGCTACGCGGCCCTCGATGTCGAGCTGCTGATCGATCTGCGCAACGCCCTGGAGGAGGAGCTCGACCGGCAGGGCAAGCTGGAGTGGGCGCAGGAGGAGTTCGCCGCCATCGCCGCGGCGCCCCCCGCTCCCCCGCGCCAGGACCCGTGGCGCCGCACCTCCGGGATGCACAAGGTCCGCCGGCGCCGTCAGATGGCCGTGGTCCGCGAGCTGTGGAACACCCGCGACCAGGTCGCCCGGCGCCGCGACATCTCACCCGGCAAGGTGCTCGGGGACGGCGCGATCGTCGAGGCCGCACTGGCTCTCCCGGCCGACGTCCAGGCGCTGACCGCGCTGCCCGGCTTCGGCCACCGGATGGGGCGGCGGCAGCTGGAGCAGTGGCAGGCGGCCGTCGAGCGCGCCAAGGCGCTGCCCGACACGGAGCTCCCCCAGCCCGGCCAGCCGCTGACGGGCCCGCCGCCGCCGCGCGCCTGGGCGGACAAGGACCCGGTCGCGGCGGCCCGTCTGCACGCCGCGCGGGCCGCGGTGTCCGAGCTGGCGGAGCGGCTGCACATGCCCCAGGAGAACCTGATCACGCCGGACACGGTGCGCCGTGTGTGCTGGGAGCCGCCGAAGAATCCGACCCGGGACGCGGTGGAGAGTGCCCTCGCCGGATACGGCGCACGGCACTGGCAGATCGAGCAGGTGGCCCCGCTGCTGTTCGACGCGCTGACTCCGGAGGCCTGAGAGGGCATCGGACAGGGGCGTATTCACGCCAGGTTGCGCGGCCTTCGGCCGCCCGCCGCGTGCCGCATGGCCCGGACGACCCGTTTTGGGGGCCGTCCGGGCCATTTCGCGTATGTGACCTTCGCCGCTCCCGGCACCAGGACTGGGCAGTCTGGTTACCCGCAAGTAGCATGAGCGGTGGCGGCGCGCTTCCGGGCGTGCCCCGCAGCAGTGCCATCCCGCACCCTGGAGGAGAGCCATCGTGCCTCGTACCATCCGGGACGTCGTCTTCGTCGACGGCGTCCGCACCCCGTTCGGCAAAGCGGGCCCGAAGGGCATCTACCACGAGACCCGCGCCGACGATCTCGTCGTGAAGGCCATCCGGGAGCTGCTGCGCCGCAACCCGGACCTGGACCCCGCCAAGATCGACGAGGTCGCCATCGCCGCGACCACGCAGATCGGCGACCAGGGCCTCACGCTCGGCCGCACCGCCGGAATCCTGGCCGGGCTGCCGCAGTCCGTCCCCGGCTACTCCATCGACCGCATGTGTGCGGGCGCCCTGACCGCCGTCACCTCGACGGCCGGCTCCATCGCCTTCGGCGCGTACGACGTCGTGGTCGCCGGTGGCGTCGAACACATGGGCCGCCACCCCATGGGCGAGGGCGTGGACCCGAACCCGCGCTTCGTGTCGGAGAAGCTGGTCGACGAGTCCGCCCTGTTCATGGGCATGACCGCGGAGAACCTGCACGACCGCTACCCCTCGATCACCAAGCAGCGCGCCGACGAGTACGCCGTGCGCTCGCAGGAGAAGGCCGCCAAGGCCTACGCCAACGGCAAGATCCAGCAGGACCTGGTGCCGGTCTCCGTGCGCCGCACCAACGCCGAGGCAGGCGAGACGGGCTGGGGCCTGGTCACCGCCGACGAGCCGATGCGTCCGGGCACCACGATGGAGTCCCTGGCCGGTCTGAAGACCCCGTTCCGCCCGCACGGCCGCGTGACGGCCGGTAACGCGGCAGGGCTCAACGACGGCGCCACCGCCTCGCTGCTCGCCGCCGAGGACGTCGCCCGCGAGCTGGGCCTCCCGGTCCGGATGCGCCTGGTCTCCTACGCCTTCGCGGGCGTCGAGCCGGAGGTCATGGGCTACGGCCCGATCCCGGCCACGGAGAAGGCACTCGCCAAGGCGGGCCTGTCCATCTCGGACATCGGTCTCTTCGAGATCAACGAGGCGTTCGCCGTGCAGGTGCTCGCCTTCCTGGAGCACTACGGCATCGCGGACGACGACGCGCGCGTCAACCAGTTCGGCGGCGCGATCGCCTACGGCCACCCGCTGGCCTCCTCCGGCGTCCGGCTGATGACTCAGCTGGCCCGCCAGTTCGAGGAGCAGCCGGAGGTCCGCTACGGCCTGACCACCATGTGCGTCGGCTTCGGCATGGGCGCGACGGTCGTCTGGGAGAACCCGCACTTCGACGGAGGCAACAAGTGAGCACGACCACCACTGAGCTTCTGAAGGGTGCGGCCGAGCTGTTCCCGGGCGAGGTCGTCACCCAGGCGCACGTACGCCACCTGGACCTGCCGGGCGGTGCGGGCAACTTCGCCCTCATCACCCTGGACAACGGCCTGGACCACACCAAGCCGACCACCTTCGGACCGCAGTCGCTGGCGAACCTGAACGCCGCGATCGACCAGGTCGAGAAGGAGGCCGCCGAGGGCACGGTCACCGGCATCGGCATCACCGGCAAGCCGTTCATCTTCGCGGTCGGCGCCGACCTCAAGGGCGTCGAGCTGCTCAAGGAGCACAGCGACGCGCTGGCCATCGGCAAGGGCGGCCACGACGTCTTCCGCCGCCTCTCCGGCCTCGCGGTCCCGACGTTCGCGTACTACAACGGCGCGGCGATGGGCGGCGGTGTCGAGGTCGGTCTGCACTGCTCGTACCGCACCGTCTCCAAGGCGCTTCCCGCGTTCTCGCTGCCCGAGGTCTTCCTCGGCCTGGTCCCCGGCTGGGGCGGCTGCGCGCTGCTCCCGAACCTGATCGGCGCGGACCGCGCGGTCTCGGTGATCATCGAGAACTCGCTGAACCAGAACCGTCAGCTCAAGGGCAAGCAGGTCTACGAGCTCGGCATCGCCGACGCGCTCTTCGAGGGTGCGGACTTCCTGGAGCAGTCGCTGATCTGGACCGCGAACGTGCTCAACGGCACGGTCACGGTGGAGCGCCCCGAGGTCGACCGGGGTGACGCCTGGGACCAGGCCGTCGCCCGCGGCAAGGCCGTCGCCGACTCCAAGGTGCACGGGGCGGCCCCGGCCGCGTACCGCGCGCTGGAGATCATCGCCGCTGCCAAGGACGGCGACCTGTCCGCCGGCTTCGACCGTGAGGACCAGGCCCTCGCGGACCTGATCATGGGCGGCGAGCTGCGTTCCGGGATCTACTCGTTCAACCTGGTCCAGAAGCGCGCCAAGCGCCCGGCCGGTGCCCCGGACAAGAACCTGGCCCGTCCGGTCACCAAGGTCGGCGTGGTGGGCGCGGGCCTGATGGCCTCGCAGCTCGCCCTGCTGTTCCTGCGCCGCCTGGAGGTGCCGGTCGTGCTGACCGACATCGACCAGGCGCGCGTCGACAAGGGTGTGGGCTACGTCCACGCCGAGATCGAGAAGCTGCTCGGCAAGGGCCGGATCAACCAGGACAAGGCCAACCGCCTGAAGGCCCTGGTCTCCGGTGTGCTGGACAAGGCGGAGGGCTTCGCCGACGCCGACTTCATCATCGAGGCGGTCTTCGAGGAGATCGGCGTCAAGCAGCAGGTGTTCGCGGAGGTCGAGGCGGTCGCCCCGGCGCACGCGATCCTCGCCACCAACACCTCCTCCCTCTCGGTCACCGAGATGGCGTCGAAGCTGAAGAACCCCGAGCGGGTCGTCGGCTTCCATTTCTTCAACCCGGTCGCGATCCTCCCGCTGCTGGAGATCGTCCGCGGCGAGCAGACCGACGACGCCTCGCTGGCCACGGCCTTCGGGGTGGCCCGCAAGCTGAAGAAGACCGCGGTCCTGGTGAAGGACGCCCCGGCGTTCGTCGTCAACCGCATCCTCACCCGCTTCATGGGCGAGATCCAGAACGTCATCGACGAGGGCACCCCGGTCGAGGTCGCGGAGAAGGCCATCGAGCCGCTCGGCCTGCCGATGTCCCCGCTGGTGCTCCTGGAGCTGGTCGGCCCGGCGATCGGCCTGCACGTCTCCGAGACCCTGAACCGCGCCTTCCCGGAGCGCTTCACCGTCTCGCAGAACCTGGCTGCCGTGGTCAAGGCGGGCAAGCGCGGCTTCTACGTCTACGACTCCGGCAAGCCGGAGCTGGACCCGGAGGTCGCCGCCCTCCTGAAGCAGGGCGACACCGTCCTGTCCGAGGAGCAGGTCCGCGACCGCGTCCTGGACGCGGTGGCTCAGGAGATCGGCCTGATGCTGGACGAGGGCGTCGTCGCCGAGGCCCAGGACATCGACCTCTGCCTGATCACGGGCGCGGGCTGGCCCTTCCACCTGGGCGGCATCACGCCGTACCTGGACCGTGAGGGCGTCTCCGAGCGGGTGAACGGGAAGAAGTTCCTGGCGCAGGGCGTGGCGAGCGTTCCGGCGTAACCGTCTCAGCCGCACGCGCGAACGGGCCGCACCGGGTGATTCCGGTGCGGCCCGTTCCGCGTGTGCGCGTCCGTGTGTTCCGGATGCTCGCTCCCGCGCGGGCGGCCGGGTGTTCAGCGATCTCGGCGCGGGACGACGACGATGGCGTTCGAGACCTTGCGCTGGCGGGTGTCGGCCGTCTTCCCCGGGTCCGTCGGGCTGTTGCGGACCCGGTCCAGGACCACCATCGTGCTCGAACCGCCGCCGTCGAGGTTCATCGCGTCCTCGGCCCCCAGCGAGAGCAGGACGGCGGCCGCCTCGGCGAGGCTCGCCCCCTCGCTGACCCCGGGGCGGCGGCCGTCGAGGACGACGAGGAGCAGGGTGCCGTCCGGGCGGATACCGGCCACGGTGCGGGGGGAGCGGGTCCGTGCGGCCGCCGCCGACACCCCGTTCGCCGTGGTGTTGATCCACGCGCGGCCGGAGCGGACCAGTGCGGGGCCCGCCCCGAGGAGCGAGGCGTGGGAGAGGTCCACCTGCCGCCCCTCGGCGTCGGTCAGCCGCGAGGCCACGGTGAGGGTACGGCCGGGCGTCGCGTGCCGGCGCAGCCATGCCGCACCGGAGCCGGTCCCCACGAGCGTGCGCCCCGCAGCCGGCACGCGGCCTCCCGAGGGGCTGTGCACGCCGGTGACCACGGAGCGCGCGTCGAGCCGCACCTCTACGCTGCCGGGACCCGCGGCGGGGGTCGCCACACCCCACTGCGCGGGGAAGTCGACGATCTCGTCGGGGTCGACGCAGACCTGGCCGGGAAGCGGGGCGACGGTCTTCGCACCGGTGCTCGCGAGCCGGTCGCCGCCCACTCCCCCGCAGCCCAGGATCCGGCCCGGGGTCCGGTCGGTGCCGTCCACGACCGCGGACGCCCCGTCGGAGGAGGTGACGGACGTGGAGGAACGCAGCTCGGTGATGTACGGGCGAAGCCCCGGGCCCGGCAGGACCAGGGTGGTGCGCTCGCCCACGGACTCGCTCAGCAGGGCGCCGCGGGACACGTAGAGCCCGAGCGGATCGCCCTTGTAGAGGAGGGAGTCGGTGTCGAAGTAGGTCCCGTTGACCGCTGCCGCGGCGCCGGCCCGCCGGGCGAGTTCACGGACGGTCGCGGTCGTCGCGACGGCGCCCCCGTGCCCTGCTTCGACGTCGGCATCGGCTCCCTGAGCCACGGTCAGCACGCTCACGCGTACCGGGGCCCCGTCCGCGAGCCTGCGCACCGACTGGTCGAAGGAGACACCCACCGGCAGCCGGTCCGCAGGGCGCGAGGAGCCGGGCAGCGGGCTGTGCGGGCGCGCGCCCGCACCGTCGGGGCCGGCGCCCGCCTGCGTGGTGCACGAAGTGACCAGCAGGGCGATGGACACCGCAAGGCCGCGGACCGGCCACCATCTGTTCACGCCATCGCTCCCCTGCCCCCGGACACCGGACGAACCGCCGGCACCGCTCGGGGGATTCACCCCGGATATTCGTCATATGACGGCGCGGATGCTATCAACCACAGCCGCTGCGTGGAGAAACGCCTTCATGAATTCGGGGTCGACCTGCGGACTCGTGGCCGGATACACTCGAATGTCTTCCGCCGGGGGGCGTGTTCGGAATCACACAGGATCAGGCAGAGCACCCGATGACCACAGCGCTTCCTCCTCTCGTACCGAACCGCGCGGCCACCGACCGGCGGAGCGTGGTCACCGAGACGGACACCACGGGCCCTTTCCCCGTCGAGTACCGATTTCGCGCGGCAGCGGGGGACGCCCGGCATCTGATCGTGGTGTTCTCCGGGCTCGGCGCACCCAATGGCTACCACTTCACCGGCAAGTCGCTGATGGATCTGCGCGCCAACATTCTGTGGATACGTGACGATTTCGACAGCCATTACAGCTACTACATGTGCCGGTCGATGGACTTCAGTATCGAGACCTCGGTGGCCGGCCTCATCGAGCGCACACTCGCGGGGCTCGGGCTCGGCCGTCATCAGGTGAGCCTCCTCGGCGTTTCGAAGGGCGGCAGTGCGGCTCTCTATTACGGGCTGCGTTACGGATACCGGAATATCGTCACGGTGGTGCCGCAGTTCCTGATCGGCAGTTATGTGCACGACCGTCCGGCGACCGGCCAGTACATGCTGGGGGAAGCGATGGCCTCGCAGGACGTCGCCATGCTGGACGACGCGATTCCCGGCATGCTGAAGGCCCGTGGCGGGCAGGGGCACAACATCTACCTGTTCTCGTCCGAAGCCGACGAGCAGTACGAGACCGAGATCAGTCCGCACCTGCAGCTCTTCTGGGCCTGCGAGAACTTCAACTTCATTCGCACCGACTCGCCCATGGTCCGTCAGCACGGCGAGGTGTCCGGCTACAACATGCCGCTCATCGCCGGTGTCCTGTCGGCGCTCACGGAGGGCGCCGATCCGCGCCTGGGGTTCGTGGAGAACGGAAAACAGCAGGTCAACGAGGCTGATCGGCAAGCCTTTCTGCACGGGCTGCGGGCCACCGACACCTTGACGGCGGTCGTGAGGAAGCAGGACATCCGAGGGGCGAACATCCTGCTGTCCGGTGACGCGTTCATCCCCGGGGATTCTCCCTACGCCCCGGCGACGACGACCAAGACTCTCGTCATGGAGAGCGGGAGCCGGAAGTTCGAATTCCCTCTTGCCACCACCGACGCGAAGTATCTCTACAGCCAGTACTTCGACCGGTACTCCTGCGACTATCCCAACGGTGGGTTCGAGCCCGAAAGCCCTTCGGGTATCTCCATGAAGGGGATACCGGTCGGCTCGTACGATCTCTCGGTCCGCGTCACGAGCCCGGCGGAGGGAATAGACCGGCGCACTCCGCTGGTGGCTCGCCGGCCCTTCGATATCCGGCGTCCCGTGGGCGGCAACGAGGCGGCGCTCATCGGGGACGGAAAGAGCGTGCGGCTCATCCGCCGCCCCATTGTCGGTCACTTCTCCGCAGAGACGGCGTTCTCTCTGGAGTCGACCTGGCTGAGGGAGCGGACTCTGCATGTGGAGGGGGTCTTCTTCGTCCACGGCGTCGAAGCCGGCGACCGGGGACACGGGCAGTACTACCTGGTACTCCAGGGAGCCGCCTCCACCCATTCCTTCCGGCTCGGAATGTCGAAGAAGACCGGGGCCATCCGTAAGCAGATACGGAAGGGCGACTACGGAAACTACGATTTCGCGTACTTCGCCACTTCCGGTTACAACGGAGTTGATCTCCAGCGTGCGGCGCCGGGCGTCTACGAGGTCTATGTCTCGCTGAGCACCGGCGGATCGCTATTCTCGGCCGCTGCCGGAAGCGTCACTCTGGACGGGTGACGGCCACGGAATGCGCACCGCATTCTCCGGCCGTACCCGCCTTCGGCGAGAATCAGAAGTCGCCGATGCTCACCATCACCTCGGACCAGGTGCGTTGCCCCCGGGCGTCCTCGTAGCACAGCTCGAACCGGTCGTACCCCCAGTACCCGGGGTCGGCCTCGTAGACCACGCTTCCGTCGGGCCGGCACGTGAGGACGCCGTGCCCGGCGATGCCCACGCCCACGAACCGCGTGCCCTCGGCCGGGCTGTGACCGGCCGGCAGGACGGCGCGGCCGCCCTGCCGCATCACCATGCTCTGCGCGGCGACGGGCTGCCGGCGGACCCGGAACCCGGCGTCGGAGACGATGGCCGACGAGACCAGCTTGTCCCCCTGGTCCAGCATCAGACCGATGGTCACCCGGGGCAGCAGGACCGCACCCTCCGGAGCCTCGTCGTTCACCCGCACGAAGCAGCTCACCACCCGGGGTTCGACGCCGCTCGCGTAGGTGGCGAAGCGCCCGTTGGCCAGGTGGCTCAGGCCGGGGTGGCGCGGCATCGTCGCGACGTCGCCGAGCAGGTCGTCGAGCAGGTAGCCGTAGGTGCGGTAGGCGCCGCCGACCGGGGTCAGCGACAGGCCCAGTTCGATCTCCTGGCCGGGAACGACCGGCGCGGCCGGGTCGACGGCCGCGAAGAGGTCCAGCGTGCCGCCGACCTGCGGCACCAGGGGATGTGTCACCCCGGCCCGGACCAGGGGATACCAGTCGGTCACAGCGACACCTCACTCATCTCGGACACGCTCCGGGGCCCCACGCCCGGGACCCTGCCGGTTGCCGGGCACCTTCACACCCGCTCACGGGACTGCTCCTCGGGCCGCCCCATGATCAGCGGGCCCGACATCCGGCCGGGGTCCCCGCCCGCCGTCGCGTCCATCGAATCGATCACGTCGAAGGCCCGCTCGCAGTTGTTCGTGTCGCGCAGGACGAAGAACTCCGCCGCGCGGCGCCGGTATTCGGGCTCGACCTCGAAGCCACGGGTGATGGAGGCGATGATCTCGTCCACCGCCTGGTCGACCCGGCCGCAGGCCGGGCCGAAGCCGTCGCGCGCGAGGTCGAAGTAGCCGCGCTTGTAGTGCTTGCTGTAGAACGCCTCGTCGTCGAAGTTCGTGTAGACGATCGGCTTGCCCATGTACGCGACGTCGAAGAAGACCGACGAGTAGTCGGTGACCAGCATCGAGCACTCCCGCATGGCCAGCTGCACGTCCCGGCCGGTCGAGGAGACCGTGATCGACGGGTGGTCGATCCGGAAGTGCTTCAGGTACGGCCTGATCTCGTAGTGCGGCATGAACTCCAGCTGCACGCCGTAGTACTGGAGCGCCTTCAGCAGCCGCTCGTCCCGCAGCAGCGCGGAGAAGAACCGGTAGTACTCCGAGGCCGCGAACGGGATCTCGGGCTTGGCCGCCTTGTTGTACGAGGGCGCCACGATGTCGCGCCGCCAGGTCGGCATGACCAGGATCTTGCGCGGTCCGGCGACGGGCTCGAGCGCGTCGTAGCGCGGCAGTCCCGTGGCCGCCACGCGGTCGTACCCGTAGCCGCAGTGCTCCGCGTAGTAGGCCCGCTCGCTGCGGCCCGTCGTGAGCACCATGTCGACGTTGGTGACCTGTGCGTGGATGGAGCCCACGACGTCGTTGTAGACGACACCGTGCTGCAGGAACACCCGCTTGTAGCGCAACAGGTCGCCGTATCCGCGCAGGAACGCCCGCTTGGACAGGCCGGGGAAGCCGAGGTACGCCTCCAGGTCGTAGGCGTTGATGAGCCGGGTAGCGTGCAGCAGGTAGGCGCGGTACTTCCAGGAGAGCCGGTCGATGACCCGGCCCAGGTGGTCGATCTTCTGACGGTCCGGGGAGTCGCCGTTGATGGCGTAGTACACCTTGCGCTTCGGCTCGTTCTCCCTGATCCACTTGAACAGGTGGTACGAGTTGTCCTGCGCGGTGTCCTCGCGCTCGCCGATGATCCAGATGTCCTTGCCGTGCAGCTTCGGATACATCAGCCAGTACAGCAGCCGGGTCCGCCAGCCGGAGCTGCCCGGAGTCGAGCTCCGCACCTCTTCGCACAGCCGCCCGACCGCGTACCGGGCCCTGCGCAGCCGTCCGCTGATCCGGCGCAGGGTGACGCTCTCGTTCTCGGCGATCGTCAGGCGCACCCGGGCGCGGCCCGAGCGGTTCACGCCCTTGAAGCGGTGCAGCATCTGGCGCGCCTCGACGGGGATGTCGTGGCTGCGTTCGCCGTCGTGGACCCGTACCGACAGCTTCAGGTCCCGGTTCGAGATCCCGTCGAGGTCGCCTGGGCCGGCGGTGGCGCGCCAGCCGGCGTACCAGTCCTGCTCCTTGCGCGAGCGCCAGCGGTCGCGCCGGTAGACCTGTTCGATCTGGAGCGCGGCCTCCCGGCCGCCGCCGCTCAGGACCAGTTCGAGACGGTTGCGGAACAGCTGGGAGATGTCGACGCCGGCCAGGACCAGCAGTCCCTCGAACCGGAGGTGCTCGCCGTCGGCGACGAAGGTCTCCAGGACGGCCTTCTGCTTGTCGACCCGCAGGAGCTGTGTCCCGGTGCGGTCCGCCTCCAGACGCCGGTGCACGCCGGTGTCGTCGATGAGGAGCTGCGGCAGGTAGCCGGGTTTGGCGTACGGGTCGCAGAACAGTTCGTAGTTGCCGGTCCGCACGGCGTGGTGCTGGAGGCGCGACATGGGCACGCTCGCGTACTGGAGGATCAGGTCGTCGGGTATCCGCCGGTAGATCTCGTGCAGCGAGGGGAAGATCCCGGCGATCTCCGCGCGGCTCATGATGCGGTGGATGTTGCGCAGGTGGGGCTGCATGGACCGGACGACGAACCGCAGGGCCAGCCGGGCGGAGCGTTCGTTCAGCCGCTCGGTCAGCCGGACGAGGTGGCGGCAGAGCCGGATCAGTTCCTGGGTCTTGACCGGGTCGTTCCACGTCAGGTCGAACAGCGAGTCGCGGCGTTCCGGATCGCGTACGAAGGTCGTGGCCGTGGGCGCGATCGTCACGCGGCGCGCGTGCAGCAGGGCCGGGACCACGAGCCAGGCGTCCTCGAACCCGGGGCCGTGCCCGCTGCGCAGGCCGTGCCGGCGCAGCAGCGACGTGGTGAACAGCTTGCCGCCGAGGCCGGTGGCGAAGATCAGGTACGGGGCGTCGTCGAGCCGGCCGACGCGGGGCGCCCCGGTCTCGAAGTAGCGCCGGTAGGGCTCGACGCCGCCGGTGCGGGGCCCGGGG
Source organism: Streptomyces sp. 840.1 (assembly GCF_003751445.1). NCBI lineage: Bacteria > Bacillati > Actinomycetota > Actinomycetes > Kitasatosporales > Streptomycetaceae > Streptomyces > Streptomyces sp. 840.1. The sequence continues at coordinate 5,464,660 of NZ_RJUU01000001.1, read as the reverse complement.
AAGTTGTCCTGGTCGCCGACGACGACGTCGGCGTTGGCCCGGCGGGCGGCCGCGACGAGGCGGCCCATGCAGTTCTCGCCCAGAATGTCCTGCGCGCGGGCGAACGCCACGTAGGGCGCCCGTACGTGACCGAGCCCGTTGTCGAAGCTGGAGCGGGCGCCGAGCCGGATCTGCTGGACGACCTCGACGTTGGCGTGGAACGAGGCGAACTGGGCGAGCTGCGCGGACGTGGCATCGGTGGAGCCGTCGTCGACGAGGACCACCTGTGTCGTGGCGAACTCGCGCTGAGCCAGGAGCGAGCTGAGGAACTCGTACAGGTTGTACTCGTCGTTGTGGCAGTGCACGACGAGTGCGGCCGCGTACTCCTGCGACGGGGCCGGGGCCTCCGCGGCCGCTCTGCCCTCCCACCACAGCCAGGGCGTGCCGCGCGGGTTGTCGGCGGTGCGCTGCTCGGCGGTCTCCGGGCGGAGCGCGAGGTTGCCGCTGACCGTCTCGTAGATCTCGTACGTGTCGTCCGCGCTCCGGTAGCGCTCCCGTGCGATGTCGAGTCCGGTCACGCAGACGGTGGTGGTCGCCCGCTCCCCGCCGTTCCGTATCTGCACGAAGAGGTTCCAGTTGCCCGCGCGGCCGGAAGAGCCGAGGGTGGCGTCCAGATCCACCATGGTGTGGTAGCGGATGAACTCCTCGTCGACGTCCACGCCGGTGACGTCGAAGGTGTGGTCCGCCTTGGTGCTGCGGCGGCGGAGCACGGCGGTGAGTTCGATCTTGTCCTTCGGTCCCACGCGTCCGAACTGGTTCCGGATGGAGCCGGTGACATGGAGGATGCCGTCACGGATCTCGACCAGGGTGGCCTGGTTGAAGAGCCTGGAGTCGGAGAGGCTGTTGCCGGTCAGGTCGAGGTCGGTCACGTCCAGGAACTGTTCGGCGTGCGGCCGGCCCAGCAGCGCCGCGGACCAGTAGACCTTGTCGTCCCGGCGTACCAGGTCGGAGCTGAGCACGCTGCGCCGCTGCGTGTAGTCGGAGACCGTGAGCGCGATGTCGACGCGCCCGTGCAGCAGGCTGAAGGCGCGTACGCGCTCCAGCGGGCCGCACAGGTCGTAGACGTCGGGCGGCAGGGCGCGCAGGTACGGGGCGACGCAGCCGGCGAAGCCCGTGCGGAACTCCTCGTCGCCCGCGCGCAGTTCAGGGGTGTACAGGCGCAGGTCGTGGGAGAGGAACTTGGCGGCCTTGTGGGCCAGGAGGTCCTGGGCCCCGTTGTGGACCAGGAAGGCGTCCGCGTACTGGTGCACCAGGACCCGGTCCCGGATGCTGCGCAGCTCGCCGCGCCGGTTGGTGATGGAGGGGGTGTCGGTCTCCCGCTCCCAGATCCACCGGTAGACCGGGGCGGCGAGGAGGGTGACGGAGCGCGCGGAGTACCAGGCGACGGTCGAGAAGTACGTGTCCTCGAAGAAGAGCTCTTCGGGGAAGCGGATGCCGTGGTCGAGCAGGAAGTCCAGGCGGTAGAGCTTGGCGGCGGCGATCGGGTCCTCGAAGAGCTCCGGCATCGCGCGCAGCCCGCCCTCGACGGTGCGGTCGGTGCCGTACAGCTGCGGCTGCCAGACGGTGATCTCGTCCTTGGACAGGTTGACGCGCAGGGCGCGGCCCGCGGTGATGTCGGCGCCGGTTGCGGTCGCCGAGGCCAGCAGGGTCTCGCAGGCCTTGTGCGGCAGTTCGTCGTCGGCGTCGAGGAACATCACGTACTGGCCGGTGGCGGCCATGATGCCGTTGTTGCGCGGGGCGCCGACGCCGCCGCTGTTCTGCGGGCGTTCGATGATCTGGACGCGCCGGTCGCCGGCCGCGAATTCCCGGGCGACCTGGAGCGTGCCGTCGGTCGAGGCGTCGTCAACGACGATCACTTCGATGGTGCGGTGCGTCTGGGCCAGCGCGGACCGCAGGGCCCGGCCGAGGGTGGCGCTCGCGTTGTAGGCCGGCACCACCACCGTGACGGTGAACAGGGCCGGGTCGGCGGCCGGGCTCATCGTACGGACCCCTCGCTCTCGGCCCAGTAGGGCAGCGTCCGCAGCTGCTGCGTCTCGATGTCCTGGGCGTGCGGCACGTACGGCTCGGGGTACGGCTGGAACCCCAGGTCGTCGTCCCGCTCGGGGAGCGGGAACTGCTGGACCAGGACTGCCCGCTGCTCCTCGGCGGCATCGTCCGCCTCGCCGGCGCGGCGGTGGCGTCCCCGGTGCAGATGCTCGGCGATGACGCCGGCGTTGGAGGGCGCGGTGGCCAGCTCGTCCATGAGCCGGGTGAAGTCACGCGTCGACAGCCAGAACTTGTACATGATCACGAGCTCGAAGAGGCCGAGCGCTGCGGCCGAGACGGCCGTCGTCCAGAGGATCTCGCCGATGAGCGGCGCGACGATGAAGATGAACATCTGGAACTCGATGCCGCTGATGAGGTGCGGCCTGATCCGGCTGCGCAGCAGGGCCTGGCGGAACCGGGTGTACCAGGGGAAGCGATGGCGGAACTGGGCGTGCAGGTCGACGACGTCACCGCTCTGCTGCTTGAGGACCTCGGCCTCCACACCGGGGTTCTCGCGGAGCAGGTCCTCGATGAAGACGACCTTGGGCTGCTCGGGCGCGGCCGGTGCGTTCCACGCGCCGGCCACCGCCTGCTGTTCGGCGAGCTCGTCCTCCAGGGCCTTGCGCTCCTGCGTGACCTTCTCGATCTTGAGCCGCATGGACATGCGCATCTTGTAGATCTGGAGGGCGTCGACGTAACGGAGCATGTCGAGGAAGACGACCGCCAGCGCGGCGAGCAGGTAGAGCTCGTTGTGCGTACGCAGGTACTGGCCGCCCATGAGGGCGAGGGCGCAGAAGAGCACCCGGATGCGGTCGAAGACGTAGTCGAGCCAGCCGCCGAAGACCGTGCCGTTGCCCTTGAGGCGGGCGAGCTTGCCGTCGATGCAGTCGAGGATGAAGCTGAGGTGGTACAGCGCGGCCCCGATGACCAGGGACCAGGTGTCGCCCTTGAGGAAGTAGTACGCCGAGCCGAGACCGACGAACAGGGCCGACCAGGTCACCCTGTTCGGGGTGATGAACTTGAACTTGGCCATCCCGATCAGCATGCGGGTGGCCACGGGGTCGACCAGCAGTACGGTCCACCAGGCATCACGCTTCTTGCACGTCAGCTTCTGAACAGCCCGCAGCGACAGCTTCCCCATAACCCCTCAGACCCGACTCAGCGTGAGCAACGCGTCCCCATCGGCCTGCAAGAAGTCGCAATCAAGGGGCGTTCACATCTCGGACACAGTTGATTCACCTGTGGTCCACATAAAGACAGAATCAAACCATAGCAAGATCAAGGTAAATCCAGAACCGCCAAAAACTGTCATGCGGCGCATGCGGCTCACCTTTGGATCTATATGTCCACATGCGCCCCGACGGTGATCCACCGGGTGAGGGCCAGACCACTCGCCACCGGCTCCTGACGGGCGAGCCGCAGCCGGCCGTCGGCCCCCAGCACCGCGACCACCGCGCGGCCGTGGCCGTCCACCGCCACGGCCGGCGGCACCAGCGAGACCTCTCCCGCGTCGAACCACCACACGCCGCTCTCCGGCCGGCCGTCCGCGTGCGCCCCCACGGAACACGCCCCCGCCTCGCCGGATCGCGCCAGCACCGTGCAGCTCCAGCCCTGGATGTCCACGCCGGCCGCCCCGGCCACCGGACCGGCGCCGTCCGCACCGGCCAGGCTCACGGGGCCGGCGCCCCGGACCTCCACGCAGACCTCGTTGCTGCCGGAGTACCGGTAGCGCAGCGTCCCCGCCTCGGGGGCAGCCGACAGCGTGCCCGGGGCGGGGCTCACCGCGCTGGTGGTGTCCGGCAGCCAGTCACCCTTGGGCCCGTCCCGGTACCAGCGGACCACCGAGGCCGACTCCCTGGCGCGGGCCCAGACCTCGGCGCCGCCGGGCTCGGCGGGAAGCGCGACCAGCTCGTCGGCGACCGGCACGGCGCGCAGGTGCTGCCAGCCGCTCCACGTACCGTTCGGCGTCTGGCGGCGCGTACTGACCCCGTGCCCGAAGTTCCTGACGAAGACGTGCAGGTTCCCCCCGGCGTCGAACACGGCCGAGGGAAAGCCGACCTCGCGCCCCTTGGCGCGGTCGTTGCCGTTCGGGTTCCCCACCGAGTGCCAGGGGCCTACGGGACGCCCGCTCTGGTACTGCGTCGTCTGCACGACGTCGACGTGCTCCTTGCCGTCCGCGCGCCTGGTCCGGCGCAGACCGAAGAGGTGCACGTAGCCGTGGGCGTCCTGGACGACGGTGAGACCGGGCAGCAGATCGGGGCCCTCCAGCACTTCCGGCCCGTCCCACTCGCCGCTGCCGCGCAGCCGCTCGGTCCAGCGCAGCACCCCGGCCGCGGACGGGAGGTAGGCGGAGAGCCGGCCGTCCACCCCGGTGACGACCCATCGGGCCGGCAGCGGGTGGCGCGCGCACGCCTGCGTACCGAGCCGGGGATCCGCACCCGCCCGGTGGCAGTGCACGAAGACCGGGGAGCGGCGCTCCCGCTGGTAGGTGCGCGCCGCCGCGATCGTCGCGCGCGCCACGCTGCCGCGCAGGGGCGGCTCCGCGATCACCGGCCGCTTGGCCTCCGTGTCGAACGAGACGTGCGCGGGATCGGGGTCGAGGGTGTGCACGCGCAGCGGACGCAGTTCACGCAGCGCGTCGAGCACGCCTGCCGTGATCTTCCCCTTCTCGGCGTCGAGGACCCGGGGTTCGCCCGCCACCCGCACGCCCCGCCGGCCGCAGTCCTCGACTGCGCGGTCGAGGGCCGCACGTTCCTCGGCTCCGCCCGGCCGGGCGCAGACGATGCCGACGACCGGGCCGCTCTGCTGCGAAGCCAGCAGCGCCACGGCGTCCCCCGGCGTGGCCACCACGATCGCCACACCCGAGTCGACGGCCGGAGCCGCTTGCGTCCGGGCCGGTGCCGGCCTGCCGCGCTCCGCCCGGCGCTCCCCTCTGCGTGCCATGCCCCCGACGATCCCCTCTGCTGTGGAAGGCGGGGCCTCACGGACACCCAGCCTTCCCGAACGACCTGCACTTGTCCGATCCCGGTCGGGAAATCGACCCGTAGCGCTCCGGCATCTGATCAATCAGGATAGGTGCGATCAAATTCAGAAGCCTCGGGTGGTCCCGCCCCCTGGGGCGCCGGCCCGGCCCTCACGGCACAGCGAGGGAACCAGGGCACGGCGGGACCGTCAGAGCGTGCGCCACTCCTCGAAACTGAGCCCGGGTCCGTCCGTCTGGCGCGCCACGCGCAGCGCCCCGTCCTCGCCGACGACGGCCATCACCACCCGGCCGTGGGCGTCGTGCCTCAGGGCAGGGGTGTCCCGGCACGGCACGCCGGTGTCCGACCACCACAGGCCGTTGGCCTCGTCCTCGGTGACTCCCACGCCGACGACCGCCGTGCCGTCAGCCCCTCGGTGGGCCAGCACCGTGCAGTCCAGGCCCTCCAGGACCGCGCGGACCGCGGCGTGCGCACCGTCACCCGGAGCGCCCCCGAGGGGCATGGTCCAGCCGCCCGCCCGGTAGGCGACGACCCCGCCCTCGGGATCGGTCCAGTAGTAGGTGGCCCGGCCTTCCGAGGTCTCCAGCACCGCCAGGGAGCCCGGCCGCACCACGACCGGCGAGCGCCGCACCTCGCCCCAGCCGCCGCCCGGCTTCTCCTGCTCCCAGTGCAGGGTCTCCTTGTTCGTCGCCGCGAAGATCTCGATGCATCCGGTGCTGAGCGCGACGACGGCCGGAACGTCCTTGATGCGCGTGCAGCGCAGGTCCTCCCAGGCGCGCCACTTGCCGTCCGCCCGTTCGCGCCGCACCATCATGCCGCCGCGCCCGTTGCGGACGAAGACGTGCGCCTCACCCGAGTCGCGCACCAGCACGACGGGGGCACCGAACCTGCTGCCGACGTCGGCTTCCTTGTGCGGGTTCCCCAGCGAGTTCCAGGCCGACAGGGGCCGTCCCGTCTGATACTGGATGGCGTGCACGATGTCGACGCGCACGCCGCCGTCGGCCGAGGGCCGCTCCCGGCGGCCGGCGAAGTGCACGTAGGCCTCGGTGTTCTGCGTCACAGACAGATGCGTCAGTTCCGGCACCCGCACGAGACTCGGAGCGTCCCACTCCGGTCCGCCCGGACGGGTCTCCGTCCAGCGGCGGAGACCGTCTTCGCAGGCAACGTACGCGGTGAGCCGGCCGTCCTTGCCCCGGGTGAGCCAGATGCCGCGCAGCGCTGTGGCCCCACGGGCAACCTTCGAGGTCGCGCGGGCATCCTGTCCGTGCATGAGTCTGCGATTACCTTTCCAGAACTGACATCCGACAACCCGCCCAGCATTTTCGAATCCGTTACATCCTAAGCCCCTGCATGGGCCCGAATTCCGGGCTCGCCAGCGTACGATTCGCGCGCGTCGGGGGGCTCCTGGCCACCTGGCGGGAGTGTCACAGTCACGCCACAGCCGTCGTACGTACACCAGAGCGACTGTCTATAGTGCTCAGTCCCAGGAAAACGCGGACCGGCTCCACCCCCCACCCGAGTCCCAGCCCATCACCTGTGCCCTGACCAGGCCATTAGTTGTGAGGACTCACTCAGGATGAGCCAAGACGCCATCACCCCTGACCACGGCAGCTCGCCGGAGAACCCCCGCCGCGGGCGCAAGCGGGTGCGGACACGTGGCCAGCGAATACGCAGGGTCGTTCTGGTGTCGGTCCTGGTACTCGTCGTTGCCGCGGGCGGAACGGCGTACTGGCTCTACAGCAGTCTCAACGGGAACATCAAGGGCGTCGACATCGACAAGGCGCTCGGGGACGACCGGCCCGAGAAGCTCCCCACCAGTGGGCAGAATCTGCTGGTGCTCGGCTCCGACTCGCGCGCCGGCGCGGAGAACAAGGCGCTGGGTGGCGGGGGCGGCGTCAGCGGGGCCCGCTCCGACACCGCGATGGTGGTGCACATCCCGGAGGGCCGCAACAAGGCCGTCGCCGTGTCCATCCCGCGCGACACCCTGGTGACCCGGCCCGAGTGCACCAAGTCCGACGGCTCGACCATGGACTCCGCGAACCGCGTGATGTTCAACTCCGTCTACTCCCAGGTCGGTCCGGCCTGCGTGGTCAAGACCGTGGAGAAGATGTCCGGGGTCCGTATCGACCACTACCTGGAGATCAACTTCGCCGGGTTCAAGGACCTCGTCGACGCCATCGGGGGCGTCACCGTCGATGTCCCCCAGGACATCCACGACAAGTCCTCCGGACTCGACCTCACCGCCGGGTCCCACAAGCTCAACGGCACCGAGTCCCTCTCCTACGTCCGTACCCGCCACGGCATCGGTGACGGCAGCGACCTCGGCCGCATCGGACTCCAGCAGCAGTTCCTGCTGGCCCTGCTCAGCGAGGTCAAGTCGCAGAACCTGCTGGGCAGTCCGACCAACACCTACCGGATCGCCAACTCCGCGACCAAGTCCCTCACCACCGACGAGGGTCTCGCCTCGCTCAAGTCGCTGGCCGACTTCGGCCGTTCGATGAACGGCGTGGACCCGGGCTCGATGGAGACCATCATGCTGCCGGTGGCGTACGACAAGACCGACCCCAACCGCGTGGTGGCGGCGCAGCCGCAGGCCAAGACGCTCTGGAAGGCGCTCCGCGAGGACTCGGCCATCCCCGAGTCCGCCAAGAAGTCCCCCGCGACCGGCGGCTGATCGCACGGCGGTACCCGTCCCGGACGGCGCGCAGCCCCCGTCGGATTCCTCCGGCGGGGGCTGCGTGCGTCCTGCGCACCCCGGGCGGCGTGGCGGCTCAGGACAGCCAGTCGGCGTAGCGGGTCGAGGCGAGGTGGGCACCCCTGTCGGTAAGGACGTCTCCCTGGACGGCGGCGAACATCCCCGCGGTGGGGTCGGTCACGACCGTACGGCCGTCACCCCTGGCGGACAGCGTCATGCGGCCCAGCTCGTCCAGCGTGAAAACCTCGGGCCCCGCGACATTGCGGATGCCGTTCAGCGGCGCGCCCACGGCGACCTGCGTCACCGCCTCGGCCACGTCGGCGGCCGCGATCGGCTGAATCGGCGTGGCGGGCAGCCGGACGGTGTCGCCGTCGGCCGTCCAGGACAGGACCGAGTCCATGAACTCCATGAACTGCGTCGCCCGGACGATCGAGTACGGGAGCGGACCGGCCGCCAGGATTTCCTCCTGGAGCACCTTGGCCCGGTAGTAGTCCAGCTCCCGGACCTGGTCCACACCGACGATCGAGAGAATGACGAAGTGGCCGACGCCGCCCTTGCGGGACGCGGCCAGGAGGTTGTCCATCGACGTGCGGAAGAAGTCCGGGGAGGCTTCGTCGAACGTCGGTGAGTTCGTCAGGTTGACGACGACATCGGCGCCCGCGACCGCGCCGTCCAGCCCCTCGCCGCTGATGACGTCGACCCCGGTGGACTTCGAGTGCGGGAGTGCCTCGTATCCGGCGGCGTTCAGATTCCTGACGACCTGCGACCCGATCAGTCCGGTGCCGCCGATGACTGCGAACTTCATGACATGCCTTTCGTCGAGAGACTGTCCGAAATATGGCATATAAAGACTCATGCGGACGTGGCACGCACGGGCGTACGGCGCGTTCGCCACCCCTGCGGAATCGCGCACCGGCCGGGACGGTGCCCGGCTGTCAGGCGACGCTCACGCTCTCGATCACGACGTGGTGATCCGAGAAGGCGGAGTCGGCCACGACGCACCAGCGCCGGGGCTCGCTGCTGAAGAGGTAGTCCAGCTTCGCGGTGCTGTTGTCGTACGTGGGCCGTCCCGTTCGTGACGCGCCCGTCTGGTCGCATTCCTGGTACCCCGGTGTCCCGTCGCCGGTGGAGTACAGGCCCTCCGGCCACACCCAGGCCGCCGTGTTGCCCGGCGCGTCGGGGGACAGCGAATTGAAGTCCCCGCCGAAGACGGTCCTGGGGAATGTGTTCACGACCGCCTTGATCTCCGCGAACTGGTCGTCGCGGTAGTCCCATTCCGGATGGTCGGGATTGCTGCCCAGACGCGCGGCGTGAACGTTGCACAACGTCACGCCCCAGTACGTCGCCGTGGCGCACTGGAAGGGCGACTGCTGCCCGGTCCACGGCTGCGTCGTCGGATACGTCCGGGCGCCCGTCATCCCTCCCTTGACCACGATCGCCGTTCCGGGCACGGCCGCCCGGCCATCGTCATCACCGCACCGGCTGTTCCACTTCACCCCGTCCTGCGACCACTGGTACGGGGCGAAGTTCGCACTCCAGCCCGTGCCCAGCTCGTCCATCAGCAGCGCCAGGTCCTCCTGGCACACCTCCTGGAGCAGAGCGGCCTGAACATAGCTGTTCAGCACGTGGTACTTCACCACGCCGATCTTCTGCTCAGGGGTCCCGTAGTTCCCGCAGTGATACGTCGAGCGCTCGACGCCGCACATGTTCCATGACATGACCTGCAGGTTCTTCGCCTCAGCAGCCTCCGCCGACGGCACGGCGCAGACCGCTCCCAGAATGAACGCGCTCAATGCGCCCAGACAGCTCTTCCACACGCTGAACCTCGTCACAGCATCCCCACCCCATAGCTCCGGCCTGCCGGGCCGCAGCCTATGCGGCGCTCCCTCAGCCGCTCGCCACGCCCCGGCGTGAGACGCTCTCCGCATGCGCAGCGACCTGCCCCTGGTGATCGTCGACGCCGCCAACGTGGTCGGGTCCGTGCCCGACGGCTGGTGGCGGGACCGCCGCGCAGCGGCCGAGCGGCTGCGCGACTCACTGGTCCCGTACGCCACCGAGGGGCTGCCCGGCCATCCCGGCCCCGTCGATCTGGTCCTCGTCGTGGAGGGCAGGGCCCGGGACGTCGGACCGGTACCCGGAGTACGGGTGGTGGCCGCCCCCCGAAGCGGTGACGACCGGATCGCGGAGCTCGCCGCCGAGGCCGCGGACGGCCCTTCCCCGCGCCTCTGCGTCGTCGTCACTGCCGACCGGGAGCTGCGACGGCGGGCCGAGGCGCACGGGGCCCTGTGCGTGGGCCCCCGCACGGTACGGCCGCTGCCGCCCCCGCCGGCCGGGTGACAGCGGCGCGGCGGCGGACGGTGTGTCAGCCGGTGGTGCGGTGCACCCGGCTGTGGCTGCGGCCGTAGGCGAAGTAGATGACCACGCCGATGACCATCCAGATGCCGAACCGCAGCCAGGTCTCCGCCGGCAGGTTGAGCATCAGCCAGACCGATGCGGCCACCGAGAGGATCGGGATCAGCGGGACCCACGGGGTGCGGAAGGCGCGGTGCAGGCCGGGGCGGGTGCGGCGCAGGACGATGACGCCCAGGGCGACGACCACGAAGGCGAAGAGCGTGCCGATGTTCACCAGCGTCGCGAGCTCGTCGATGCTGGTGAATCCGGCGACGATCGCGATGATCACACCGAGCAGGATGGTCGGGCGGTACGGGGTGTGGAAGCGCGGGTGGGTCTTCGAGAAGAACCTCGGGAGCAGGCCGTCACGGCTCATCGCGAAGAACACCCGGGTCTGGCCGAGCAGCAGGATCATGCAGACCACGGTGAGGCCGACGGCGGCGCCGAAGCTGATGATCCCGGCGTAGACGGGGTGGCCGACGGCCTTGAAGGCGTCGGCCAGCGGGGCGTCCACGGAGAGTTCGGTGTAGTGCTCCATTCCGGTGACCACGATCGATACGGCGACGTAGAGCGTGGTGCAGATGACGAGCGAGGCCATGATGCCGCGCGGCATGTCGCGCTGCGGGAGCTTGGTCTCCTCCGCGGCCGTCGCCACCACGTCGAAGCCGATGAAGGCGAAGAAGACGACGGAGGCGGCGGTGAAGATGCCCATGACGCCGAAGTTGGTGGGCGCGTAGCCGAAGATCAGCTGGACGAGCGGGGTCTGCAGACCCGATCCGGCGGGCTGCGGCTGGGCCTCGGGGATGAACGGCGAGTAGTTCGCGGTGTCGATGAAGAAGAGGCCCGCGATGATCACGATCAGCACCACGGCCACCTTGATGACCACGACCACCGTCGTGACCCGGGCGGAGAGCTTCATCCCGAGCACCAGGATCACGGTCAGCACCAGGACCAGGGCGAAGGCGAGGATGTCGAAGCCGAACCCGCTCGTCGCGTCGGTCCCGGAGAGCGCGCCGGGCAGCGACCAGCCGATGTTGTCCAGCAGTGAGCGGACGTAACCGGACCAGCCGACCGCCACCACCGCCGTGCCCAGCGCGAACTCCAGCACCAGGTCCCAGCCGATGATCCAGGCGACCAGCTCACCGAGCGAGGCGTACGAGAAGGTGTACGCGGACCCGGCGACCGGGACGGTGGAGGCGAACTCCGCGTAGCAGAGCGCGGCCAGGGCGCAGACGACGCCCGCGACCACGAACGCGATGGCGGTGGCGGGTCCCGCCGTCTCCTTGGCCACCTTGCCGGTGAGGACGAAGATTCCGGTGCCGATGATGACACCCACTCCGAAGACCGTCAGGTCCAGGGCGGAGAGCGACTTCTTGAGGGCGTGCTCCGGCTCCTCGGTGTCGCGGATCGACTGTTCGATCGTCTTGGTGCGGAACAGCCCGTCCCGGCTGGGGGGCAGGTCCTGCTGCGTGCTCACCGGCGTACCTCCACGCACTCGTCGTGGGTGCCATGATTCGGACCGGCCCGCCATCAGCACGCCCCGCAGGGCGGGTTTTCACGCGAATGGGCCGGTCGGACCACCCGTACAGGGTGGGCGACCGGCCCAATCGTGGTGCGGTGCGGCGGATCAGTCCCGGACGGGCTCCACCACGGAGCGGCTCTCCGCGTCCGTCTCGTAGCGGCCGTCGAGCTTGGCGACCAGACCGGTGACCTGACGGGCGATGTCCGGTGCGGTCAGCCCGATCTCGGCCATGACCTCCTTGCGGGAGGCGTGGTCGAGGAAGACCGGCGGGATACCGAAGTCGCGCAGCGGTACGTCGACGTCGGCGTCGCGCAGCGCCTGGGCGACGGCGGAGCCGACGCCGCCGGCCCGGCTGTTGTCCTCGACGGTGACGACGACGCGGTGCTTCGCGGCGAGCGGCGCCATGGCCTCGTCCACGGGCTTGACCCAGCGCGGGTCCACGACGGTGGTCGAGATGCCCTGGGCGTCGAGCAGATCCGCGATCTCCAGGCACATCGGGGCGAGCGCCCCGATGGAGACGAGCAGGACGTCCGGCCGGGCGGCGGCCGGCTCGCGGAGCACGTCCATGCCGCCGACCGTGGAGACGGCCTTGACCGACGGGCCGACCGCGCCCTTGGAGAAGCGGACGACCGTCGGCGCGTCGTCGACCGCGACGGCCTCGCGCAGCTGGGCGCGAACCTGGTCGGCGTCGCGCGGGGCGGCGATCCGGAGGGTCGGCACGCACTGCAGGATCGACATGTCCCACATGCCGTTGTGCGAGGCGCCGTCCGTGCCGGTGACCCCGGCCCGGTCCAGGACGAAGGTCACGCCGCACTTGTGCAGGGCGACGTCCATCAGGACCTGGTCGAAGGCGCGGTTGAGGAAGGTGGCGTAGACCGCGAAGACGGGGTGCAGGCCGCCGGTGGCGAGGCCCGCCGCGGAGACCGCGCCGTGCTGCTCCGCGATGCCGACGTCGTAGATCCGGTCCGGGAAGGCCTTCTCGAACTTGGCCAGGCCGACCGGCTGGAGCATGGCCGCGGTGATCGCGACGATGTCCTCGCGCTCCCTGCCGAGCTTGACCATCTCCTCGCCGAACACGGAGGTCCAGTCCAGGCCCGAGGTGGCGACGGGCAGGCCGGTGTCGGGGTGGATCTTGCCGACGGCGTGGAAGCGGTCGGCCTCGTCCAGCAGCGCCGGGGTGTAGCCGCGGCCCTTCTCGGTGAGGCAGTGGACGATGACCGGGCCGCCGAAGCGCTTGGCGCGCTGGAGCGCCGACTCCAGTGCCTCCATGTCGTGTCCGTCGATCGGGCCGACGTACTTGAGGCCGAGGTCCTCGAACATGCCCTGCGGGGCGATGAAGTCCTTGAGGCCCTTCTTGGCGCCGTGCAGCGTCTCGTAGAGCGGCTTCCCGACGACGGGGGTGCGCTCCAGGAGGTCCTTGCCGCGGGCCAGGAAGCGCTCGTAGCCGTCGGTGGTGCGCAGGGTGGCCAGGTGGTTGGCGAGGCCGCCGATGGTCGGCGCGTAGGAGCGCTCGTTGTCGTTGACGACGATGACGAGCGGGCGGTCCTTGGCGGCGGCGATGTTGTTCAGCGCCTCCCAGGCCATGCCGCCGGTGAGGGCTCCGTCACCGATGACCGCGACGACGTGGTCGGGGCGCGCCAGCACCTCGTTGGCCTTGGCGAGGCCGTCGGCCCAGCCGAGCACCGTGGAGGCGTGCGAGTTCTCGATGACGTCGTGCTCGGACTCGGCACGCGAGGGGTAGCCGGAGAGGCCGCCCTTGCTCTTGAGCTTCGTGAAGTCCTGGCGGCCGGTGAGGAGCTTGTGTACGTAGCTCTGGTGGCCGGTGTCGAAGAGGACCTTGTCCTTCGGCGAGTCGAAGACCCGGTGCAGGGCGATGGTCAGCTCGACCACGCCCAGGTTGGGTCCGAGGTGTCCGCCGGTCTTGGAGACGGCGTCGACGAGGAAGGTCCGGATCTCTTCGGCGAGCTGCTCCAGCTGCTCGGGGGTGAGCCGGTCCAGGTCACGCGGTCCGCCGATGCTGGCCAGCAGATCCCATCCGTCGCCCACCACCGCCCGTGCATGACGCGCTTCGCGCGGCTGTGTCACCGTGCCTCCTTGCGATTGTGCTGGTCGAGCATGCCGATCCGATGAGTCTAATGTTCCGTTCGCCGCCACGGACATCGGGCAGGCCTGTGCCGACCCGCCGGGCCCGGCCGGTGAGGCGGGGCGAGCCGGTCCCACCTGTGCGTTCGCGGCGCCTCGCGAATGGTTCCCACCGGGCACTGTGACAGGAACGACGCCCCGGGCAGCGGCCCCGCAACGCCGGCAGTGCCCGGCTCCCCTTCGAGGGGGAGCCGGGCACTGCCGGTGTCGCGCTGCGGCCGGGCCCGGGTCACCGGGCGCGGAACGCGGTACTAGGCGCGGCCCGCGGTCTTCTGCGTGCGGCGGGAGACCGAGTCGATGACCACGGCGGCGAGGAGAACCGCACCGGTGATCATGTACTGCACGGCGTTGGCCATGCCGATCATGTTCAGGCCCTGCTGGATCGACTGGATGACGACCATGCCGAGGAGCGCGGACCAGACCTTGCCCCGGCCACCGAAGAGGCTGGTGCCACCGATGACCGCGGCCGCGATCACCAGCATCAGGGTGTTGCCGCCGCCGACGCTCTTGGTGGCGCCGCCGGAGAGGCTGGCGATGAAGAGTCCGCCGAAGGCGCCCAGCGTGCCGGAGAGCGCGAAGACGATGATGCGGATGCGGTCCACGCTGATACCGGCGCGGCGCGCGGCCTCGGCGTTGCCGCCGACCGCGAAGACCTGGCGGCCGAAGGTGGTGCGGCGGGCCACGAAGTCCGCGATCACCAGGACGGCCAGGAAGAGCACCAGGGCCAGCGGCAGACCGCGGGCGCCCTCGGGCTCGTTCAGGACGTACGCGACGACGAAGCACAGGACGGCGACGACGCCGGTGCGCAGCACGATCTCGGTGACCGGGCGGGCGGGCAGGTTCGCGGCCTTGCGGCGCTTGCTGTCCACCAGGAGGGACGCGGCGTACGCGACCACGGCGACGACGGCGAGGCCGTAGCCGACGCCCTTGTCCTCGAAGAAGTAGTTGGTGAGGTCCTCGACGACACTGCCGGACGGCGTGTTGATCGAGCCCTCGCCGCCCATCATCCAGTCCTGCAGACCGCTCCAGCCGAGGAAGCCGGCCAGGGTGACGACGAAGGCCGGCACCCCGATCTTGGCGAAGAAGAAGCCGTGCAGGGCGCCCAGCGCGGTTCCGGCGAGGACGGCGGTGAGGATCGCCAGCCACTCCGGCCAGCCGTGGTTGACGTTGAGCACGGCCCAGGTGGCCGCACCGACACCGGCGACCGAGCCGACCGAGAGGTCGATCTCGCCGAGCAGCAGCACGAACACGATGCCGACCGCCATGATGCCGAGGCCGGAGCTGTAGACAGCGATGTTGGCGACGGAGCTGGCGGAGAGGAAGTTGCTGTTCTGGAGCTGGAAGACGATCGCGATGACGATCAGCCCGACGAAGACCGGCAGCGAGCCGAGCTCACCGCCGCGCACCTTGCGGATGAACTCCGACCAGTAGCCCTTGAAGCCCTCCTCGCGGATGAGCAGGCGCGGGTCCACCGCGGGGATGGTCGCCGTCGACGGCTCCGCCTGGGCCGGCACCGTGGCACTCTGCTCGGACTTCTCGGACTTCTTGGTGGAAGGCCCGGGGGTCTTGGCGAGGTCGCTCACTTTGCGTCCTCCTTCGTGACTGTGCGTGCCTGGCGGCGCGTGACGGCATTGTCCGTGGCGCCGGTGATCGCGGCGATGACCTCTTCGTGGGAGGTGGTCTTGACGTCGAAGACGCCGTTGTTGCGGCCCAGACGGAGCACCGCGACCCGGTCCGCGACGGCGTTCACGTCGGCCATGTTGTGGCTGATGAGGATGACGCCGTGGCCCCGCTCGCGCAGCCGCTCCACGAGGTCGAGGACCTGGGCGGTCTGCTCGACGCCGAGCGCGGCGGTCGGCTCGTCGAGGATGACGACCTTGGGGTCGCCGATCAGGGCGCGGGCGATGGCCACGACCTGACGCTGACCACCGGAGAGCGAGGCGACCGGTATGCGGACGCTGGGGATCCGGATGGACAGGGTGTCCAGCAGTTCCTTGGCGCGCTTCTCCATCGCGATCTCGTCGAGGACGGAGACGCTGCGCAGTTCGTTGCCGAGGAAGAGGTTGGCGACGACATCGAGGTTGTCGCAGAGGGCCAAGTCCTGGTAGACGGTGGCGATTCCGAGGTCCTGGGCGTCGTTCGGCCGGTTGATCCGGACCGTCCCGCCCTCCCACTCGATGGCGCCTTCGTCGATCGGGTGGACACCCGAGATGGTCTTGACAAGGGTTGACTTGCCGGCGCCGTTGTCGCCGACCAGGGCAACCACTTCGCCGGGGTGAATCTCCAGGTTCACATCGGTGAGCGCCTGAACGGCGCCGAACCGCTTGGAGATTCCGCGCAACGCCAGCACGGGCGTAGCGGACACGTGAATCATCTCCTTCGCCGCCTGACCGGCGGGGATGGTGCTGCAATCGCACTGAGGGGTGCCGGTTCGGGTCCTCGGACCACCGTCGTCGCCTGGTGGCCGTGAGGCCTGGGGCGGCGGCAGTCCGACGACCGGATCCGGTGGGAAGAGTCCGGCCCCGCCCCCGCTTTGCGGGGCGTTGACGGGGCGGGGGCCGGACTGGCAAGGGGCGCCCCTGAGGGCTTGCCCGCCGGTGTTACTTGATACCGGCGGCTTCGCACGCCTTCTTGTACTCGGGGGTGCAGATCTCGGAGGCCTTGTAGACCTTGTCCGCGACGATCGTGGAGCCGATGTTCTCCTTGGTCACGACCGTGGCGTCGTACAGCCGCGACGGGGTGGCCTTGAACTCGCCCGAGAGGCTGTCGACCTTGGTGTTGACCAGGTCGTCGAACTTCTCGCCCTTGAGGAGCTTCACCGCGATGCCCGCGGTGGTGTCCGCCTGCGGCTTGATCTGCTTGTAGATCGAGAAGGACTGCTCACCCGCGAGGATGCGCTGCAGACCGGCGAGCTCGGAGTCCTGACCGCCGACCGGGACCTTCACGCCCTGCTTCTTGAGGGCGGTGATGATGCCACCGGCCATGCCGTCGTTCGCGGAGTAGACGCCCTGGAAGCCGTTCTTGCCCAGCGAGTCGAGGGCGGCACCCATCTTCTTGTTCGCCTCGTCCGGCGACCAGTCCGGGATGTCCTGCTCGTAGACGACCTTCTTGACCTGGGTGTCCAGGACGCTGTGCGCGCCCTTCTTGAAGAAGGGGGCGTTCGGGTCGAGCGGCGAGCCGTTGATCATGACGACGTTGCTGCTCTTCGCCTTGGGGCCCAGCGCCTTGACGAGCGCCTCGCCCTGGAGGCGGCCGATCTTCTCGTTGTCGTAGCTGATGTACGCGGAGATCGGGCCCTCGGCGAGACGGTCGTACGCGACGACCTTCACGCCCTTCTTGTCGGCCTGCTGGACCCAGGACTTCACGGCCTTGTAGTCGACCGTGTCCAGGATGATGACCTTGACGCCCTGGGTGACCAGCGAGTCGAACTGCTTCTTCTGGGTCTCCGCGTCGCCGCCGGCGTTGTTGTACTTGACGTCGCAGTCGGCGCAGAGCGCCTTGATCTTCGCCTCGATCATCGGGCGGTCGAAGGTCTCGTAACGCGTGGTCTTGTTCTCCGGCAGCAGCAGGCCGATGGTCTTGCTGTCACCACCGCTACCGCTGTCCTTGTCGTCGCCCGCCTTGCCGCAGGCTGCGAGGGAGACGGCCATGGAAACCGCGGCCGTGCCTATGACGATGCGTCGCGTCATTGCGTTCATTCTGGGTGTGCCTCCCTGACGAGGCCGCAGCGTTGCGGCCGAGGTGGCTGGAAGTCAACTCGGCCCCGAGGCCAGCGTCAAGGAGTAAATCCTTAACGAGATGACAACGGTGCCATTCGTTATCTAAGTGAAGGCAGGGGTCGCCGTCGGGAGGGTGCTCTCCAAAAGGGTCGAATCACCCATCTCACTCAGGACGAGGGCGAGCGCGCCGAGCACTTCCGCCCGGCCGCCGAGCGCCCCCGGGAGCACCGAGAGCTGCCGCGCGGCGCTGGGGATGGAGTAGCGCGAGACCGAGTCGCGGATCGGCCCGAGGACCAGTTCGCCGGCCTCCGCGAGCGAGCCGCCGAGGACCACCCGGCTGGGGTTGAGCAGATTGCAGAGGTTCGCCACCCCGCTGCCGATGTGCCGCCCGACGTCACCGATCACCCGGCGGCATCCCGGATCGCCCTCACGGGCCAGCTGGACCACCCGCTCCATGGTGAGATCGGGGCCGTGGCTGGGCTGGAGCAGCGGCAGCACGTACCGCGCGGCCGTGAACGTCTCCAGGCATCCGCGGTTGCCGCAGCGGCAGACCGGACCCGATTCGTCGAGGGTGATGTGGCCGATCTCGCCGGCCGTGCCGCCGGGGCCCCGGTAGATGTGCCCGTCGATCACCAGACCGGCGCCGACACCGCTCGCGACCTTGATGTACGCGAGGTCCGTGACCCCCCGGCCGCTCCCCCAGACCAGCTCCCCCAGGGCCCCGAGGTTGGCGTCGTTGTCCACGTAGACCGGCACTCCGAGGCGGCCGGCCAGCTCTTCCCTGGGGTTGATGCCCGTCCACCCCGGCAGGATCGACGTGGAGCCCAGCGTGCCGGACTCGACGTCGATCGGGCCGGGTACACCGAGGCCGACCCCGATCACCTTGCCGGGGCTGATCCCGGTCGTCTCGATCAGCCGGTTGACCAGCTGTTCCGCCCGTCCGAAGCCCTCCGCGGACGAGGCGTCCACGTCCAGCGGCTCGGACTCCTCGGCGAGCACCTGGTGGGCCAGGTTGCCGACCGCCACCCGAAGGTGCGTGTGCCCGAAATCGACGCCGATGACGATGCCCGCGTCACCACTGAGCGAGACGCTGCGCGCGCGGCGGCCGCCCGCCGAGGTGGGGGTCACCTCGACCGTGCCGCCCTCTTTCAGTTCGCGAACGATATTGGAGACGGTGGCCGCGGAGAGGCCCGTGCTCCTGGCGATCTCCGCCTGGGTGAGCGAACCCGCCATACGTACGGCGCGCACTACCCGCTCAAGGTTGGCGCGATGCAGAGATGTCTGCGACCCCGGAGTCTCCATCGACTCTCTCACTCCTGCCATATTCTCCAACATGTGAACTCTAAGCTGAGCGTTTTGGGGTACTCCCCGTCAAGACCTTGAGCAGTCGAAGCCTCGGATGAGCACCGGACCCTCGCACGACGACCCCCGCGAACTCCCCCGTAAACAGACGAACCGCCCCCCGGCGCGGATGCCGGGGGGCGGTTCGGTCGTTCGGTGCGAGCGTTCGAGGAGTTACTTCACCGCTCCTGCGGTGAGGCCGGCCACCACCTGGCGCTGGAAGATGATGTAGGCCGCGAGGACCGGCAGCATCGCCATCACCAGACCGGCGAAGAGACCTGACCAGTCGCCCTTGTAGCCCTGCCCGTTGGCCAGTTCGACCAGGCCCTGGGAGAGCACCCGGTACTTCGGATCGGTGTTCAGGACCGTTGGCAGCAGGTACTGGTTCCACTGCCCGAGGAAGTTGAAGATACCGACGCTGATCAGGCCGGGCTTCGCCATCGGCAGCATCACCTGGAAGAACGTCCGGGTGTGCGAGGCCCCGTCGAGCATCGCCGCCTCGGCCACCGAGCTCGGCAACGAGCGGAAGAACGAGGTGAGGAAGAAGACGGTGAAGGGCAGCGAGTACGCGATGTAGACCATGATCAGTCCGTGCCGCGTGTTCAGCAGGCCCATGTTGTTCATGACGAAGAACAGCGGGACCAGCGCCAGGATGATCGGGAAACTCATCCCTCCGATGAACAGGTAGTAGATGAAGCGGTTGCCCGGGAAGTCGAACCGCGCCAGTACGTACGCCGCCATCGAACCGAGCAGCAGGGTGCCGATGAGCGAACCGCCGACCACCAGAATGGTGTTCAGGAAGTAGTCGCTCATGTGCGCCTGGCCCCAGGCACGCGACCAGTTCTCGAAGTGAAGCTTGTCCGGCAGCGCCCACGGCGTCGACAGGATCGAGTCGTCCGTCTTGAACGAGGCCATGATCGCCCAGAGCAGCGGCATGACCACCAGGATCGCCCAGATGACCAGCACGCCGTGCGAGAAGACGTTGAGGACCTTGCCCTCGCTGCTCTTCTCCTTGCCGCCGGGTGCGGGCGCCTTGGCCACCGCGGGGGCCGGTTCCTTCACCGCGTCCACGGGAGGGATGTCAGTGGCCTTCACGTGCGCTCACCTCGTACTACTGTCGAGCCGGCCGCCTCGGCCGGGCTGTCTTGCCTGCTGGGAGTCCGGGCACCGCGCCCCGGGGAGCGCGGCATCAGAACTCCAGCCGCTCGCGCCGGCCCAGTCGCATCACGATGGCGGCGAACGCCATGGTGATGATGAGCAGTCCGACACCGATCGTCGTCGCGTATCCGGCCTGACCGTCACGGAAGGCCGTCTGGTAGACGTACAGCGGCAGGACGGTGCTCGAGTAGTCGGGGCCGCCGGGGCCCACCGTCATGACCTGTACCGCTGTGAAGGCCTCGACCCCGAGCGCCAGGATGCCCATGTAGACCCAGCCCGACTGCACGGTGTCCCAGAGCAGCGGCAGGGTGATCCTGAAGAACGTCGTGATGCGGTTGGCCCCGTCCAGGAGCGCCGCCTCGTAGAAGTCCTTGGGAATGGACGCCATTCCGGCGGAGAAGAGAACGACGAAGAATCCGACGGTCGACCAGACCAGCACCGACATGACGCAGATGAGCGCGAGACTCGGATCGCCCAGCCAGTCCGGCTGAATGGAACCGAGACCGACTCCCTTGAGCGCCGAATTCAGCATTCCACTGCGCGGGTTGAACGCGAACTGGAACAGCAGGGCGACGATGACGATCGAGAGCACCTGCGGGAAGAAGTAGGCGATCTTGTAGAAACCCGAACCCCGCACGCCGGAGACCGCGGCGTTCTTGCGCCGCCGGCCCCCGACATTGAGCATGAAGGCGAAGAAGAGCGCGAGGCCCAGCGTCACCAGCGGTAGCACCAGCACCAGCACCAGGCTGTGCTGCAAGGACTTCCAGAAGATGTCGTCCTTGAGCATCCTGGTGTAGTTGTCGAAGCCGACCATCTTGAAGTCGGGACTCAGACCGGTCCAGTCCGTGAACGAATAGTAGATGGCCTGGATGAACGGCCAGATGACGAAGACCGCGTACAACACCAGTGGGACTACCAAGAACCCCACAATGAAGCGGTACTTGCCGTGCTGCATCGTTTACCGACCCCGATCTTTCCGCGGGTGCCGCCGCTGGTGACGGTTACTCACTGGTGCTTGTAGTGCTTGATGGACTGGTCCTTGGCAGCGGCGTCCGCGTAGCCCTGGATCTTCTTGATGGCTTCGGCGGGCGTCAGACGCCCGGCCATCATCTCGCCGAGACCGGCGCCGATCTGCTCCTTCTGGAGCTTCACGTACCAGTCCTGCATACGCGGGTTCACCACGTTGTCGCCGGCCTTCTTCAGGGCGTCGACGCCGGACTGCATGGCGGTGGACAGGGTCAGTCCGTCGGTGCCGCCGTTGAAGGCGCTCAGCGACTTGACCTGCTTGGTGAAGTTCTTCGAGGACTCCTCGGAGAGCATGATGCGCAGCTGCTCCATGCCGCCCTCGGGGTTCTTCGCCTTGGCCGGGATGATGAACGGCTCGCCGCCGGAGGCCCAGATGGTGCCGAAGGGCAGCTTGTCGGACGAGTCCAGGCCGGACGGCGCCGCGACCATCATCTTGAAGTCCTTGGGCGTGGTCGGCGCGGCCTCGTTCTCCACCCACGAACCGTTCGGGAGGAAGAGCGCCTTGCCCTTGGTCCACTCGGTCTGCGACTGGATGTGGGTCAGGCCCGTGGTGCCCTTGAGGATGTACCCCTTCTGCTGCAGCTCGTAGTACGCCTCGAACGCGGCCTTGACGGCCGGGTCCTTCCAGGCGTTCGGCTCCAGGTTGTCGATCTTGTCGAGAACCTCGCGGCCGCCGATCTTGGCGATGAACGGGTAGAGCGAGAACGGAAGGTAGTAGGGGTACTTACCGGCGTAGGTCCAGCCGGCGATGCCCTTCTTCTTCGCCTTCTCGCACAGGGCGAGCATGTCGTCCCAGTTCTCGGGGTACTGGGCGTCCAGGCCCTCCAGCGCGGTCTGCGAGTACCACACGCCGTAGACGGTGTACGCGTAGTACATGATCCAGACCGGGTCGCCGTCGAACTGACCCATCTCCAGGACACCCGGGCGCAGGGTGTCGCGGACCTTCTTGGCCGGGTCGTCGAAGGACGGGGCGTCCATCAGCGGCGTCAGGTCGAGCAGCTGCTTCTTGCCGACGAGGACACCCATGTCCATCTGCTCGGCGCCCGAGTTGTCGATCAGGTCCGGCGGGGTGCCACCGTTGAAGCGCGGCTGCAGCTGCGACTGGATCTTCTGCGTCGCGGAGTGCTTGACCTTGGCCTTCGGGAACGAGGCGTTGTACTTCTTCTCCGCGTCGATGGCGTACTGCTCACCGAAGCCACCGTTGAAGATGACCACGTCGAGGCCGGCCGTGTCGTTGACGCCCAGCGGGTTCTTCGCGCTGGTCTTGCCCTTCTTGACCGTGTCGTCGCTGCTGCTGTCGCTACTCGCACACGCCGACAGGAAGCTCATTGTCGGGACCGTGATCAGACCGAGTGCGGCAGACCGCTTGATCACGTCGCGACGGCCAAGGCCCTCATTCTTGCGGGCGGAGGTGGATGCCATGCTCAAGTCCTCGCCTTCTCCAGGACTCAGGCGGTGTTGTACCGGTCGCCCCATCGATATTCGCCTCAGGCGAAGGGCCCCGCCACCGCGGTCAGTTGCGCTTGGGTGGTGCAGATTTCAGGCTAGCCATTGCAGTGGGGGGTACGGGGGGAGGGGCCAGCCGACGCACCTGTGGCGCGTCGAGTTGCCCTGCCCCGGTTGTCCCCCTTGTCGCACAGATGAAAAAATGCTGTGCAGACGCCGACAGGTATAGTCCACTTGCGCCCAACTGAGCAAGATCGAATGCAGGTTTGAACGGCAGTCTTTCCCGAGTTGAGACCTCGCTGATACCACGGCACCGCACGGCCTCCTCCGGATGTAACGATTTCCGCAATACGGTCGATTCGACTGCGGGCTCCCATCCAACACCCTTGACACCACCAGGCACTTCACTTCCTACTGGTTCTTGCGCACGCTTCTGACAACGTTGTCCAAGTGCACTTCCTCGGGAGGAATGGCTCGGCATGCAGCCCCGACACGGTTCTCGCAAGAGACAAAACGGTACGGCCGCGCTGATCGCGGCTTCACTGATCCTGGTCGTGACAGCCCCCACCGCGGCCGCCGCTCAGTCGGCCGGGTCCGCGGAAAAGGGCCACCGGCCCCCGGGCGACCGGACTTTCAGCTCGTCCTTCGAAGAGGACGAGAAGCAGCCGGACTGGCGCAATACCGTCGAAGAAGGCCCCGACGGAAAGAAGCGGACATCGGGTATCGATGGCGGCTTCTCCGCCGGAATACCGGGCAATGTCACCGACAAGGTCACAGACGTCCGCGCCAGCGACGAGAACACCGGCGGCGGTGAGGTGAAGGAAAACCTCGTCGACGGTGAATCCGGTACGAAGTGGCTGTCGTTCAAGCCCACCGCGTGGGCGGAGTTCGATCTCTCCGAACCGGTCAAGGTCGTCACGTACGCCCTGACCTCGGCCGACGACCACGACGAACGGGACCCGAAGGACTGGACGCTGCAGGGCTCCGAGGACGGCAAGACCTGGACGGACCTGGACTCCCGCACCGGCCAGACCTTCTCCGAGCGCTTCCAGACCAAGTCCTACGACTTCACGGCGGACAAGGCCTACCAGCACTTCCGCCTGGACATCACGAAGAACAACGGCGCCGGCGACGCGACCCAGCTCGCCGACGTCCAGTTCTCCGACGGGAACACCTCCACCCCGGCCCCCGACGACATGCGCAGCCAGATCGACCGGGGCCCCGCCGGCTCCCCCACCGCCAAGGCCGGCGCCGGCTTCACCGGGAAGAAGGCGCTGCGCTACGCCGGAACGCACAAGGCGGACGGGCGGGGCTACTCGTACAACAAGGTCTTCGACGTCAACACCGCCGTCACCCGGGACACCGAACTCTCCTACCTGGTCTACCCCCAGATGGGCGAGACGGACCTGTCCTACCCGGCCACCCACGTAGCCGTGGACCTGGCGTTCACCGACGGCACGTACCTGAGCGAGCTGCGCGCCACCGACTCCAACGGCGGCCTGCTGACCCCGCAGGGCCAGGCCGACGCCAAGCGGCTGTACGTCAACCAGTGGAACAAGGTCGACGCAACGATCGGCACGGTCGCCGCGGGCAAGACGGTCGACCGGATCCTCGTCGCGTACGACTCCCCCAAGGGCCCGTCGAAGTTCCAGGGCTGGATCGACGACGTCAAGATCGCGCCGAAGGCCCCCGAGAAGCGCAAGGCGCACCTCTCGGACTACGCCTCGACCGTCCGGGGCACCAACTCCAGCGGCAGCTTCTCCCGGGGCAACAACTTCCCCGCCACCGCCGTCCCCAACGGTTTCAACTTCTGGACCCCGGTCACCAACGCCGGATCGACCAGCTGGCTGTACGACTACGCGAGCGGGAACAACGACGACAACCTGCCCACCATGCAGGCCTTCAGCGCGAGTCATGAGCCGAGCCCCTGGATGGGCGACCGGCAGACCTTCCAGCTGATGCCGTCGGTCGCGTCCGGCACCCCGGACGCCGACCGCAAGACACGCGCGCTGCCGTTCAAGCACGACAACGAGACGGCGAGGCCCCACTACTACGGGGTCACGTTCGAGAACGGCCTCAAGGCCGAGATGACGCCGACCGACCACGCGGCACGGATGCGGTTCACGTATCCGGGCAAGGACGCGAGCATGGTCTTCGACAACGTCTCCAACGACGGCGGGCTCACCCTCGACCCGAAGACGAGCTCCTTCACCGGCTTCTCGGACGTGAAGAGCGGCGGCTCGACCGGTGCCACCCGGCTGTTCGTCTACGGCGTCTTCGACGCGCGCGTCACCGGCAGCGGCAAGCTCTCCGGCGGCGGCGGTGACGACGTGACCGGCTACCTCCGCTTCGACGCGGGCAAGGACCGTACCGTCAACCTGCGCCTGGCCACCTCGCTGATCAGCATCGACCAGGCGAAGCAGAACCTGGCCGCCGAGATCCCGGCCTCGCGCTCCTTCGACCGGGTCGAGAACAAGGCCCGGGGCGCCTGGGACGACCTGCTGGGCAAGGTCGAGGTCGAGGGCGCGACCACCGACCAGCTGACCACGCTGTACTCCAGCATGTACCGGCTCTACCTCTACCCGAACTCGGGCTTCGAGAAGGTCGGGAAGAAGGACAAGTACGCCTCGCCGTTCTCCCCGCAGGTCGGCTCGGACACCCCGACCCACACCGGCGCGAAGATCGTCGACGGCAAGGTGTACGTCAACAACGGCTTCTGGGACACCTACCGCACGACGTGGCCGGCGTACTCCTTCCTCACCCCGAAGAAGGCCGGCGAGATGGTGGACGGCTTCGTCCAGCAGTACAAGGACGGCGGCTGGATCTCCCGCTGGTCCTCGCCCGGCTACTCGGACCTGATGACCGGCACCTCCTCGGACGTCGCGTTCGCCGACGCCTACGTCAAGGGCGTGAAGTTCGACGCCGAGGCGGCGTACGACGCGGCCCTGAAGAACGCCACGGTCGTCCCGCCGTCCTCCGGCGTCGGCCGCAAGGGCATGGAGACGTCCCCGTTCGTCGGGTACGCCGACACCACGACCCACGAGGGCATGTCCTGGTCGATGGAGGGTTACGTCAACGACTACGGCATCGCGCAGATGGGCCAGGCCCTCTACAAGAAGACGCACAAGCAGCGCTACAAGGACGAGTCCGAGTACTTCATGAACCGGGCCCGCAACTACGTGGAGCTGTTCGACGACAAGGCGGGCTTCTTCCAGGGCAAGGACGCCAAGGGCGACTGGCGGCTGCCGTCCGACCGGTACGACCCGCGCGTGTGGGGCTACGACTACACGGAGACCAACGGCTGGGGCTACGCGTTCACCGCCCCGCAGGACAGCAAGGGCCTGGCGAACCTGTACGGCGGCCGGGACGGTCTGGCCAAGAAGCTGGACACGTACTTCGCCACCCCCGAGACGGCGGGCCCGGAGTTCGTCGGCAGCTACGGCGGCGTCATCCACGAGATGACGGAGGCCCGTGACGTACGGATGGGCCAGTACGGCCACAGCAACCAGGTCGCCCACCACGTCACGTACATGTACGACGCGGCCTCGCAGCCGTACAAGACGCAGGAGAAGGTCCGCGAGGTCCTCGGCCGCCTGTACACGGGCAGCGAGATCGGCCAGGGCTACCACGGCGACGAGGACAACGGCGAGCAGTCGGCCTGGTACCTCTTCTCCTCGCTCGGCTTCTACCCGCTGGTCATGGGCAGCGGCGAGTACGCGATCGGCTCCCCGCTGTTCACCAAGACCACCGTGCACCTGGAGAACGGCCACGACCTGGTCGTCAGGGCGCCGAAGAACAGCGCGAAGAACATCTACGTCCAGGGCCTGAGGGTCAACGGCAAGAAGTGGACCTCCACCTCGCTGCCGCACGACCTGCTGGCCAAGGGCGGCGTGCTGGACTTCGACATGGGCCCGAAGCCGTCGGCCTGGGGCACCGGCAAGGACGCGGCGCCGGTCTCCATCACCAAGGACGACAAGGTGCCCGCTCCGAAGAAGGACGTCCTGAAGGGCTCGGGCGCCCTCTTCGACAACACCTCGGCCACCTCGGCCACCGTCACCACGGTGGAGCTTCCGGTCCCCTCGGCGACGAACGCGGTCCAGTACACGCTGACGTCGGGCGCGGCGGACAAGGCGCCGAGCGGCTGGGTGGTGCAGGGTTCCCCGGACGGCACCACCTGGAAGGACCTGGACAGGCAGTCAGGCCAGTCGTTCGCCTGGGACAAGCAGACGAGGGCCTTCACGGTGAAGTCCCCCGGCTCCTACGCGCACTACCGGCTGGTGCTCGACGGTGAGGCGACGCTCGCGGAGGTGGAGCTGATCTCCTGACCGTACGACAGCGCGACGGACGGCCGGTATCTCCCCACGAGATGCCGGCCGTCCGGCGTTCTCACCCCCACCCACAGTGCGGGCAAGTCCGTTGGCGGGACCGGGTTCACCGCCGGTGGGCACGTATCCGAAGGCCGCGGACCGCCAGCGCCTGGGAGCGCTCCCACTCGTGGGGGAGGCTAGCGCGGCCGCGCGGGACTGTAAACAATCCGGACCGCACGGAGCCGTGGAACGGCGGGAACGGGAACTCCCCCGGCTACGCCGTGCGTCATGCAGACCGTGATGGACATGGACGACATGATGCTCGACGAACTCAGCGATACCTGGGAGGACATGAGGGAGAACTACCAGGAGAGCCGGAACGAAGGCTACGACCGGTCGGTGCTCGACTGCGCTGCCGAGCTGACCGCCGACCCGGACGGTGAGTCGGCCTACGTCTGGACGCTCGGACTGACGCTGATGGCCCCCTACCTCACCTGGCTGCCCGGTGCGGGGGTCGCGGAGCAGGCCGTGACGGCCCTGGAAGCCGCCGACAGGGCCCTGCGCGGGCACGGTTGCGCCCATGACGCGCATCCGTACGAGAGTCATGACGTCGATCAGGACGAGCAGCTCGCCGAGTTGCTCCTCCTGATAGCCGACGACACGGCCGCCTGGGAGGAGGACCGGCCCCGGAGCGAGTGGCGGTGCCCGCTCAACGCGGCCGGGTTCGCACGGATCGCGCTCGACATCGTCCGCCCGGGGTCGGTCACGGATGTGCCGCCCCGGCTGCCGGTGGACGCAAAGGCCAGCATCGATACCCTGGCGGCGCTGCTGCACGGGTACCCGAAGCCGTGGACCGACATCGACGACGAGATCAGCGGCCAGGCCGTGGAGCTGTCCTGTGCGGCCCCGGCGGACCGGGCCGGGCGGCTGATGGTCGTCCGGGCGGTGACCTGGTACGCGGTCTCCGGCACGGTGCACACCAAGTCCGTACTCGATAGCCTGATCAGGTCGGTGGAACAGGTGGTGCCGCACTTCGCCGAGGGCGACTGCGCCCACGACGGGCACCCTCCTCTGCCGAACAGCGGGCCGAACGCAGCGGAACTCGGCATCACGCTGAGCAGTCCGGGCGGACGGGGAATCTACGAACAGCGCCGCATCGCGTGGGGGGCGGCCCCGCTCGACAAAGTGGTGTGCCCGGTCCTCATGGGAGAGATCGCGGACGAGACACTGGCGCAGCTGCGCGAGCGGTACGAGATCCTCTTCGGGGAGCGCGATACCTCGCACGCCGACGCCGAGTACCTGCGCGCGGACGGCCGGCTCGACATCGAGAAGCTCGTGGAGCGGTCAGACAACAAGCACTGGAACGAGAAGTACGCCGACGATCTGGGTCTGTGGGCGGCCCGGCGCCACGAGCAGTCCGACGACCGCGATCGCGCCGTACTGCTGCTCGTGGCGTACCAGGCGGTGCAGAACGCGTACCCGGCCCCTCCCCTCTCCGTCGCCCGGGGCGTCCTGGCCACGATGCGGGCCGTCGCCGCGGCTCCGCTGCCCGCCGAGTGCCTGCACGAGGACGAGCACCCGCCCCTTCGGCGCGCGGAGTTCCGCGACGGCATGGCGCACTTCTGGGCACCGGAGGAGTTCCCGCCGGCCGAGGAGTCCCGCAGCGCGGAGTCGTGGATGTGTCCGCGGTTCGCGGCGGAGGTCGCCGAGGCCTGTATCGGCGACCTGAAGGGCCTGTACGAGGAGGACGAGGTCGCCGGGGCGAGCTGACGTCCGGCAGCACCGGGCGCTCGGCACCCCTTCAGGGCTGGGAGGCGTCCGGAACGGCGGTGGGGAACAGGCTCTCGGGCAGGGACACGTTCCACGCGGTGATGACCGGCTGCCCGTGTTCCGTGCCCAGCCGGGACACGGCGCCGGTGGCGAGCTGGAAGAGCGTGCCCTCGGCGGGGGTCAGCCCGAGGTAGCGGGCGGTCAGGACGCGCAGGAAGTGCGAGTGGGCGACGAGCACGATGTCCTCGTCCCCGGCCCGCTCGGCGGCTTCCCGGACCTCGGCCAGCACCCGGTCGGCCCGCTCCCCGACCTCCGCCGGGGTCTCGCCGGGGTGCGCCTCGGGACCGGCGGTGACCCCGTCCGTCCAGAGGTTCCAGCCGGGGCGGGTCCGGTGGATCTCGTGCGTGGTGATGCCCTCGTAGCCGCCGTAGTCCCACTCGCGCAGTTCGGGGGTGATCCGGGGGGCGGCCAGCCCGGCGAGTTCGGCGGTGCGCCGGGCCCGTACCGAGGGGCTGACCAGGGTGAGGGCGATGTCACGGTCCGCGAGCAGCGGCGCGAGGGCGCGGGCCTGGCGCTCACCGAGCGGGGTCAGGGGCAGGTCGGTGTGGCTCGTGTGCTGCCCGTTGCGGGACCACTCGGTCTCGCCGTGCCGGATCAGGATCAACTCGCCCATGTGAAGGTCATCCGCTCTCTGTGCCGTTACCGCTCACGGAAGCCGCCCGGCCGGGCCGGGCTGCGTCGCGTGCTGTCGATGGTGCGAACCCGCTGGTCCACGATCGCATTCCAGCCATGGCCAGGCGGTCGGGCGCGCCCGGGGCGAGCGGACGCGGCTGCCCGCGGTGCGGGTGGCCGGACGGCCGGGCCGCCCCGGGCACCGGTCACCGGGCGTTCGCCGGGGGGCCGCTCGCCTATTTGTGGCCGCGGAGGAAGGCGGGGATCCCTGCCCGGGTCGGGTAGTCGGGCAGCGGTGCGGGCTTGTCCTGGAGGAACGCGGTGATGACCGCTGCCGCTCGCCGGTCGTTGTCACTCAGGCCGTTCCACATGTGGTGGCCGACGCCGGGCATGTACTGGGTGCGCCGGATGGCGGGGTTGTCCGCGAGGACGGCCGTCTGCCACTGCCGGACCTGGGAGGAGCACTCGGCGATCATCAGCATCGCGGGTGTCCGGGAGCGCCTGAGCCGGGGGGCGAGGGAGGGCGAGTCCTTGATCGTCTGCTGGATGCGGAGGCTGGCGGCGGCGCTGAAGGAGAAGTTGTCCGCCGTGTCCTCGACCGGGATGCGGTGGGCGTCCCGCGCGCAGTAGGCGGACGCGGTGTCGCTGCCGAGATCGGCTGCGGTGAAGGCGTTGTCGCCCTCCGCCTGCCCCACCAGCCCGTTGTCCGGGCTGAGCAGCCCGAGCCGCATGAGTCCGAAGGCGACCGCGTACCGCGGGACGTGTGTGGAGCGCGGTCCGGTGACGTCCGGTGCGAGGCCGCGGGCCGACGGCCGGCCCTTCTGCTCGGCCATCCGGGTGGCGGGACCGTCCACCGGGCCCGGCTCGGCGATGACCGCCCGGTGCAGCTGGGCGGCGATGGCCGGGTCGGCGAGCGCGCGGGTGAGCACGACCGCGCCTGCGGAGAAGCCCAGCACATCGGCGCGGCCCTTGCCGAGTTTGCCGACGAAGGCACCGAGGTCGCGGACGGACCGGGTGATCGAGTACTGGTTCATGGGCAGCAGGTCGCTGCGTCCGCCGCCGGCCTGTTCGTAGGTGTAGACGTCGTAGCCCTGTCCCGCGAGCCGCTGCAGGAAGCGGTGGTCGAGCACGGAGATGCCGCGCACCGGGCCGCCGTTGAGGTAGACGAGCGGGACGCGTTGCCGGGGGCTGTCGCCGGTGGGCGGGTAGTGGTACGCCGCGACCCGGCTGCCGGTGGACAGGCTCCAGTGCTCGGCGGTCACGAACGACAGGGCGGGCGGGGTGCGGCGCGTCGTGGGGGCGGTGGGGACGCACACCGACAGCGTGAGGGCCGCCGCGACGAGCACCGGCAGCCATGGGCCCAGCCGTCCCCGCCAGGAGCGGCGGCGGCCCCGCCACAGCGCCGCGGAAGCCGCGGTCCCGACGGCCACGGACCACGCGACGAACCCCGATCCCGCGCCGTCGGTGGCGACGGTCAGCGCCAGGAATAAGGCGACCAGCCCCACCACCACGGCGATGCCGGCCAGCAGGCGGCCGAGAAGGCGCAGGGGGCGTATGACGGAAAGTGGCACGGCGATCTCCCGATCAGCTGGAACGGTGTTTTGGAACAGCGTTTTGAAACGATGTTATCAACACGGTAGACTGCTCCTCATGGGAAGGCCGAGAACGAACGACGCCGCCGTCCGGGAACGGCTCGTCGCCTGCGCGACCGAGATGTTCGCCACCCGTCCGCAGGAGTCGGTCACCGTCCGCGCGCTGGCCACTGCCGCCGGAACGTCGACGGCGGCGGTGTACACGTTATTCCGGGGGAAGGACGGACTGGTCCGCGAGGTGCGCGACCAGGCCGTCGCCGGACTGTTCCAGGACCTGACAGCGGTTCCCGCCTCGGAGGCCGCCCTGGCGGATCTGTACGCGCTGGCCGTCGCGTACCGCCATTGGGGACGCGAACACCGCCACCTCTACACGGTGTTGTTCGGTGGCGCACAGTCCTTCGTACCGTCGGCCCGGGTCGGCGACCGGGACCCGGTGCGGCCGCTCGTCGCGGCGATCGACCGTGCCGTGGCGGCCCAGGCCCTCGCCGGCGACACCACACTGATCGCCGTCTCGTTGTGGGTCGCCCTGCACGGGCTCGTCACCCTCGAACTAGCCGGCGGCCTCGTCGGCACCGCGGCCGATGCCGCGTTCGACTCGACGGTCGACGCCGTACTGCGCGGCTGGGCAACCCCCGCCTCCTTCCCCGGCCTTCGGCGCCCGGAGCCGGCGCCGTGAGGCGGACACGGGGGCTCGACGCCGTCGGTCCGCCTCCGCGACCGGTTCGGAGCGGAGAATGCGGGAACGCGGACAAGACGCCCTTTACGCAACGGAAGCAGGAAACGTCGTGACCACCTTCGTCATCACCGTGCCCGGAACTTTCGTCACCGAGGTCCCGGAGGACTCGCTCGCGACGCTGAAGGAGACGCTGGCCAAGCGGCACACGGATGTGAGCAGGAGCGAGGGGCTCGACCTGCTGACCCTCAACGAGGACGGCACCTTCTCCATCCGCCTGGAGGTCGAGGCCGCGGACCGCTACACGGCGGAGCTCGACGCGGCGGGGCTGGTGTCCACGGCACTGCGGGAGGCCGGGCTCTCGGATCGGGACGCGCCGATCGGCACACCGGTCGTCACGGGGATCGACAGCGACCTCTGACCGCGCGGGGAGGGCCCCGCCCCCGGCACGAAGGGGCCCGCCGCGCCCTCAGCCCCTGACGACCTCCGTCGTCGCGTCACCGACGACCACGACCTCGTACGGCCGTTCCGTGTCCGCCGTGACCCGGAGCGTGCCGCCCTCGCGGACCAGTTCGTACGTGGCGGCCGGGGCGCCCGTGAGGCCGGGGACCGTCACCGTGCGGGTGAAGTCACCCAGGCCCTCGGGGGCGTACACCCGCAGCTGAAGGTCCTGCGTCCAGTCGCCGTCGGGGCGCGAGACGTCCGCGCCGAGCGGCAGGACCGCGCCGGGGCGAACCAGGAGCGGGAGGCTGTCGAAGCCGTAAGTGCCGCGGTGCCAGGCGGGGCCCGTGACGGTCTCGCCGGTCAGGAAGTGGGTCCAGGTGCCCTCGGGGACGTAGTACTCGACCCGGCCGTCCTCGCTGAAGACCGGCGCCACGAGGAGGTCGGGGCCCAGCAGGTACTGGCGGTCCACCGTGCGGGCCGCCGGGTCGTCGGGGAACTCCAGCAGCATCGGGCGCATGGTCGGGACGCCGGTGCGGTGGGCCTCGACGGCCGCGCCGTACAGGTAAGGCATCAGGCGGTGCTTCAGCTCGGTGAACTGCCTGGCGACCGCGACCGCCTCGTCGCCGAACTCCCACGGCACCCGGTAGGACGAGGAGCCGTGCAGGCGGCTGTGCGAGGAGAGCAGGCCGAAGGCGAGCCAGCGCTTGAAGACCGCCGGGTCGGGCGTGCCCTCGAAGCCGCCGATGTCGTGGCTCCAGAAGCCGAATCCCGAGAGCGAGAGGGAGAGCCCGCCGCGCAGCGACTCGGCCATCGCACCGAAGGAGGACCAGCAGTCGCCGCCCCAGTGGACGGGGAACTGCTGGCCGCCGGCGGTGGCGGAACGGGCGAACAGGACCGCTTCGCCCTGGCCGCGCTCCTTCTCCAGGAGTTCGAAGACGGCCTTGTTGTACAGGTGCGTGTAGTAGTTGTGCATCCGCTCCTGGTCGGAGCCGTCGTGCCAGACGACATCGGTGGGGATGCGCTCGCCGAAGTCCGTCTTGAAGCCGTCGACGCCCTGGCCGAGGAGGGTCTTCAGCTTGTCCTGGAACCAGGCGGTGGCCGCGGGGTCGGTGAAGTCGACCAGCGCCATGCCGGCCTGCCACTTGTCCCACTGCCAGATGTCGCCCCCGGGGGTGCGGACGAAGTAGCCCTTCTCCGCGCCCTCGGCGTACAGGGCGCTCTTCTGCGCGATGTACGGGTTGATCCAGACGCAGATCCTCAGGCCCTTCTCCTTGAGCCGGGCGAGCATGCCGTCCGGGTCGGGGAAGGTGTCCGGGTCCCATTCGAAGTCGCACCACTGGTACTCGCGCATCCAGAAGCAGTCGAAGTGGAAGACGGAGAGCGGGATGCCGCGCTCGGACATGCCGTCCACGAAGGAGGTGACGGTCTCCTCGTCGTAGTCGGTGGTGAACGAGGTGGTGAGCCAGAGTCCGAAGGACCAGGCCGGCGGGAGGGCCGGGCGGCCGGTGAGCGCGGTGTAGCGGGTCAGCACGTCCTTGGGCGTGGGGCCCGCGACGACGAAGTACTCCAGTACCTGGTCCTGGACGCTGAACTGGACCTGGCCGACGGCCTCGGAGCCGACCTCGAAGGAGACCTTGCCCGGGTGGTTGACGAAGACGCCGTAGCCGCGCGATGACAGGTAGAACGGGACGTTCTTGTAGGCCTGTTCGGTGTTGGTCCCGCCGTCCGCCTGCCACATGTCGACGACCTGGCCGTTCTTGACGTACGGGGTGAACCGCTCGCCCAGCCCGTGGACCGTCTCGCCGACGCCGAGCGCGAGCTGCGCGAGCATGTGGTGGCCGCCGTCCCCCGTCGTGGCGAAGGCGGTGCCCTTGCGCCCGGCGGCGGTCAGCGGGCGGCCGTCCGCGTCCAGGAACTCCAGGCCGAAGTCGCCCCCGGTGGGCAGCCGGAGGGTGAGCGGGCCGCTGGTGAGCTCGGCGGCCGCCCCGTCGTCACGGGTGGTGGCCGAGGTGTCCCCGGTGGCGCCGGGCAGCACGAAGTCGGGGCCGGGGCGGCGCCTGCCCGCGAGGTGGGTGACGCGGACACCGATGACGCCCTCGGCGGGGGCGAACGCCTCCACCGTGATCAGCGGTGCGTTGAGCGTGTCACCGCGCCGCGTCACACGCTTGACGGCCGCGTGGGCGGTGAGCCGGTCGGCATCGAGCCGCAGGTCGCGGAGTTCGGTGGCGTACGAGGCGTCCACACCGTCTCGCATCTGCCAGAAGCCGTCGGTGAACTTCATGGGGGGTTTCCTTAGCCGGTACGGGGGTGTTCGGGCTGCGTCGTCAGGAGTGGGTGGACGGGCCGGCGCTACCGGGCCGTGCTGCTGATCCCGGTTTTGATCGTACACAAAACAAATATTCTTCGAAGCGCTTCGACAGTCCATGGACAGGGACTTGGACCTGCTCAGGCCGAGACTCGGCGCCCCGCACTCCCCCCTCGGATCACCTCTGCGTGACGGGACTGTCACAAGGATGGTCTAGAAACAAACGCCGGTATGGCGTATTAGTACTGCCAGCAAACAAATCGGTCGGGCGGCGGCGCAGCTGTCCGGGCATGTCGACAAGAGGCAGCAGTATGTCGAACCGCTTCACCCCCACCCCCGCCGACAGGTTCACCTTCGGGCTCTGGACCGTCGGCTGGCGCGGCAACGACCCCTTCGGTGACGCCACCCGCCCCGCCCTGGACCCGGTCGAGTCGGTCGAGCGCCTCGCGGAACTCGGCGCGCACGGTGTGACGTTCCACGACGACGACCTGATCCCGTTCGGCTCGACCGACTCCGAGCGGGCCGCGCTCGTCAACCGCTTCAAGGACGCCCTGGACCGCACCGGTCTCAAGGTGCCGATGGCGACGACGAACCTGTTCACGCACCCGGTGTTCAAGGACGGCGGGTTCACCTCGAACGACCGTGATGTGCGCCGGTTCGCGCTGCGCAAGGTCATCCGCAACATCGACCTGGCGGTCGAGCTGGGCGCCGAGACGTATGTGGCCTGGGGTGGGCGTGAGGGTGCGGAGTCCGGGGGCGCGAAGGACATCCGGCTCGCGCTGGACCGGATGAAGGAGGCGTTCGACCTGCTCGGCGAGTACGTCACCGAGCAGGGCTACGACCTCCGCTTCGCCATCGAGCCCAAGCCGAACGAGCCGCGGGGCGACATCCTGCTGCCGACCGTGGGTCACGCACTGGCCTTCATCGAGCGCCTGGAGCGCCCCGAGCTGTACGGCGTGAACCCCGAGGTCGGCCACGAGCAGATGGCCGGGCTGAACTTCGCCCACGGCATCGCGCAGGCCATCTGGGCGGGCAAGCTGTTCCACCTGGACCTGAACGGCCAGTCCGGCATCAAGTACGACCAGGACCTCCGCTTCGGCGCCGGCGACCTGCGCCAGGCCTTCTGGCTCGTCGACCTGCTGGAGAGCTCGGAGTACAGCGGCCCGCTGCACTTCGACTTCAAGCCGGTGCGCACCGACGGCATCGACGGGGTCTGGGAGTCCGCGAAGAACTGCATGCGCAACTACCTGATCCTCAAGGAGCGCGCCCTGGCGTTCCGCGCCGACCCGGCCGTCAAGGAGGCGCTGGCCGCCTCCCGGCTGGACGAGCTCGCGCGGCCCACCGCCGCCGACGGTGTGGCCGGGCTGCTGGCCGACCGCACCGCCTACGAGGAGTTCGACGTGACGGCCGCGGCCGAGCGCTCCATGGCGTTCGAGGCCCTGGACCAGCTCGCCATGGAGCACCTGCTCGGCGTCAGCTGACGCCCCCGGGTGTCCGGCCACCGCCGCCGGGCACCCCTTCGTACCCCTCCCACCCAAGGGCACCCTCGTGACAGCAGCTTCCCCGGACGGCCTGCGCCAGCGGCGCCGTCGTCACCACCGGCGGGTCACCGTCCCGCTGACCGTCGTCTGCGCACTGGCCGGCGGCGCGGTCCTGTCCGGCTGCGGTCAGCAGCGGGACCCGGACGTGTACACGGTCATGAACTCCTCGACCGACGAGTCCTACCACCGCTGGGACGCCCAGACGCTGGCCCGGTGCGGCAAACGGCTCGGGGTGGCCATCGAGCAGCAGAGCGTCCCGGCCGCCCAGGTGATGACGAAGGCCCTGCGGATGGCGTCCTCGAAGTCGCTGCCCGACGTCCTTCAGCTGGACGCCTCCGAGATGCCGACGTTCGCCGAGGCCGGCGGCCTGATACCGCTGAAGGACCTCGGCCTGACCACCACCGACATTCCCCGGGGCATCGTCGACTTCGGCTCGTACGAGGGGACTTACTACGGCGCGGCGCGCACGGTGAACACCCTGGCGCTGTTCTACGACAAGGACGCCCTCGCCGAGGCAGGCCTGAAGGTGCCCGCCACCTGGGCCGAGATGCGCTCGGCCGCGAAGAAGCTCACCCGGGGCAAGCGGTACGGGCTGGCGCTCAGCGCGGGCGGCGCGGAGGACGGGGTCTTCCAGTTCACCCCGTTCATGTGGTCCAACGGCGGCGACGAGACGAAGCTCGACAGCCCGCAGGTGGCCGGGGCGCTGGACTACTGGAAGGGCCTGCTGAAGGACCGTTCGCTGTCCAAGTCGACGGTCAACTGGACCCAGGCCGATGTCAACGACCAGTTCATGGCCGGCAACGCCGCCATGATGATCAACGGCCCGTGGCAGGTCGAGACCCTCAACACCAAGAAGGCGCTGCACTGGGGCATGGCCGAGATCCCGGTCCCGAAGGCCGGGGACGACTCGGTCGGTCCGCTGGGCGGCGGGATCCTGACCGTCCCCAACACCGGTGACAGCGCCCGCGAGAAGATGTCGGCGAAGATCATCGGCTGTATGTCGGGCGAACAGGAGCAGATCACCTACGCGCTCAACAGCTGGATGGTCCCGGCCAACGAGAAGGCCGCCGCCGTGTGGCGCGAGAAGGTCCCGGAGCTGGCCGCCCTCTCCCACCAGGTCGCCACCGCCCGCTCGCGCACCGCGAAGCTCGGCGCGGGCTGGTCGTCCGTCTCCCTCGCGCTGCAGAGCGCCTTCCAGTCCGCCCTCACCGGCGAGTCGAGCGAGGCAGCCCTCAAGCGCGCCCAGCAGCGCGCCACGAGCGGGAACTGAGGTATCCGAACCATGTCGACCACCACCGCCTCCTCAGCCGCCGGTCCGGCGCTCCCCGCCACACGGGCCGCGAAGGCCCCGAAGCCGCCGAACCCGGCGCGCACCCGCCTTCGCAGGCGCCTGGCCCAGTGGGGCTTCATCGCCCCCGCCGTGATCTTCATGGCGCTCTTCTTCGGCTATCCGCTCGTCCGCAACATCGTGATGAGCTTCCAGGACTACTCACCGTCCACGTTCTTCACGGGCAGGTCCCCGTTCAACGGCACGGCCAACTGGAGCAGCGTCTTCAACGACGAGCTGTTCGGCAAGGCCCTGTGGCACACCATCCTGTTCACCGTCGGCTCGCTGATCGGGCAGTTCTGCATCGGCCTGGGCCTCGCGGTGTTCTTCAGCCGCCGCTTCCCGCTGAACGGGATCCTGCGGTCGCTGATCCTGTTGCCGTGGCTGGTCCCGATGGTCGTCTCCGGCGTCGTCTGGCGGCGCATCCTCGACCAGGACACCGGCGTCCTCAACTCCTTCCTGGGCACGATCGGCCTCGGCGGCGACACCCCGTGGCTGACCAGCACGGGCATGGCGCTGTTCTCGGTGGTCCTGGTGAACATCTGGATCGGCATCCCGTTCAACATGGTGATCCTCTACGGCGGCCTCCAGGAGGTCCCCAAGGAGCTGTACGAGGCCGCCTCGCTCGACGGCGCCTCCGCCTGGCGGGCCTTCCGCTCGATCACCCTGCCGATGCTGCGGCCCGTCATCACCGTCGTCCTGGTGCTCGGCTTCATGTCGACGGTGAAGGTCCTCGACCTGATCCTCGCCCTCACCGACGGCGGCCCCGCCGACTCCACCCAGACGCTCGGCACGCTCACGTACCAGAACTCCTTCGTCCAGCTGGACTTCGGAGCGGGTGCCGTGGTCGGCAACATCCTGATCCTGATCTCCGCCGTCTTCGCGGTGTTCTACCTGCGGGCCAACCGCAACGAGGGGAAGTGACCGGCATGGCGAGCACTGTGCGTACCCCCGCCGCCCCCGCGCGGCCCACCGGGCGGCCCACCGGGCGGCCGAAGCGGCGCTGGGGCGCCACGGTCTTCGGCGTCGTGGTGCTGTGCGTGATGCTGTTCCCGCTGTACTGGATGGTGAACACCGCGCTCCAGCCCGAGTCCGGGCTGCTCGAGGTCGACCCCTTCCCGCACAGCCTGGACCTGTCGGGCTTCCGCTCGGCCGTCACCGACCAGGGCCGCAACCTGCTGACCTCGCTGGCCGTCGCGCTCGGCGCGGTGGTCATCTGCCTGGCCGTCTCGGCGCCCGCCGCCTACGGTCTCGCCCAGTTCAGGCTGCGCGGCACCAGGACGATCGTCTTCGGCACCCTGATCACCCAGATGGTGCCGGGCATCGTCATCGCCAACGCCCTGTACAGCGCCTACGTGGACATGGGCCTGGTCAACTCCTACGCCGGACTGATGCTGGCCGACGCCTCGCTCGGCATCCCGTTCGCGATCGTGCTGATGCGCTCCTTCATGGTGGCCATCCCGCGCGAGGTCATCGAGGCGGCCGAGGTGGACGGTGCGGGACGCCTGCGCACCTTCGTGCGGGTCGTGCTGCCGATGAGCCGCAACTCCCTGATCACGGCCGGGCTGTTCTCGTTCCTCTACGCGTGGAGCGACTTCATGTTCGCGCTGACGCTGAACACCACGGACGACGTCAAGCCGATCACGCTGGGCATCTACCAGTACATCGGCGCCCATGTGGGCGACTGGGGCTCCGTCATGGCGGCGTCCGTGCTGTCGGCGATCCCGGCGGCGGTCCTGCTCGTCCTGTCGCAGAAGTACATCGCCGCCGGGATCACCGGCGGCTCGGTCAAGTAAGGACTGCGTTCCCATGAGTGAGTTCCCGGTGTTCCCGCCCGGCTTCGTCTTCGGGGCGGCCACGGCCTCGTACCAGATCGAGGGCGCCGTCCGGGAGGACGGCCGCGGTCCGTCCATCTGGGACACCTACAGCCACACGCCCGGGAAGACCGACGGCGGTGACACCGGTGACATCGCCTGCGACCACTACCACCGCTACCCCGAG
Source organism: Streptomyces sp. 840.1 (assembly GCF_003751445.1). NCBI lineage: Bacteria > Bacillati > Actinomycetota > Actinomycetes > Kitasatosporales > Streptomycetaceae > Streptomyces > Streptomyces sp. 840.1. Next base: position 5,425,543 of record NZ_RJUU01000001.1, on the reverse strand, counting down.
GACGTGGCGCTGCTGCGCGAACTGGGCGTGGACTCCTACCGTTTCTCCGTCGCCTGGTCGCGGATCCAGCCGGACGGCGGCGGCGGCGCGGTCAACCCGAAGGGGCTGGACTTCTACTCCCGGCTCGTCGACTCCCTCCTCGAAGCGGGCATCGAACCGGCCGCCACCCTCTACCACTGGGACCTGCCCCAGGCACTGGAGGACCGGGGCGGCTGGCGGGTGCGCGAGACCGCGGAACGCTTCGGGGAGTACGCCGGGATCATGGCGGAGCACCTGGGCGACCGGGTGCCGCGCTGGATCACCCTCAACGAGCCGTGGTGCAGCGCGTTCCTGGGCTACTCGGTGGGCCGGCACGCGCCCGGCGCGAAAGAGGGGCGCGGCGCGCTGGCCGCCGCGCACCACCTGCTGGTCGGCCACGGCCTGGCGATGAGGGAGCTGCGGGCGGCCGGGGTGCGCGAGGCGGGCATCACCCTCAACCTCGACCGCAACGTCCCGGCCACCGGCTCGGACGCCGACCTGGCCGCCGTCGTCCGCGCCGACACCCAGCACAACCTGGTGTGGACGGAGCCGATCCTCGCGGGCCGCTACCCGGCCACCGAGGAGGAGACCTGGGGCGAGCTGATCACCTCACAGGACTTCCGCCGCGAGGGCGACCTGGAGCTGATCTCCCGTCCGGTGGACTTCCTCGGCATCAACTACTACCGCCCCATCGTGGTCGCGGACGCCCCGCACCGCGAGGCCGACCCGGCGCTGCGGGTCGCCACCGACAACCGCTACAGCGAGGGCGTCTACCCGGACGTGCGCCGGACGGCGATGGGCTGGCCGGTCGTGCCGGAGTCCTTCACCGAGCTGCTGACGGCGCTGAAGGAGACCTACGGCGACGCGCTGCCGCCGGTGCACATCACGGAGAACGGCTCGGCGGAGTCCGACACCGTGGACGCGGACGGCTCGGTGCGCGACGCGGACCGCGTCGGCTATCTCGGTACGCATCTGACGGCGCTGCGGGCGGCGATGGACGCGGGCGTGGAGGTCAGGGGCTACTACGTCTGGTCGCTGCTGGACAACTTCGAGTGGGCGCTCGGGTACGCGAAGCGGTTCGGGATCGTCCGGGTCGACTACGACACGCAGGAGCGCACCCCGAAGGACAGCTACCACTGGTACCGGCGGCTGATCGCGGCCCACCGCAGGTGAAAGGGCCCCGCAACACCCACAACACCCGCGAATCCGGGCGAAGATGACGCAGGCGCGTCATTTCGCCGAACCCTTGGACATGTGAAGGACTCGTGAAAGGATCACCCTCAATTCCGTGGCGTGTCCCCGTATCCCGCGGCGCGTCACGCCTGCTCCCACCACCCATGGAGAACACGTGGCCAAGACTTATGGCCGTCGGACCGGACGGGCTGCCACCCGTCTCGCCGCCGCCGCGATAACCGCGGCTCTCGTCGGCACCGGTACCGCCGCCTTCGCCGCCGAGCCGGGTGACGCGCCCATGTCCGGCCTCGCCGGTCTGGACAGCGCCGGCACGTCGTACTACTACGCCCCGGCCGGCAGCGGCGGCATCGAGAAGCGCGTGCAGCTCGACACCGGCTGGAAGAACGTCAAGTTCCTCGGCCGGGTCGACCACAACGCCGACAACGTGGCGGACGGCCGCTGGCAGCTCGCCGCCAACGGCGACATCCACTACTACGCCAACGACAACTCCGCGGCGAAGAAGATCGGCTACGGCTGGGGCATCTACAACAAGCTGGTGTCCCCCGGCACGTTCGGCGGCGCACAGGGCGGCGACCTGCTCGCCCGCGACGGCAAGGGCGACCTCTACCTCTACCTGGGCTACGGCGACGGCACGGTCACCAAGCGCCTCAAGGTCGGCTACGGCTGGAACATCTACAGCGACATCGCCGGCAACGGCGACCTGACCGGCGACGGCAGGAACGACATCGTCGCCCGCGACAAGTCCGGCGTCCTGTGGCTCTACAAGGGCACCGGCAACCAGCACGCCCCGTACGCCAAGCGCACCAGGATCGGCAGCGGCTGGAACCAGTACAACGCCGTGTTCGCCCCCGGCGACCTCGACCTGGACGGCGTCGCGGACCTGGTCGCCCGCAACGCCAAGGGCGAGCTCTACCTGTACAAGGGCACCGGCAAGGCCGCCGCCCCGTACAAGCCCAAGGCGATCATCGGAACGTCGGGCTGGAACACCTACCGCCTGTTCTTCTGACCGGGGGACGGCAACCGCCACAGGCCGGCGGACCGCGCCCCGGTCACCGGGGGTGCGGTCCGCCGGTGCGCGGACCTCGGGGTACCTCGGGCGCCGTGGCCCCGACACCATGGCCCGATGCCTGAGGGAACAGGGATACGGGTGCTCGTCGTGGACGACGAGCACCCGTATCCCTCGACGTGCCGACGACGTCCCTGCGTTTCCGGGCTACGAGGCGCGGGAGGCCGCGTACGGCCGGGACGCGCCGGCGCGCGCCAGGACGAGGGCCGTCACCGCCCAGGTACCGCTGCTGGCGCCGGTGACCACGGCCGTCGTACCGGAGAGGCCGGGCATGCCGTCCAGGTTCCAGGGGTGCCTGCGGCACACCTCCCCTGCGGTGGCCGTCGCCCCCGCGCATGCGGGAGGGCCGCACCCCCGTCACCGGGGATGCGGCCCTCTCCTCGTACTGCCGGCCGGACCTACTTGCGGATCAGGCTGCGCAGCACGTACTGCAGGATGCCGCCGTTGCGGTAGTAGTCCGCCTCACCGGGGGTGTCGATGCGGACGACGCCGTCGAACTCCACACCGGTGTCGGTGGTGACCTTGACGGTGCGCGGGGTGGTGCCGTCGTTCAGCTCGGTCACGCCGGTGAAGGAGAAGGCCTCCTCGCCGGTGAGACCCAGGGTCTCGGCGGTGTGGCCCTCCGGGAACTGGAGCGGGAGGACGCCCATGCCGATGAGGTTCGAGCGGTGGATGCGCTCGTAGGACTCGGCGATGACGGCCTTGACGCCCAGGAGCGCGGTGCCCTTGGCCGCCCAGTCGCGGGACGAGCCGGAGCCGTACTCCTTGCCCGCCAGGATGACGAGCGGGGTGCCGGCGGCCTGGTAGTTCTGCGAGGCGTCGTAGATGAACGACACCGGCGCATCGGCCTGGGTGAAGTCGCGGGTGAAGCCGCCCTCGGTGCCCGGCGCGATCTGGTTGCGCAGGCGGATGTTGGCGAACGTGCCCCGGATCATGACCTCGTGGTTGCCACGGCGCGAGCCGTAGGAGTTGAAGTCACGACGCTCGATGCCGTGCTCCGTGAGGTACTTGCCGGCCGGGGTGTCGGCCTTGATCGCACCGGCCGGGGAGATGTGGTCGGTGGTGACCGAGTCGCCCAGCTTGGCGAGGACGCGCGCGCCCGTGATGTCGGAGACCGGGGTGGTCTCCATCGTCATGCCCTCGAAGTAGGGGGGCTTACGGACGTAGGTGGACTCGGCGTCCCACTCGAAGGTGTTGCCGGTCGGGATCGAGAGCGCCTGCCACTGGGCGTCGCCCGCGAAGACGTCCTGGTAGGACTTGTTGAACATGTCCTCGCCGATGGAGTTGGCGACGACGTCGTTCACCTCGGCCTCGGACGGCCAGATGTCGGCGAGGAAGACGGGCTTGCCGTCCTGGTCGACGCCGAGGGCGTCCTTGGTGATGTCGACCTTCATCGAACCGGCGATGGCGTACGCGACGACCAGCGGCGGGGACGCCAGGTAGTTCATCTTGACGTCGGGGTTGATCCGGCCCTCGAAGTTACGGTTGCCGGAGAGCACCGAGGTGACGGCCAGGTCGTGGTCGTTGACCGCCTTGGACACCTCTTCCGGCAGCGGGCCGGAGTTGCCGATGCAGGTGGTGCAGCCGTAGCCGACGAGGTTGAAGCCGACCTTGTCGAGGTACGGGGTCAGGCCCGCCTTGTCGAAGTAGTCGGTGACGACCTTCGAGCCCGGGGCGAGGGTGGTCTTGACCCACGGCTTGCGGGTCAGGCCCTTCTCCACGGCCTTCTTCGCCACGAGCGCCGCGGCGACCATGACGTACGGGTTCGAGGTGTTGGTGCAGGAGGTGATCGCGGCGACGGTGACGGCGCCGTGGTCGAGCTCGTACGAGGTGCCGTCGGGGGCGGTCACGGTGACCGGGTTCGACGGGACGCCGTTGGTGGCGGCCGGCGAGTCGGAGGCCGGGAAGGACTCCTTGCCCGCCTCCTCGTCGTCCGAGACGTAGTTGCGCACGTCCTGGGCGAACTGCGCCTTGGCGTTCGCGAGGACGATGCGGTCCTGCGGGCGCTTCGGGCCGGCGATGGAGGGGACGACCGTGGAGAGGTCGAGCTCAAGCTTCTCGGAGAAGTCGGGCTCGGCGGCCGGGTCGAGCCAGAGGCCCTGCTCCTTGGCGTACGCCTCGACGAGCGCGACCTGCTGGGCGTCGCGGCCGGTCAGGCGCAGGTACTTCAGCGTCTCGTCGTCGATCGGGAAGATCGCGGCGGTGGAGCCGAACTCCGGCGACATGTTGCCGATGGTGGCGCGGTTGGCGAGCGAGGTGGCGGCGACGCCCTCACCGTAGAACTCGACGAACTTGCCGACGACACCGTGCTTGCGGAGCATCTCGGTGATGGTCAGCACGAGGTCGGTGGCGGTGGTGCCGGCCGGCAGTTCGCCGGTCAGCTTGAAGCCGACGACGCGCGGGATGAGCATGGAGACCGGCTGGCCGAGCATCGCGGCCTCGGCCTCGATGCCGCCGACGCCCCAGCCCAGCACGCCCAGGCCGTTGACCATGGTGGTGTGCGAGTCGGTGCCGACGAGGGTGTCCGGGTACGCCTGGCCACCGCGGACCATGACCGTGCGGGCCAGGTGCTCGATGTTGACCTGGTGGACGATGCCGGTGCCCGGGGGGACGACCTTGAACTCGTCGAAGGCGGTCTGGCCCCAGCGCAGGAACTGGTAGCGCTCCTTGTTGCGGCCGTACTCCAGCTCGACGTTCTGTGCGAACGCGTCGTTGGTGCCGAACTTGTCGGCGATGACGGAGTGGTCGATGACCAGCTCGGCCGGCGCGAGGGGGTTGATCTTCGTGGCGTCGCCGCCGAGTTCCTTGACGGCCTCACGCATGGTGGCGAGGTCCACGACACACGGCACACCGGTGAAGTCCTGCATGATCACGCGGGCCGGCGTGAACTGGATCTCCTGGCTGGGCTGAGCCTGGGAGTCCCAGCCACCGAGCGCCCGGATGTGGTCGGCGGTGATGTTCGCGCCGTCCTCCGTGCGGAGCAGGTTCTCCAGCAGCACCTTCAGGCTGTAAGGGAGGCGCGCGGAGCCCTCGACCTTGTCCAGCTTGAAGATCTCGTACGACTCGTCGCCCACGCGCAGCGTGCTGCGGGCGTCGAAGCTGTTCGCCGACACGACAGTCTCCTTCATCAATGTGCGCGTAACTCCGCGCCGCGCCTCACTGGGGCGGGCGCCGCGTGGTGCTGCCTACAGCCACTCCGACCATCCGCTAAGGTAAGGCTTAGTTAGGTAGCCCTTACCGCGCGGCGGCCCGCTGTGCGCCTTCGGCATATATCTCGATGTCGAGATAACTCTAGTACATCGCCGGGGAAGGGTCATGTCGGGGCTCGTCCGTTCCTTGCCATTCAGGCGAGGGCGTCCGACATCGGCCCGGCCGAGACGGCCGCCGGCACCCCGGCTGCGAGGCGGGGGCGGGTGGCGGCAGGTTTGCCCATCCCGCATACGGTGCCGTCGGCGAGCAGGGCCCCCTTGAGAAGGGCGACGTCGACCGCGGCATTGACACACGGCGTGGTGCCGTAGGAACCGTGGCCCACTCCTTCACGCGTGAGCAGGACTGCGGAGTGCAGGGTCCGGGCCATTTTCCTGACCCAGTGGTACGGGGTGACGGGGGTGACGGTCTCCAGCCGCCCCCCGGCCACCAGTGCCGCAGGCGCACCGGCGGCCGCGGCGGGGGAACAGCGTGGCGCACATCGGGCCGGCCACGCTGCCGCAGGACAGCCCCTAGTAGGTGATCCTGTCCGCGCCGAGCACGGAGCGAACCTGGTCGATGCCGCCTCCGCAGACGTGTTGCGCGGCCCCGAAGCGCCCGCGGCCGTCAACCACGTCCTCGGGGCCGCCCCCGCGTCTGCGGGCACTCGCGATTCGTGACCCGCCGAATCCCGGGTCGGGCCTCGGGGCCCCGCGGGCCGACGATCGTTCGGGCCCGGCTGGCCGGGCCCGTCAGCCGAGCTGCCCGGGACCGTCAGTCGAGACAGAACTCGTTGCCCTCGACGTCCTGCATCGCGAGGCACGACTCGTCGTAGTCGTCGGCGACCAGCAGTTGCACGCGCGTCGCACCGAGCACGAGCAGCCGGGCGCACTCGGCCTCGAGGGCGGCGACGCGCTCCTCGCCCACGAGCCCGGTACCGACCCGTACGTCGAGATGCACCCTGTTCTTGACGACCTTGCCCTCGGGGACGCGCTGGAAGTACAGGCGCGGGCCCACACCCGAGGGATCGGTACAGACGAAACCCGCGCCCTGGCGCTCGGGCGGCAGCGAGCGGTGGTAATCGGCCCAGGTGGCGAACCCCTCCGGCGGCGGCGGTACGACGTATCCCAGCACCTCGCACCAGAAGCGGGCGACTCGCTCGGGCTCGGCGCAGTCGAAGGTGACCTGGAACTGCCTGATCGTGGACATCGGTTCACCCTAGCGAGAGGCGCCGATCCGCGCCATGAACCACGGGCTGCGGAACGGGCCCCGGGGCCGGGTCGCGCGGGCGGGGTCAGGGCCGGCGGAACGCCACTTCGGGGTACGCGGCCGTGGGGCCGTCGAGGAGGGGTTGCGGGATGCCCCGCAGGTGAAGGTCGAAGAAGGCGCCCGTGTAGTCACGGAAATGCGCCATCCCTGTTCCGCGGACAGCGGCACGGCGGGGTCCGACAGGCCGAGCTGATCGGCCAGGTACGGCAGGTCCGTGAAGGAGAAGTGACCGGCACCGGTCACGGTCAGCCGGCGCCCCCACCCCGCCAACTGCCCACAGGCCCCTGGCCAGTCGGTGCCCGCGCTGCCGGGGCTGTGCAGGGACTCGGTGCCGAGCATCATGAAGGGGCGCCGCCCGAGCCCTGCCGCGGCCTGTTCCTCGTCCGTGTCGACCCGCTCGCAGGCCACGCAGGTCAGCACGCGGCCGCCCGGGGAAGGCTGTGCCCACGGATTCGTACGCGTGGTCCCCCGAGGCGACGACATAGCCGCGGCTCGTCAGCTCGTCCGCGAGCGAGGTGAGGGTGGTGCGCGGCATCGAGAATCCCGGGGGGAGCAGCACCAGGGGGGAGCGTCCCTTCGCCGGGGAGGCCTTCTCCCGCTCGTAGGTCTCTGTCCGGGCAACCGTCTCCGGGGAGACGACGCCGTCCAGTCCCTGCGCCTCCAGGAGGAGCCGCGCCTCCTCGGCCGTCATGTACAGCGACGGCGGGCCACTCGCCGGGCGCGCCTGGTAGGTCACCGACACCATCAGTTCCCGGTGACCGGCCGCCGGCACCCAGGGGTCCGTTCAGTGACGGTCGACCAGGTGCAGGGTGCGCCGCCCCACCGCGTACGGGCCGGTGGGGGGCGGCAGTTGTGGCGTGTCCACCGAGTGGACCAGGACGGGGTCCCGGCGCCCGGGGCCCCCGAGGCCGGTGCCGCGCCCAGCAGCGGGAAGGACAGGGCGAGGGCCAGGAGCGCGGCAACACCGCTTCTGTGGAGTCCTGTTGCGATCATGCGCTCCACGACAGGCCCTGGGCAGCCCCGGGCTCCAGCACATGCGACGACAGGGCGGCTTGGGCGTACCCCTTCTGCCGGACTCCTGTCGGACCCGGGTATCACGGCTGCGGCGCGGTCAGGCGGTCGAAGTCTTCGACGGCCGATCCTGCCGGTCGTCCGGCAGGTCATCCGGCCGCCCGGCCGCCGGGATCTGCCGGTGGACGTCGTCCAGCAGGTTCCGCATCGCGAGGCGGAAGAGTTCGGCCTGGTGGTCGCCCAGGAAGGCGGCGTGGCCGAACACCTCCAGGATGACGAGGCCGTTGAGGTGGCCCCACGCGCTCAGCAGGAGGGCGGTCGCGGGGGGCGGCAGGCGTCCCGGGCCGTAGTGCGGCAGGTGTTCCAGGTACGCCCGGAGCTCGGGCGAGAGCGCGGGGGTCTCGGCGGCGGCGAGTTGCTCCCGGGTGAACCCGTCGAACATCTCGCGCTCGAAGATCGAGCTCATCCGGCGCATCGCCTGCGTCGTCGGGCCCTCGACCGGCGCCGCGTAGTCCCGCAGCGGCGTCCCGTAGAGCAACTGGAAGCGCTCGGGGTGGGCGACGGCCCACCGGCGGTAGCCCTCGGCCGCGACCACCAGGCGCGGCAGGCCGGGGTCGTCCGGCGCGGCGTGGACGGCGGCCTGCACCGCGTCGGCCAGGTCGCCGTACGCCTTGGCGATGAGCTCCGTGACGAGGGCTTCCCGGCTCGGGAAGTAGTGGTAGAGGGCCTGCACGGTCATGCCGAGACCCCGGGCGACCGCGCGCAGGGACAGGGCGGCCGGACCGCCCTCGGTGATGTGGCGCTCGGCGGCGTCCAGGATCTCCCGGGTCGCGGCGGCCCGGCGGCGCTGGCGCAGGGTCGGCGGGGCCGTCGCGTGTTCGTCGGCAGGCATGTGGCGACCGTAAGGCGGCCGGTGCGCTCCGGGCAAGAGAAAGTTGCCGACCGTGAAGAAAATCTAACACTGCCAAATCTTCTTGTTCCTCACTAACGTCACCCGTGGCGCTCCGCCGGGCAGCACACCGGCAGCACCCCCTTGAACAACTCCGGCCACTTCGGGCCGTTTTCGCCGTATGGACACCTAAGGAGAAAGTGCGTGTTTGAACGCATAGCCGAACTGGCCATCCGCCGGCCCCGGTTGATACTCGTCGTCGCCGTCGTGGCTGTCGCCCTCATGGGCGTCCTGGGCTCCGGCGCGTTCGGCAAATTGCTCGGGGGCGGCTACGACGACCCGGCCTCCCCGTCCACCCGGGCCGGAAAGGTCATCGACGAGAAGTTCGGCGGGGAGACGAACCTGGTCCTGCTGGTCCGCGCCGGCGGGGGCCGAGTCGACGCCCCGGCCGCGCGGCAGAGCGGCCGGGCGCTGCTGGCGAGCCTCAAGAAGGAGAAGAGCCTCGACAACGTGGTCTCGTTCTGGGACACCGGCAGCGCCGCCCTCCGCTCCGAGGACGGCCGCGAGGCCATGGTGCTCGCCCATGTGAAGGGGAACGGCACCGAGCGGGACGAGAACGCCAAGGGCGTCATCGACGCCTACTCCGGGCCGTACGAGGACGGGCTCACGGTCCGGGCGGGCGGTGCCGCCGCCGTGACCAGCGAGATGGGGACGCAGTCGGGCAAGGACCTGCTCCTGGCCGAGGGCATCGCCGTACCGCTGACGCTGGTGCTGCTCCTGATCGTCTTCGGCAGCGCGGTGGCAGCCCTGCTGCCGCTGGTGATCGGGATCATCGCCATCGCGGGCACGTTCGCGGAACTCTTCCTCCTCGGCAGCGTCACCGATGTCTCGGTCTTCGCCGTCAACCTGACCACGGCGCTGGGGCTCGGCCTCGGCATCGACTACGCCCTGCTGATGATCAGCCGGTTCCGGGAGCAGCTCGCGACGGGGGCGAGCGTGGACGACGCCGTCCGGCGGACGGTGGGCACCGCGGGCCGTACGGTCGCCTTCTCCGCCGCGACGGTGGCGGCCGCGCTCGCAGCCCTCCTGGTGTTCCCGCAGTACTTCCTGCGCTCGTTCGGCTACGCCGGGGTCGGGGTCGTCGCCATCGCGGCGTTCAGCACCCTGTTCGTCATGCCCGCCCTGTTCACCGTCCTGGGCCACCGGGTCAACAGCGGGCGGATGCCGTGGTCGAAGCCGGGCCGCTCCAGTGCTCGGGCCCCGCTGTGGGGACGGCTGGCCGGCACCGTCATGCGGCGGCCCGCGCTCACCGCGCTGCCCGTGCTCGCGGTCCTGCTGGTCGCGGCGAGCCCGCTCCTCGGCATCACCTTCGGCACGCCGGACGAGCGCGTGCTGCCCTCGGGCGCCGAGAGCCGCCAGGTGTCGGCGGTGCTGCAGGAGAAGTTCGACGGCAACGACGACGCCGCCCTCCATGTCGTCATCGACTCCTCGGTGGGCAGGGCCCCGCTGGGGTCGTACGCGGCCGGACTGTCCGGCCTCAAGGGCGTCGCCCGGGTCGAGACCAGCGCGGGAACATACACCGGCGGACGGTCCACGGCCGCCGGTGACCCCTCGCTCGGCCGCCCCGACGCGCAGCGCATCAACGTGGTGAGCGCCCTGGAGCCGAAGTCGGACGAGTCCCAGGCCCTGGTCGGCGAGGTACGGGCGCTCGCCCCGCCCGCCGGTTCGCAGGCGCTGGTGGGCGGCACGGACGCCGTACTCGTCGACGCCAAGGGCGCGATCGCGGACCGCCTGCCGATCGCGGTGACCCTGGTCGTCCTCACCACGTTCCTGCTGCTCTTCCTGTTCACCGGCAGCATCGTGCAGCCGCTGCGTGCACTGGTGCTCAACCTGATCAGCCTGGGGGCGACCCTCGGCGTCATGACCTGGATCTTCCAGGACGGCCATCTCTCCTCCCTGCTCGGCTTCACCGCACAGCCGATGGAGGTGTCCATGACCGTGCTGATGTTCTGCATCGCCTTCGGACTCTCCATGGACTACGAGGTCTTCGTCACCAGCCGCATCAAGGAACTCCACGACCAGGGCGAGGACAACGAGAGCGCCGTGACCAACGGGCTCGGACACACCGGGCGCATCGTCAGCGCGGCCGCCTGTCTGCTGGCGGTGAGCTTCTTCGCCTTCGGCACGGCCGAGCTCAGCTTCATGCAGCTGTTCGGCCTGGGCAGCGGCCTCGCCATCCTCATCGACGCCGTCGCGGTCCGCGGCATCCTGGTGCCCGCCGCGATGCGGCTGCTCGGCCGCACGGCTTGGTACGCGCCCGGCTTCCTGCGCAGGGTCCACGGCCGGATCGGCCTCAGCGAGGGCGGCCCCGCCCCGGCGCCCGCCGCCGAGCCGTCGTACGTGAAGGACGCGGCCCAGGTCTGACCACCCCGCGGCCCCGCTCGACGGAGTGTGCCCGTCTCCCCCGTGACCGGGAGGCGGGCGCACGCGCGGACGGGCCGGGCGGTGCCCTGCGGCACCGGGCATGGTGGACTTCTGGTGCGGCGGACCGGGCGGACGCGGACAGCGACAGTGAGGCAGGGCATGACCGAGCACGGCAAGGACCACGGGTATCTGCTGGACAACCAGCAGTCGGAGGCGGGCATCCGGTTCGGCGCGCTGGCCGAGCTGTTCGACCCGGTGACCTTCCGGCACATCGACCGGATCGGCCTCACCGAGGGCATGAGGTGCTGGGAGGTCGGGGCCGGCGGCCCCTCCGTTCCGACAGGTCTCGCCGAACGGGTCGGCGCCACCGGCCAGGTGGTCTGCACCGACATCGACGTGTCCTGGGCACGGGAAGCGGCCTCCGACGTCGTCGAGGTGGTGCGCCACGACGTCGCGGCGGACCCGCCGCCGCCGGGCGGGTTCGACCTGGTGCACGCCCGGCTGGTCCTGGTGCACGTCGTCGACCGCGCCGAGGCCCTGCGCCGCATGGTCCAGGCGCTGCGACCGGGTGGTGTGCTGCTCCTGGAGGACGCCGATCCGGGGCTGCAGCCCCTGCTGTGTCCGGACGAGTCGGGCCCCGAGCAGCGGCTGGCGAACCGTCTGCGGTCCGGGTTCCGGGAGCTCATGGCGGGGCGCGGCGCCGATCTCGCGTACGGGCGGACCCTGCCCAGGCGGCTGCGCGAGGCGGGCCTGCTCGACGTGCGGGCGGACTCCTACTTCCCGATCACGTCGCCCGCCTGCACCGTGCTCGAGGCGGCGACCGTACGGCAGATCCGGGGCCGGCTCGTGGCGGCGGGGATCGCGAACGACGAGGACATCGACCGACACCTGTCGAACGTCGCCACCGGGGAACTCGACCTGGCGACGGCCCCGATGATCTCCGCCTGGGGCCGGCGCCCGTAGGGCCGGAGCCGTCCCTGACGGGTCCCGCATCGGTCAGGATTCGAGAAGCGCGGGTCGTGGGGGCGCGCATAACCTGACCGCCATGGACATCACCATTCACACGAGCGTCCTTCCGCACGACGACCCGGACGCCTCCCTGGCCTTCTACCGCGACACCCTCGGCTTCGAGGTCCGCAGCGACGTCGGCCAGGGACGGATGCGCTGGATCACGGTCGGCCCGGCGGGTCAGCCCGACACCGCCATCCTGCTGGCGCCCCCCGCCGCCGACCCGGGGGTCACCGAGGACGAACGCCGCACCATCGCCGAGATGATGGCCAAGGGCACCTACGGGTGGATCCTGCTGGCCACCCGGAATCTCGACGCGACCTTCGAGAAGGTGCAGGCCGGCGACACCGAGGTCGTCCAGGAACCGACCGAGCAGCCGTACGGGATCCGCGACTGCGCCTTCCGCGATCCTGCGGGCAACTTGATCCGCATCCAGGAACTCCGCTGAGAAGGGAACAGCTCTTGTGCCGTCCCTCGTGGGCACGGGCCCGCGCCGAGCACCAGCGACTGCGTGACCTGGCACTCCTGCGCCGGGTCCGCGACCGGATGGACCGGGAGTACGCGCGGCCGCTGGACGTCGAGGCGCTCGCCCTCGGCGTGAACATGTCCGCCGGCCACCTCAGCCGTCAATTCCGCCTGGCGTACGGCGAGTCACCGTACGCGTACCTGATGACGCGTCGTATCGAGCGCGCCAAGGCGATGCTGCTCCGTGACGGCCTGGGCGTCACGGAGATCTGCTTCGCGGTCGGCTGCTCATCACTCGGCACCTTCAGCACCCGCTTCACCGAACTGGTCGGGATGTCGCCCAGCGCGTACCGCCGCCGCGCTGGGGGCGCCGCCCCGGGGGTGCCGGCCTGCGTGGCGAAACAAGTGACCAGACCGGTCAGGAATCGAGAAGCGACCGCCCCGGAGCCACAACTAGCGTGACTGGCATGGCAATCACCGAAGCAGTCACCTCAGTCGACTCAGTCACCCTCGAAGTGGACGACCTCGCGGCCGCCCAGCACTTCTACGCCACCGCCTTCGGCCTGGGCCCGCAGCTGCGCCTGCGGGCCTGCGAGGCGGCCTCGGACGGCTTCCGGGGATTCACGCTCTCGCTCACGGTGTCGCAGCCGGGCACCGTCGACAGCCTGATCGGCTCGGCGCTCGAAGCCGGTGCCACGTCACTGAAGCCCGCCGCCAAGTCGTTCTGGGGGTACGGCGGTGTCGTCCGCACCCCGGACGGCACGATCTGGAAGGTCGCGACCTCCGCGAAGAAGGACACCGGTCCGGCCACCCGGGAGGTCGACGACATCGTGCTCCTGCTCGGGGTCGAGGACATCGTCGCGAGCAAGCGCTTCTACGTCGGCCGGGGCTTCGCCGTGGCGAAGAGCATCAGCCGGATGTACGTCGAGTTCGAGGCCGGCCCGGGTCGGATCAAGCCGGCGCTGTACCGGCGGCGCGCCCTGGCCAAGGACGCCGGGGTCTCCCCCGACGGCACCGGCTCGCACCGGCTCGTAATCGGCGGCGGCGCGGGCCCCTTCACGGACCCGGACGGTTTCGCCTGGGAAGCCGCACCATGACCCGCCCCGTCCTCACCGCGGCCCGGAGGTGCGCCGGCGGACCGCCTCCTTGCTCTCGTCCGGCAGCGCGTCGGCGGCCAGCAGCCGGGGAAGCAGATCGCCCTCCAGGGTCATGGCCCGGAAGGCGAGCGCGACGGTCACCTCGTGATCCGGCCGGTGCACCACCTCGACCGGGTCGCCGGCGCGGATGTCACCAGGCTCGATCACGCGCAGGTAGGCCCCGGGCAGCGCGGCCTGCGTGAACCGTTTGATCCAGCCGTCACGCCCCAGCCAGCCCTGGAACGTCCCGCACGGGATCCGCGGACAGGACACCTCCAGGACCACGTCCGCCCCGATCCGCCAACGCTCCCCGATCAGGGCGCCGTTGACGTCGATCCCCAGGGTCGTGAGGTTCTCCCCGAAGAGGCCGTCGGCCAGCGGCCGGCCCAGCTCGGCCTGCCAGCCGTCGAGGTCCTCGCGGGCGTAGGCGTAGACGGCCTGGTCGGAGCCGCCGTGGTGCTTCACGTCGTAGACCCGGTCACCGGCGAGGCCGACCGCGCCGGTGCCCTTGGGGCCGGGGGCGGTAACGGCGACCGGTCCCGCGACGGGCCGCTTGTCGATGCCGGTCGAGCCCAGTCCCTTCCACGGGTTGGGGCGCGGCCGGCCGGTATTGACGGAGAGCAGCTTCATGCCGGGGACCATACGATCGCGGCCGCGCCGGGGGCGACACATTTATCCCGCCGCCCAGGGCCGGCGGACGGGGCGGCCGACGGGCGCCCGCCACCGGCTCAGGCACCCCGATGGACGCGCCCCGGATGCCGGCCGGGTCCGGCGGGCGGACCATGGAGGCGGGCGGCGACGCCCGCGCCGCGCTGTGCCTCCGGACCTCGGGCCTGCACCCGCCCGTCACCCGAAGGCCACACCCCACCAACAGCCTCATCTCATATCTGAGATAGCCTTTCGGCATGTCAGATGACTACCTCGTACGTATCGGCAAGCTCATCCGTGACGCCCGTCAGCACCGGGGCTGGACACAGAGCCAGCTCGCCGAGGCGCTCGCCACCAGCCAGAGCGCCGTGAACCGCATCGAGCGCGGCAATCAAAACATCAGCCTTGAGATGATCGCCCGCATCGGTGAAGCACTCGACAGTGAGATCGTGTCGCTCGGCTACGCGGGCCCCATGCACCTGCGGGTGGTCGGCGGGCGCCGGCTGTCCGGCGCCATCGACGTCAAGACCAGCAAGAACGCCTGCGTGGCGCTGCTCTGCGCCTCGCTGCTCAACAAGGGCCGCACGGTACTGCGCCGGGTGGCCCGCATCGAGGAGGTCTACCGCCTCCTGGAGGTGCTGAACTCCATCGGTGTGCGCACCCGGTGGATCAACGACGGCACCGATCTGGAGATCGTCCCGCCGGCCCGGCTCGACATGGACGCCATCGACGCGGACGCCGCCCGCCGGACCCGGTCGATCATCATGTTCCTCGGGCCGCTGCTGCACCGCACGGACCAGTTCAAGCTGCCGTACGCGGGCGGCTGCGACCTCGGCACCCGGACCATCGAGCCGCACATGATCGCGCTGCGCCGGTTCGGTCTGGAGATCGCCGCGACCGAGGGCATCTACCACGCCAGGGTCGACCACTCCGTCACGCCCGGCCGCCCCATCGTGCTGACCGAGCGCGGTGACACCGTGACCGAGAACGCGCTGCTGGCCGCCGCCCGGCACGACGGCACCACCGTCATCCGCAACGCGTCCTCCAACTACATGGTCCAGGACCTCTGCTTCTTCCTGGAGGCGCTGGGCGTACGGGTGGACGGCGTCGGCACGACCACGCTGACCGTGCACGGCGTGCCCACCATCGACGTGGACGTCGACTACTCCCCCTCCGAGGACCCGGTCGAGGCGATGAGCCTGCTCGCCGCCGCCGTCGTCACGGAGTCCGAGCTGACGATCCGCCGGGTGCCGATCGAGTTCCTGGAGATCGAGCTCGCGGTACTGGAGGAGATGGGCGTCGACTGCGACCGCACCTCGGAGTACGCGGCCGACAACGGGCACACCCGGCTGGTGGACCTGACGGTCCGGCCCTCCAAGCTGGAGGCGCCGATCGACAAGATCCACCCGATGCCGTTCCCCGGGCTCAACATCGACAACGTGCCGTTCTTCGCGGCCATCGCCGCGTCGGCCCACGGCCAGACCCTCATCCACGACTGGGTCTACGACAACCGCGCCATCTACCTCACCGACCTCAACCGCCTCGGCGGGCGGCTCCAGCTCCTGGACCCGCACCGGGTGCTCGTCGAGGGCCCGACCCGGTGGCGCGCGGCCGAGATGATGTGCCCGCCCGCGCTGCGACCGGCGGTGGTGGTGCTGCTCGCAATGATGGCGGCCGAGGGCACCTCCGTACTGCGCAACGTGTACGTGATCAACCGAGGTTACGAGGAGCTGGCGGAGCGGCTGAACTCGGTGGGCGCACAGATCGAGATCTTCCGGGACATCTAGGGCCTCTCGTTTGGATCATGCCGTTCGGACCCTTCCGGCGCGTGCCGCCGCACCCATCGCGTGCGGCGGCGCCCGCCCCCCGTCCGGCCGCTGCCCCGCCCCTCGGGCCCGGGGCAGTTTTCATTTCCGGAAACCTTTGGCGGGCACGGAGCCGTTCCCGCAGCTCCACCCCTCCCACACTGGTCTGGACCATAGCCGGAACCCGTATCCCCTTTACACCGCGGGCCCGCCCATGCGTCACTCATGACACGTTCACATCAAGAACCCTCTGTGCGCCGCACTCCCACCGCGCCTCCCCCAGGGCACCCGCATCGCACTTACGACGAACCGCCGGCTACGCGGGTAGACCGCACGGCCGGCGGGCACCTCTCGACACCGTCCTACCCCACTCGACGCGCCAGGAGGCATCCGTTGTTATCCCGAACCCACAGTCCCCGGTCCGTACGTCGCAGACTCGTGGCGGCCGCCGCGCTCGCCATGGGCGTGGCCCTCGCCCCGATGATGTCCGCGGTCCCGGCCTCGGCCCAGCCGGCGCCTGCCGGCAGCGCCATCCCCCTCGGTGACGGCTACATGGGCGTCGGCTACACCGAGGACGGCAAGTCCTTCAAGCCGGACGCCCGGGAGCTCCGGCTCGACGCCGACGGAGCCTCGGCGCAGCTGGCCGCCACGGTGCCGGGGATCGACGTCTCGCACTACCAGGGGTCGATCAACTGGTCCTCGGTGAAGGCGGCCGGGATCCAGTTCGCCTACATCAAGGCCACCGAGTCGACGACGTACCGGGACACCGCCTTCAACGCCAACTACCTGAACGCCTACAACGCCAAGGTGATCCGGGGCGCGTACCACTTCGCGCGGCCGAACCTCTCCACCGGTGCGGCGCAGGCCAACTACTTCGTGGCCCACGGCGGGGCCTGGTCGAGGGACAACCTGACGCTGCCCGGCATGCTCGACCTCGAAGGCGGCTGCTCCAGCAAGTCCACCGCGGCGATGCGTACCTGGATCCTCGACTTCTACAACACGTACAAGGCGAAGACCGGCCGGGACGCGGTGATCTACACCAGCGCGAGCTGGTGGAACACCTGCACCGGCAGCTGGACCGGCATGTCCGCCAAGAGCCCCCTGTTCGTGGCTCACTGGACGAGCGCCTCCAGCCCCTCCATCCCGGCGGGCTTCCCGTACTGGACGTTCTGGCAGTACACCGACTCCGGCTCGGTGGGCGGCATCTCCGGCGCCGTGGACCGCGACCGCTTCAGCGGCACCGGTGCGAGGCTGCTGGCGCTGGCCAACAACACCCCCTGAGCGCGAGCGCGGTGACCGGGAGAACGCCGGCGGCGCGGGACGGGGGGCCGCGCCGCCGGTGACCGTCGCGGCCGGGCATCACCCGTCCGGACCGCGCCCGGTCGCCGCGCCCGGCAGGCCGTTCCACGATCGGGGTTCGGTCAACCGAGGGGAGATGTCCGGTCGTGGACCCACAGAACGGCTACGAGTGGCAGGCGCAGCAGGCCGGTCAGGCGCCGCCGGAGCCGGCGCGTCCCCGCGTCGACGCCGCACGGCTGTGGGCGGGCGGCGCGATGACCGCCGTCGTGGCCGCGCTCACCGCGGTCGTGGGGCTGCTGCTGATCCGCGGGGTGCTGGGGGTCGCGGTCTTCGCCCCGGAGGGTGACGGGGCGATGGGTGACGCGTCGACGGGGGTACTGGCCGCCGGGGCCGCCCTGAGCGCTCTGGTGGCGACCGCCCTGCTGCACCTGCTGATCCTGGCCACGCCCCAGCCGGGCACCTTCTTCGCCTGGATCGTCACTCTCGCCACCGCCGTCATGGTGCTGCTGCCGTTCACCACGTCCGCGCCGCCGGCCGCCATGGCGGGCTCGGCGGCGCTGTATCTCGCCGTCGGGATCACGATCGGCTGCCTGCTGTCCGCCGCGGGCCGCAGCGCGATGCGCCAGGAGTACTGACCCGGCCCCGACCGGTACGGGCTGTATCCCTACGGCGTGTAGAGGGCGTCACTGCCGTACAGCTCTCTGGTGAACGCGGAGACGTCGGCACTGCGGTCGGCGCCGTCGAGGTTGTACGTCAGGTAGACGCCGTACCCCTCACTGACGGTACGGCGGGCGAGATCGGCGGCCGTACCCTGCGAGGTGCCCCCGATCTCGACCGCCGCCGGGGACAGCTTCGACTTGGGCAGCGCGATGCCGGGGACCTGCCAGCTGCCGTAGTAGGGGTTCCAGGCGTAGTCGAACTCGGACGAGACGTCCACGCCGTCGTAGGAGAGCCGCGAGGCGGCCGGGCCGATGTTGTAGAGGCTGATGATCTTGTCCGGCATGTTCGAGCGCAGCGCCGTCACCAGCTGCACGAACGAGCTGTCGTTGGGCTGGCCGGTGCCGTTGTTGCCGTAGTCGGCGTACTCGTCGTCGAAATCGATGCCGTCGAGGCCGTACTCGGCCACGGTGTCCGAGAGTTCCGTCGCGAACGCCGAAGCCGCCTGCTGGTTCGGGAGGTTCGCGAAGCCCGCGCCCTCGTGGTTGCCGAGCACCGAGAGGACGACCTTGATGCCCTTCTCCTGCAACGGCCGTATCTCCGTGGCAGCGTTGTCGAGGACGCGCTGCACGTTCTCGTTGAAGTGCAGATACGCCGCCTTCGTGCCCGTGTCGTAGTTGATGTTCGCCGCGAAGATCACGGCGACGTCGAAGACGTTGCCGCCGTCGGCGAGGGTGTACTTGCCGACGTTGAGCATGCTGTTGTTGTTCACCTCGACATACGCCACCGAGGTCGGTTCCTGCTTCGTGGCAGCCGGGGTGGGAAGGGGCGCCGCTGCCGCGCCGGTCGTGGCGGTCGTGCCGACGACGAGAGCCGCGACGGCCGAGAGCGCGAGCGCGGCCGTCCGCACTCTGCTGCGTACCGGAGTGAGCATCGTTGATCGGTCTCCCATCGCATAGGCCGGCGCCACGGACCCGTTCGGGAGCGCCGGACGATCCCTCCGAGCCTTCCGCCCCCGTCACCGGATCCCGGGAACCTCGCGCGAACCCTCACGACTCCCACCCACGCTCCACAGCAAATCCGGCAGCCGGTGAGGCCAACGCGCCGACACCCGGCGGGCCGCCAGGAGTGCTGACGGGACCGATCCGGACAAGCAGGTCCGCCGGACCTGCGGTCAGCGAAGCGGTTCGCGGCGGGCGACGAAGTGGCCCAGCTCCTCGGCCCCGCCGCGCGGCAGGCCTGCGACGGCTGCCTCGGGCAGCGCGGTAACCACAGCACACAGCCTCGCCCTCAGGTCCGGCAACAGGGCCCAGTCGGCGGCAGGGGCGCCGACGACAGTGAGCAGCAGGTCGCCCTCGTAGAAGCAGGCGTCGATCAGCGGCTCGTCGAGCAGCCGGCGCACCGCGAGTGGAAGCACGTAGGGCAGTGCCACCTGCTGCGCAACGAGGGTGCGCAGATCCGCCGGACCGAGTTCCCCCAGGCGCACACGCCGCAACTCGTGGACTGTGCGCACCAGATGGGTCGCGTCAGCGGCAGGGAACGTCCAGCGGGGTGGGTCCAGTTCGTCGAGTGTGCGGTCCAGGTGCAGCAGATGGTTCATGGCCTCCATTCTCACCGGCACGGGCCGGGAGTCCTCGGCTCAGGTCACCGGCTCTCCTCCGTGAGCTGCTCGTCCAGTTCGTCGAAGAGCAGCTCACCGTGGTCGATCTGACCGGTCCGGTACGCGGAGCGCGCGACCAGGTGCGCGGCGACCGGGCCGGTCATCAGCTGGAAGAAGCCGATCAGCGCCAGGGTCGCCAGGTCCATGCCGCTGCGCAGCCGCAGCGCGACGCCGGCCAGCACGATCAGCATGCCCAGGGACTGGGGTTTGGTCGCCGCGTGGCTGCGGGACAGGACGTCCGGCAGCTTCAGCATGCCGATCACGCCCAGCAGGCAGATGGCCGCGCCGAACAGGACCAGGACCGCGCCGGCCGTGTCGGTGATCTGGAGCCAGACGCTCAAGGTGTCTCCCTGTCGGGCTTCTTGGGGCCGTCCGCGCGCGGGCGGCCCGGGGGCCGGTCGCGTACGGCGATGAAGCGCGCGATGCCGACCGAGCCGGTGAAGCCGAGGAAGGCCAGCACCAGCATGATCGGGAAGTAGAACGGGTCGCGGGCGAAGGCCGACTTGGCGCCGAGCCCGGCGATGATCAGGGCGGCGCAGACGTCCAGCGAGATCGCCCGGTCCAGCATGGAGGGGCCGCGCCAGATGCGGGTCAGCAGGCCCGCCCCGGCGATGACGATCACGACGACGGCCGCGATGATCAGCCCCCGGTCCACGGCTTCCGGAACACTCACGCGTCCTCCCCCTGTTCTCCCGGCAGTTCGCCGGTGTGCGGCGTCCCTGGTGGCGGTCCGGCGACGCGGGCGATCTCGTCGCGGGTGCCGAAGGCCCGGACGGTCAGCTCCTCCATACGCCACACCGAGCGCCGGGCCGCGTCCAGTTCGGCGGGGCGGTCCGCGTCCAGGACGTGCAGGAAGACGGTGGCCGTGGCGCGGCGCACCTCGACGACCGATCCGCCGGGCACGTTGGACATCGCGACGGCGGTAGCCGTGAGCATCAGGTCCGAGCGGCAGCGCAGGGGTACGGCGATCACGGCGGCCCGGTGCGGATGGTCGGCGAAGATCTGCCGGGTGACCCGTACGCCGGAGGTGTACATGTCGTAGAGCAGGAAGGCGGCCAGCCGCAGGATGCCCCAGGGGTGCAGCCGGAGTCCGAGGTCGACCTGCGGGAGCGGGAACGCCAGGCAGACCGCGACCGCGACCACCACCCCGGTCAGCACGTTGGCCCAGTGCAGGCTGGACCAGAGCAGGACCCAGATGACGGTGAGCCAGGCGATCAGCGGCAGGTCGAGCACGCGCCGGCGGCGGCCGCGGAACTCGCAGCTGAACGGCGGCAGGTCCTTGTTCCGGTAGGAGAACCTGATCAGTCGTCTCACCGTCCGAGCACCGCCTCGATGTAGGGGGACCGCGCGAGGAGTTCGGCGGCCGAGCGGTCGGTGAACGAGGTCAGCGGCCCGGCGAACACGGTGAAGGCGAGGCCGAGCGCGACCGTCGCGGCGGTGGCCCAGGTCATCGGGCGCGGCAGCTTCGTGGTGGTGGTGACGGCGTGTCCGTGCAGGGTGGCCGCCACCGCGCGCCCGGCCGGCTGGTGGCGGGTCCGTACCCCTTCGTCGCCGGTGCCGGGCATCCGGTCCGGGCCCTCGTCGGCGTCGCTGTCGTCCTCCTCGTCGGACTCCAGGACCGTGCCGTCCAGTGCCTGTCCGGGGGGAGCGGCCCGCCAGAACGCCAGGTTCCACACCTTGGCCATCACGTACAGCGTGAGCAGGCTGGTCGCCGTGGATCCGATGACGAGGATCCAGGCCCAGACACCCCCGTCCGCGACACCGGCGCGCATGAGTCCGAGCTTGCCGATGAACCCGGAGAGCGGCGGGATGCCGGCCAGGTTCATCGCGGGTACGAAGAAGAGGACGGCCAGCAGCGGCGCGGCTCTGGCGAGTCCGCCGAGCCGGGTGAGTTCGGTGGTGCCGCCGCGCCGTTCGATCAGCCCGGCCACCAGGAAGAGCGTGGTCTGCACGGTGATGTGGTGGACGACGTAGACGATGGCACCGCCGTACGCCTCGCGGGTGGCGAGTCCGATGCCGAAGACCATGTAGCCGATGTGGCTGATGAGGGTGAAGGAGAGCAGCCGCTTCAGGTCGGTCTGGGCGACGGCGCCCAGGATGCCGACGACCATCGAGGCGAGGGCCGCCGCCATCAGCAGGTCCCCGAGCCGGTTGCCGGGGAAGAGCAGGGTCTCGGTGCGCAGCATGCAGTAGACGCCGACCTTGGTGAGCAGCCCGGCGAAGACCGCGGTGACCGGGGCGGGGGCGGTCGGGTAGGAGTCGGGGAGCCAGGCGGCGAGCGGGAAGACGGCGGCCTTGATGGCGAAGACGGTCAGCAGCATCGCCTGGATCAGGGTCTGGACGCCCAGCGGGAGTGCGGCCAGGCGTCCGGCCAGCTGGGCGAAGTTGGCGGTGCCGGTGGCCGCGTACGTCATCGCGATGGCGGTGAGGAAGAGCATGGAGGAGAACAGCGAGATGATCACGTAGGTGGACCCGGCGCGGATCCGGGGGCCGGTGCCGCCGAGGGTGAGCAGCACGAAGCTGGCGACCAGCATGATCTCGAAGCCGACGTAGAGGTTGACCAGGTCACCGGCGAGGAACGTGCAGGAGACCCCGGCGACCAGGATCAGGTAGGCGGGGTGGAAGACCGCCACGGGTGTCTCCTCGTCCCGGTCGGCCATGCCCTGGCCGAGGGAGTAGACGAGGACGCAGAGGGTGACGGCGGACGAGACCGTCAGCATCAGCCCGGAGAGCCGGTCCGCGACCAGGGTGATGCCGAGCGGCGGGGCGAAGTCGCCGAGGTGGACGGTGAGCGGTCCCTCGATGTCCGCCTCGATCATCAGGGTGACCGAGAGGCCGAGTACGGCGGTGAGCACGGCGACGCTGATGAAGCGCTGGAACTGCTTGAGCCGGGTGCCGAAGGCGAGGCTCAGGCCGGTGGCGCAGAGCGGCAGCAGCACCGGCAGCGGGACGAGTGCGTTCACCCGGTGTCTCCTCGGTTCGGGTCGTCGGGCATGGGGTCGGGGGTCTCGGGCGTCTCGGGTGTCTCGGGGGCGGGGGCGGGGGGCTCGTCGTCGGGGTTCGCCTCTTCGCCGGCTGCCGCGTAGTGCTCCGGGTCCGCGCCCAGGACGTCGTGCCACAGGTCCCCGGTCGCATCCCGGCCGCGGGCCTGAAGGGCGCGGTCGGCGCGCAGTCTGGCTCTCAGCCGGCGGCGCTCCGCGCGGTAGCGGCGGCGTTCCTCGTCGCTGCGGTCCGACTCGGCCCGGTACTGCTCACGCAGTTCGTCGCGCTCCCCCAGCACCTCGGCGCGCAGCACGATGCGCCGGTCCTCCAGGTCGTCGTGGACCTCGTCCGTGCCGGTCAGCTGGTGGCTGCGGTAGGCCATGGCCAGGAGGAAAGCGGTGGTGGCGAGCGTGATGACGATGGCGGTGAGGGCGATGGCCTGGGGCAGCGGGTCGGTGACCTGGCTCAGCGCGACGCCGTAGAGCAGGGGTTCGCGGCCGGCCGTTCCGGTGGCGGACAGCACGAGCAGGTTGATGCCGTTGCCCGCGATCACCGCGCCCAGCAGGATGCGGGTGAGCGGCCGGGTGAGCATGAGGATGCCGCCGACCGCGCACAGGACCGCGGCGGTGGCGAGGAGGGAGGCGCTGACGGTCATGAGGCAGCGCCTCCTGCGTCCGGCGCCGGTCCGGACCGTGCCGAGGCCGCCTGTTCCGCGGCGGCCCGCTCGATCTGCCGGTCGATCTTGGCGCCGAGGGCCCGCACGATGTCCAGCACCACGCCCAGCACCAGGAGATACACCCCGAAGTCGAAGATCACCGGCGTACCGAAGTGGTACTCGCCGATCAGTGGCAGCCGCCCGTAATGGGTCCAGGCGTGCAGGACCGTTCCGTCGGCGAGGCCCAGGAGGGCGACTCCGGTGGAGAGGAACAGGCCGAGGCCGGTGAAGAGTCCCGGCTGCAGCGGAGCCGCCTCGGCGAGTTCGAAGCGGCCGCCCGCGAGATAGCGGGTGATCAGGGCGACTCCGGCGACCAGCCCGCCGACGAATCCGCCGCCCGGCATGTTCTCGGCGCAGAACAGCAGGTAGACCGAGAGCACCAGGATCGGGTGGAACAGCAGCCGGGCCACCACCTCGAAGACGACGGAGCGGTGCTCGGGCGCGAGCGTGGCGCCGGCCGCCAGCCAGCCGCGCTCCGGCGCCCCCTCGTCGCCGTGCGGCAGCCCCGTCAGCGGGGTCGCGGCCACCGACCAGGCGGTGTGCCCCTGCCGTTCCGGGGGCGCCGCGGCCCCCTCGGCGCGCCGGTGCAGATAGATCAGGCTCGTCACACCGATCGCGGCGGCGGCGAGCACGGCGGACTCCCCCATCGTGTCCCAGGCCCGCAGGTCGACCAGGATGGTGGCCACCACGTCCTTGAGGCCGTGGTGCGCGGTCTCCTCGACCATGGCGGCGCCCGCCGGTTTCGCGGTGCGCGCGGCCGCCGCGACCCACACCACCACGCTCAGGGTGGCGGCCGCCGCCAGCGCCACCGGAATGCGCACGGCTCGGCGCCAGCTGCTGACCGACTCCTGGAAGTGCACCGGCATCCGGCGCAGCACCAGCACGAACACGATCATCGACACGGTCTCCACGCAGAACTGCGTGAGCGCCAGGTCCGGTCCGCCCTGGACGACGAAGAGCAACGCGGTCCCGTATCCGGTGAGTCCGGCGAGCACCACGGCCTTCATGCGGCGCCTGACGGTCAGACAGAGCAGGGCCGCCGCACAGGTCAGCACGGCGACCGCCCCCTGCAGCGGTGCGTCCCAGAGCCTGGGCGCGGCCGCGCCCCGCCAGGGCCGGTCCGTGGCGAGCACGGCCAGCTGCCCACCGAGCATCACGAGCAGCGTGGTGGCGAGGTAGACGGAGAGCGAGCCGCGCTGGACGAACCCGGTGATCTGGAGGGAGAGCCGCTCCAGGCCGAGCAGCAGGTGGCCGAAGACGTTGTCGGCGGTCGGCCAGGCGATCCGGCGGGAGAGCCGGGTGACCTCGCCGCGCCATGCGAACAGCGCGGCGCCGCCGGCCACGGCGACGGCCGAGAGCAGCAGCGCGGTGCCGAATCCGTGCCAGAGCGCGAGGTGGTACGGGTGCGCGGGGGCCGGAAAGGTGTCGGCGTAGGCGCTCAGCAGGTGGTCGGTCCACCCGACGCCGGGCCCGAGGACGAGGCCGCAGCCGGCGAGCAGCGCGGGCGGGGCGAGGAAGACCCAGCCGACCCGGTGGACGGGGGTGTCGGCGACTCCGGGCTTGCGCAGGAAGGCCCCCCAGACGAACCGGACGGTGTAGGCGACGGTCAGCATCGATCCGGCGACGGTGATGCCCAGCGCCCAGCGGTCGGCGGTGTCGCCGTGCAGCAGTGCCTCGAAGGCCGCCTCCTTCGCGGCGAAGCCGAGCAGTGGGGGCAGCGCGGCCATGGACGCGGCGGCGATCACGGCGACGGCGCAGACGTGTGGCAGCGCCCGCCCGACGCCGGAGAGTCTGCGCAGGTCCCGGGTGCCGGCCGCGTGGTCCACGATGCCGGTGACCAGGAACAGCGGCGCTTTGAACAGGGCGTGGCCGAGGATCATCACGGCGGCGGCCAGCGCCGCGTCGCGGTTGCCGATCCCGGCGAGCAGCGTGAGGAAGCCGAGCTGGCTGACGGTGCCGTAGGCGAGGACGAGCTTGAGGTCGTTGAGCCGCAGCGCCCGCCAGCCGCCGAGGAGCATGGTCGCGGCGCCCAGGACCATCACGACGGGCCGCCACACGGGCACGTCGGCGAACCCGGGTGCGAGGCGGGCGACCAGGTAGACGCCGGCCTTGACCATGGCGGCGGCGTGCAGATAGGCGCTGACGGGGGTGGGCGCGGCCATGGCGTTCGGGAGCCAGAGGCTGAACGGCCAGATCGCGGACTTGGACAGCGCTCCGCACAGGATGAGCACGACGGCCACCGAGACCGAGACGCTCGTGCGGGGCGGGTCGTCGAGGATCGCGGAGATCCGGTAGGTGCCTGCGGCCTGACCGATGATCAGGAAGCCGACCAGCATGGCGAGGCCGCCGAAGGTGGTGACGGTGAGTGCCTGGAGGGCGGACCGGCGGCTGTGCCGGTGCTCGCTGTTGTATCCGATCAGCAGGTAGGAGAAGACCGTGGTCAGCTCCCAGAACACATAGAGCGAGATCAGGTCGTCGGTGAGGACGAGGGCGAGCATCGCCCCGGCGAAGGCGAGCAGGTTCCCGGCGAATCCCGCCAGTTGCGGGGTGTCGTCGGTGAAGTACGAGGCGCAGTACAGCAGGACGAGCGTGCCGACACCGGCCGCGAGCAGCACCATCAGTTCGGCCAGCGCGTCCAGGCGCAGGCCGAGGGAGACGTCGTAGGCCGGGATCCAGTCCCACGACCAGGTCACCGAGGCGCCGGAGGCCGCGGTGTCCCACTGGGCGAGGGCCCAGCAGGTGGTGGCGGCGGGCGGCAGGGCGAGTACGACGAACGCGCGCGTGCCCAGTCGCCGGACCAGCGGGTGGGCGCAGGCGGCCAGGACGAAGTGGCAGACGATGAGCGCGGTCATACGGCTCCGCGGGGCAGTCCGCCGCAGGGTGTTGCAGAACGGGCAAAGGGCACTAAATACAGATATATCCCCGAACCGGCTTCACCCGTACGGCGCGCCGCGCCCACCCGGGAACAGTCAGATCGGTCGCGGCGGCTCCATACGGAGATGGCGGCTCCACGCAGTGATGATGACCGTGTGCATGTTCGGTGTTGCACATGTGAGGTCGCCTACTTTTCATTTTTACAATGTGACTAGTATCTATCTGTCTCAGTTCTAAACGGATTTGACCAGTCGTGAGGCTGGCATCATCGCCAAGGAGCATGCCCTGCGCACGCGCGCGTCTCGGCGGAGTGACTCGACCACCATGTCGCTGCGGACAGCCCTGCTCGTACTGGCCATCGTCCCCGGTGTCGCACTGGCCGCCCTCTGGGCCGTCACCAGTGGTCAGACTCTGCTCGACTTCCAAACCCAGGCAGCCCAGGGCCAGTTGGCCCAAAAGGCCGGCCAGCCGTCCAACATCGTGTACTACAACCTGCAGGAGGAGCGCCGGCTGAGCGCCGAGGCCCTGGCCCGCGGCGGAGGAGCGACCGCCGCCCTGCGCAAGCAGCGCAGGCTGACCGACGAAGCGATCACCAGCTTCCAGACCCTCTCCGACATCGACACCGGCGACGCACCCGGCGAGGTTCGCGAGGCGGTCGCCCAGGCCCGTCAGGCGATCACCCAACTCCCCGCCCAGCGGACCCTCGTCGACGAGGGCGACGGTGACCAGCAGAAGGCCGTGTACCGCTACTACACGGACCTGATCACGGTCGACCTGCAGCTGTTCACCGCGCTGAGCCATGTGGACAACGGCGAGATCACCACGCTCTCGCAGCCGCTGGTCGAACTGTTCTGGGCCAAGGAGATGATCTCCCGCACGGATGCCCTGCTGGCCCGGGGCTGGCCCGAGGGCAAGCTGAGCACGGCGGACCTCCAGGAGGTCCGGCAGGCCGTCTCCGCGCAGCTGTTCCAGTACACCTCCAAGGTCGCTCCCTACCTTCCGCCGGACGAGAAGGCCATGTGGGACGAGATCGCCGCCGGTCCCGCCTGGAAGACCAAGACCCAGGTGGAGACGGAGGTGCTGCGCCCCGCCGACCCGGACAGCGCCGGATTCGTCAGCCTCGGCGCCGGGGAGAAGACCTGGCGCGACGCGATGGACGATCTGACGCCCCAGCTGAAGAAGCTGATGGAGCACCGCACCGCGATGGTGGTCGAGAAGGGCAAGGACAGCGTCATCTCGCTGCTGATCAGGGTCGTCCTGACCACCGTGATCGGTCTCCTCGCGGTCATCGCGGTCATCTGGATCACCTGGCGGCTCACCCGTAACCTGCGCAGGCGTATCGGCGGGCTCCAGGAGCGCGCCGAGGAGCTGGAGCGGACGCTGCCCGATGTGGTCGACCGCCTCGGCAAGGGCGAGCGCATCGATGTCGAGGCCGAGGCCCGTGCCATCGCGCCGGACCTCGGGAGCGGAAAGTCCGACGAGCTGACTCAGCTGGGCAACGCGCTCAACCTGGCCCGCACCAGTGCCGTGCAGGCGGCGGTCAGGCAGGCCGACCAGCACCGCGGATTCGAGCGGCTGCTGCAGCGCATCGCGCGCCGCACCCAGCAGTTGATCGGCCAGCAGCTGAAGAAGCTGGACGAGCTGGAGCGCAAGCACGAGGACCCCGAGGTGCTGGACGGCCTCTTCGACCTCGACCACCTCACCGCCCGCCTCCGTCGCTACGAGGAGAACCTGGTGATCCTCGCCGGCGGCTCCCCGCACCGGCGCTGGCGCAAGCCCGTGCCGCTGCTGGACGTCATGCGCTCCGCCCAGGGCGAGGTGCAGGACTACCGGCGCGTGGTGCTGGATCTGGACGGCGCCCCGTGGCTCGCGGAGCGGGCCGTCGGGCCGGTCTCCCACGTACTCGCCGAGCTGATCGAGAACGCCCTCAGCTTCTCCAGGCCGCCGAGCCCCGTCGAGGTCAGGGCGGCCCGGGTGAGCCGGGGTCTGGCCATCGAGGTCGAGGACCGCGGCCTCGGCATGGACGAGCAACAGCTCGCCGATGCCAACGAGCTGATGAGCCGTCCGCCCAGAATGGACGTGCTGGCCCACTCCGACGACATCCGGCTGGGCCTCTACGTGATCGCGCGCCTCGCCGACCAGCACGGCCTGCGGGTGGAGTTCCGTCCCTCGGCCTTCGGCGGAACGCGCGTCGTCGTGCTCGTCCCGGACGCGCTGACGGTCGACGAACCGCGCACCGGACCGGTGGGCGTCCCGGCCCCCGCGACGGCCGGTCAGCCGGTGCCCGCCGCGACCGGTGACGCGGAGGCGCTGCCCACCCGGGGCCGCGGCCAGGCCCTGGCCGGGGTCACCGCGCTGCACGCCTCGGGCGCACCGTTCGACGCCGCCTTCGACAACGCGTCGAACCGTTCGTCGGACAGCTCGCTCGGCGGCTCGCCGGACGGCTCTCCCGACGACCCGTTCGTCGGCTCGCCGGACGGCTCTGCGAACGACTCGTTCGACGGCGCTGCGAACGGCTTCGACGGCTCGTTCGACGGCCGCGAGCACCCGCACCCGCCGTTCGGCACCGCCGTACCCGGGACGTCTCCGTACGGCTCCGCCCGGCCGGAGTCCCCGTACGGCGGCTCCCCCGGGGAGCCGTACGCCCCGGCCGAGCAGCCGTACATGAAGGCGGAGGGCCAGTACCCGGTGCCGCAACAGCCTTACCCGACGCCGCAGGAGCCGTACATGTCTCCGCAAGCGCCGTACCCGGACACGTATCCGGCGGGCGTCGCCGAGGACCCGCACGGATTCCCGGTACCCGGTCCCCGGCAGCCCGCACCGGCCGCCGGGCGCCCCGGACGGCTGCCGGTGGCCGAGCCCGACCATCCGGCCCCGCCGTCCGCCGACGCCATAACCGCCGGCGACGGGACCGGCCGGCCCGCCCTTCCCACCGCGCCGGCCGCGGAACCGCCGTTGCCGCGCCGGGTACGGCAGGCCAGCCTCGCGGACGAACTGCGGATCGATCCGGCCGCCGCTCCCGCCGCGCCGAAGCCGCCGAGCTGGGAGGAGAACCCGCTCCTGCGGCCGGCTCCGCGCAGGGCCGGAGCCGCGATCGGGGCCTTCCAGCGCCGGTCCAGGGCCGCCCGCGCGACCGATGAATCGCCGACGGAGCCCGACCCGCCCGCCCACCTCCCCACGAGAGAAGAACGGTCATGACACGCACAACCGCCACTCATCAGGACCTCGACTGGCTGCTCGACGGTCTCGTGGACTCGGTGGCCGAGACCCTGAACGCCGTGCTGCTCTCCGACGACGGCCTGGTGGTGAGCCATTCGCGCACCGTCGAGCGCGCCGACGCGGAGCGGCTGGCCGCCATCTGCACCGGCCAGCAGAGCCTCGCCCGGGGCGTCGGGCAGCTCTTCAACGGCGGCGGCGTGCACCAGGTGATCGTCGAACTGTCGGACCTGTGGCTCTTCATCATCTCGGCCGCCCAGGGCACGCACCTGGCCGTCGTGGCCTCCCAGGAGGTGGACGCCGAGATCATGTCGCTGGCCATGCACAACCTCGTCCAGCAGGTCGGCCAGAAGCTCAGCACGCCGGTGCGCGGTGAGTTCAACGCCTTCGGCGCCGGGGACGGGCCCCGCGCGTGAGCCCGCACTGGGAGGACGAGGAGGAGGACGGAGCGGGCACCATGGTGCGCCCGTACACCATCACCCGCGGCCGGACCGCTCCCGAGCGGGACGACTTCACCCTCATCACCGTGCTGACGACCGCGCACGACCCGCGGGACGAACACGGCGCGGCGGCCCGGCCCGGCCGGCTCCAGCCGGAACACCGGATGATCCTGGAACGCTGTCTGCGCCCCGCGGCCGTCGCGGAGGTCTCGGCCGACCTCGACCTCCCGGTCTCGGTGACCAAGATCCTGCTGGCGGACCTGGTGTCGCACGGCCTGCTGCTCGCCCGCGCCCCGCTCTCGGTGGCACGGGCGGCCGGCGGTGCGGACATGGGTGTGCTGGCCGCTGTTCGTGACGGACTCCGGAGACTCTGAGTAAAGATGACAAGCAGTCAGGCGGCCCCGGCCGCAGTCAAGATACTGATCGCCGGCGGCTTCGGCGTCGGCAAGACCACCCTGGTGGGGGCCGTCAGCGAGGTGGCGCCCCTGCGTACCGAGGAGTACCTGACCAAGGCCAGCATCGGTGTCGACGACCTGGCCGGTGTCGGCCAGAAGGACACGACCACCGTGGCGCTGGACTTCGGCCGGATCACGGTCAGTCCCGAGCTGGTCGTCTACCTCTTCGGCACACCGGGCCAGGAGCGCTTCTGGTTCATGTGGAACGACCTGGTGAACGGCGCGCTCGGTGGCGTCGTGATCGCCGACACCCGCCGGCTGGAGACCAGTTTCGCCTCGATCGACTTCTTCGAGAGCCGCGACATCCCGTTCGTGGTGGCGATCAACTGCTTCCACGGCCACAACACCCGGACGGCGCAAGAGGTACGGGCCGCGCTCGACCTCGACCCCCATGTCCCGCTGCTCGTCGGTGACGTGCGTGACCGGCCGTTCGGCCGGGACGTGCTGCTGGCCCTGGTCGAACACCTGATGAGCCTGCCCGTCGCGGCCGGCTGACGTCTCCGCGGAGCCCCGCCCGGCACCCGCTGATCCCCGCTGACTTCCCCTCTGGAGAGCTCCGATATGGCAACACCCCTGCGCGTCCTGGTACACGGCGGCGGCATCGGCGGGCTGACGCTCGCCACCGCCCTGGCACGGCGCGGCCACACCGTCGAGGTCATCGAGCTCCGCGACGAGCTCGACGCACTCGGCGTCGGCATCATCCAGCCGTCCAACGCCCTCCACGTCATGCGCGAGATCGGGGTGCTCGACGACTGCCTGAAGGCGGGCTTCGAGTGGGAGGTCCTGACCATCGCGGACCCGGCCGGGAACACCCTGGCCGAGATCCCGCAGCCCCGGATGGACGACGCGCCCTCCAACAACGGCATACCCCGCCCCGCACTGGCCCAGGTGCTCGGCAACGCCGCCGCGGCGGCCGGCGCCACCATCCGCTTCGGCACCACGATCGCGGAGCTCGCGGACGACGGCGAGGGCGTCGACGTCACCCTGTCCGACGGCTCGGCCGGCCGCTGGGACCTGGTCGTCGGCTTCGACGGCATCGGCTCGCCGCTGCGCACCCGGCTGTACGGCGAGCGGTACGCCCCCCAGTACACCGGGTTCGCCAACTGGCGGGTCACCATGCCCCGCCAGGAGCGGGTCAAGGGCGTCGTGATGAGCACCGCGGGCCAGGCGGCCAAGGCGCTGCTCACCCCGATCACGGAAGAACTGATGTACCTGGGCACGGTGTTCCCGGAGTCCGAGGACTTCCGGCCCGACCCGGAAAGGGCCCACGAGCAGCTCAAGGAGCGCCTCCCGATGTTCTCCGGCCCGGTCGCGGAGGCACTCGCCTCGGTCACCGGTCCCGAGGACGTGGTGTACTCGCGGATCTCCCAGGTGACCGTCGAGGAGCCGTGGCACGTCGGCCGGGTCGTGCTGGCCGGCGACGCCGCGCACGCGAGCACCCCGCACATCGCGCAGGGTGCGGCGATGGCCGTGGAGGACGCGCTGGTGCTCGCCGAGTCGCTGGACGCCGAGCCGGACGTCGCGGCCGCGCTCGACGCCTGGGAGGACCGCCGCCGTCCCCGCGCCATGTGGGTGCAGGCGATGTCGCGTGCCGTGCTCAAGCAGGAGACCGGCGGCGAGACGACTCCCGAGGAGGACGAGCTGCTGAAGGTCGGCATCCCGGGTGCGGCCCACGTACTGGTGAAGCCGTACTGATCACGCGCCGGCCGCCGCGTACCTGAGAGCGCGCCCCGCACGGCCCCGGCTTCCCGGGCCCTTGCGGGGCGTTCGCGCTCTCGTGGCACACGGCCTCAGGGCAGCACCGCGACGCCGTCGATCTCGACGAGCGCCTGCTCGTCCCAGAGCCGGGCCGCCCCGATCACCGCCATCGCGGGGTAGTCGCGGCCGGCCAGCCGCCGCCAGATCCGGCCCAGTTCGGCGGCGTTCGCCCGGTAGTCGGCCACGTCGGTGGCGTAGACCGTGACCCGGGCCAGGTCCGCCGGGGCGCCGCCCGCGGCGCGCAGGGCGGCGAGCAGATTGGTGAGCGCGGTGGCGAACTGCTCGGGCAGGGTGGCCCCGACGATGTCGCCCCGCTGGTCGAGCGCGGTCTGCCCGGCCAGGAAGACCAGTTGGCTCCCGGTGGCGGTGACCGCGTGCGAGAAGCCTGCGGGCGGCGAGAGTTCGACGGGGTTGATGCGGTGGATCGGGCTCATGCGGACGGCTCCCGGTTGGCGTACAGCTCCTTGGCGATGATCGTGCGCTGCACCTCACTGGCGCCCTCGTAGATCCGCGGGGCACGGACCTCCCGGTAGAGGTGTTCGAGCAGATGGCCCCGGCGCAGGGCGCGGGCGCCGTGCAGCTGGACGGCGGTGTCCACGACATACTGCGCGGTCTCGGTCGCGAACAGCTTCGCCATGGCGGCACGGCGCGGGACGCCCGGCTCCCCCGCGTCGTACGCGGCGGCCGCCGCGTACACCAGCAGCCGGGCCGCCTCGGTGCGGGTGGCCATCTCGGCGACCTGGTGGGCGACGGACTGCAGTTCCTTCAGCGGGCCGCCGAACGCGGTGCGCTCCCCGGTGTGCGCGACAGTGGCGTCGAGCGCGGCGCGGGCCATGCCGACGGCGAAGGCCCCCACGCTCGGCCGGAACAGGTTGAGGGTGTTCATGGCGACCCGGAAGCCCCGGTCCGGTTCGCCCAGCACGTCGTCCGCGGTGACCGGCACGTCGTCGAACGCGAGGGCGCCGATCGGGTGCGGCGAGAGCATGTCCAGGGCGCTGCCGGTCAGCCCCGGGCGGTCGGCCGGGACCAGGAACGCGGTGACGCCGCGGGCTCCGGCGTCCCGTGCCGTGCGGGCGAACACGGTGTAGAAGTCGGCCTCGGGGGCGTTGGAGATCCAGCACTTCTCGCCGGTCAGCCGCCAGCCGTCCGGTGCGGGCGCGGCTTCGAGCGCCAGGGCCGCCGCGTCCGACCCGGCCCCCGGCTCGCTGAGCGCGAACGCGGCGACGGCGCGGCCCGCGCGGACCTCGGGCAGCCAGCGCTCGCGCTGGGCCGTCGTGCCCGCCTGGACCACGGGGTACGTGCCCAGGCCCTGGAGCGCGAGGGCGGTCTCGGCCTCCGTGCAGCCCCGGGCGAGGGACTCGCGCAGCAGACAGAGGTCCAGGGCGCCGGAGTCCAGCAGCCGGCCCAGCAGCCCGAACTCGCCGAGGGCGGCGACCAGCGGCCGGTTGACGTGACCGGGCTCGCCCTTCTCCGCGAGCGGGCGCAGCCGCTGATCGGCGAGGGTGCGCAGTTCCTCGCACCAGGCGGTCTGGGCCGGATCGAGCGAGAATGCCGTCATACCGGCGCCTCTCTTGTCGGAGTCCCGTCGGGAGTTCTACGCGGTGCGGTGGTTTCGCGCCTTGCCTCGTGACCAGTTTTATCGCGGACCGTTGACTACCGTCACCCAAACGATACGCTCCAGAGGCGACAAGGGGGCGATCCGTTATGGACCCGAAGACCTCAGCGCACATCGACAGTTTTGCCAGAGAACACCTGCCACCCGCCGACCAGTGGCCCGAGCTGGTCTTCGACCTGCCCGAGCTGCACTATCCGGACCGGCTGAACTGCGCCGCCGAACTCCTGGACCGCACGGCGGAGCGCTTCGGACCCGGCCGCGCTGCCTTCCGTACGGCGGACGGCGCGGTGCTGAGCTACGGGGAGCTGCTCGACCGGGTCGACCGGATCGCCCATGTCCTCACCTCGGACCTGGGAGTCGTCCCCGGCAACCGGGTGCTGCTGCGCGGCCCGACCACTCCCCATCTCGCCGCCTGCTGGCTGGCGGTCCTGAAGGCCGGCGCGATCGCAGTCACCGTACTGGCCCAGCAGCGGGCCGCCGAACTCGCCACGATCTGCTCCATCGCCCGGATCAGCCACGCCCTGTGCGACGTCCGCTCGGTCGAGGACCTGGCGAAGGCGCGGGTGCCGGGGCTGCGGATCACCTCCTACGGCGGAGACGCCCCGGACGACCTGCTGGCCATGGCCGCCGCCAGACCGGGCCCCTACAAGGCCGTGGACACGGCGGCGGACGATGTGGCGCTGATCGCGTTCACCTCCGGCACCACCGGCCGCCCCAAGGGCTGCATGCACCTGCACCGCGATGTCCTCGCCATCGCCGACACCTTCTCGCGGCACGTGCTGCGGCCGGTGCCCGACGACGTGTTCGCCGGCAGCCCGCCGCTCGGCTTCACCTTCGGGCTCGGCGGGCTGGTGGTCTTCCCGCTGCGGGCCGGCGCCTCGGCGCTGCTGCTGGAACAGGCCGGGCCCAAGCAGCTGCTGCCCGCCCTCGCCGCGCACCGCGTCTCGGTGCTGTTCACCGCGCCCACCGCGTACCGGGTGATGCTCGACGGGATCGACGGCCACGACCTCTCCGCGCTGCGCCGCTGCGTGTCGGCGGGCGAGAACCTGCCCGCCGACACCTGGCGGGCCTGGCACGAGCGGACCGGTCTGCGCATCATCAACGGCATCGGCGCCACCGAGCTGCTGCACATCTTCGTCTCCGCCGCCGACGACGCGATCCGCCCCGGCACCACGGGCGTCCCGGTTCCCGGCTGGCAGGCCCGGGTGGTGGACCGCGACGGCGTGGAGGTCCCGGACGGCGAGCCGGGGCTGCTGGCCGTGCGCGGGCCGGTCGGCTGCCGCTACCTCGCCGACGAACGGCAGCGGGACTACGTACGGCACGGCTGGAACCTGACCGGCGACACCTATGTGCGCGACGCCGACGGCTACTTCCGGTACGTGGCCCGCGCCGACGACATGATCATCTCCTCCGGGTACAACATCGCGGGCCCCGAGGTCGAGGATGCCCTGCTGCGCCACCCGGAGGTGGCGGAGGCCGCGGTGGTGGGCCGCGAGGACGAGCTGCGCGGCCGGATCGTGGCGGCGTACGTGGTGCTGCGGGAGGGCTCCACGCTCTCGGCCGACGGGCTGCGCGCCTTCATGAAGACGGAGCTGGCCCCGCACAAATGCCCCCGCCTCATCACGTTCCTGCCCGCACTCCCCCGTACCGCGACGGGCAAACTGCAACGGTTCCGGCTGCGTACGGAGGATCCGGGTACCGGCCCCGCCGCCCCGGGCCGAGAATGATCACATGGCCGAACCGCACGCTCCCCGCTCGCTGATCGTCACCCTCTACGGCGCCTACGGCCGGACCCCCGGCGATGCACCGCTGCCGGTCGCCGGACTGATCCGGCTGCTCGGCGCCGTCGGCGTGGAGGCCCCGGCCGTACGGTCCTCGGTCTCCCGGCTGAAGCGGCGCGGGCTGCTCGTCGCGGCCCGGACGGCGGACGGGGCCGCCGGGTACGCGCTGTCCGCCGACGCCCGCCAGCTGCTCGACGACGGCGACCGGCGCATCTACCGGCACCCGGCCCCCCGGCTCGACGACGGCTGGGTGCTCGCGGTGTTCTCCGTGCCGGAGGCCGAGCGCAACAAGCGGCACCTGCTGCGCTCGCGGCTGGCCCGGCTCGGCTTCGGCACGGCCGCCCCCGGCGTCTGGATCGCCCCGGCGGGGCTCTACGACGAGACCCGGCACACCCTGGAGCGCCTCGGACTCGCCCCGTACGTCGACCTGTTCCGAGGCGACCACCTGGGCTTCACCGCCACCGGCGACTCGGTGGCGCGCTGGTGGGACCTGGCGGCCGTCGCCCGGCTCCACCACGCCTTCCTGGAGCGCCACGAGCCCGTGCTGCGGGCCTGGGAGGAGCGGGGCGACGCCTCGGCCGATCCAGAACTCGCCTACCGGGACTACCTGACCGCGCTGGACTCCTGGCGCCAGGTGCCGTACGCGGACCCGGGACTTCCGCGCGAGCTGCTGCCCGGGGAGTGGCCCGGCGACAGGTCGGCGGAGGTCTTCGGTCAGCTGCACGAGCGGCTGCGGGACGCGGGGGCGGCGTTCGTCCGCGGATAAACCGGGTGCCCCGACGGCGGTCCGCACGGCAGTATGCGGGTGCATGACATGGACCTTCACCGACGATGTCGACGTCTTCCTCGACGCGGCCGGCCCCTCGCTGGCCGCTCGGCCGGCCGAGAACACTGTCGTGCTCACCGTCACGGCGGCCCTGCGCCGCCACGGCCCGCACGCCTATGGCGAGGGCGATCCGGTGATGGGCTGGTGGCGCGGTGCCGACGGCGAGGTGGCGGGCACCGTGCTCCAGACGCCGCCGTACCCGGCGACGTTGAACGCGCTCGCCCCTGAGGCCGTGGCCTCCTTGATGGCGGCCCGCCGGTTCACTCACGTCAACGCGGACCGGGCCACGGCCCTGGCGGTGGCGGACCACTGGCCCGGACACCGCGTCGACGAGGAACAGCGGCTGTACCGGCTGGGCGAGCTCACTGCGCCGTCACCCGCTCCCGGCGGCCGGGCGAGGCCCGCGACTCCCTCGGACCGGGCCCTGCTGCTGCGTTGGTACGCCGCGTTCGCCGGCGACATCGGTGGGCCGGCCGGGCACGGCGAACGTCATGGGCGGGCGGTCGACGAGCGGACGGCGGAAGGCCGGCTGACGCTCTGGGAGAACGAGGGTGTCCCCGTGTCGATGGCGGGCATCTCGCTGCAACTCGCGGGCACGGCGCGCGTCGCTCCCGTCTACACCCCGCCCGAGCACCGCGGCCGGGGCTATGCGGCGGCGGTGACCGCGGAGGTCAGCCGCGCGGCCCGGGAGGCGGGCGCGGACGAGGTGCTGCTCTTCACGGACCTGGCGAACCCGACCAGCAACGGTGTCTACACCCGGATCGGCTACCGGGCGGTCTGCGACAGGCTGCTCATCAGCGCGGTGGCCGACGGTGACTGAGGCCCCCGAGCCGGTCTGGCTGGTCGCGGCGAACGTGGTGCTGTGGCGTCGGTACGGGGAGCTGGGGCAGGAGCTGCGCCCCGGTACGAAGGCGTTCCGGGGTGGGGCGAAGGTCTACGTCATCGGCACCTACCCCGGGGTGGCCAACGAGCAGCTGACCGCGGTGGGCCACGGCCGGCACACCGGTCACTGGATCACCATCGACACCGCGACCCGCCATCTGCACACCTTCCGGAGCCAGTTGGTGTACTCCCCGGCGGTGCTGAGGCGGTGCGGCACCCGGTCCCGGACGCGGGCGGAGGCCGAAACGCTGGCCGAGCTGCTGGACCGGGTCGCACGCCACGAGCGGCGCGAATACCACGCCGCCCCGCACCCCGGTCCCTGCCGCTGCCACGCGTGCCTGCCGCTCAGCCCAGGGTGAGCCGCGGCTTCGGTGCGTCGGTGCGGCCGGCCGGCGGGGTGCGGCTGCCCGCGCGGTACGGGAGCGGCCAGGGCGCGCCGGGCCCCGCGTAGCCCTGCTCGGCCGCCGCGTGCAGCGTCCAGTGCGGGTCGTACAGGTGGGGGCGGGCGAGGGCGCAGAGGTCGGCCCGGCCCGCCAGCAGCAGGGAGTTGACGTCGTCCCAGGAGGAGATCGCGCCCACCGCGACGACGGGCACGCACAGCGTGTTGCGGATCCGGTCGGCGTACGGGGTCTGATAGGAGCGCCCGTACTCGGGCTGTTCGCCGGGGACGACCTGGCCGGTGGAGACGTCGATGGCGTCGGCCCCGTGCGCGACGAACGCGCGGGCGGTCTCCACGGCGTCCTCGGCCGTCGTGCCGCCCTCGGCCCAGTCCGTGGCGGAGATCCGGACGGTCATCGGACGGTCGTCGGGCCACAGCTCCCGGACCGTGTCGAAGACCTCCAGCGGGAAACGGAGCCGGTTCTCCAGCGGTCCGCCGTAGGCGTCGGTGCGCCGGTTGGTGAGCGGGGAGAGGAAGCCGGAGAGCAGGTAGCCGTGGGCGCAGTGGAGTTCGAGGAGGTCGAATCCGCAGGCGTCGGCGCGGCGGGCAGCGTCCGCGAACTGCCCGCGCACTGCGTCGAGCCCGGCCCGGTCCAGGGCGTGCGGGACCTGGTTGACCCCTGGGGCGTACGGGATCGGGGAGGCCGCGACGAGGGGCCAGTTGTCCGTGTCGAGCGGCTGGTCGATGCCGTCCCACATGAGTCTGGTGGAGCCCTTGCGGCCGGAGTGACCGAGCTGGAGGCCGATGGCGGTGCCGGGCGATCCGGTGTGCACGAAGTCGGTGATCCGGGTCCAGGCGGCGGCCTGTTCATCGTTGTAGAGGCCGGTGCAGCCGGGGGTGATGCGGCCCTGGGGGCTCACGCAGACCATCTCCGTCATGACGAGCCCCGCGCCGCCGAGCGCCCTCGCCCCCAGGTGGACGAGGTGGAAGTCGCCGGGGACCCCGTCGGTTGCCGAGTACATGTCCATGGGCGACACGACGACGCGGTTGCGCAGTTCGAGTCCGCGCAGCCGCAGCGGGGTGAACATCGGTGGAGTGCCGGGCGGGCAGCCGAACTCCTCCTCGACGGCGGCGGTGAATCCGCTGTCGCGCAGCCGCAGGTTGTCGTGGGTGACGCGGCGGCTGCGGGTGAGGAGGTTGAACGCGAACTGGCGGGGCGGCTGGTCGACGTACGTGCCCAGCTCCTCGAACCAGCGCAGGCTGGCGGCTGCGGCGCGCTGGGTCGATTCGACGACGGGGCGGCGTTCGCTCTCGTACGCGGCGAGGGCCGCGGGCAGGGTGGGCTGCTCCTCGATGCAGGCGGCGAGCGCGAGGGCGTCCTCGACGGCGAGTTTGGTGCCGGAGCCGATCGAGAAGTGCGCGGTGTGGGCCGCGTCGCCGATGAGGACCATGTTGCCGTGCGACCAGTGGGCGTTGACGACGGTGCTGAAGGTGAGCCAGGAGGAGTTGTTGGAGCGCAGCGGCCGGCCGCCGAGCGCGCCGGCGAAGATCGCGGCGCAGTGCCGGGTCGACTCGGCCACGTCGCAGGTGTCGAATCCGGCGGCCCGCCAGACCTCTTCGCGCATCTCCACGATGACGGTGGAGGCGTCCGGCGAGAAGGGGTAGCCGTGCAGTTGCATCACGCCGTACGCGGTCTCGGCCGTCTCGAAGCGGAAGGCGTCCAGGGCGAAGTCGGCGGCGAGCCAGATGTAGCGGCATCGGTGGTCGCTGACGCGGGGGCCGAAGCGGTCGGCGTGTGCCTCGCGGGTGGCGCTGTGGACTCCGTCGGCGGCGATCACCAGGTCGTGGGAGGCGGCGAGCTCGGCGGCGGGCGGCGCCTGCGTGCGGAAGCGGAGGCGCACCCCGAGGGAGGCGCAGCGTTCGTGCAGGATCTCCAGGAGGCGGCGGCGGCCGAGCGCGGCGAAGCCGTGACCGCCGGAGGTCTGGGTGTGGCCCCGGTGGACGATGTCGATGTCGTCCCACCGGACGAACTCCTTCTGCAGCGCGCGGTGGACGGTGGGGTCGGCGTGCTCGATGCCGCCCAGCGTCTCGTCGGAGAGGACGACGCCGAAGCCGAAGGTGTCCTCGGGGGCGTTGCGCTCCCAGAGGGTGATCTCGCGCTCCGGGTCCAGGCGCTTGAGCAGCGCCGCGGCGTAGAGCCCGCCGGGGCCGCCGCCGATGACGGCGATGCGGTGCGGGCCCGCGTGGTCTGCGTTGGCGGCGGCTGTCACCGGCCCTGCCACTTCGGCGGCCGCTTCTCGGTGAAGGCGGCGTGGAACTCGGCGTAGTCCTCGCCGTGCATCAGGAGTGCCTGGGTGGCGGCGTCCATCTCGACGGCGGCGGCCAGCGGCATGTCGAGTTCGGCGGTGAGCAGTGCCTTCGTCTGGGCGAGGGCGAGCGCGGGGCCGTCCGCGAGGCGGCGTGCCAGCTCTGCGGCCCGTTCGTCGGCGCGGCCCTCCTCGGTCAGTTCGCTGATCAGTCCGATGCGTTCCGCCTCGGGGGCGCGCACGGGTTCGCCGAGCATCAGCAGCCTGGTGGCGTGGCCCAGGCCGACCACCCGGGGCAGCAGGTAGGCGGCGCCCATGTCGCCTCCGGAGAGCCCGACCCGGGTGAACAGGAAGGCGAACCGGGCCGACGGGTCGGCGATCCGGAAGTCGGCGGCCAGCGCGAGGACGGCGCCCGCGCCCGCGGCGACGCCGTGCACGGCCGCGATCACGGGGAACGGGCATTCGCGCAGGGCCCGCACCACCTGGCCGGTCATCCGGTTGAACTCCAGGATCCGGGCGGTGTCCATCGCGAGGGTGGCGCCGATGATCTCGTCCACATCGCCGCCGGAGCAGAAGCCGCGCCCCTCACCGGCCAGCACCAGGGCCCGTACGGAACGCTCCCTGGACAGCTCGGCCAGCAGGTCGCGCAGATCCGCGTAGGCGCCGAACGTCAGCGCGTTGAGCTTCTCGGGGCGGGCGAGGGTGACGGTGGCGACCCCGTCGCGCGTCGTGACCCGGAGATGGCGCCAGTTCTCCGTGGGTGCCGCGGAGCTGGGAAACGGGCTCATGGAGGGTGGTCCCCTTCAGCCGTCGGGCTGCTGCTTGCACCGAATTTATCACTCGTGCGTGACTCCCGTCACGAGTACGCGATAGATGGTGTGCGGAGCGTGAGACCGTCGGTACACGGAGCACGGGGACCGTAGTGACGAAAGTCCCCCTTCGTACCGGTCGACAGCCCCTTGTCCGAGCCGCGATGCTTCGTACGGTTGAACCAAGAAGCAATGCGTTCCAGGAACGTCTCGACTCCGAATGGAACCCCCCGCCGTGCCGCCCGATGTCCCCGCCCCCGCCTCCTGGCGGATCGCGCTGCCGCACACGGCTGCGGCCGTGCCGATCGCGCGCGCCCTGATCCGCACGGCGCTGGCGGACCTGGAGGCCCCGGCGGACACCGACACCGCCGAACTGCTCACCGCGGAGCTGGTCGCCAACGCGGTGGAGCACACCCTTGGGGTGGAGCCCGTCGAGCTGGTGGTGGAGCTGCTGCCGACCGGCTGCCAGGTGGAGGTGCACGACCGCGACCCCGCACCCCCGGGCGATCTCTCCCGCCCCGGGCCGGGCAGCGAGCCGGACCCCTGGCAGGAGCACGGCCGGGGCCTGCTGCTGATCCGCACCCTGAGCTC
Source organism: Streptomyces sp. 840.1 (assembly GCF_003751445.1). Classification (NCBI taxonomy): domain Bacteria; kingdom Bacillati; phylum Actinomycetota; class Actinomycetes; order Kitasatosporales; family Streptomycetaceae; genus Streptomyces; species Streptomyces sp. 840.1. Next base: position 5,384,179 of record NZ_RJUU01000001.1, on the reverse strand, counting down.
GTCCTGCGGTCACCGCGCCACGGAACAGGGCAAGGCGGTGTGGTTCACCCTGCCGTCGCAGGCCGGACCGGTGGACTAGGGCGTGCTTTGAAAGTCCCGTCTGCCCGGCGGCGTCTGGCACGCATGCTCTAGGGCCTTCCGTCCGGATCAGGCCCGATCAGGGAGCGCGGTCCGGCCGGCCAGCCGGGAACGGCTCCGGCCGTAGCAGGCGTACAGCACCGCGCCGGCCGCGAGGAACACCGCGAACTGGACCCAGGTCGTCCAGCCGGTCCCGTACATGAGGTAGACGCAGAAGCCGACGCCGAGCAGCGGGCCGACGGGGTGGAGCGGGATCCGGAAGGCGCCGCGCACCTCGGGGTTGCGGCGGCGCAGCACGATCACCGCGAGGTTGACCGCGACCATGGTGGCCAGCGTGCCGATGGTCGTCAGGTTCACCACCACGTCGAGTGACGAGAAGGCGGCCGGGACGGCGAAGACGGTGGCCACGATCCAGGTGTTGGCGACCGGCGTCGAGGTGCGCGGCGAGACCCGTTCGAAGACCCGGGGGACCAGACCGTCGCGCGACATCGACATGAGGATGCGGGTCTGCCCGTACATCACCGCGAGGACGACCGAGGCGATGGCGACGATCGCCCCGAAGGCGATGATCCCGCCGCCGAGCGTCGAGCCGGTGACCTGGTCGACGATCAGCGAGAGCGCGGCCGGCTTGTCGGATACGGCGTCCGGGCCGAGGGCCCCGATGGCGGCGAGGGCGACCGCGCAGTAGAGCAGCGTGACCAGGCCGATGCAGATCATGATGGCGACCGGGATGTTGCGCCGGGGGTTCTTGACCTCCTCGCCCGCGGTGGTGATGGCGTCGAACCCGATGTACGAGAAGAACGCCAGCGACGCCCCTGCGGTGACGCCGCCCGCGCCGTGGGCCGCGAACGGGGTGAGGTTGCCGTGCTCGAAGGCGGTGAAGGCGATGGCGCAGAACATCACCAGGACGGTGATCTTGAGGACCGCCATCGCGGCCGTGGCCCCGGCGCTCTCCCGGATGCCCCGCACCAGCAGGGTGGCGGCCATCATGACCACGACGACCGCGGGCAGGTTGATCACTCCGCCGTCGCCGGGTCCCGAGGAGAGCGCGGCGGGCAGCTGCCACCCGAAGAGGCTGTCGAGCAGCTCGTTCACGTACTGGCTCCAGCCCACCGCCACGGCGGAGACGGACACGCCGTACTCCAGGAGCAGGCACCAGCCGACGAGGAACGCGACGCGTTCGCCGAGGGTGGCGTAGGCGAAGGAGTACGAGCTGCCGGACACCGGGATCGCGCTGCCCAGCTCGGCGAAGGACAGCGCGGTGAAGATGCAGGTGATCGCGGCGAGCACGAAGGACAGCACGACGGCCGGGCCGGCCTCGGCCACGCTGTCGGACAGGCCGACGAAGATGCCGGTGCCGACGACGGCGCCGACTCCGAAGCAGACGAGCTGGAAGAGGCCCATGGTGCGCTTGAGGCCGTGCCCTTCCAGGTCGGCTCCCGACTCCGCGATGAGCTGGTGGGGGTCCTTGACGCGGTACGGCGGGCCGGGCAGGCGCAGGGGGCTCACGGGGCTGGTCTCATCTCTGGTGGCGCGTGTGGGGGGGCGGTACGTCCGGGGGCGTGGGGGCCGGTGGGGCGCACGAAAATGGGGTTCGAGCGTGCGAGCTCGAACCCCACCAATGGGGACCATGATAGGTACCCATGCGCATGTTCACCCAATTGAGCGCATGAACATGCGGTATGTCCTTGTCAGTGCGCGGCCAGCGTCGCGACCAGCACCGCCTTGATCGTGTGCATCCGGTTCTCCGCCTCGTCGAAGACGACCGAGTGGGCGGACTCGAAGACCTCGTCGCTGACCTCCAGCTCGGTCAGACCGTGCCGGGCGTGGATCTCGCGCCCCACCTTGGTGCCGAGGTCGTGGTAGGCCGGGAGGCAGTGCAGGAACTTCACGTCGGCGTTGCCACTGGCCCGCAGGACGTCCATGGTGACGGCGTACGGCGCGAGGGCGGCGATGCGCTCGTCCCAGACCTCCTTGGGCTCCCCCATCGAGACCCAGACGTCGGTGGCGACGAAGTCGGCGCCGCGCACGCCCTCGGCGATGTCCTCGGTGAGCGTGACGGTCGCCCCGCTGCCCTCGGCGAGCCTGCGGGCCTCCGCGACGATCCCGTCGGCGGGCCAGTAGGCCTTCGGCGCGACGATCCGCACGTCCATGCCCAGCAGGGCGCCGGTCACCAGGTAGGAGTTGCCCATGTTGAACCGGGCGTCACCGAGGTAGGCGAAGGCGATCCGCTCCAGCGGCTTCGTGCTGTGCTCGGTCATGGTGAGGTAGTCGGCGAGCATCTGGGTGGGGTGCCAGTCGTCGGAGAGCCCGTTGAAGACCGGCACCCCGCCGTACGCGGCCAGCTCCTCGATGGCCGCCTGGCTGTCGCCCCGGTACTCGATCCCGTCGAACATCCGGCCCAGGACGCGCGCGGTGTCCTTCACCGACTCCTTGTGCCCCATCTGGGAGCCGGATGGATCGAGGTACGTGGTGGACGCGCCCTGGTCGGCGGCCGCCACCTCGAACGCGCACCGGGTCCGGGTCGAGGTCTTCTCGAAGATCAGCGCGATGTTCCGGCCGCGCAGCCGCTGCACCTCGGCCCCCGCCTTCTTCGCGGCCTTCAGCTCCGCGGCCAGGTCGATCAGGCCGCGGAACTCCTCGGCCGTGAAGTCCAGCTCCTTGATGAAGTGGCGGCCTGCGAGGTCTATGGCCATGGTGACTGCTCCTGGGTCGGGCGGGGGGACGCATACGGTAACCCTGGAAGTCTATACGATGCAATGCATCGCTATACAGGGCGTCCGGGCCCCCTTCCGCCCGCACCGGGCGCCCGGCTACACCGGATCGCGGACCACCGGGCAGCTCATGCAGCGGGGCCCGCCCCGGCCCCGGCCCAGTTCGCTGCCGCGGATCTCGATGACCTCGATCCCCTCCTTGCGCAGATGGGTGTTGGTGGTGGCGTTGCGCTCATAGGCGACGACGACGCCCGGTTCGACGGCCAGCACGTTGCAGCCGTCGTCCCACTGTTCGCGCTCGGCGGCGTGCACGTCCTGGGTGGCGGTGAGGACCCGGATCGAGTCCAGCCCCAGCGCCGCCGCGATGGCACGGTGCATGTGCTCGGGCGGATGGTCGGTGACCTTGAGGTCACGCGGGCCGTCCCCCGGCTCGATGGTGTACGAGCGGAGCATGCCCAGGCCCGCGTACTTGGAGAAGGTGTCCCCGTCGACCATCGTCATCACCGTGTCCAGGTGCATGAAGGCCCGGCTCTTGGGCATGTCCAGCGCCACGATCGTCCGGGCGGACCCGGCGTCGAAGAGTCCGCGGGCCAGCATCTCCACGGCCTGCGGGGTGGTGCGCTCGCTCATCCCGATGAGGACGGCGCCCCGCCCGATGACCAGGACGTCGCCGCCCTCGATGGTGGAGGGGTAGTCGTCCTGCCCCTGCGACCAGTGGTGGAAGGCCCCCGCGTCGGGGCCGGTGAAGAGCGGGTGGTGCCCGTAGATCGCCTCGAAGTGGACGGTCTCGCGCTGCCGGGCCGGCCAGCGCATGGCGTTGATGGAGACCCCGTCGTAGATCCACGCCGAGGTGTCGCGGGTGAAGAGGTGGTTCGGCAGCGGTCCGAGCAGGAAGTCGTCCAGATCCATCACGTGGAAGCGGACCGAGGTCGGTTCGCGGTACCGCTCCAGGAACTCCCGTTTGGTCATCCCGCCGACCAGCGCCTCGCAGAGTTCGGTGGCGGACAGCTCCTCGAAGGCGGCCCGCAGGTGTTCGGTGGCCAGCGGGCCGTACTCCTTCTCCTCGAAGACCCGGTCCAGCACCAGCCGCCGGGCCGCCGGGATCTCCAACGACTCGCGGAGCAGATCACCGAAGAGGTGCACCTCAACGCCCCGGTCACGCAGCACGTCCGCGAACCCGTCGTGCTCCTGGCGGGCCCGGCGCACCCAGAGCACGTCGTCGAACAGCAGTGCGTCCTTGTTGCTCGGGGTGAGCCGTTTCAGTTCCAGATCGGGGCGGTGCAGAATGACGCGGCGCAGCCGCCCGGCCTCGGAGTCGACATGGAATCCCATGCCCTCATCCTCACCGCGCGGAGCGCCGTTCACCCGGCGAATCGCCTGCCGGTTCTTGCGTGACCCGTACTACAGCCGGGGGTCCACCGGCTCCGACTCCAGCGCCAGCACCGCGAACACCGCCTCGTGCACCCGCCACAGCGGCTCACCGCCGGCCAGCCGGTCCAGGGCTTCGAGGCCCAGGGCGTACTCGCGCAGGGCGAGCGAGCGCTTGTGGCCGAGGAACCGGCCGCGCAGCCGCTCCAGGTTCTCCGGGCGGGTGTACTCGGGTCCGTAGATGATCCGCAGGTACTCCCGGCCGCGCACCTTGATGCCCGGCTGGACCAGGCGCCCCTTGGCGTCCCTGGCGAACGCGCCGAGCGGCTTGACCACCATGCCCTCGCCGCCGCGCCCGGTCATCTCCAGCCACCAGTCGATGCCGGAGCGGACCGAGGCCTCGTCGGCGGTGTCGACGACGAGCCGCCGGGTGACCTGGAGCAGCCCGCTGGGGTCGTGCTCCACCAGCCGGTCCAGCCAGGCCAGCTGCTCGTCGTGGGGGACGGTGGTGAGCGAGCGGCCCTGCACCGCGAGGATCTGGAACGGTGCAAGCCGCACCCCCTCCAGCCCCTCGGTGCTCCAGCAGTAACGGCGGTAGGCCTCGGTGAACGCCGCGGCGTCCCGTGCCCGGCCGTGCTGCCGGCCGGCGAGCGTGCCGACGTCGATGCCGCGCTCCGCCGCCGCCGCGAGGGCGGCCTCGGCCGCGGGGAAGACGGCGCCCGAGGCGGCGCCGACCGCCGCGTACTGCGAGCGGAGCAGTCCGGCCGCCTTGAGGGACCAGGGCATCAGTTCGGCGTCGAGCAGCACCCAGTCGGTGTCCCACTCCTCCCACAGCCCGGCGGCGGTGACGGCGGCGCGCAGCCGGCCCAGGACCACCTCGGTCAGGCCCGCGTCGTCGAGGAACGGGCGTCCGGTGCGGGTGTGCAGGGCGCCCGTCGGGCCGCCCTCGCCCGCGACGCCGGTCCCGAAGCGCTCGCGTGCCACGTCCGCGTCACGGCAGACGAGGGCCACGGCCCGGGAGCCCATGTGCTTCTCCTCGCACACGACCTTCGCCACGCCGTCCGCCCGGTACTGCGCGAACGCCTCGGCCGGGTGTTCCAGATACCCCTCCTCCTTCGAGGTCGCCGTCGGCGCCATGGTCGGCGGCAGGTAGGCCAGCAGCCGGGGGTCGACGGCGAACCGGCTCATGACCTCGAGCGCGGCCGCCGCGTTCTCCTCGCGGACCGAGACGCGGCCCAGGTGCCGGGTCTCCACGATCCGCCGGCCCCGCACGTCGTCGAGGTCCAGCGGCCGGCCCTCCCGGCCGCCCGGCGCCTCGGTGGCCAGCGGCTTCACCGGCTCGTACCAGACCTGCTCGGCCGGTACGTCGACGAGCTCGCGCTCCGGCCAGCGCAGCGCGGTCATCTTCCCGCCGAAGACAGCGCCGGTGTCCAGGCAGATGGTGTTGTTGATCCAGGAGGTGGTGGGCACGGGCGTGTGGCCGTAGACGACCGCGGCCCGGCCCCGGTAGTCCTCGGCCCACGGGTAGCGCACCGGCAGGCCGAACTCGTCGGTCTCGCCGGTGGTCTCGCCGTACAGCGCGTGCGAGCGGACCCGTCCGGAGGTGCGGCCGTGGTACTTCTCGGGCAGCCCGGCGTGGCAGACGACGAGGTTGCCTCCGTCCAGTACGTAGTGGCTGACGAGCCCGTCGATGAACTCCCGGACCCGCTCGCGGAACTGCGGGTCCCCGGCGTCCTCCCGCTCCAACTGCTCGATGGTCTCCGCGAGCCCGTGGGTCTGCTGGACCTTGCGGCCCTTGAGGTAGCGGCCGAGCTTGTTCTCGTGGTTGCCGGGCACGCAGAGCGCGTTGCCGTCGGACACCATCGACATCACGCGGCGCAGCACGCCGGGGCTGTCGGGGCCCCGGTCGACGAGGTCGCCGACGAAGACCGCGGTACGCCCCCCGGGGTGCGCCCCGTCCGCGTAGCCGAGCTTGCCGAGCAGGGTCTCCAGCTCGGAGCTGCAGCCGTGGATGTCGCCGATGATGTCGAAGGGGCCGGTGAGATGACGGAGGTCGTTGTAGCGGCGCTCCCGCACCACTTCGGCGTGCCCGGCCTCCTCCTCGGTGCGCAGGATGTGGACCTTGCGGAAGCCCTCGCGCTCAAGGCCGCGCAGCGAGCGGCGCAGCTCGCGGAGGTGGCGCTGGACGACGTGGCGGCCCATGCCGGCCCGGTCGGGGCGGGCGGCGTTGCGCGCCTGGCAGACCTCCTCGGGCAGGTCCAGCACGATCGCGATGGGCAGCACGTCGTGTTCCCGGGCCAGCTTCACCAGCTGGCGGCGGCTCTCGGGCTGGACGTTGGTGGCGTCGACGACGGTCAGCCGCCCGGCGGCCAGCCGCTTGCCCGCGATGTAGTGCAGGACGTCGAAGGCGTCCCGGCTCGCGCTCTGGTCGTTCTCGTCGTCGGCGACGAGGCCCCGGCAGAAGTCCGAGGAGATGATCTCGGTCGGTCTGAAGTGCCGTTGGGCGAAGGTGGACTTGCCCGAGCCGCTCGCCCCGATGAGGACCACGAGGGAGAGGTCGGTCACCGGCAGGACGCGTGCGGCCCCGTCGCCGGTGCCGCACGCGGTGCCAGAACTGGAACCGGTGCCGGCGTTGTCGCCGGAACTGCTTCTGCTGCTGTCGTCCGTCCCGCTCATGCTGCCTTCGCCTCCTTCTCGGTCTCGTCGGCCGCGGTCATGGTGAACACGGCCATCTGGGTGGGCGGACCCACCTCCGGGTCCTCGGGTCCGACGGGCACGAACTCCACCCCGTACCCGTGCCGACGGGCCACCTCGCCCGCCCAGTCCCGGAACTCGGCCCGGGTCCATTCGAAGCGGTGGTCACCGTGCCGGACATGCCCGGCCGGGAGCGTCTCCCAGCGGACGTTGTACTCGACGTTCGGCGTGGTCACCAGGACGGTGCGGGGCCGGGCCGAACCGAACACCGCGTACTCCAGCGCGGGCAGCCTCGGCAGGTCGAGGTGCTCGATGACTTCGCTGAGCACCGCCGCGTCGTACCCCTTGAGCCGCTTGTCGGTGTACGTGAGCGAGCCCTGCTGGAGCGTCACGCGGGCGGCCTGCCGCTCCCCCATCCGGTCCAGCTTCAGCCGGCGCGAGGCGACGGTGAGGGCGCGCATCGAGACGTCGACCCCGACGATCTCCGTGAACCGCACGTCCTTCAGCAGCGCCTGCACCAACTGGCCCTGCCCGCAGCCCAGGTCGAGCACCCGGCTCGCTCCGGCGCCGGTCAGCGCGGCCAGGATCGCCGCTCGCCGCTGCTCCGCGAGCGGCACCGGCCGCTCCTCGGTGTCGGCCGTCTCGTCGACCGCGTTGTCGATGCTCTCGACGTCCAGGTCGTCCGACTCCGCGAGCCGGACCAGCTCCAGCCGCTCCATCGCCTGCCTGGTCAGCCCCCAGCGGCGGGCCAGGTAGCGGCTGGTGATCAGCTTCTGCTCGGGGTGACCGGCCAGCCAGCCCTCACCGGCGCGCAGCAGCTTGTCCACCTCGTCCGGCGACACCCAGTAGTGCTTCGCGTCGTCGAGCACCGGCAGCAGGACGTACAGCTGACGCAACGCGTCGGCCAGCCGCAACTCGCCCTCCAGCACGAGCCGTACGTACCGGGAGTCCCCCCACTCGGGGAACTGCTCGTCCAGCGGTACGGCTACCGCGTCCACCCGCGACCAGCCGAGCGGACCGAAGAGCTTGCGCACCAGCTCGGCACCACCACGGGCCGGCAGGGCGGGCACTTCGATCCGCAGCGGCAGCGTCTCCTCGGCCCGCTCGGGCATCGCCCGGCAGGCGCCGCTCAGCGCGGACTTGAAGACGGTGCTCATCGCGACGGACAGCAGCGAGGAGGCCGCGTACGGGCGGTCGTTGACGTACTGGGCGAGTGCCGCGTCGGGGGCGCCGCCCCGGCCCTTGCCCCGCCGCACCAGCGCCACGGGATCCACCTCCAGCAGCAGCGCCGCAGTGCAACGCTCCGCCGACGCCTCGGGGTAGAAGACGTGCGCGGTGCCGTGGGAGGTGGAATACGTCTGCGCCTTCTCGGGATGCTTGTGCAGCAGGAATCCGAGATCGGTGGCGGGACGCTCCGGGGTGCCGGTGGTACTGATCGTCAGGAACACACATCCGAGTATGGACTCGTTCCTTCCCCTCTCACCAGGCATTTTCAGTCCGCCTCCGGATCCTCCGTCCCTCCTTCCACGTGGTTGCCCGCCGGTGTCCCCAGCAGCGCCGCCAGCTCCGCGATGGTCGCCGGGCCGACCCGGCAGCAGCCTCCGACCAGCCGGGCCCCCGACTCCCGCCAGGCCAGGACCCGGACGGGATCGAACGTGGCGCCGCCGGCCCATGCCCGTCTCCCCGCGTCCCAGCGTTCCCCGCTGTTCGGGTAGACGACGACCGGCTTCCCGGTCACCTCGGCGGCCGTCCGCACCGCCGTGTCCGCGTCGGCCGGGTCGCAGCAGTTCACCCCGACCGCCACCACCCGTTCGAACCCCGCGGCGAGGCCGAACGCCTCCTCCAGCGGCTGTCCCGCCCTGGTCTCGCCCCGCGCCACGGTGTAGGAGAGCCAGACCGGCAGCCCGGACTCCTCCGCGACCCGCAGCAGCGCCTCCGCCTCGACGGTGTCCGGCACCGTCTCCAGCGCCAGGGCGTCGGGCTCCGCGGCGGCCAGCGCCTCGATCCGGGGGCGGTGGAAGCGCTCCAGCTCCCGGACCGAGAGCCCGTACCGGCCCCGGTACTCGGCGCCGTCCGCCGTCACCGCCCCGTACGGGCCGACGGAGGCGGCGACCCACACGTCCCGTTCCACCGAACCGGCCGACCGGCGGGCCAGCTCCACACTGCGGGCGAACAGCGCGGCCGCCTCCGCCCGCCCTGCCCCGCGCCGCCCGAACCCTTCGAAGCTCGCCTGATAACTGGCGGTGATGAGCACCTGCGCACCCGCCCGCACATAGGCCGAGTGAGCCCGCTCGATCTGCTCCGGCCCGTCGGCGAGCAGCCGGGCGGACCACAGCGCGTCGGACAGATCGCAGCCCTGCGCCTCCAGTTGGCTGGAGAGGCCGCCGTCCAGCAGGACCGGACCCGTCGCGAGGGCGGCCGCGAGGGGCCGGGACGGCGCTGCGGCGAACGGCCGGCCGGAGGGCCGGCTGACACTGCCCGGGGTGCGGGCGCTCCGGCCGGGGTCACGGGCGGGACGCACGGATACTCCTCTCCCGGTCTCAGCTGAGCTGGGACTGAACCTGCGACGAAATCAGTTCCAGGTGCGCCAGGTCGTCGAGATCCAGCACCTGGAGGTAGATCCGGGAAGCCCCGATGGCCCCGAATCGGCCGATCTTGTCGACCACTTCGGCGGGCGAGCCCGCCAGCCCGTTCGCCTTGAGCTCCGCCACGTCCCGCCCGATGACGGCGGCGCGGCGGGCCACCTCGGCGTCGTCCTTGCCGACACAGACCACCAGCGCGTTGGAGTACACCAGGTCGTCCGGCCCCCGGCCCGCCGCCTCGGCCGCTTCCCTGACCCGGCCGAACTGCTTCTCGCTGTCCTCCAGGGAGGCGAACGGGATGTTGAACTCATCCGCGTACTTGGCGGCCAGCCTCGGTGTGCGCTTGGCCCCGTGCCCGCCGATCAGGACCGGCACCTTGGCCTGCGCCGGCTTGGGCAGGGCAGGTGAGTCGGTGAGCTGGTAGTGGGTGCCGTCGTAGCTGAACGTCTTGCCGACCTCGGTCGACCACAGCCCGGTGATGATCGCCAGCTGCTCCTCCAGCCGGCCGAACTTCTCCTGCGGGAACGGGATGCCGTACGCCTTGTGCTCGTCCTCGAACCAGCCCGCGCCCAGGCCCAGTTCGACGCGGCCGCCGGACATCTGGTCGACCTGTGCCACCTGGATGGCGAGCACGCCGGGAAGCCGGAACGTGCCTGCCGTCATCAGCGTGCCGAGGCGGATCCGCTTGGTCTCGCGCGCCAGCCCGGCCAGCGTGATCCAGGCGTCCGTCGGGCCGGGGAGCCCGTCGCCCCCTCCCATGCGCAGATAGTGGTCGGAGCGGTAGAAGGCGTCGAAGCCGAGGTCCTCGGTCGCCTTGGCGACGGTGAGCAGGGTGTCGTAGCTCGCCCCTTGCTGGGGCTCGGTGAAGATTCGAAGATCCATGCATCCATCCTGCACCCCCGGACACCGCCCGTCCCTCTCCCGCCCTTTTCGCCGCTGCGGTGTCCGTGGCATCCCGGGCGTGGTCCGCCGGACGGGCCCGAGCCCTCAGGGCCGGCCGGCGGCCGGTCCCGCCGGTCCGTGGAGCACGCCGTGGGGGCCGTCCCGCTCCCTGCTGCGCTCCAGATCCTGCCTGCGCTCCCGGTCCCGTTCGTCGAGGAGCCGGAGCATTCCGTGGACCCGGTCCGTCGACTCGTCGGCGGCGTCGATCGCCTCCATGCACTGCCAGTACAGGCTCTGCTCATCGGTCTCGCACGCCACCCCGACCAGCGCTATCCCCACTTCCCCCAGCAGCGTGCCCAGTCCCGTCAGCGCGGCGCGGGGGTCGGCCACTTCGGAGAGCTGCGCCGCCCTCGCCACCCCCGCCCGCGCCGCCGGATGGTCAAGTGTCCCGTTGCTTCTTCCGCCGATCTCGCTGAGGCCTCCCGCCTCGCCCCGTAACTCCTTGGGGCCGCTCGCCGCCAGCCGGCTCCCGACCGCCTGCGCCAGGGCCTGGGCCTGCCAGGCCTCGGCGATGATGTCCGGCGTGCCCCTGCTCCGGGCCAGAGCCTGCCTGATGACCGCTACCAACCGCTCCGCTTCCATGTGTTGCCCCCGTTCGGTACGGAAACCCGCTCACCTCTTCCATTACCCACAGTGAGGGTGGTGGTACCGAAAGGCCAGAGGATTTCGGAAATCTGTGGACACCTGGTCGACTGTGAATAAGTCGATCACTCCGAAGAGTGACGATCGGCTGTATCAGCACCCTTCGTGGCCGGGAAGCGCGCCTCATTCCGCTCAATCTTGGCCGCCAGCGCCGCGAGCGGGTCGATGTCCAGCACCGCGCAGAACTGCAGCAGATACGCGAGGACGTCGGCGACCTCGTCCGACACCCGGTGCGCGGAACCGGGTTCGTCCATCACACGGGCCGACTGCTCCGGCGTCAGCCACTGGAAGATCTCCATGAGTTCGGACGCCTCGACGCTCAGCGCCGACGCCAGGTTCTTCGGGGTGTGGTACTGCTCCCAGTCGCGTGCGGCCGCGAATGCGGCGAGCCGTCGTTGCAGGTCGGGTACGTCGAGTTCTGTCACGGTCCCAGGTCTACCACTGCCGCTCCGGCCGTCACGCGGGCCCGTGCGGCACCCGCCTCCGTCACCGTGCCCAGCAGCCGGACCCGGCCCGCGGCCACCGTCGACGCGGCCTCGGCCAGCAGCTCCCGCGTCTGGCGCCCGTCCAGGTCCCGGTCGAACCCGTCGGCCAGCAGAGTGCGGGTCTGCAGGGCCGAGGGCACCTCGGACACGGCGTCCGCCGGATCCGCCCCCGGGCCCATCAGCAGGGCGACGGCCAGTGCCAGGTACCGCAGTTCGCCGTCACCGAGCCGCTCCAGCGGGGTGCCGGGCCCGTCGCCCCGGGCCACGAGCGCGCGGACCAGCCCGTCCGCGAGCCGCTCGACACCGACCCCGGTCACGGGGCGCGCGCATCCGGCGTCCGCCAGCGCGACCAGCCGGGCATGCCGCCGCCCGGACACGTACCCGCCCGCGTAACCGCCCCCGGGTCCCTGCCCGCTCGCACCCCCGCCCCCGTGCCCGTTGTGCGCGGCGTGCAGCACTGCCGCGAGGTTCCCGCAGTCGCGGCGCAGCCGGCTCCCGCTCGGTGGCACCGGGGTCCGCATCCGATGCGGCAGCGGCTCGCAGCCGAACGCCGGGCGCAGCGCCACCACCAGTTGTTCGGCGGCGGCCAGCACCTGCAGCTGGCCCGGGGTCCGGCCCGCGACCCGAAGCGGCAGCAGCGCCGTGCCCAGCCGGTCGTCCGGCAGCCGTTCGCGCGTCACCGGGAGCTCGTCCGCGGTCTGCCAGGCCGCCTGGAGCGTCGGCCGGCCCGGATCGCGCAGCGCGGTGCTGAACAGGGTCTCCCCGGCCCGGGTAAGCCGCTCGCCGACGATCCGCAAGGTGGGCTCTGCCTGGACGGCGAGTTCGAGCCTGACCGGGCCGGCCGGACCGTCCGCCGTGCACCCGATCCGGAACCCGCGCCGCCGCTGCCCGTCGGCCGCGGCCCCCTCGGGGACGCACCCCGCCGGATCGGGGAAGACCTCGTCGAGCGACGCCCCCGCCGCCAGCCGGGACAGCGCCTCGTAAGCCCGCAGCACACTCGACGCACCACTGCCCGAGGGGCCGGTGAGAAGGGTGAGCGGGGCCAGCGGTACGACCGTGCCCCGGTGTGCCGCGAACGCGGAGAGCCGCAGCTCGGTCACGACCGGACCGGCACAACGCTTCGACCACCGGCCGGAATCGGAGCCGGACGGCTCCAATGGACCGGTGCGGGGAAGATCGGTGCGGGGAGGGCCGACGCGGGGCGGATCGGTGCAGGCTGGATCGGCGCGGAGGCCGGGTGCGGTCATGCCAAGGACCGTATGCACCCGGCTCCCCGGCGAACCGTTCCGCCGGACCGGTCATCCTTCAATCGAAGTAACGGCCTCCCCCGCCCGCATGCCGTGCCGCACACCGGGGTAACCCGCAACACACTTCAGGCGCCCGGCACGCCCGCCGCCGTCACACCCTCGACCTCCATGCCGATCGGTGACAGCAGGAAGACGTTCCGGTCCACCCGGTGCATACCGCTGCCGAGACCGAAGACGACACCGCTGGTGAAGTCGAGGATCCGCTTGGCCACATCGGGCTCGGCGCCGGTCAGGTCGAGCAGCACCGGAACCTGCCCGACCAGGTACTCAGCCACCTCGCGCGCGTCCGCGAAGACCTGGACCCGCAACACCACCATGCGCCGCTGCTCGGCGCTCTCCCGCTCCTCCTGGACCGTCCGGTGGTCCACCCTGGAGGGCCACTCGTTGCGGCTGCGCAGGGGTACGACCTGGGCCAGTCCCTCCCACTGCTCGTCGGTGACGTCATACCTGTCGTACCTGCTCACCGGACCACTCCGTCTGTACATCGGTCGGCGTTGCGCCGGCTGCGCTCACTGTTCATCGGGCAATTCTCTCGCCCCTCACCCGTTCGGCCTACCAGCGACACGGCTCAGGACCCGATCGACACCTTCGGAGTGCCGCCGGTGAAGGCAGCGGAGCCCTCGTCCGGGCCGGTGGCGGGCGTCGTGTCGAGCGGTGTGAAACGCACCGGGAGGTGGGCCAGGGCCCGGTGGAACGGGCCGGGCCGCCAGAGCAGTTCGTTCACCGGAACGGCGAGTTCGGCGTCGCACAGCTGGCTGGTGAACTGCTCGATCGCGGTCATCGCGATGAGCAGCGCGGGCTGCTTCGCGGGGCACCGGTGCGGGCCCGCCGACCAGGCGAGGTGGGCGCTGGCCCCGGAACGGCCGCCTTCCTGCGGCGTGAGCGTCGCGGACTGGGTGTTGGCGGCGCCGAACGAGACCAGGACCAGCTGTCCGGCGCGCAGCCGTACCCCGTGGAACTCGGTGTCCCGGCGCGGGTAGTGCGCGGCCAGGTTGGCCAGCGGCGGTTCCTGCCACAGGACCTCGTTGATCGCCTCGTGCGCGGTCATCGCTCCTCCGTGCAGCGAGCCCGCGTACCGCTCGTCGGTGAGCATGTGCAGGATGGAGTTGCCGATCAGGTTGGTCGTGGGGTCGTGGCCCGCGCTCATCACCAGGGTGATCTGACGTACCGTCTCGTCGTCGTCGAGGCGGGCCGGATGCGTGAGCAGGTACGACGTCAGATCGCGGCGCGGGCGGGCGCGCCGGTCGGCGACGAGCCGGGTGACGACATCGACGAAGTCGGCGTACGCGGCGGCGGCGCCCTGCGCCGAGTTCATCATGCCGCCGATGCCGTCGACGATCCGTTCGCCGTCCTCGGGGTCGACGCCGAACCAGGTGACGAAGACGTGCAGCGGGAGCCGCCTGGCGTACTGGGCGATGAGGTCGCCGGTGCCGGTGGCGGCGAACTCCCCGATGAGCTGCTGGGCGGCCCTGGCCACCTCCGCCCGCAGGATGTGCGGTTCGATCAGCGCGAGGCTGTCGTTGATGGCGTCGCGGTAGCGGGCGTGCGCGTCGCCGTCGCTGAACAGGGCGGTGGGACGGTGGCCGAGCACGGGCAGCACCGGCGAGTCCGGCGGAATCGTCGCCTGCCAGTCGCGGGGGTCCTTGCTGAAGGTGTGGGTGTCGCGCAGCAGGTCGACGGCCGCCTGGTAGTCCGTGACCAGCATCGCCTCGACGCCGGGGGCGATGCGGACCGGTGTCAGCGGGCCGTGTTCGCGCAGCCTGCGGTAGTGGCCGTGCGGGTCGGCCGCGAAGTCGGGACCGTACAGCGCGAGGGGCTGGGGCGGCGGTGCGTACGGGGTCATGACGGGTCCTCGGGTCGCGGCAGGCGGGTCAGCACGTGTTCGGCCAGCGCGATCAGGGCGTCGATGCTGCCGCGGCGCTCCCGCGCGTCGCACTGGATGAGCGGGGTCCCGGGGGCGAGGTCGAGGTGCTTGCGCAGGACGTCGTCGCTGTGGGCGGGCGCGTCGGGGAAGCGGTTGACGGCGACGGCGTACGGAAGACCCTGTTCCTCCACCATGTCCATGACGGCGAAGGAGTCACCGAGCCGCCGGGTGTCCACCAGGACGAGTGCGCCCAGCGCGCCGCGCGCGATGTCCTCCCACAGCGGCAGGAACCGCTCCTGGCCGGGTGTGCCGAACATGTAGAGCACCAGGTCGTCCAGGACGGTGAGCCGTCCGAAGTCGATGGCGACCGTGGTGGTGGTCTTGTCGGGGAGCCCGGCGGTGTCGTCGAGCAGGGTGCTGGACTGGGTCATCGCCTCCTCCGTATGGAGGGTGGCTATTTCCGAGAGCGTACGGATCAGGGTTGTCTTGCCCACGCCGAAGGGACCCGTGACGACGAGCTTCATCAGGGTCCGGGCGGCGGCCGGCAAATAGCCGACGCCGCTCCGGTCAGTGGAGGGAGCGGAGTCCAACGAGCAGCCTCTCGACGAGCGACCGGTCGATCTCCCCGGCACTGGGTATCGGCGGTCGGGTGAGCAGAAGTCCGGCGGCCGCGAGGTCCGTGGCCAGGAATACGGTGGCGCTGACCGGCAGGTCCAGGTGGGCCGCGCACTCGACGACGGTGAGGGCGCCGGGTTCCAGCAGTTCGCACAGGCTGCGCTGTTCCGAGCCGGTCCCGGGGGGCGGGGCCGTGTCGGTGCGTACGAGCACGGCGAGCCGGTCGAGCGCCGGGCCGGCGGGCCGGGACCGGCCGCCGGTGACCAGGTAGGCGGGGATCAGACGGCGTCCCGGTCCGGAGCTCATGGCCGGGTGGCGGTGTCCGGTTGGCGGGCCGGTGCGTGCATCGCCCGGGTCAGCGCGGTCACCTGGACCTGCATCTGGTAGGCGATGTCACCGAGTTTGGCGCCGGGTTCGGCGAACAGGGCGAGCGTGGTGTTGTTCCCCGCCGGTACGACGACGGCGAAGCCCAGATCGGATTCGACGACCGTCTGGGCCAGTTTCGGGCCCTCCGCGTCGGTGAACGCCGTGGTGAAGGCGCGCGCGGCGGCGTGCAGCGTGGCCGTCATCGCGGCGACCCGTTCGCCGGACGCCCGGTCGAGACCGGGTGAGGCGCCCTCGATGAGGCCGTCACCGGTGGCGACCACGGCATGCTGGACTCCGGGCAGCTCCAGCAGCGGGGTCAGCACCCATGCGAGGTCACCGGTGGTGGGGCTGGGGGCGCTCACGTCTCGTCGTCTCCTTGGTCGTCCTGGTCGCCCAGGTGGTCGTGGCCGTCCGAATCCGGTGCGGGGGCCCGCCCGGCGACGCTCCTGCCGTTGAGGGTGCCCTGCTGGAGGGCCGCCCAGGAAGACTCCGCCTGCTCCGGTGTACGGGGCACCTGTCCGGCGGCCGGGGCGGGGACCTGGGCTTGGGCCGCGACCGCCCGGGGTGAGCGCCGGCGCCTGCTGGGCAGGCCGGCCGGGGCCTCGGCGGGGGCGGTCTGCGGGGGTTCCTGCACGGGGGCGGCGGGGGCGGCGGGGGCGGCGGGCGCGGCGGAGGTGGCCGGGGCGGGCTCCTCGGCCGGGGCGGCGTGCCCGGACACGGGCGTCGGGGCCAGGGCGGAGAGCGTCCGGTCCTCCTTCAGCACGGTCAGCAGATGTGCGGGGACGCGCAGGATGGTCCGCATGCCGCCGAACGGCGAGGCCTCGATGTGGCAGTGGAAGCCGTACTGCGTCACGAGCCGGCCGACGACCGCGAAGCCGGTCTGGGGCGGGTCGCCCAGCTCGGTCAGCAGCACCTCGGTGCGGCCCGCCAGCAGTGCGCGTGCCCGGTCGAGCGCGTCCTCGTCCATGCCGATGCCCGCGTCGTCGACGACCAGGAACGCGCCCCGGCCGCCGCTCTGCTGGAGCGTCACCGTCACATCGGTGTCGGGGTGCGAGTAGGCGGTGGCGTTGGCGAGCAGTTCGGCGAGGGCGATCGCGAGGGGTTCGGCGGCCCTGGCCGCGAGCGCGAGCCGCTCCTCGCGCAGGTGGTTGGCCACCTTGATCCGCTCGTAGCCCGCGACGCGGGACTGGGCCCCGAGCACGATCTCGACGAGCGGGGAGTTCTGCCGGGCGAGGCCGGGCCAGGCGTCGCAGAGAACGGCGGTGGACTGGGTTCGGCGCAGGGCCAGTTCGTTGCGGAAGTCCAGTTGCAGGATGCGCGGGTCGTCGTACTCGTGCTGGAGTTCGTGCAGCAGCTGCTGGGACTGGTTGAGCAGCGACTGGATCTTGGCCGAGGTGCCGCGCATCGCCGCGCGGGCTGCGGCGTCGACGCGCTGCCGTTCCTCGATGACGGCGGTCCTGGCGGCCTGCACGGCTTCGGTGAGCAGCCGGGCGGCCTCGCCGTCGACCTCGGCGGCCTCGCGCAGTCCGGGGACCTGGGCGGTGGGGTGCGAGAGGGCGACGGCGGCGGCCGGTATCCGCTTCTGGGCGAGCTGCCTGATCTCGTCGACGAGCACGGCGGTACGGGCCTCGGCGGCCTTGAGCTGCCGTTCGGTCAGCTCGGCGTGGGCCACGGCGAGCTGTTCCGAGCGGGCGGACCCGTACGAGCGCGTCGTCGCCGCCACGGCGGCCACGACGGCGATCACCGCCACGATCCATCCCATGCCGTTACCGCGTTTCTGTCGTCGGGCCGGTTCTCCGGCCGGGGCGGCGGCGAGGAACCGGACGGTCGGCCCGGCCTGTGTGCCGGACGGTCGGCCCGGCCACTGCGGCGGGCGGTGGCCCTGCCGGTGCGGCGGGCCGGGTGCTCACTCCACCGCGCCCGCGGGTTCACGGGCGTGTTCCACTTCGCGTGCCAGCACGGCCACCTCGGTCATCACCTGGAGGACCCCCGGCATCTCGGAGCCGTCCAGCTGCCGGTACTCGCTGCCGATCGTCACCACCAGCCGCTCGGGGAGCCCGAGCCCGGGGTAGCGGCCTTCGGCGATCACCCGGCGGGCCGCTTCCGGCGCGGGCACCCCGGCGGCGTGGAGGGTATGGGCCCGTTCCCGTACGTACTCCAGATAGGCGATGTGTTCGCGTACCCCGGCCCGGTCGAGGACGGGTCCGTGGCCCGGCACGACGGTCTCGGCACCGGTGGCCAGCACCTGTTCGCAGGCCGCGATCACGTTGCTCAGCGGGCCCGCCCAGTGGATCGGGTGGTCGCCGGGCTGCCCGGGTGTCGAGGAGAAGATGATGTCGCCGCTGAACACGGCGCTCTGGGCGGGCAGGTGGACCATCAGGTCACCGGCGGTGTGGGCGGGCGGCAGGGCGGTGATCCGGACGGGGTACTCCCCCAGGGTCAGTTCGAGCTCCCCGGTGAAGTAGGTGGTCGGCTTGACCGGTTCGGTCTGCGACCAGTCGAACAGGCCGAAGTGGCGACCGAGGTAGTCGCCGAGCGGTCCGGCCGGGTCGCCTCCGTTGACCAGCGCGTGCTGCTGCTTGGGGGTGGGCTCGTAGTGGATGTGCTCCCGGGCCTCGCGGGTCGCGATGATCTCCGCGTCCGGGAGCACGCCCGCGCCCCAGAAGTGGTCGCCGTTGGCGTGCGTGACGATCACCCGGTCGATGGAGACACCGGCGGGCAGCAGCTTCGTGCTCTCGGCCAGGAACTGCCCCGCGAGTACCGGGTCGTACGGGGTGTCGATCCAGAGCGCGCCGCGGGGCGAGACGAGAAGGCCGCAGTTGGCCAGCCCCCAGCCCCGCTTCGGCGGGAGCCATGCGTGCAGGCCCCGCCCCAGGTCAACGACGTCTCCACCCGTGATCGACATGGACGCGATTATGCCGACCGGTTTCCGGTCGCGCGTTCGAAATCGGACACCGCGACCTTCAACTGGCTTGAAATCGCTGTTTCACCTCGTCCGGAACAGTCGGGCGGTGACCGTAAGAGAGCAGCGGAGCCGCCCGCCTTACGGGATTATCCGGATGTTCTCGTCAATATCCCCCGCGCGATCCTCGCCTCTTCGCCGTTGCGCAGTGAGCGCCCGTCAAACCGGAAGAGGCCGATTACCCACCGAGCATGACTCAAAACAGACGCCACAAAGCCCCCGGCAGGACCGCTCGAAGCGGCCTGCCGGGGGCCCGGGGACCATTGCCGTCACGTGTGCCGGCCCGGTGCGCCTCCCGCGCGCCCCCCGCACACCTCCTGACCGGGGAAACCCGCCGGTCAGGACCTCAGGCGCGGACCTGACCGCGTTCGAAGTACGCGACCAGCCCGGGGTCGAGCGCCGGCACGTCGTACGGCGCACCGCCCTCACGCAGCGACCGCGTCGCGAGCACACCGGCCGCGACGCTCATCCGGGCGGCGACCGGCGAGGTGTCGGTGACGCCTCCGTCGCGCACGAACCGGCAGAACTCCGCCATGATCCGGGTGTCCCCGCCGCCGTGCGAGCCGCCCGCCTCCGGGACCCGGTAGGTGATGTCGGCGTCGGCGCGGTAGCCGCTGGGGCCGGTGTTCCAGACCTTGACCTCGTCGCCGGGACTGTCACCGAAGTTCTCCAGCCGCCCCTCGGTGCCGATGACGGTGTAGTTGCGCCAGTAGTCCGGGGTGAAGTGGCACTGCTGGTAGGCGGCGACGACGCCGTTGTCGAGCTGCATGTTCATCACGGAGACGTCCTCGACGTCCACGATGTGGTGCAGGTCCTTGCGGGCGGTCGGCGGCCAGTCGAACTCGCGCAGCCAGTTGTCGGGACGCGGGGTGTCCGGCTCGCGCCGCGGCAGGTCGCCGTAGACCAGCAGGTCGCCGAGCGCGTTGACGCGCCGGGTGTAGCCGCCGGCCAGCCAGTGCAGTACGTCGATGTCGTGCGCGGCCTTCTGGAGCAGCAGACCCGTGGTCCGGGTCCGGTCGGCGTGCCAGTCCTTGAAGTAGTAGTCGCCGCCGTAGCCGACGAAGTGCCGCACCCAGACGGCCTTGGGCTCGCCGATGTCGCCCCGGGCGATGATGTCGCGCATCAGCCGCACGACGCCCATGTGCCGCATGTTGTGGCCGACGTAGAGCCGGGTCCCGGTCTCGTACGCGGCGCGCAGGACGTTGTCGCAGCTCTCGACGGTGATCCCGAGCGGCTTCTCGACGAAGACGGCCTTACCGGCCCGCAGCGCGTCGATCGCGATGGCCTCGTGGGTGTCGTCGGGCGTCGCGACGATGACCGCGTCGATGTCGTCCCGGCCGAGGAGCAGCTTGTAGTCCTCGACCGCGACGTCCGTACCGAAGCGCTCGGCCTCGCGGCTGCGCACCTCGGGGTCGAGGTCGCAGACGGCGGTGATCGCCGAACCCTGTCCGGGGTGGTGGGCGGACATCGCGATGGAACGGCGCAGGCCGAGTCCGATGACGCCGAGTCGCAGGTCTGACACGGGGGTCCCTTCTCTGTCTGTACGGGTGATGCGGGTGGTGCGGATGAGGGCCGGCGTCCCGGCCCTCGGCTACTTGCCGGCGAGCGAGGCCTCGAACTCGGCGCGCATCTTGTCACCGCCGCCGGAGCGCCACTTCGCCAGCTGCTCCTTGAACGCGGAGACCGGCTTGCGGCCCGCGACGATGTCCAGCTGGCAGTCGCTCATCGCGGTGGTGAGCGAGGGGCTCTTGCTGGTGGAGGTGTCGGAGAAGTGTCCGCTCGTCGGGTTGGACTGGCTGATCTTGAGGAGGTCCTGCTGCCAGCCGTGGATGTGGCCGGCCAGTTCGGGCTGGCCCGGCAGGTAGATGTACTCGGGTCCGGCGGCGAGGAAGGCCAGCGGCATGGCCGTGGTCACGGCCTCCGAGCTCCCCTTGGGCGTGAGCTTGATGTCGCCCTTGGCCGTACGGGTGAAGTGCTTGCCCTCGATGCCGTTGTCGAGGAAGAGGCGCTCCTCGGTACCGAACGGGGCGGCCAGGTAGTCCATGACGCCCAGCAGCATCTTCACGCGCTTGTCATCGGCCTTCTTGCTGATGGCGGTGTAGCCGACCGAGCCGTAGCCCATGCTGTACCTCGGCTTCGCACCGGACTTGGCGGCGAAGGGCACGATGACGCCGAACGGGAAGTCGTACGTCTTGGCGTCCACCAGGAAGCTGGGGAAGGACTGCACGTAGGCGCCGAGCGAGCCCTGCGCCATCTTCTCCATCGTGGTGGAGAGGTTGGGGTCCGGCCAGAAGAGACCGGCCTTGGCCACCTTGACGGCGAACGCCACGGCCTCCTGGTACTCCTCCGTCTCGTACATGTGGGTCAGCTTTCCACCCTCCAGCCGCCAGCCGCTGGGCGCGCCGAACCACTGGGCGAACTGGCCGATGTGGTTCACGTACGCCGGCTCCAGGACGTACTTGTTGCGCTTGGGGTCCGCGAGCTCCTTGCCCTTGGCGAGGAAGTCCTCGGCGCTGGTGAACTCGGCGCCGCCGACCGGCTTCCAGAAGTCCTGGTTGACGACGTAGACCTGGCCCATGGAGCCGTAGGCGACGGTGACGCCGCGGATCTTGCCGTTGACCACGGCGGTCTTCCAGGAGGTGGTCGGCAGGTTCGCCAGGTTCGGGTAGTCCTTCACCGCGTCGCCCGAGAGGTGCGGGGTGAGGTCGTGGAACTTGGCGTCGAGCAGCTCGGGCACGCGCTGGATGCCCTGGTTCGGCGGGAACCACACCAGGTCGGGTATGTCGCCGCCGGCCATCATGGCGTTGAACTTCTGCAGGTAGGCGTCGACGCCCTGGTCCACCACGATCGTCATGTCGAACCGGGCCCCGAGGCGCTTGTTCAGCTCCTGCCAGTAGGCGTTCTTGCCCTGCGGCGGTGCGGGGGTGGTGAACGTCTCGGTGAGGGCCGTGATGCGGCTGCCGTCGCCGGGCGCCTTGGCCACCGACTTGGTGAGGGCCTTGGGGTAGCGCAGATACGCGGCGTCGAGCCCGGCCGCGTTGCCCGCCAGGTCGGCGGGGGCGGTCTTCGCGGGCACGTACGACGGCAGCTTGAGCTTGGCCGACGCCTTGGAACCGCCCTTGCTGACCGAGGCACCGCTGCCGCAGGCGCTCAGGGTCGACAGCCCGGCCACGGTGAGGCCGGCGATTCCCGCGGCGCCCATGAAACCGCGCCGGGACAAGTTGGTGGACATGGGGCTCCTTGGAGGGTGTGAAGTGCGTGGCGGCGATGCAGGGGACGGGCGGATCAGCCCTTGATCGCCCCGGTGAGGACGCCCTT
The DNA here is from genome assembly GCF_003751445.1 of Streptomyces sp. 840.1. Taxonomy (NCBI): domain Bacteria; kingdom Bacillati; phylum Actinomycetota; class Actinomycetes; order Kitasatosporales; family Streptomycetaceae; genus Streptomyces; species Streptomyces sp. 840.1. The sequence continues at coordinate 5,362,242 of NZ_RJUU01000001.1, read as the reverse complement.
GACGAAGAACTTCTGCAGGAAGGGGTAGACACAGAAGATGGGCACGATGGCGATGATCAGCACGGCCATCTGCAAGGAGGTCGCCGGCGGCACCGCGTGGACGCCCATGGCCGACGCGTTGATGCTCTGCCCGTTGAGCACGTAACTGCGCAGGATCACCTGGATGGGGAACTTGCTGGAGTCGTTGAGGTACAGCACCGCGTTGAAGAAGCTGTTCCAGTACCCGACCGCGTAGAAGAGTCCGACCACGGCGAGGACCGCCTTGGACAGCGGGAGGACGATCCGGAAGAGGACCGTGATCTCACCGGCGCCGTCGATCCGCGCCGCGTCGTACAGCTCCTCGGGGATGCTCTGGAAGAAGGAGCGGACGACCACGATGTTGAACGCGTTGAGCAGGACCGGAAGGATCAGCGCGGCGTAGGTGTCCAGCATCTTGAACTGCTGGACGGCCAGGTACGTCGGGATGATGCCGGGGGCGAAGAGGAAGGTCCCGAGCACCAGCAGCAGGATCGGCTTGGCGAGGACCGTGCCCGGCCGCGAGGTGCCGTACGCGATCATGACCGTGCAGGCCAGGCTGAGCGCGGTGCCGACCAGCGTGATCCCGATGGAGACCAGCGCGGCCTGCGTGACGACCCCGCCGGAGAGGATGACCCGGTAGGCCTCCAGGGTCGGGTGGTGCGGCAGAAGTACGTAGCCGCCGTTGGCGTTCAGCTCCTCGCGGCCCGCCAGGCTGGTGCCGATGGCGAGGACGAACGGGTAGAGCACGATCACGGTGAGGGCGGCCAGGGCCAGGCCCTTGGCACCCTGTCCGTACCAGTGGGGGCGCTCCATCCACGGCGGCCTGCCGTTGGAGGCGCGCAGGCCCCCACCGGTCTTCGGGCCGAACCTGGCGGTGCGCAGCCGGGTCGCGACGGACTGCTGACTCATCGGTAGACTCCCTGCTCGCCGAAGCGGTGGGCCAGCTTGTTGGCGGCGAGGATGAGGGCGAATCCGATGACGCCCTTCATCAGACCGGCGGCGGTGCTCATGCCCCAGTCGCCGTCCACGACTCCGTGGAAGTAGACGTAGGTGTCCATGACCTCGGAGGCGTCCGGGCCGACGGCGTCACGCTGCAGGATGATCTGCTCGAAGCCGACCGAGAGGATGTCGCCGAGCCGCAGGATCAGCAGCATCAGGATCACCGGCCGGATGCCCGGCAGGGTGATGTGCCAGATCCGGCGGAGCCAGCCGGCGCCGTCCATCGCGGCGGACTCGTACTGGGCCATGTCGATCGAGGCGATGGACGCCAGGAAGATGATCGTGCCCCAGCCGGTGTCCTTCCAGATGGCCTGGGCGGTGATGAGCAGCTTGAAGGTGCCGGGGTCCGTCATCACGTTGCCGATGTTGACGCCGTGCTCCATCAGCAGCGTGGTGACCGAACCCGCGCCGCCCAGCACCTGCTTGAACATGGCCACCACGACGACCCAGGACAGGAAGTGCGGGAGGTACACCACGGTCTGGATGAACCGCTTGATCTTCTCGCTGATGAGCGAGTTGAGCAGCAGCGCCAGGGCGATCGGCGCGGGGAAGTACAGGACCAGCTGGATCGCGGTGATCTGGAGCGTGTTGGAGACCGCGCTCCAGAAGTCGGGTTCGGCGACCAGCGCGGTGAAGTTCGCGAGGCCGACGAACGGACTCTCCTTGAACCCCAGGAACGGCTGGTAGTCCTGGAAGGCGATGACGTTGCCCGCGAGCGGCAGGTAGAAGAACAGCGCGAAGAACAGCACACCCGGCAGGCAGAGGAGCAGGAGCGCCCTGTCCCGTTTCAGGCGGTGCCGGAGCGGCTGGCGTATTCGGTTCTTCCTGCGCTTCTTCCCGGCGGGCAGGTCGGCGCCGTCCGGGTCGCGGGGCTGCGGCACGGACTGCCGCGCTGCTGTGACCGGCACATCTGCCATCGTCACAGGCACCTCCAGGGCTGATGGAGCGAGAAAACGTCCCGCATACGTGGAGGCAGGCCGCGTCCCGGGAGGGGTGCGGCCGCAGCTCCTTCACGGCGACAGGCACATAGTTCACGACAGCGCACCCGAATGGCAAGAGTTGTTCATTTCACAGAGGTAACGAACATCTATTGACATCCAAAAACCACAACACGCAGCACGTCAGCACACCGCAGGGATCGAAATATGCACAGAAGAGCCACAAGGTGACCTCGAAGCGCCCGCCCGCATCGCTACCGAACCGTCAGAACCGGTTACTGGATGCACTGTTGTGATCGATCATGCACGATCAAGCGCATGTTCCAGCACACCGCCGGGACAGGGCCGAGAGCACGCCGAACGGCGGACCGCCGCACCCTTCGGGTGGAACGGCCCGCCGTTCGGGCAGGTTCAGGCAGGTTCGGATGGTTTGGACGATACGGGGAGGTTCGACCGCATCAGATGAAGCAGACGGATCGGGACGGACCGCCTCAGACAGCGATGACCGTGACACCGGCCTCGGTGAAACGGGCCGTCACCTCAGCCGTGATCCCCTTGTCGGTGACCAGGAAGTCGATCATCCCGAGGTCGAAGACCCGGGCGAAGGCCCGCTTGCCGATCTTCGAGGAGTCGGCCGCCACCACCACCCGCTGGGCCTGCTGCGCGAGCAGCCGGTTGATGCTGGCCTCGCCCTCGTGGTGGACGTAGGCGCCGCGTTCGGTGTCGATGGCGTTGACACCCAGCACCGCGACATCCAGCGTGATCTCGCCCAGCACGCCACTGGCCAGCGGGCCCGTCAGCTCGTACGACTGCGGCCGGGCCACCCCGCCGGTCACCACGATCTTTATCTGCGGCCGGATCACCAGCTCGTTGGCGATGTTGAGTGCGTTGGTGACCACGGTGAGGGTCGGCTGGCCGGCCGCGCCCGCGGCGGCGTCCCCCACCAGGTCGGAGCGCACGGCGAGCGCGCGGGCCACCTCGGTGATGGTGGTGCCGCCGGTCAGCCCCACCACTTCGCCGACCGCGACCAGTTCGGCCACGGCGCGGCCGATGGCCTGCTTCTCCGGGGCGTTGCGCCCCGTCTTGTAGCGCAGCGCCAGCTCGTAACTGACACCGTGGGCGACCGCGCCGCCCCGCGTACGGGTGAGCAGTTGCTGCTCAGCGAGCTGGTCCAGATCTCGGCGGATGGTCGCGGCCGAGACATCCAGCACCTTCGCGGCGTCCTCGACGTCCACCCGGCCATGCTTACCGACGAGCTCCAGCAGTGAGTTCCACCGGGAATCCCTGGACACGTGCACTCTCCTCACAGGTCCGGCCGTGAACACCCATCCCCTTGGGCGCGATCACCGGACTCGCGCAAGCGTCGCACAAGGGCCTCGCGAGTCAAGTCGCCTGCAAGGAAAATGCTTGATAATGCTTGCACGTCCCGTATATCGTGCGTTAACGAGCATCCCATCACCAGTACGGAGTGCAAAAGTGTCATTTGTCGAGATCGAGACAGCCAGTCAACCGGACTGCTGGCGTCGCGCCGCAGATCTGGCGCAGAGCCAGGCGGCCGCACTGCCCGCGACGGGTGAGCGCATCGCCGTGGTCGGCTGCGGCACCTCGTTCTACATGGCTCAGGCATACGCCTCGCTCCGTGAGGAGTCCGGCCAGGGCGAGTCCGATGCCTTCGCCGCCTCGGAGTTCCCGTTCGGCCGCCGCTACGACCGGGTCGTGGCGCTCACCCGCTCCGGCACCACGACCGAGGTGCTCGAACTCCTCGACCGGCTGCGCGGCGTCACCCCGACGGTGGCCATCACCGCCGACCCGCAGACCCCGGTGATGACGTCGGCGGACGCGGTCGTCGTGCTCGACTTCGCGGACGAGCAGTCCGTCGTGCAGACCCGCTTCGCGACCACGCTGCTGACCCTGCTCCGCGCCCACCTCGGTCTGCACACCGACGCCGTGGTCCGCGACGCGGAGACCGCGCTGGCCGAGCCGCTGCCCGAAGGACTCCTGGACTGCACCCAGTTCACCTTCCTCGGCCGGGGCTGGACGGCCGGTCTCGCCAACGAGGCCGCACTGAAGATGAAGGAGGCCTCGCTGTCCTGGACGGAGGCGTACGCCGCGATGGAGTACCGCCACGGTCCCATCAGCATCGCCACCACCGGCACCGCGACCTGGATGTTCGGCACCGCCCCCGACGGCCTGCGCGAGCAGGTCGAGGGAACCGGCGCCCGCTGGGTGGAGAGCGGGCTGGACCCGCTCGCCGAGCTCGTCCGCGTCCAGCGCCTGGCCATCGCCCGCGCCGCCGCCCGCGGTCTCGACCCGGACAGCCCGCGCCACCTGACCCGTTCCGTGGTGCTGGCCGACGCCTGAGCCCGTGGCGGACATCGTCGAGAGCAGTGTGCGTGCCCCGGGCGGGCACGGCGCGGATCCCTGGACAGGTTTCCGTGCCGTGCCCGCCCGAGGCAGCGAGGCCGGGGTGCTCGTGCTCTCCGGGTCCAGCGGGCGGATCGAGGAGGAGCGGTGCCGGCTGCTGGCGCGGGAGGGCATGGCCGCCCTCTCGATCCGCTGGTTCGGCGGCCCCGGTCAGCCACCGGGAATCTGTGAAGTCCCCCTGGAGACCTTCGTGTCCGCGCTCGACCGGCTCCGCGCCGGGGGCGCCCGGCGCATCGGTGTACTGGGGGTCTCCAAGGGCGCCGAGGCCGCACTGCACCTGTCGGTCGCCGAACCCCGCGTCGACGCGGTGGTGGCGCTCTCCCCCACCTCACTGACCTGGGCGAACATCGGCCCCGGCCGGGACGGCTCGACGGAGCCCCACCGGTCCTCCTGGACCTGGCGGGGACAGCCGCTGCCGTTCGTCCCCTACGCCCCCGGCTGGACCGCTTCCGAGCCGGCCGGCGCCCCGGTCTCGGTCCTCGGCTGGTACGAACAGAGCCTGCGGGCCTGCCCGGACCGGGTCCCCGACGCGGCCGTCCCGGTGGAGCGGTCCGGCGCCGAACTCGTACTGGTCGCGGGCGGCGACGACCTGATGTGGCCCTCGCTCCGCTACGCCGAGGAGCTGGCCGCCCGGCGCCGGGCGGCCGGCCTCCCCGTCCGGCTGGTCACCCGCGCCGACGCGGGACACCGGCCCCGGCTGCCCGGCGAGAGCGCCGCGCCCGCGTCGGCCGCCTTCCGGTACGGGGGCTCGCCGACGGCCGACGCGGCGCTGGGGGCGGCCGCCTGGCCGCACATCCGCCGCGCGCTCCTCGGCCCGCCCCCGGACAGAGGCAACGGCAGAGACGGGGACAGCGGCGCCGGCACGGCCGCGTCAACCGCGGGTCAGGACTCCTCGAAGTAGGCGTCCAGGACCGCGTCGAAGCCTTCCGTCCACTCCTTGAGGCTGCTCCTGGCCGCCGCCTCGACCTCGGCGTTGAACCACCGCATGCTCGACATGTGGACGGTGATCGTGAACCGGCGGCCGAACCGCGCCGGCTTGAGCTCCACCGCGCCGATCTCGTCCCAGCGGAAGTCGGCCTCCTGGTCGTCCAGCGTGAACCGGATGCCCTCACGGTCCGCGGTGATCGACCCGCGGCGGTCGCTCACCTCGAACGAGGGGCTGTCCTCGCCCTTGTCCGCCTTCTCGTCGTCCTCGTCCTCCTCGTCGTCCGCCGCCTCCGCGACGGCCTCGCCGTCGGGTTCCGCGTCCTCGGACACGGCCTCCGCTACGGCATCGTCGGGCGCGGCACCCTGGGGCACTGCGTCCTCGGGTGCGGGCTCCCCGGTCCGCTCCGGCTCCTCGTCGTCCGCCTTTCCGGTGGCTCGGGGGGCCGTGAGACCAGGGATGTACGCCGGGTCTGTCCCTGCGGCGTACGCGGGCTGAGTGTTCGGATCTATGCGCTGCTCCACGGCGGGCAGTATGGCCGACGAACCTGTACGGGGCCAGTAAGCCCGTGTTCACCCGCCCCCTCGTGGCCCGCGCAGGGCGCTCACGGAGGCGTTGGGCCGGGGCCACACCGACACCGCCGCCGGGCAGTGGCCGCACCTCCCACTGAACGAGGAGGCCTCACGATCCGGGCGGGAGCTGGTGGAGGCGGCGCAACTCCAGCGGGGCCGGCGGCGGGAGGGGCGCGGAGCGCTCGGCCCGGAAGGACTGGAGCAGGTAGCCGGTGAGCCGCCGGGACGCGGCCGCCGACACGGCCGGGGAGCCCCCGGTGACACCGTTGTTCGCCAGCAGCAGGAGCGTGACGTCGCTGGGGTCGAAGTCGGCGCGGAGCTGCCCCGAGTCCTGGGCGCGCCGTACCAGCCGGGCGATGCCCTCCTCGGCGCGGGCGCGTTGGCCCTCGAAGTCGACGGCGTCAAAGAACCGGGAGAGGAACGCGGCGGTGCAGCCCCGGTCTTCGGCCTGCATCGCGCACACCTTCTCGACGAGGGTGCAGAAGCCGTGCCAGGGGTCGGGGTCGCCCAGCGCGTCGTCGAGAGCCGCGACGCACACGGCGAGCTGCTCGGAGAAGGCCTCCGCGACGAGGTCGGCGCGGGTGGGGAAGCGCCGGTAGAGGGTGGCGACGCCGACGCCGGCCCGGCGGGCGATCGTGGTGACGGGCACGTCGATGCCGTGGGCCGCGTAGGCCTCACGGGCGGCTTCGAGAATGCGGTCACGGTTGTGCCGGGCGTCGGCGCGCAGCCCGGCCGGGGCGGCGGACGCGGGGGGTTCAGCGGCTGTGGCGGGGCGCTTCCGAGAGGGCTGAGCAGGCATGTCTCTCACTTTACGGTAAGTGGAAGGTGCCATCCACTTAGGCTGTTAGCTTGAGTAGGAGGAAGCGGAAACACCATTCCGCTTACGGTTCCCGAGACAGAGCAGGACGAGATACGTGGACGAGATGCGCGCGGCCCTCTACGACCGGTTCGGCCCCCCGGAGGTGCTGTACGTGGGCACGGTTCCCGTGCCGGACGTGCGGCCCGACGACGTGCTGGTCCGCGTCCACGCGGTCGGGGTCAACGGCGGTGAGCTGTTCGGCCGGGCCGGGAAGGTGCGTCTCGTGACGGGGCGCCGGTTCCCCCAGCGCACCGGGATCGACTTCGCGGGCGAGATCGCCGAGGTGGGCCCGTCGGTGTCCGGGGTGCGGGTGGGTGAGCGGGTGTGGGGTGTGCTGCCGCGACGCCTCGGCAGCGCGGCCGAGTACGTCGCCGTCCCGCCCCGGAACATCTCGCCCGCCCCGGCGAACCTGACGCCCGAGGAAAGCGTCTCCCTGCTGGCCGGAGGCACCACGAGCCTGACCGCGCTGACCGCCAAGTCCGGCCTCGGGCGCGGCGAGCGGCTTCTGGTGCGCGGCGGGAGCGGCGGGGTCGGCAGCGTCGCGGTGCAGCTCGGCAAGGTGCTCGGCGCCCACGTCACCGCGCTCGCGGGCGCGAAGAACCTCGACTTCGTGCGGGGGCTGGGCGCGGACGAGGCCTTCGACTACCGGACGACCGGCCCTGCCGAACTGGGCACCTTCGACGTCGTCCTGGACACCGTCGGTACCCAGCACCGCGCCTACCGGCGCCTCCTGGCCCCGGGCGGACGCATGGTGGCCGTGGCCTTCGACATCGACCGCCTCGTCCCCTCCGTCTCCTACCTGCTGGCCTCGGCCGTCCACGGCTCCCGGCGGGTGCGCTTCTTCAGCGGCAACCCGCACACCGAGCTGCTCACCCGGGTGGCGCGGTACGCGGAGGAGGGCGGGATCCGCCCCGTCGTGGACACGGTCCACCCCCTGGCGGAGGTGGCGGCCGCCCACCGGGCCCTCGATGACGGCGGCGTACGCGGAAAGCACGTCATACGGATCGCGGGACCGGCCGGCGGTGGTCCGGCCGGATCGGCCGCGGCCACACACCCCAGGGGGTAGGACCGGCCGGAATCCGGGCCCCGGGCCGTCGGCTCCGCGCTTCACACTTTCCTGTCCGGGTCCGACCTCTACGCTGAACCTCCCACTGCGTGACGAAGGGCATCACGATGCGCGAGGCAGTCAAAGCAGCGTCCCTGATCCTGTTAGTGAGCGCGCTCGGCGCCTGCGGGGGCGGGGACTCGGGGACCGACAAGCCTCCGGGCGCCCAGTCCTCGTCCCCGTCCCGGAAACCGGACGCGGCAGCGACCCGGCTCCGGCTGCCGGTTCCATCGGCGTTCGACGGAACCAAGGGGTGGACGCAACCGGCCGGTTCCCGGTCCCCTGTCGCCGTCGCTCCCAACGCCGGCCTGGTGGTGACCGTGACCAAGGCATCGGACGGCTACGTACTGACGGCCAAAGACCTGGGCACCGGCCGGGTCCGCTGGTCGACAGCGCCCTGGTGGCCGTTCGATTCCGTCCGCGGCGAGCTTCCCGGACCGGAGATCGTCACGGCCGGCGGGAAGGATTACGTCGCCCTTTCCATCAGCGGAGATCCCGGCGAGGACACACTGTCCGACGGAACTCCGACCGTCCGCACCGCGGTCTATCCGGCAGACGCCACGGGCAGCGCCGTGGCCCCGGCGCGCACCGTCGACATCCCGGCCCGGGAAAGCAGCGATCTGCCGACCGCCCAGGGCTCCCTGCTGGCCTATTTCGGCGACCACCAGGAGGTGACCGCCATAGACGTGACGAACGGGAAGACCACGTCGTACTCCACCGACGATGTGGGCAAGTCCCCTTCCTCCAAGGCGTGCAGGCTGTGCGGTCCCGGAAACTCCAGCGCGGGCGTCACCTCGCGCGGTCCGCTGATCCAGGGCGGCGGAAACGATTTCTGGGTCCCCGGAGCGTGGTACAGCCCCTCCCATGTCCCCCCGGGCGCCCAGGGTCCGGGCGGGTACGGAGAGATGTCGGAGAGCCTCACAGTGATCGACGACTGGATCATCGCCGGCTGGCCCGCGAAGGGGACGCACAGCAGTGACGGCGACACCCGCATGTGGGCAGTGCACGACAAGTCCACCGGGGAAGTGAAGGCATCGGCGACCTGCGCCGCCGGCGACAGCGCGGGCGGATCCAGTCCGACGGACGTGGACCCCGCCCTCTCGGCGGACCATCGCTATCTCGTTCACGGAGTACTGGCCTTCGATCTCACCACGGCCGAGGGGATCTGCCTGGGCGCAACGGGCACCGACAAGGGGGTCGTACTCACCTCCGTCGGCGATGACGGGACCGCCTACGGGCACACCGTGACTGCGGACGGGGATGACGTCTCGGCGCCGGTCGATGTCGCCATCGGCACCGGCAAGATCAGCGCGCAGCCGTCCGGTACGGAGATCCCCACGATGGTCCTCAAGAACGAGGCGGTCTATCTGAGCGAGGACGACGACAGGTACAGCGTGGCGGTGTACCCGCGCCGTTGAGCTGACCGCGGCCGTCGTCCCGGGCACGGCACGCCGCCATGACGCGGTCGGCGCTCGAGCCGGCGCCACCGGCTCAGGGTTCGCGGCGCCGGCGGGCGGATTCGGTGTTCCCGCCCCCCGGCCCGGCCCCGGGCCGTCTCAGTACCAGCCTGCAGTGAGGGGCGGGTCGCACAGTTCGAGGACCACCTCACCCGCCTCGGAGGTCGTACCGTCGACGGGCCGGACCCGGTCACCGACGCTCACGAGATGGGGAGCCGCGCCCACGATCCGGCACCGGTACACGAAGCCCTCGGGAAAGCGCACGAGCGACTCGTTCCGCATCACCCGCGAATAGCGGTTCACGACGCTGGACCGTACGACGACGCCGTGACCGTCGCTGCGTTCCGGTTCGAGATCGCTCGACGCGCAGACAGGGCAAAGGAGTTTACGGAAGGACGCGGTGCCGCACCATCGGCACAGCTGGTAGACCAGCCCTTCCACGGTGTGCGGCTCCGCCGTGTCGCAGGCCGTCCGCCCCGTCCGCCCCACATCGGTTCCGGTACTGAACACGTCTCGGCCTCCCGCGCTCGACTCGGTGCGCCGCACCTCCGGCGACGGCACACCGGCACCGTATGGCACCTAGTGCCAGCACGTAAAGGTACTGAGTGCCGATTCTTGCCCAACAGCCTTCGGGAATGGCCTTCGGAACGCCTTCCGGAGTGCCTCGCGGGCCCCGGGAACGCCCCCGACCCGCCGGCTCAGTCCTTGCCGAGGGCCGATTCGATGCGCTGCACCACGCGCCACATGGGGGCGTTCTTCGTCGCGACCACCACGATCACCTCGTCCTCGCCGGAGGCCGCGGCGGGCGGCGCCGCGGAAGGCTCGGCCGCCCTGCCCCACACCGTGCGGACGAGCTCCAGCGCCCGGTCCACCTCGGCCCCGGCATCGCCCTCACCGCCCGAACGCAGCCAGGACCGGAGGCCGTTGTTGTGCGCCGCGACCACCGAGGCGGCGATCACCTCCGCCCGGAGCGCGGCGTCCCGGGTACCGGCGCCGCGCCGCTCCAGGTACCCGGCGAGGGTCCGCTCGTAGCGGCGCACCACGGAGAGTTCGTAGGTGCGCAGACCGGGCACCTCCCGGGTGAGCCGGTAGCGCTGCACGGAGAACTCCGGGTTCACGGCGTACATCCGCAGCACGAGCCGGGCCGCGTCGCACACCGTGTCCACCGGGTCGCCGCCGCCGTCGGCGGCCTCCAGGAACGCGGTCATGTCCGCGAGACAGCGTTCGTGATCGGGAAAGACCGCGTCCTCCTTCGAAGGGAAGTAGCGGAAGAACGAACGCCGCCCCACCCCCGCCCTGGCGACGATGTCGTCCACCGTGGTCCGCTCGAACCCGCGCTCCATGAAGAGGCCGAAGGCCGCCTCGGCAAGCACGTCACGCATGGGCGGCTTCTTGGCAGGTCCGCGGTCCTCAGTCATGGCGGAAACGTAGCACCCGAAATGGACATCCGGCACTTGGTACCTTTACGCAGGGTACTGAGTGCCATAGGGTCGACATACGAACCGCATCAGTGAGGAGAGCCGGCGTGAGCTTGAGGATCGTTGTCTGTGTGAAGTACGTGCCCGACGCGACCGGTGACCGGCATTTCGCCGATGACCTGACGTTGGACCGTGAGGATGTCGACGGGCTGTTGTCGGAGCTGGATGAGTACGCGGTCGAGCAGGCGTTGCAGATCGCGGACGGGGCCGATGACGCGGAGGTCACCGTGTTGACGGTGGGTCCGGAGGACGCCAAGGACGCGTTGCGCAAGGCGCTGTCGATGGGTGCGGACAAGGCTGTTCACGTCGAGGACGACGATCTGCACGGCACGGATGTGATCGGGACGTCGTTGGTGCTGGCGAAGGCCATCGAGAAGACGGGTTACGACCTGGTGATCTCGGGGATGGCGTCGACGGACGGGACGATGGGTGTGGTTCCGGCGCTGCTCGCGGAGCGGCTGGGGGTGCCGCAGGTGACGCTGCTGTCGGAGGTGTCGGTCGAGGGCGGGGTCGTGCGGGGCCGTCGGGACGGTGACACGGCCTCGGAGCGGTTGGAGGCGTCGCTGCCGGCGGTGGTGTCGGTGACCGACCAGTCGGGCGAGGCGCGTTACCCGTCGTTCAAGGGGATCATGGCGGCGAAGAAGAAGCCGGTTCAGTCGCTGGATCTGGATGATCTGGGGATCGAGGCCGACGAGGTGGGTCTGGGTGGTGCGTGGACCGCGGTCGACTCCGCGGCCGCGCGTCCGGCCCGCACGGCGGGCACGATCGTGAAGGACGAGGGCGAGGGCGGCAAGGCGCTGGCGGAGTTCCTGGCCGGCCAGAAGTTCATCTGATCCCGTTCGTTCCTCGTTGTTTCCGTCTCGATGTGCAGGAGATTGAAGTTCCATGGCTGATGTTCTGGTTTTTGTCGATCATGTGGATGGTGCGGTCCGTAAGCCGACGCTGGAGTTGCTGACGCTGGCGCGGCGGCTGGGTGATCCGGTGGCGGTGGCGGTGGGTGCCGGCGCCGGCGCCACGGCGCAGGTACTGGGTGAGCACGGTGCGGTGCGGGTGCTGACGTCGGAGGCGTCGCAGTTCGCGGAGTATCTGGTGGTGCCGAAGGTGGACGCGTTGCAGGCTGCGGTGGGTGTGGTGTCGTCGGTGGCGGTGCTGTTGCCGTCGTCGGCGGAGAGCAAGGAGATCGCGGCGCGCCTCGCGGTGCGGATCGGTTCGGGGATCATTACCGACGCGGTGGATCTGGAAGCGGGTTCGGAGGGTCCGGTGGCGACGCAGTCGGCGTTCGCGGCGTCGTTCACGACGAAGTCGCGGGTGTCGCGGGGTGTCGCGGTGATCACGGTGAAGCCGAACTCGGCGCCGGTGGAGCCGGTGGCGGGTGCGGGTGCGGTGGAGGAGCTGGTGGTGGAGTTCTCCGCGCAGGCGACGGGTACGAAGGTGGTGTCGCGGACGGCGCGTGAGTCGACGGGCCGTCCGGAGCTGACGGAAGCGGCGATCGTGGTCTCGGGCGGCCGGGGTGTCAACGGTGCGGAGAACTTCGCGGTGATCGAGGCGCTCGCGGACTCGCTGGGTGCGGCGGTCGGTGCCTCGCGGGCGGCGGTGGACGCGGGCTGGTACCCGCACACCAACCAGGTCGGTCAGACGGGCAAGTCGGTCTCGCCGCAGTTGTACATCGCGTCGGGTATCTCGGGTGCGATCCAGCACCGGGCGGGGATGCAGACGTCCAAGACGATCGTCGCGGTCAACAAGGACGCCGAGGCCCCGATCTTCGACCTCGTCGACTACGGCGTCGTGGGCGACCTGTTCGACGTGGTGCCCCAGCTCACCGAAGAGGTCAACACCCGCAAGGGCTGACCCCACCCGCACGACCAGCACGTCGATCCAACGGCCCGGGGCCGCACGGTGAACACACCGCGCGGCCCCGCACCGCGTTCTCGCCCCTCAGCCTGCCTGCCCGCGCCCCCGCCCCGTCACCCCCCCCTCACGGTCAACGGCCCGGAGGCGGTGCCGGCCGGTCCGCCGGGATCAGGTGAGCAGCTCCTCGATGAGGTCGGCGGCCCTCGTGGTGCCGCCCTCGGCGCGTACCTGGGCCCGCAGTTCGGCCGAGCGACGCGCGACCTCCGGGTCGTCGACGAGCTCGGTGAGGGCGGAGCGCAGCGCGTCCGCCGTGGCGTCCTCGGTGTCGATACGGCGGGCCACGCCCAGCTCCACGAGCCGGTCGGCGTTCATGAACTGGTCGGCGCCCTGCGGGACGGCGATCATCGGGACACCGGCGAAGAGTCCCTCGGCACTGCCGCCCATGCCCGCATGGGTCACGAAGGCGTCGGCCTGCTCCAGGATCGCCGGCTGGGGCACCCAGGAGTGCACCTCGACGTTCGACGGAATGTCACCGAGCTCGCGCCGGTCGGTGTGCCTGCCGACCTGGAGCACCACGTGCCAGCCGGGCAGGTCGCCGTACGCGGCCAGGCACCGGCGGTAGAACTCGGGCCGGTCGGTGTACGCCGACCCCAGCGAGACCAGCAGGACGCGCTCCGCGTCGGCGGGGCGGGTCCAGGACTGTTCGCCGTCACGCGGGCCGGAGCACGAGCCGACGAACGTCACCGTGTCCGTGTCGACGTCGTCGCCGTGCGGCTGCATCGCCCAGGGGATCAGGGCGAGGGTGTTCGCGGGGCGGCTGCAGAAGACGTCCATGTCGGTGGTGGAGGCGCCGCACTCGGCGAGCCACCGGCCGAAATTCTCCCGGTACGCGTCGGCGCCGGGGAGCTTCCACAACTGCGCAGCCACGTCCCGCCCGTAGCTCTCCCAGCCGACGATGGCCGGGGACAGCTGCATGAGAGGGCGCTTCTGCGATTCGGCCAGCGCACGCGCGGCGTATGCGCCGATGTCGTACAGGTAGAGGTCTGCGGGATCGTCGTCGTAGAAGGCCCGCAGTTGCGGAAGGGCCTGGACGGCGTCCTCGAAGAAGAGGGTCATCGCCGCGATGGGGTCGTCGGGCCAGTTGTTGTCGGCGACCGGCAGCACGGTCCCGCACGGGACCAGTTCGGCGCCGGTGGCTTCGATGCGGTCGGCCACCATCGGGCCGTTGGCGTAGGTCACCCGGTGGCCGCGGGCCACCAGTTCACGGATGACGGGAAGACTCGGCAGCACGTGGCTGACGGCGGAGACACCGATCATGGCGATGTGTGCGCGAGGGCGGACGGACATGGAGGATCACTCTTTTCGGCTCTACGGGGGAAGGACATGGCTGACCGGCGCGTCGGCCACCCCGGCGGAGATGCCGGGTCGTGGGCGCGCGCGGACCTGCCGGACACGGGCGGGGCACTGCCCCGTCCGCGTCAGCCGTAGAGCTGGAAGAGATACATGCCGCAGACCCTAACCCGCGTCCCGGACACCCGCACGCGAATTTCCGGCACGCCATGTGTCCGGTTCCACACGGAGTGTCACACGGGCGGAGCTGCGGCTTCAAGTTCGTCGACGCTTCCCGACATGAGGGTCCGCACATGTTCGGTGATGTGTTCGGCCGGCCAGTCCCACCAGGCCAGCGCGAGCAGCCGGGCGACGTCCTCCTCGCTGTAGCGGGTGCGCAGGAGGCGCGCCGGGTTTCCGCCGACGATCCCGTAGTCCGGCACGTCCTTGGTGACCACGGAGCCGCTGCCGATGATCGCGCCGTTCCCGATCCGCACCCCGGGCAGCACGGTGGCGCTGTGGCCGAACCAGACGTCGTGGCCGACGACCGTGTCCCCCCGGCCGGGCAGTCCGGTCAGCAGGTCGAAATGGTCGGCCCACGATCCGCCCATCGTCGGGAACGGGAACGTGGAGGGGCCGTCCATCCGGTGGTTGGCGCCGTTCATGATGAACCGCACCCCGGTCCCGAGCGCGCAGAACCTGCCGATGACCAGCCTCTCCGGGCCGTAGTGGTAGAGCACGTTGCGCGTCTCGAACGCGGTGGCGTCGTCCGGGTCGTCGTAGTACGAGTACTCCCCCACGTCGATCAGCGGGGACTTCACCAGCGGCTTGAGCTGCACCACCCTCGGCTGGCCGGGCATCGGGTGGAGCACCGTGGGGTCGGCGGGCACTGGCATGGGTGATTCCTTACGGGGATGGGGCAGGACCGGCCCATGATCGCGTCGCCGCCCGGCTGCGGCAACGGATATCCGCGAGCGAGGCGCAACCTTCAGGTTGCTCCCGGATCAGTTACGTGCAACTCTGGGGTTGCACCAATCGGCGGCGCCCACCGACAGGGGCCCGCCGGCGGCATTCACCGACGGCACTCAAGGAGTCTCCCCATGAGCGAGGACCGGATCGAAAGCGAAACCCTGATCGAAGCACCCCTCGACCGGGTCTGGTCGCTGGTGGCGCAGCCCGGGTTCTGGGCGGCCGACAAGGCGAGCCTGCCCGGCACCGTGGCCAGGGAGGGCGAGTTGATGCTGGCCAAGAGCTCCGAGTACGGCGAATTCCCGGTACGGGTGGAGAAGGTCGAGCCGCCGACGTACCTGGCCTACCGCTGGGCCAGCGCGTTCCCCGGGCAGGAGCTGCGCGAGGACAACAGCACGCTGGTGGAGTTCACCCTGACGCCGGAGGGCGCCGCGACCCGGCTGCGCGTCGTCGAGAGCGGATTCGCCACGCTCCCCGGGTCCGAGGAGCTGCGCGGGCGTAGCTTCAAGGACAACACCGCGGGCTGGCCGATGGAGCTCGGCGCGCTCAAGAAGCGTGCCGAACAGCCTTCCTCGTGACGGAGGAATCCCCCGCCGTGCCCGGCGCCCTCGACGCCACCGACGCGGCCTCCTCGGCCGAGGCCGTCGACAGCGTCCTGGGCGCGCTGGCCGACCCGACGCGGCGCGCGCTGCTCGACCTGCTCGCGGCCCGGGGCGAGGCCACCGCGACCTCGCTGGCCGGCCAGCTCCCCGTCTCGCGCCAGGCGGTGGTCAAACACCTCACCGTGCTGGACGCGGCCGGCCTGGTCACCGGAGGCCGGGTCGGCCGCGAGGTGCGGTACTCGGTGCGGCCCGCCGCACTGAACGCGACGGCCCGGTGGATGGCGGGACTGGCAGCCGACTGGGACCGGCGGCTGGCGCACATCAAGCGCGTCGCCGAGGCGGCGGAACGGGATGCGCGCTGACCCTTCGCGGCACGCGCACCCCGCTCCCACCGGGCCGACAGCCCGGTGGGAGCGGCGAGCCTGCTGAAGGAGACCGCAGGAGCACGGCGTCAACGGTTCACAGGACCGGATCAGGGCTGGATCGGCATGGACCAGCAGTTGGACTTGGCCGCCCGGCCCGCGAGGCGGTCGGTCAGCCATGAGATCGCATCGCCCTGGTCGGTGATGAGCGGGACCACGTGGTTGGTGAGGATCTTGTCACCCAGGTTGGGCAGGACGATGGCGTCATAGGTGACGTCGGCGCCCTTGCGGCACCAGTCCACGGCCAGCTGCCGGGCCTGTCCGTGGGGCACGATGTCGTCTTGGACGCCGGTCGCCAGGCGCACCGGACCGGCCGGCTTGAGGGTGCCGATGCGCTGCCGGTCGAGAGCGGCCTGCGCGCGGGGCTCGGCGGCGATGACGTCACCGATGGACTTGCCGCTGTTGGTCCACTTGCTGCTCCTGGCGAAGCCGTAGCCGAGGATCGCGTCGCCGACACACATGGTCGAGGCGTCCTTCAGCGCGGCCTTGCCCGCGGCGTTGATGTTGGCATCGACGACGGCCCGGACGTCGGGGTCGGCCTGGGCGAAGCCGTTGATCGACCAGGCCAGGGCCCCGGCGAGCGCGCTGCCGTCGATGCCCTTCATGACAGCGGTCAGATCGGCGGGCGGCGCCCCGGAGTAGGTGCCGGACAGCTCGACGTCGGGTGCGTAGGACGGCTGCAGTTCGGCGGCCGCGGCGCTGGCCCCGCCGCCCTGGCTGTATCCGTAGAGACCCGTGCGCGACTCGGGGGTGACGGAGGCGCCGGGCACGGCGTGTGCGGCGCGGGCCGCGTCCAGCAGGGCATGACCCTCATCGACCCGGTTGACGTAGGTGTGCAGCCGGTCGGTCGCGCCGAGTCCGACGTAGTCGGTGACCACGACCGCGGTACCGGCGGCGAGCAGCCGGTAGATGGCCAGGGCCTCGTAACCGACCGACACCGTCTCGCCGTTCAGGGTCAGCGGGTACTGGAGTGCCATCGAGGGCGCGCACTGGTCGCCCTGGCCCATGGTGCCCGCGGCCACCGCCACCAACGGCCTCGGTCCACCACGCTTCCAGGCGGCCGACGGCTCGATATAGGCGCCGGTCACCGCGACCGGCTGCCCGTTGGAGTCGGTCGATTTGTACATCAGCCGGGTGGCCGTGCCGGGCATCGGGCGGCCGTCCAGGCCCGGGATGCCGAGCCCCAGCGGTAGCGGCTCCTGGCGGATCAAAGCGCCGTTTGCGGACGGCAGTTCGGCGGGCGGGTTGTAGAAGCCGGGGATCGTCACCCCCCGGGACACCACGGGCTCGGATCCATCGGCGGCGGTGGCGGGTACGGCGTACGTGATCGCGCAGGCGGCCGCCGTCACGGCGACGGCCAGTACGCGCGCGGCGCCGGCACAGGGCGAACGACGTGCGGAAACAGCCGAGTCGGCGGCCTCGAAGGTGGAACGCGAACGGGTGCTCTTGCGGCTCACAGCTCACTCCTCGCTCTGCTCGGAATGCGGGTGAGCGCAAGCTAGCAGCGGAACTTACCGAAGGTAACCCACCAGTAAGTTACGCTGCGGTAACCATTACGGCGCGTGCGTGCGCCGCGATCGGGGACCGGGCGGCGCCCTCCCGCCCGACGGAGGGCGCCGGACGCGCGGCCGAAGCGGAGTGCCGGAGCGCGCAAGTTCCCTATTCTTGGGGCGAGCTGATCGCCCAATGCCTCACGCACCCTGGAGTTCACCATGTCCCGACCGGCGAACGACGCCACCTCCCTGCATATCGACACCAGCAAACCGCACCCCGCGCGGATGTACGACTGGTTCCTCGGCGGCAAGGACAACTACCCGGTGGACGAGGCGATGGGACGCCAGATGCTCGCGCTCGAACCGGGCATTCCGGTGATGGCGAAGGTGAACCGGGCCTTCATGCACCGCGCCACCCGCTGGCTGTCGAGCCAGGGCATCCGGCAGTTCCTCGACATCGGTACGGGCATACCCACCGAGCCCAACCTGCATCAGGTGGCGCAGAGTTCGGAGCCGGCCACCCGGGTCGTCTACTGCGACAACGACCCGATCGTGCTGGCCCACGCCGAGGCCCTGCTGAGCGGCACCCCGCAGGGCGCGATCGACTACGTGCAGGCGGACGCCCGCGACGTCGAGGCCATCCTCGAACACGCGGGCAAAACCCTGGACTTCAGCAAGCCGGTCGCCCTCTCGCTGATCTCGCTGCTGCACTTCGTGAGCGACGAGGACGGCGCGTACGAGCTGACGAGCAGGCTCTGCGACGTCCTGGCGCCGGGCAGCCACATGGTGATCTCGCACCTCACCGCCGACTTCCACCCGGAGGAGGCGCGGAAGGTCGACGAGATGTACAAGGCCAACACGCTCACGCTGGCGCCGCGCAACCGCCAGCAGTTCGCCGCCTTCTTCGACGGACTGGAGATCGTCGAGCCCGGCATCGTGGCCGCCGAGGCCTGGCACCCCGAGCTCGGCGAACCGGTCCCCGGCCAGGACGACATCATCAGTGCGGGATACGTGGCGGTGGGCCGCAAGCCGTAGGGACCACCGCTCCACCGATCGCCACCGCCCCCGCCACGCGCGGGGGCGGCCGCGTTCCGGAGCCGGAGAAAGAGGGCCACTTCAGTCACCGCACGACATCACGCGTGATTCGTGCCAGAACCTGGTGCATCGGCATCAACCCTTTGCCGAAAGGTACGTGTGACGGCCGTCTCCCCCCGGGCCCCACCTGCCGGACCGAGGCCCACAGTGGCGGACAACAGCCCGTCCGGGACGGTCACCATCGTTAATCGGATCTAACCTTTCCACAACGGCGCACCGGCAACTGCCGACTGCCCGCCGCACGGCCGGCTGGATCAGAAGCGCATTCCACATACATATCTGATCAACCATCAGTTGCGGGTTCCATGCCGGTCACGGCGTTCCAGCCGAAGCTCTGATGAGATTCCGCTTGTGCTCGCGGGGTGCATCTTCTGAACAATTACGATCGAGTTGGGCCGCTTCCGTATTGCTGCGTGAGCGCAAACTTTCGCCGATGTACGCGTCGGTAGTTGCGTGCCACGGCATAGGATCAAGCCGCGCCACCGGGGTCCCGCCCGCCCCGCTTGTCCCAACTGCAACTGTGCACACGCTGCACCAACGTCCCTACCAATACCCCCACACCCCGTTAACAGGTATCTGTGTGTCACCGATACTCAGCACCGGTTCCGGTGATGGAGCCGCGCAGTGAAAATCAATCGTCGTCTTGTCCTGCTCGTCACCGCGCCCCTCACGGTCGCGGTCACCTTCTCGGTCCTCGCCCTCGCCCCGGCGACCACCCAGGCGCTCCAGGCCGACCGGCTGACGGAGATGGTCGATGTCGCCGCCGCCGCGGGTGATCTGACCCATCAGTTACAGCGGGAGCGGGCCACCGCCACCGCGCTGGTCTCCGGACAGGGATCAGCGGACGCGTTCCTGAAGAGTTCCAACGCCACCGACAAGAGCATCACCGCCTTCAACAGCAGGACCGGTCAGCTGTCCGAGGTGCCCGGCAGCGCCCGGACCGCACTGACCCGGATCCAGCGCTTCGTGGAAGAGATGCCCGCCCTGCGTGCCCAGGTGCGCTCGGGCAGCACGACCATCTCCGCGCTCGCCTTCGGCTACCGGATCGTCATCGCCGACCTCAACGGCTACCGCGACGGCATCGCGCAGGCCGACGGGGTCGACGCCGACATCGCGGACCGCATCCGCGCCGCCGCAGCCCTGTCCGAGGCGGCCGAGCACACGGCGCAGCAGCAGGTCACCGTGATGAGGGCGCAGGCCGCAGGCGGCTTCACCATCGCCTCGCAACGCACCTTCGACGCCAGCCGGCTGGGCTACACGGAGTCGACCGGCGCCATGTTCGGCCTCGGCCCCGCCGAGTGGCGGACCTGGCTGGAGCGCACGCTCTCCGGCCCGAAGGCGCTGGCAGCCCGCGAGCTGGAGGACCGGATCGGGCGTACGGGCACCAGCAAGGACATCGACGTCACCCCCCAGGAGTGGCAGAAGGCCTCCGACGACCGCCAGACGCTGCTGCGTTCGGTGGAGAAGCGGATCGACGCGTCCGTCATCGTGACGGTCTCCAAGGAGCGCACCAGGCTCCTGTGGACCGCCGGTGCCGAGGTCGCCCTGGTGCTGCTGACTCTCGTGGGCGTCGTCGTCGTCGCCGTCCGTCTGGGGCGCGTCATGATCCGGCGGCTGCGCGATCTGCGCAACGCCGCGCACGAGGTGGCCCACACCGCGCTCCCCGCCGTGATGAGCGAGCTGTCCCGGCCGGGCGCGCTGAGCGGCTCCACGCCCGAACAGGTCGCCGAGCGGTCGGGCAACCCGGTCAAGACCACGGGCGGGGACGAGATCGGTGAGGTCGGCGAGGCGTTCAACGCCGTCCATCACGAGGCCGTCCGGCTCGCCGCCCAGCAGGCCCGGGTGCACGAGCAGTTCGCGGAGACCCTGGTCCGCGTGGCCCGAAGGGGCGCACAGCTGACCAGCGTCATGGTGTCCGAGCTCGACACGGTGCAGCGCGACGAGGCCGACCCCGACCGCATGCAGACGCTCTTCGCCCTCGACCACCTCGCCATCCGCATGGAGCGCAACACCAACAACCTTCTGGTCCTGGGTGGTTACGGGAACGCCCGGGTGCGTTCGGCCGACATCGGCTGCTCCACGGTCATCGTGGCGGCGGCCCAGCAGATCGAGCGATTCGACCGAGTGTCCCTCGGCGTCATCGAAGCGGGTATCGGCATCGCCGCCCGTGCCGTGCACGACGTGGCGCACATCCTGGCCGAACTCCTCGACAACGCGACCCGGTTCTCGCCTCCCGACGCGCAGGTCGGGGTCGCCGTGTGGCGGCTGTGGGACCGGGCCGTCGTGCAGATCGTCGACGAGGGAGTGGGGATCACGCCCGAACGCCGGGCCGTCCACAACGCCGCGCTGCGCGAGCCGCAGGCAGGCATCGGGGACGTCCGGTCCATGGGTCTGCACGTGGTGGCACGGCTCTCGGCGCGTCACGGCATCGTTGTCGAACTGCGCGACTCCTCCGGCCCCGGCACCATCGCCGAGGTCACCCTGCCGGCGAACGTGCTGACCGAGATCCCGCAGGAGACGGCACCGGGCTCGCCGGGCGGGGAACGTCGCGACGACGTCCGCTACGAGGCGCCGCGTCCGGTCGGCGCACTCGGACAGCCGGGCCGCAGGCAGCAGGGCGACGTGGCCGGCCGGCCGGTCCGGCCCGTCGGCGCGGGTGCCGGCGCCCGGACGGGCGGTGCCCCCTCGGGCGCGGCGAGGTCCGGCCATCCGGGCGACGGGGACGCCTCGTCCGCCGGCGCCCACGACGCGGGTTCCGCCACCGGCGGGCGCGGGCGCGCCACCACGCCGGCTCCGCATCCCGTGCATGACGAGCCGGTCTCACGTGTCGCGGGAGTCAGCTCGTCCGGCCTGCCCCTGAGGCAGCGCAACACGCCCCAGCAGTGGCCCAGCCTGGGCAAACGGGGCGGCACCGATCAGCGGTCCGGCGCCGCCGCACCGCGGCCGTCGCCCCGCCGCCGGGACTCCCGGCAGGTATCCGACGTCCTCGCGGCCTACGCCCAGGGGATCAACCGGAGTACGAACACCCGCGGGCGTCCCGCCACCGACGACAACACCGAACGGACCAAGAAATGACCTCACCCACCGACCTGAGCTGGATCCTGAGCGACTTCGCCGGACGCATTCCGGAGGTCACCCAGGCGATAGCCGTGTCCGTGGACGGACTCGCACTGGCCTACACCGGTGTGGAGCGTGACGACGCCGACCGGCTGGCGGCCATCGCCTCCGGCGTCGTCAACCTGCTCTCCGCCGCAGCCCAGTTGACGAACACGGACCCCGTCGAGCACAGCCTCACCGCGATGGAGGGCGGCTACATGTTCTCGATGGCCGTCTCCAGCGGCGCCTCACTCCTGGTGACCACCACCAGGGACGCGGACATCGGCGAGGTCAGCTACATGATGTCCGAACTGATCAACCAGGTCGGTGACGCGCTGTCTCCCCACGTCCGCGCCCCGAGCATCTCGCCCACGCACTGAGTACCGGCGGCCCCCCACCGCCACCCCGACACGTCCGTCCGCTCCGCTCGGCGGCCGAGTCATCCCGTTCTGCCCACTCCTCGCGATGAGAGCCCTCATGTTCTTCGGTATATCCAGCCCACGTCACCGCAGACTCCGGCCGGTGTGCGCTGCCGCCCTCGCCCTCGGCCTGGCAGCCGTCAGCGGGTGCAGCAGCGACAGCGGCTCCGGCGGCGACACGGTGAAGGTCGGCCTGGTGGCCTCGCTGTCCGGTACCTACAAGCCGGTCGGAACGGACCTGCGAGCCGGCTTCGAGCTCTATCTGAAGACGCATGACAACAAGCTCGGCGGGCGCAAGGTCGAGCTCGTCGTGGCGGACGAGGGCGACGGTCCCCCGACCGCCGTTCCCGCCGCCACCAAGCTGGTCAAGAAGGACAAGGTCGACGTACTGACGGGCCTCGTCAGCGGTGGCTCGGTCAACGCGGTGCTGCCGCTGGTCGACCAGGCCAAGATCCCGTTCCTGGGGTCGAACGCCCGGCCGCCCGTGAAGGACCTCGAGTACGTGTGGACGACGAGCTTCATGTCCGACGAACCGGGCAAGGCCATCGCCCCGTACGTCAAGGAGAAGGTGGACGGACCGGTCTACGCGATCGGCCCGGACTACCAGGGCGGTTACGACGAACTGCGCGGCTTCACCGAGGAGTTCAAGCGGATCAAGGGCAAGCTCGCCAACCCCGACGGCAAGACCACCTGGACGCCGTTCCCGAAGACGACCAACTTCATGCCGTACTTCGCCGACATCGCCAAGACCGACGCCAAGGCGGTGTACTGCTTCTACGCGGGCAAGGCCGCGATCGACTTCGCCAAGCAGTACGCGCAGTCCGACATCGCCGACCTGCCGCTGTACACGGCGTTCGTCACCGAGGGCAGTGTCCTTCAGGCGCAGGGCAAGGCGGCGAAGGACATCTACTCGGTCCTGAACTACGCCCCCGACCTCGACAACGCGGCCAACCGCAAGTTCGCCGCCGACTGGACGGCCGAGTACGACACCCAGCCGACCACGTACGCGATGTCGTCCTACGACGCGGCCGCCGTGCTGGACAAGGCGATCGCCGACGCGGCGAAGGACGGTGACGTGACGTCGCAGACCATCAACAAGGCGATCTCCGGCCTGGGCCAGATCGACAGTCCGCGCGGCGCCTGGGAGTTCAGCGAGAAGGCGCACTCGCCGGTGCAGACCTGGTACCTGCGTCAGGTGCGGCCGGACGGCAACCAGCTGGCCAACGTCATGGTCCAGGACCTGGCGACGCTCGGCGGCTGACATGGAGCTTCTTGATGCCCACCTCGTGCCGGCGGTGGACGGCGTGGCCTACGGGCTGCTGCTGTTCGTGGTCTCCGCCGGCCTGAGTCTCGCGTTCGGCACCGCGGGCGTGCTCAACCTGTCGCACGGCACGCTGTACGCGATCGGCGCCTACACGGGCGCCGAGCTGAGCGACGGGACCTGGGGCGGCCTCGTCCTCGGGCTGGCCGCCGGAACCGCGGCGGCGGGCCTCGCCGGGGCGGGGCTGTCCGCCGCGACGGTCCCGCTCGCCCGTCGTGGGCATCTCGCTCAGGCACTGCTGACGTTCGGGATCGCGCTCGTCGGCGGTGATCTGCTCATCCAGCTCTTCGGGGCGGACGAGCTCCCGGTACGCGTCCCCGAGGCACTCGACACCTCGGTGCGGCTGCTGGGCCACCGCTACCCCGCCTACCGGCTCTGCTTCATCGTGATGGCCCTGCTGCTGGCGGGGCTCGGTACGTGGGTGCTGACCCGGACCCGGGTGGGGGCTGCGGCACGGGCCTGTGCCGACGATCCGCAGATGCTCGCCGCGACCGGCCGCAGCCCCCGGGCGGTGCACACCGGCGTCCTCGCGGTGGCGGGGGCGCTGGCCGGGGCGGCGGGAGTCCTCGGGGCACCGATCATCGGCCCCGGGCCGGGGACGTCCGAGAACGTGCTCATGCTGTCCCTCGTGGTCGTCGTCCTCGGCGGGCTGCGCTCGCTGTGGGCGACGGTCGCGGCGGCGATCGTCGTCGGCGAGGTGCAGACCCTCGGCGTCTCGGTGCTGCCGGACCTGGCCCCGTACCTGCTCTTCGCCGCGATGGCGGCCGTGCTGGTGTTCCGCTCCCGCTTCGCGGAGCCGGCGACGGCGCACGGCCCGCAGGACCCCGACCCGGACCCGGTCGCCCGGCTGCGCCGCCACCTCGCCGCACGGCTGAGAGCGCGCCGGACCGCCACCGCGACGGCGACCGAGGCCGCGACTGTGACCGGGGCCGCCACTGTGACCGCGCCTGCCCGGCCGGTGCGCGGGGCCGCGTGGCGGCAGGCCGCTCCCCTGCTCGTGCTGCTCGCGCTGCTGATCGCCCTGCCATCGATCCTCGACTCGTACAGCATCTCGCTGGCCGGCTCCGCGCTGGCGCTGGGGCTCCTCGCGGTCAGCGTCACCATCCTCACCGGCTACGCCGGGCTGCCCACGCTCGGGCAGACCGCGCCGTTCGCCGTGGGCGCGTACGCCACCGCGAACCTCGCGGACGCGGGGTGGACGGTGGGCCCCGTCCAGATCGTCCTCTCGGCGCTCGCCGCAGCGGTGTTCTCGGCGGTGACGGGGCCCGCCGTGATCCGGGCCCGCGGCACCACCGTGCTGATGATCACGCTTGCCGTCGGTGAGCTGACCGGCGCGGTCATCAACCAGGTCAAGTCCGTCACCGGTGGCGCCGACGGTCTCGTCGGATTCCCGTCCACCCTGGCGCTGTGGGGCGGTGAGGGGATGACCGACGAGAGCGACCTGTACAACTACGCGCTCGTCGTCGCCGTCGTCGCCGTCGCCGTCACGCTGCTGGTGCTGCGCTCGCCGGCCGGGAAGCTGCTGACCGGCACCCGGGGCGCCGAGGCGCGGATGCGCGCCTCGGGGCACCCCGTGGGGCGCTACCTGCTGGTGGCACACGTCTGCGCCGGCGCACTGGCCGGGGTCGGCGGCTCGCTGATGGTCAGCGTCCAGCAGTACCTCTCCCCCGCCGACGTCGGATTCGAGATCGCCGCGTTCGCACTGCTGGCGACCGTCATCGGCGGCACCACCTCGGTGATCGGCGCTCTGCTGGGAGCCGGACTCATCGTCTTCACCCGGGACTGGGTCGCCGGTTCGTGGCCCGGCCACGGGCCGCTGCTGCTCGGTGCGCTGTTCATCGCCGCCGTGTACCTGCTGCCCCGGGGCCTGGCCGGCCTGCTCGGCGGACCCGGCCGGGGCGGGCCGGCGCCGGACGGCCGGAACCCGGCCACCACCACGCCCGCATCCGCCCCGCCCGCCGCCGGGAAGGTCTCATCATGACGTCCGCGAAGACCGCGGCACCGCCGCCCCCGGTGCTGGATCTCGCCCATCTCAGGCGCAGTTACGGCAGCCTCACCGCCGTGGACGACGTCAGCCTGCGGCTCCCCGCAGGAGCCCGGCACGCCGTCATCGGCCCCAACGGCGCCGGCAAGACCACGCTGCTCAACCTCATCGCGGGTACGGACAGGGCCGACCACGGCACCATCGCACTGAACGGCACGGACATCACCCGGACGGCCACCGCCAGGCGCAGCCGTCTCGGCATCGCCCGCAGCTTCCAGCAGCCGACGGTGATCTCCGAGCTGACGGTGCTGGACAACGTGGTACTGGCCGGCTGGCCGCACCACCCGAAGCGCCGGGGTGCCTGGCGCAGCCCGTCCCGCTACCGGCTGCACACCGAGTCCGCGGTCCGTCATCTGGAGACCGTCGGCCTCGCGGACCTCGCGCACCGGCCGGCCGCCACGCTCTCCCACGGGCAGCGCCGCATGCTCGACCTCGCTGCCGCGCTGGCCGGGGACCCGCGGCTGCTCCTCCTGGACGAGCCCGCAGCCGGTCTGACCGACGGTGACATCGGCCGGCTCCTCGGCATCCTGGGCGGTCTGCCGGACAGCGTCGCGATCATCCTGGTCGAGCACCACGTCGAGGTCGTCGCCCAACTGGCCACGTCGGTCACCGTGCTGGCGGCCGGGCGGGTCCTGGTCACGGGGCCGACCCGGGAGGCGCTCGCCCATCCCGAGGTCCGCGACGCCTACCACAACACCGGCGCGGCGGGCCGGGCACGGGACGAGGCGGCGGAATCCGGCGCCGCTGTCGCCGGGCCGTCCACCACCGACGCGAGAGGATGACCCGGCCCACGATGCTCGAACTCACCGGACTGACCGCGGGCTACCACGGCGGCACCGTCCTGCACGGGGTCGACCTGGCGGTGCCCGCCGGCAGCGTCCACGCCGTCGTCGGCCACAACGGCGCGGGCAAGACCACCCTCGTCCACACCGTGGCCGGTCTGATGCGGCCCGGGGCCGGCACCGTACGGCTCGACGGCCGGGACCTGACGGGCCGGCCCGCGCACCGGATCGCCCGTGCCGGGATCGGCCTCGTGCCCCAGGGCCGCAGGGTCTTCGCCGGACTCACCGTCGCCGAACACCTGCGGCTGTCCTACCGCCCGCCGCGCCGGGGCGACACCACGCGCCCGAGCGTGTGGACGCCCGCCCGGGTGCTTGAGCTACTTCCCCGGCTGGGCGAGCGCCGGGGCAACCGGGGGGCGGACCTGTCCGGCGGCGAGCAGCAGATGCTCGCCCTGGCCCGCGCGCTGCTCGGCTCACCGAGCGTGCTGCTGCTCGACGAGCCGACCGAGGGCCTCGCGCCCGCCCTCGTCCGTCAGGTCCACGAGCTGGTCACCACGCTGGCCGGCGAGGGCATCGCCGTACTGCTGGTGTCCCCCAGCCCGGCGCAGGCCGCCGAGTGCGCCGACACGCTCACGGTGCTCACGTCGGGGAGGACCACGCTCCGTCTTGAGGGCGCGGACGCGCGTGCCGATGCGGGTGCCCTGCATGCCGCGCTCGAACTGGTGCCGACGGCCCCCTGAGGACGGTCCCGGGCGCGTCCGGGGACGGTGACCGTGTGCCGTCACCGCCCCCGTAACGCTCAGGACCAGCCGTCCTAGCCGGCCTGTCCTGCCTGTCCTGCCTGTCCGGCCTGTCCTGCCTTCATGCTGTGGCCGCCGAAGCCGCTGCGCCGGTCGGAGCCGCTGTTCTGGTCCTGCCACCAGGCGTCGAACTGCGGCTGTTCCATGGCGGACCAGTCCGGTGTGTTCTCGACCTGTGCGCTGCCCATCCTCCGGGCGAGCGCGACCATGGCCGCCCCGACGGCGCCACGGCCGGAGTCGTACCGTTCCAGAACCTCTTTCCAGCTGTCCCCGGCCAGCCAGGCGGCCTCCAGGGCGGTGGCGTCCTGGAGCGCCTTCACGCTGCCGCCGCCGATGTGCGGCCGGGCGACGCTGGCCGCGTCACCGACGAGCAGCATCCGGCCCGAGGTGTAGTGCGGCACCTCCAGGTCGTAGATCGGCTGGATGAAGGTGGTCTCGGCGGGTGTACTCAGGACCCTGGCCGCCCAGTACGGCGGGAAGTTGTCCGCGACCAGGGCACGCAGGTGTGCGGTGAGTTCGGCGTTCAGGCGGCCCGGCGGCAGCGAGGTGGGCGTCCGCAGGTCGGCCTGGAGGGCGTCGGTCTGCGGGGGCACGGTGTAGAGCACCCAGTTGAGCCGGTGCCCGCCGGTGCCGTCCGGGATGCGGTAGATCATGCAGTGGCCGCCGGGGAAGACGACGTTGTGCGCGGACAGGCCGTCCGAGGGGAGCCCGTCGACGTCCGGCGAGGTGCCGCGCCAGCCGATGTATCCGGCGTACGTCGCCCCGGTGCCGGGAAACATGGCCTCGCGGACGACGGAGCGGTAGCCGTCGGCACCGATCACGACGTCGAAGCGCTGCTCGTGGCCGTCGGCCAGACGCAGCATCACACCGTCCGGGTCCGGCTGCACGGCGGAGACCACGGAGCCGGACCGGTAGGTGACGTCCTCGGGCACCCGGCGGCGCAACTCGCTCCACAGCGAACCCCAGTTGTAGGCCCGGAAGGGGAACGGCTGCTCGCCGACGGACCGGCCGTGCTCCGCGTCGCCCTCCCGTACGCTCCACACCCGCCGGTCCAGCGGCGCCCAGGGCATCTCGGGGGCCACGTACCCGGCGTCCCTCAGCTCGTCGTAGCGGTCGCTGTGAAGGGCGATGCCCACGCCCCTGTCGCGGAGTTCGGCGTCCGCACGTTCGAAGACGGTGACCTCGCCGGCTCCCCCGCGCGACGCGGCCAGGGCCGCGGCACACCCCGCTATGCTGCCGCCGACCACGGCGATGCTGCCTCCACGCATGACTGGTACTCCACTCACTTGGCGTTCCGGCCGCCGTTCGGGGGCTCTGCCACGTCGGCGCGACCGGTCGGAAATCCACAAGCACTGAGGCTCGTTGTGCTGTTTCGGTAGGTCAGGGCACGGAGGGAATCCTATCCAGCGGCCGTCGGCCGGTGAGCCGCGCGCACACCGGCCCGCCGCGTGGGGCGGTCACGAGCGGACGGCGGCCGCGATCCGTTCACGCAGTGCGACGACTTCCGCGTCGTCGGCGTGCCGCCGGCACTCCTTGGACAGGTCCATCACGTCCTCGACCGCACGGTTCGAGCGCAGGCGCCCCAGCTCGTCCAGGGCCCGGTGAGCCACCGTCAGGGCCTCCCCCGGGTCGCCCGTCGCCATGATCAGTGTGGCGAGCTTGGTGCCGCAGAGCGCGCGTGAGCGCACATAGGCGTCGGTGTACCCGTCCATCGCCTTCGTGAGCCTGGCCGTCGCCTCCGCGGGCGACTGCCCGGAGAGCAGGGCCAGATCGAAGGCGGCGTGCCCGGTGTCGCCGTGGTGCTGTGCGTCGTCGTAGAAGCTCATCCAGACGACGTCCTCGTTCTCCCTGGCCGGTCCGAAGACCTCGTCGGAGCGGCTGATGGCGGCCAGGGCCTGGCCGGGGCGCCGCATCTTCGCCCATGCTCGGGCACGGGCGTTGTGCAGCATGGCCTGTTCCCGGGGCGTGAGGCGGTCCGCGCGCACCAGCCCGTCCTCCGCGTGGGTGAGCCCCTCGTCCGGCATGCCGCACCAAATGGACTGCCGGGCAAGCCAGTTGAGGGCGGCCGCCCGCAGGTGCCAGTCATCGGCACGTTCGGCGCACCAGCGGCCGAACCGCAGGAGCCGGGTCGCATCCTCGTGCTCGTGCGCGTCGAAGGCACTCGCCCCCAGCACCACGGACAGCCGGCCGACCGCGGCGAACAGGTCCGCCTCCAGCGCGGACGGGTAATCGGCGGCGAGGAGGCCCCGCGCCCAGAGAAGTTGGCCGTACAGGGAGCTGCGCACGATGCCGCCGCCCCCGTAGAGGTTGTCCCACTCGGCGATGACCGAGGCGGCGGCGAGCACTTGGGCGATGTCCTCGGGGCGGACGACCGAGGGGGATTCGCCACGCCCCGGGTCGATGAGGCCGGGCGGATACCCGTCTAACACCCAATCGGCCTGCCCGGCCCTTCCGGCCGGGCGGTGCACCGGAACGGAGCTGTCCGCATCGTCGGACCGCCCGGCGGCCTCCTCCTCGACCAGGCGCCACAGCCGTCGCAGGGCTCCACCGGCTTCCAGGGCGTCGTCGAGCCTGCGGGCCAGCCCGGCGTCGCACAGGCGCTCGTTCTTCTCGATGCGTTCGATCATCGTGCCGCTGAGGTGGACTCTCTTCCCCAGCCCCTTCGAGGAGAGCGATCTGACGTTCCGCCAGTTACGGAGTTCCTTGCCCCACCAGGCGCGTGCGGACTCGGTGTCGTCCAGGAGCTTCGGCTTCTGCGGCATTTCCTCTTCCATCGGCGCGGTGATGCGGACAGCTGCCACGGTTGCGGACTGTCTGCATCATCATCGGCCGATGCGGCTGATCCTGCCCCGGCCATGTCCTGCTCGGACTGAATACTGTAACCAGGAGACCGGGCGCGGCGATTCCGGCAGGGGCCCTGTGATCGGGGCTGTCACGGAGGGGTGTTGACCTCCTCCGCCACTGCTGCGGGGCAGGCTCCGGCGAACAGGGCTGCAGGTCAGCGGGGTTGAGGGCCGTCGCCGCGCGGGGATGCGGTGAACTCTTCCCATGCCGGGGCGTGAAGCTGTCGGGCCATGCACACCTTCCTCGCTACTTCCGGTTGCGCAGGTGTGTCGCGCTCGCCTCGGCGATCAGTTCGGCGGAGGCGGTCGTGTCCAGCGCCTCCTGGCGCAGGAAGGCCGTCGCCTCGGCGTACTGCTTCAACGCCAGGGGCTCCTCCAGGAACAGCGAACCGGTCTGGTTCTCCAGGAAGACGACGTCCAGGGACGGGTCGGGGCCGCCGAAGACGGTGAACGTGCTGAGGGCGGCGCTGTACGCACCCGCGGAGAACGGCAGCACCTGGACGCTGATGTTCGGCTGCCGTCCCCGGGCGAGCAGATGGTCGAGCTGGGCCGCCATGACCTCACCGCTCCCGACCCTGCGCCGGAGGACCGCCTCGTCCAGGACGACGTGGTAGGCCGGCGGCGTCGCGCGGTCCAGGATGCGCTGACGCAGCATGCGGATCCGCAGGAACTCCTGGAGGTCCTGCGGCGGGAAGGTGTTCCCGGGGGTGGCCTTGATCGCCTGGGCGTATCTCGGCGTCTGGAGCAGGCCGGGCACCACGCCCACGGTGTGGTGCCTGATGCACGACGCCTCGTTCTCCAGCGCGAGCAGCATCCGCATCCGGTCCGGGAGCTTCGCGGCGAACGGGATCCCCCAGACCTCGGTGTCCCTGCTGTTCTTGGCCAGCTCGACGAGGCGCTGACGCTCCTCGTCCGAGGCACCGTACGCGCGGCAGAGCTGGTCGACCTGGTTCCACCGCACATTCCCCTTGGCCCGCTCGTACCGGCTGACCGTCGCCTTCGACACCCCTGCGCGCTCGCCCGCCTCCTCGGCCGACAGTCCGCAGGTGCCGCGCAGGGCGAGCAGCCGGACTCCGAGCTGCCGCCGTCGTGTGACCGGTCCCATTCCTGCGGCGGGATCCGCAGCCCCGGCCGGCACCGTCATCCCTTCGGTCATGGCACTACCCCCTTGGACATGCCGCCCCGGCCTCCCCGCCGACGCGTAACAGCCACAAGGAAGTTACCGTGCGGCACCAGGATCGCGCTGCCGCCGCGCCCGCACACGCAACGCTCATGCGGACACTTACTCAGTGAGCGTTACACCGGGAAAGATCCAGGGCCATACTCCAACTCGGCAGAAACCTCAGTAGAAACACAGGCCACTTCGAACCCGTTCCGAGTGGTCTGGCGTCGATCGTCTCCACTACAAGGACTTCCGCGATGGGCCACCCTACGAGCAACCACGCAGCGAATCATCGCTGCGAGGTTCTGAGAGCTCGCCCCGCCGCCCGCCGGAGGCCGGCTGGCCCGTCGCGCACCGGCTGCCCGTGCGCGCCCGCCGCCGACGGCGGACACGCCCTACGGCGCAGAGCCGTCGGCCCGTTCCGGTCGGCCGATCGCGCCCCGCGGAGCGTGTGATGCCCCCGCCCGTCGCACGGTCGTGCCGCGCCTCCCGCCGTTCCCTGCCGCCGGCCCCGCGAACCGCCGGGCCGCGCGCCCGCACCATGCCATCCGCAGGCCGCCCCGGCGGCCCCGGCCCACAGAACCGGTTATCCCGGCACTACGGAGTACGGACATCATGAAACGCCATCTCCCGTGTATCGAGCAGCACTTGCCGACCGGCGGCACGCAGACCGGATCGCACGTCCGTGACGACGGCCTGGCCGGCCGGCTCCGCCTCCGGGGCCCCGGCCGGGCAGCCGCTTCCCTCACGTTCGCGGGGGTCTGATGCTTGCGCTGACGGTGGTCCTCGCGGTGCTGGCAGTGGCCGGCTCGGTGCTGGCGGTCCGTTTCCGCGGCGCGGCACGCCGGGCGGAACAACGGGCCGGACAGCTGCACGAGCACTCCGAGCGGCTCGCCCAGCAGATACAGATGACCGAGTACTTCGTGAGACACCTGGCGACCACCGCCGTCCCGGCCGCGGCCGACGGGTCCGGGACGGGCGAGGCCCGCGGCATCGAGGTGACCGTTCCGCCGCAGCTGGTCGGCAACCCCGTCGCCGAGGCCGTCGGAGCGCTGGCCGGACAGCTCTCGCACGCCGTCACCATGGCCGGGAGAACGGCCGAGGAGCGGGTGGAACTGGCCCGCCGCGAGACCGCCGAGCAGGTCGCCCACGTACGCAAGGAGGCCGTCGACGTCGCACGGGCGGCGGTGAGGTCCTTCGCCGCCGGAACGGTCCACCGGGCGTCGAAGCTGGGGACCAAGGTCAGTGCCGGGGTGCGTCAGCACGTCTCGGACGACGCGTACGAGACCCTGGTCGAGATCGACCACCTGGCCCAGCAGATGCTGCTGACGGCCAGCGGCTACTCGGTGCTCGCGGGCGACAAGCTCTCGCGGCGCCACCCGGTGACCGCGCTCGGCGAGATCGTGCGCTCCGCGATGGGCCGGGTCGAGGGCTTCCAGCGGGTGCAGCACGCGGACATGAACACCTTCGCGGTGGAGAGCCGGGCCGTGGAAGCGGTGATCCACACCCTCGCGATCCTGCTGGACAACGCCCTGCGCTACTCGGCGCCCAACACCCGTGTGCACGTATCCCTGGAGCACGGCAACGACGCGGTCTTCCTGATCGTGGACGACGCCGGTCTGCGCATGGAGGACGAGCGGCTGGAGTGGGCCCGCCGGGTGATGTCCAGCGAGGAGCGCGACGACATCACGAAGCTGGGCGCCTACCCGCAGACCGGTCTGCGCGTGGCCGGCGTCCTCGCCGCGTCCTACGGATACCGCGTCGAGGTGACGGCCCCCAACGTCTACGGCGGCACACGCGCCTTCATCGTCCTGCCGCAGAAGCTGCTCACCGCGCCGCCGGCCCCCCGGCCGGCCGTCCCCGCCACCCCGCCCGCGCCCCGTCGCAGGCAGGCCCCGGCCGCCCCCGCGCCGGCTCCCGTGGCCGAGCACGCTCCCGCCGCCGAACCGGCCCCGGTCGCCGAGCCCGTCCGGGCCCCCGAACCGGCGCAGGCGGAGTCCTCGACCACGGTGAGCGGGCTGACGGTCCGCCGGCGGTCCGCGCCGCCCTCCCGACGCCACGCGGCCGCCGCGGCGCCCGTGGAGCCCGGCCGGCCCGAGGTGGCGACCGCCTGGCTGAACGGTGCCCGCAGCGTCCGCGACACGCCGGGCACTCCCCCTGAGACCGAAGGACGTTGACCATGTCGACCACCATCAACTCCCTTGGCTGGCTGCTGGACGAGCAGCTCGGTGAGATCGAGGGCGTCCGCTTCGCCGTGCTGATGAGCAGCGACGGCCTGCTGAAGGCGCGCACCAGAACGATGAGCCAGGAGGAAGGCGAGAAGTTCGCCGCGCTGACGGCCGCCATGCGTGCCGCCGGAAAGGCGTGGGACGACTTCACCGGTGGTGGCGGGGTCCGCCAGCAGATGATCGAGTGCATCGACAACATCGGGCTGACCACGGCTGCCGGGGACAACACGATGCTGTCGGTCTGCACCACCGGTCCGCACGCGGACGTGGGTCTGATCAGCCGCGAGATGGCGCAGCTCGCGGTGCAGGTGGGCAGGCAGCTGAGCACCGCGGAACGCGTTCCGTCGCAGACGGACGGCGGCTCCGCGGCATGAGCGGGCCGCGGCGTGACGCGGATCTGGTCAGGCCGTACGTACGCACCGGGGGACGGGTCCGTCCGCGACAGGACGTGCGCCTGGAAAGCGTGGTCATCGCCGCGAACGGCCCGACGAACGCGCTCGGACCCGACGCGCGGGGATTAATGGGTCTGTTCGCCGGCGGTCACGGCGGTCTCGCCGTCGCGGACATCGCCGCGGCCCTGCAGATGCCCCCGTCCACGGTACGGATCCTCGTCTCCACCCTGATGGACAGCGGCCATCTGACCAGTCCGGTCGCGGCTGTCCGCGACCGACCCGAATCCGACCTCCTGCGAAGGGTGCGCGATGGCCTCCGAGACCTGGTCTGAACAGACGACCGTCACCTTTGTACCGGCCGCGGTGACCGAGTCCGCGAAGATCGTGGTCGCCGGGGGCTTCGGCGTGGGCAAGACGACCTTCATCGGCAGCGTGTCCGAGGTGACGCCGCTCCGTATGGAGGAGCCCATCACCGTCGACAGCGCGGATGTGGACGACCTGAGCGGCACGCCCGCGAAGACCACGACGACCGTGGGCATGGACTTCGGCCGCATCCATCTGGCCGACGGCCGCCTGGTGCTCTATCTGTTCGGGCTGCCGGGGCAGGAGCGTTTCCAGCTGCTCTGGGAGGACCTGGCCGAGGGGGCACTCGGGTGCCTGGTGCTGGCCGACACCCGCGACCTCGACGCCTGTCACGGCGCGCTGGGCCTGCTGGAGGCACAGGGCATCCCGTATGCCGTCGCGATCAACACCTTCCCCGGCGCCCCCGGCTACGACCTGGGCGAACTCCGCCAGGCCCTCGCCCTGGACGCCGCCACGCCGCTCATCACCTGCGACGCCCGCGACCGCACCTCCTCGCTCCACGCTCTCGTCGCCCTGATGGACCACCTCGTGGAACACCGACCAGCCGCACCCCTGGAGCCCCTGGAGCCCCTGCGATGAACCCCATCAGCACCGAGCCACTGACCGGGCCGGCCCGGTAT
Source organism: Streptomyces sp. 840.1 (assembly GCF_003751445.1). NCBI lineage: Bacteria > Bacillati > Actinomycetota > Actinomycetes > Kitasatosporales > Streptomycetaceae > Streptomyces > Streptomyces sp. 840.1. The sequence goes on along the minus strand of NZ_RJUU01000001.1, from coordinate 5,327,636 downwards.
CCCCTGTACGGGCCCGATTTCGCCGCCGACCCGCACGCCGCGTACGAGCAGATGCGGCGCACCTTCGGCGCGTTCGCGCCCGTCGAACTGGCCCCCGGTATCCCCGCCACCCTGGTGATCGGCTACTTCCAGGCGCGCAGCATCCTCAACGATCCGCTGCGCTTCCCCGCCGATCCCCGGGTGTGGGAGCAGCAGGTGCCGGCGTCGTGTCCGGTGCGGCCGATGATGGAGTGGCGGCCCAACGCCCTGCGCAGCGGCGGCACCGAGCACTCCCGTTACCGCTCGGCCAACACCGCGAGCATCGACGCGATCGACCAGCACGAGCTGCGTACCCTGGTGGAGAAGGTCGCCGCCGACGCCGTGACCGGCTTCGGCTCCACCGGCCGCGCGGACCTCGCCGCTCAGTACGCCTTCCCGATCGCCTTCCGGGTGCTGAGCTCGATGCTGGGGTGCCCCGACGAGATCGGCGCCCGGATCGCCGACGGCATGTCGCGCATCTTCGAGACCACCGACGCCGTCCGGGGCAACGAGATCCTCGGCACGGCGGTGGCCGACCTGGTGAGCCTGCGCAGGCACCATCCGGCGGACGATGTGACGTCCCGGCTGATAGGCCACCCGGCGGGGCTGAGCGATGAGGAGATGGGGCACCAGATCGTCACGCTGTACGGCGCCGGCATCGAACCGCTGACCAACCTCATCGTCAACACCTGGTGGAGGATCCTCACCGACGAGGAGTTCTCCGCCACGCTGCACTCCGCCGAGTCCACGATCCGCGACGCCCTGGACACCGTCCTGTACACGGACCCGCCGATGGCGAACTACTGCATCAGCTATCCGCGTTACGACGCGGACGTGGACGGCACCCTGCTGCCGGCGCACCAGCCGGTCGTCATCTCGATGGCCGCCTGCAACAACGACCCGGCGCTCACCGCGGGACTCCCGCCGGAGGCCTTCGTCGGCAACCGCGCCCATCTGTCCTGGAGTACCGGACCGCATACCTGTCCGGCCCGCTCCCACGCCTATCTCATCGCCGAGACCGCCATCACCTATCTCGCGGACGCCTTCCCGGAGATGGACCTGGCGGTCCCCGCCGACGAGGTGCGCTGGCGGCCCGGTCCTTTCCACCGTGCCCTGGAATCCCTCCCCGTCGTCTTCCCCGCCACTCGCTGAGGAGCACCATGACCGAACAGCCGATACTCGTTCTGGACCCCTCCGCGGCGGACCATCACGCCGAACACAAGGCCCTTCGCTCCCGCGGGCCGGCCACCCGTGTCGACATTCTCGGCGTCACCGCGTGGTCCGTGACCGACCCGGTCCTGCTCAAGGAACTCCTGACGGACTCCCGGGTCTCCAAGGACGCGCGCGCTCACTGGCCGGGCTTCGCCGACGCCGTGACGACCTGGCCCCTGGCCCTGTGGATCGCGGTCAACAACATGTTCACCGCGTACGGCGGTGACCACCGGCGGCTCAGGCGCATGGTCGCGCCCGCGTTCAGCGCACGCCGGGTGCAGACCATGGAATCCACCATCGAGGCGATCGTCACGTCCCTCCTGGACACCATCGGGTCCCGGCCGGCCGGGGAGGTCGTCGACCTCCGCGAGGAGCTCGCCTATCCACTGCCGATCGCGGTGATCGGGCGGCTCATGGGCGTCCCCGACGACCATCGCCAGGGCTTCCGAAGCGTGGTCGACGGAGTCTTCTCCACCGCGCTCGCCGCCGACGAGGCCGCGGCGAACACGGCCGCCCTGTACAAACTGCTCGACGAGCTGATCTCCGCCAAGCGCGCCGCGCCGGGCGACGACATGACCTCGCTCCTCATCGCCGCCCGGGACACCGAGGGCGACGGCGGCGCGATGACCGACGACGAACTGCGCGACACGCTGCTGCTGATGATCAGCGCCGGGTACGAGACGACGGTCAACGGGATCGACCACGGCATCACGGCCCTGCTCACCAACCCCGAGCAGCTCGCCCACGTCCGCGCCGGCCGCGCCAACTGGAGCGATGTCGTCGAGGAGACCCTGCGCTTCGAGCCCGCCGTCAAGCATCTCCCGCTGCGCTGCGCGCTGGAGGACCTGCCCCTGCCCGACGGACAGACGATCCGGGCCGGCGAGGCGATCCTCGTCTCCTACGCGGCGGCCAACCGGCACCCCGGCTGGCACGGGGAGTCCGCCGACCGCTTCGACCTGACCCGGCCGTCCTCGGAGCACCTCGCCTTCGGGCACGGCGTGCACTTCTGTATCGGCGCCCCGCTCGCCCGGATGGAGATCGCCGCGGCGCTGCGGCTGCTGTTCGAGCGCTTCCCCGACCTCGAACTCGCTGTGCCGACGAGCGAGTTGAAGCCGCTGCACTCTCTCATCAGCAACGGCCACCAGACCCTGCCGGTCCGGCCCGTCCCGGCCGGGGCCTGACCGGGACGCACCGGAGCGTGGCCGCGCCGGGGCTGCGGCCCCTCTGGCGGCGCGCCCCGGGCGGGAGGCCGGTTCGACGGCCGCCCGCCCGGGTGGGACGGCTTGCGGGCTACCGCTGCCGGAGCGCGGCGAGGGTGGCGTCGAGGTCGGCGGCGCGAGGGCGGTTGTGCGGCAGCCTGGCGAGGACGGCGGCCATGCCGCAGGTGTTGGTGAGCGCGGAGAAGACGAGGCCGCCGCCGATCGCGGCGGAGAGCCCGCGGGCACCTCGGTAGCGGGTGCCGACGGCGAGACCCAGGACCACGAGGGAGCCGGCGGCGAGGCGGACCTGGCGTTCCATGCCCCAGACCCGGGAGGCGCCCTCGGGCCGGTCGAGGGCGTGGCCCTGTTCCGCCCACGCGGTGGTGCCGCCGGTGAGGGTGGCCGCCGCGACACCGGCTGCGGCCAGTTCGGCGCGGGCGGTGGCGGAGCGGTTGCCGGCGGCGCAGACGATCAGCAGGTCGCCGCGGGCCGCGGCCGCCCTCAGCGCCGGAAGCGCCGCGCGTATCCGGTCCAGGGGGACGTTGTGAGCGCCGGGAACGTGGCCGGAGGCGTATTCGCCGGGGGTGCGGACGTCGATGACGGCGTAGTGGCCGAGCCGGGCCGCCGCCTGCGCGGGGAGTACGGCGGCGGGGCCGGGCGCGGAGACGGGGGCGGGTGTGGGGGTGGTCATGTGCGGTGTTCCGTTTCTGTGCGGGCCGGGGCCGGGGGTCCCGAACACGATAGGATACCCCTAGGGGTATTCATGGTGCGTACGGAGGAGGAAGCGTGGAGCTGGACATGGCGGCCGCCGAGCTGAAGTCGGTGCTCAACCGGCTGAAGCGGGCCCAGGGCCAGATCGCCGGGATCGTCAAGATGATCGAGGACGGCCGGGACTGCGAGGACGTGATCACGCAGCTGGCCGCGGTCTCCCGTGCCCTCGACCGGGCCGGGTTCGCGATCATCGCGACGGGCCTGCAGCAGTGCATGGCCGACGGCGGCCAGGCGGCCGGTGACCGGGACCAGATGCGTGCCCGGCTGGAGAAGCTGTTCCTCTCGCTGGCCTGACGGTGGCGCTCAAGCCGCCGGACCGCTCCCGGCTGCGGCGGTGACGGTCAGACCGGCGCTCCGGGCGGCGTCGAAACCGTCGTCGACGGCGACCACGTCACGGCCTTCGGCGTCGAGCAGGGACGCGGCTGTAGCGGCGCGCATCCCGCCCGCGCAGTGCACCCACACCACTCCGGCCGGAACCTCGGCGGCGCGCTCGCGCAGTTCGTGCAAGGGGATGTGCACCGATCCGCGCACGTACTCGCCGGCGCGTTCGGAGTCGCGGCGTACGTCCAGCACCACGACGTCATCGCCGCGCCCGAGCGCCTGCTCCAGGGCGGCGAAGTCCGCGCGCGGGAAGGAGCGCAGCTCCTGTCCCGGCCGCAGCCAGGAGGACGGCTCACCGGTGGCGGCGGCAGCGGGCCGCTCGATGCCGACCCGCACCAGCTCCCGCTGGGCGCCGGCGAGCTGTTCGGCGGAGGCGGCCAGGAGGGTGACGGGTTTGCCCCAGGGGATCAGCCAGGCCAGATAGGTGGCGAGGCTGCCCGCGGCCTCGAAGTTGAACGTCCCGGCGACATGGCCCCGCGAGAACGCGGTACGGCTGCGCAGGTCGACCACCCATTCCCCGGCGGCCAGGCGCTGGGCGATCTCCTCGGCGTCGGCGGTCCGGGGCGGGGTCAGATCCGCCGGCGCGGGGCCGTTCGCGTTGATCGGGCCCATGTGCGCGTAGTAGGCGGGCACGTCCTCAAGACCGGCGAGTGTCTGCGCCACGAAGGTGTCGACGTCCAGGGTGAGCGCGTCGTTACCGGCCCGCTCCTTGCCGATGGTGGTGGCATCGCCGCCGGCCCGGGAGGCGGAGCAGAAGCTTCCGAAGCCATGGGTGGGCAGCACCCGGACTTCGTCGTGGAGCTCTCCTGCCAGCCGGTGGACGGAGGCGTACTGGGAGCGGGCCAGCTCCTCGGTCAGCCGGGGCTCGACCAGGTCGGGACGGCCCACCGCGCCGATCAGCAGCGAGCCGCCGGTGAACGCGGCCACCTCCCGCCCGTCCTCGACCAGCACGTACGCGGTGTGGTGCGGGGTGTGTCCGGGGGTGGCCAGCGCCCGCAGGCTCAGCCCGGTGTCGACGCTGACGCTGTCGCCGTCCTCGACCGGGACCCGGTCGAAGGAGACCCGGGCCGACGCGGGCACCAGATACCGCGCACCGGTCAGCCGGGCCAGTTCCAGTCCACCGGTGACGTAGTCGTTGTGTATGTGCGTCTCCACCACGTACCCGATCCGCACCCCTCTCCCGGCGGCCGCCGCCAGGACTCGCTCCACGTCGCGCGGCGGGTCGACGACCACCGCCGTCGACGCCCCGCCCGCGAGATAGCTGCGGTTGCCCAGGCCTTCGGTCTCCAGGGTGTCCACGAAGAACACGGCCGTCTCCCTCCATAGCGATTTACCCCGGGGGGTATCTTCGTCCACTGTAACAGTGATACCCCCCGGGGTATTTCCCAAGGCCTGGAAGTGGGCCGCTGGACCCGCTCGGGCCGCCCCGCTCAGAGCATGATGAGCAGACGCGTCTTCGGTTTGAGTTTCCTGTTCACCGAACGGCTCTGCACATACACCTCCAGCGCGGGATTGTTTCCCGCCTTCACCGAGACCGTCCCCTGGATTCCCGTACCGAAAAGGAGATTGCGCGCGGCATCGCCCGTATAGGCGCGATCGGTGTCCTTCTCGACGACGATTACCTCCTTGTTGGGCTGCACCTGGGCGCGGGCGCCCAATTGGTAATAGCAAGAGCCGCGTTCGTACGTCACACCCGGATGCGAATCGACGAAGGGCCGGATCTCGATCTCCTTGTCGACCTTCAGGAGGCGGTACTTGTCGGCCGGTATCGGGTCGAGATTCGCGCGCACCTCGTCAACCGATATGCCCTGGCCGACAGCGAACAGGTTCTTTGTGCCGCGCACACCCTGCTCGCGGCCGCGCAGGAAGCTCGTGGCGGCGGCACGCACGGTGCCGATCGCCTCCTCGACGCCCTCCTGCGAATCCGCGTCCCAGATGGCGATGTTCCCGGCCGGGAAGCCGTAGTTCTGGGCGGTGCGCTTGGCCAGCGAGTTCGGCACGAGGATCGCGGACGTCCAGTGGCCGGGGAGGCCGCCCATCTTCGCCGCGATCCGGTCGAGCCAGGGGCCGAGGACGGTCATGTCGCCGTCGTGCCGCCGGTCGCCGCCGGAGGCGTTCTCCTCGCCGTCCGTCACCACGATCTGCAGGAAGCTGTGCTCGCCGTATTCCTCCCAGATGTGACCCAGATCGTCCAGGGACTTCAACGAAGCCTCGATGAGGGCCGTCGCACCGTTATTGACCCTGTACAGGCCCCGCATGGACGGCAGATGCTTCACGTCCATGTCCCAGACCAGGTTCTCCACCCTGTGGTCGAAGGAATAGAGACTGATCCGGGTTTCATGACCGAGGCTGTCCGACTCGGCCTTCAGACCGGCCACGAACTCGTCCACGACACGAATGAGCTGACCCTGGTGCGGACGCATGGAACCCGAACAGTCCACGACCAGCGCGACGTGATTCACCTTGTGCTGAATCCTGTTGGCGGACACGTTTCTGCTCCTTCTCCGAAGCTCCCCGAGTGATACCTGAACTCTATGGGGAGGCACTGACAACGGAGTTCGACGCGTCATCACCACGAGCCGCGCGGTGAGAGCCGGAGGCCCTCACCGGCCGCCGGCGGCTACCCGGCCGGACGGCGCCCCCATGCCGAGATCAACGACGCGCGTGTCAGCCCGAGTTCACCGGCGTCGATGGCGGCCAGGTGCGCGTCGATCTCGGCCTCGTCGGCCGGGCCGGCCGTGAGCAGTTCGCCGCGGACGTGCCGGACGGGCGGGCCTCCAGCCGGCCGCAGGCCCACCCGCCGAACGGGAAGGAGCCCGTCGCGGCGACGTCCGCCATCGCGGCCAACGCCCGTGCCCCGCCCGGTACATGGACCAGTACGAGCCGGGCGTGCACCAGATCGGACGTCCCCGGCTCCCGGGGCGGATCAGTGGCGACGTCGTGCCGGCGCACCTCGTACCCGCCGCCCGTCCTCAGACACGACGGGCAGAGAACGGGCAGATCGGCTGGACGGCTGTCCGGATGGAAGCGCTCTGCGGGCGGCTGGTTCAGCCGACCACCTACCGGCTGAGCCGGTTCGTGCCCAGGCCCGACGGCTCGTGGTGAGCCGACAGCGGCGGAGCGGGGTGAATCGCCCCGCCGCTGAAGGTTGTTGACGGGCCGGCCTGGTCGCCTCCGGCGGGATCACCGGCCCCGTGGCTCAGTCCTCTCCCTCCAGGTCGCCCTCCGCCTCCAGGAAGACCTGACGCAGGCCGGCGAGGATCTCCGGGTCGGGCTTCTCCCACATGCCGCGGGACTCGGCCTCCAGCAGGCGCTCCGCGATGCCGTGCAGGGCCCAGGGATTGGCCCGCTGGAGGAACTCGCGGTTGGCCGGGTCCAGGACGTAGGTCTCGGTGAGCTTGTCGTACATCCAGTCGGCCACCACGCCCGTCGTGGCGTCGTAGCCGAAGAGGTAGTCGACCGTGGCGGCCAGCTCGAAGGCGCCCTTGTAGCCGTGGCGGCGCATCGCCTCGATCCACTTGGGATTGACGACGCGGGCGCGGAAGACGCGTGAGGTCTCCTCGACCAGGGTGCGGGTCCGGACGGTCTCCGGCCGGGTGGAGTCCCCGATGTACGCCTCCGGGGCGGTGCCCTTGAGCGCGCGCACGGTGGCGACCATGCCGCCGTGGTACTGGAAGTAGTCGTCCGAGTCCGCGATGTCGTGCTCGCGGGTGTCGGTGTTCTTGGCCGCGACCTCGATGCGCTTGTACGCCGTCTCCATCTCCTCGCGGGCCGGGCGTCCGTCGAGTTCACGGCCGTAGGCGTAGCCGCCCCAGACCGTGTAGACCTCGGCCAGGTCGGCGTCCGTACGCCAGTCCCGGGAGTCGATGAGCTGGAGCAGGCCCGCGCCGTAGGTGCCGGGGCGGGATCCGAAGATACGGGTGGTGGCGCGGCGCTCGTCACCGTGGGCGGCCAGGTCCGCCTGGGTGTGGGCCCGTACGTAGTTCTGCTCGTCGGGCTCCTCCAGCGAGGCCGCGAGGCGGACCGCGTCGTCGAGGAGGCCGATGGTGTGCGGGAACGCGTCGCGGAAGAAGCCGCTGATGCGGAGCGTCACATCGATGCGCGGGCGCCCCAGTTCGGCGGCCGGGACGGCCTCCAGGCCGGTGACCCGCCGTGAGGCGTCGTCCCAGACCGGGCGGACACCGAGCAGGGCGAAGGCCTCCGCGACGTCGTCGCCGGCCGTACGCATCGCGCTGGTGCCCCACAGGGACAGGCCGACCGAGGTGGGCCAGTCGCCGTTGTCGGTGCGGTAGCGCTCCAGGAGAGAGTCGGCCAGCGCCTGTCCGGTCTCCCAGGCGAGGCGGGAGGGCACCGCCTTGGGGTCGACGGAGTAGAAGTTGCGTCCGGTCGGCAGGACGTTGACCAGGCCCCGGAGCGGGGAGCCGGAGGGCCCGGCGGGGACGAAGCCGCCGTTCAGCGCGTGGACGGCGTGGTCGAGTTCGTCAGTGGTGGCCGCCAGGCGCGGTACGACCTCACCGGCCGCGAAGGCCAGGATGTTGGCCACGGCCTGCGGGTGCCCGGCCGCGACCCCGGCGACGGCGTCCGGCGCCCACGCGGCGTCCTCCATCGCCTGGACCAGGGCGCGCGCCTGCTCCTCGATCTCGTCGGCGGCGGTACGGGTGGCCGCCGACTCGTCGAGGCCGAGCGCCTCGCGCAGGCCGGGCAGGGACGTGGTCCCGCCCCAGATCTGGCGGGCCCGCAGGATCGCCAGGACGAGGTTGACCCGGTCGCCGCCGGCCGGCGCGCCGCCCAGGACGTGCAGTCCGTCGCGGATCTGTGCGTCCTTGATCTCACAGAGCCAGCCGTCGAGATGCATGATGAACTCGTCGAAGCCCTCGTCCTCGGGACGGTCTTCGAGCCCCAGGTCGTGGTCGAGCTTCGCGGCCTGGATCAGGGTCCAGATCTGGGCCCTGATGGCCGGGAGCTTCGCCGGGTCCATCGCCGCGATCTGGGCGTGCTCGTCCAGGAGCTGTTCCAGCCGGGCCACGTCGCCGTAGCTCTCGGCGCGGGCCATCGGCGGCACGAGGTGGTCCACCAGCGTGGCGTGGACGCGGCGTTTGGCCTGGGTCCCCTCGCCCGGGTCGTTGACCAGGAACGGGTAGACGAGCGGGAGATCGCCCAGTGCGGCGTCGGGCCCGCACGCGGCGGACAGTCCGGCGTTCTTCCCGGGCAGCCACTCCAGGTTGCCGTGCTTGCCGAGGTGGACCATCGCGTCGGCGCCGAATCCGTTGTCGTCGGCGGAGGCGGCGATCCAGCGGTAGGCGGCCAGGTAGTGGTGCGAGGGCGGCAGATCGGGGTCGTGGTAGATCGCGATCGGGTTCTCGCCGAAGCCGCGCGGCGGCTGGATGAGGATGAGCAGATTGCCCCGGCGCAGCGCGGCGAGGACGATGTCGCCCTCGGGGTTGCGCGAGCGGTCCACGAACATCTCGCCCGGGGCCGGGCCCCAGTGCTCCTCGACGGCCTCGCGGAGTTCGGCCGGCAGTGTCGCGTACCAGCGCCGGTAGTCGGCCGCCGGGATACGGACCGGGTTGCGGGCCAACTGCTCCTCGGTGAGCCACTCCTGGTCGTGCCCGCCCGCCTCGATCAGCGCGTAGATCAGCTCGTCGCCGTCACCGGAGGCGAGGCCCGGCACCTCCTCGTCGCCGAAGTCGTACCCCTCGGCGCGGAGCCGGCGCAGCAGCGCGACGGCGCTCGCCGGGGTGTCGAGTCCGACGGCGTTGCCGATCCGGGAGTGCTTGGTCGGGTACGCGGACAGCACAAGGGCGAGGCGCTTGTCGGCGTTCGGGATGTGGCGGAGCCGCGCGTGGCGCACGGCGGTCCCGGCGACCCGGGCGGCGCGCTCGGCGTCGGCCACGTAGGCCGGCAGGCCGTCCTCGTCGATCTCCTTGAAGGAGAACGGGACGGTGATCAGGCGGCCGTCGAACTCGGGGACGGCGATCTGGCTCGCGGCGTCCAGCGGCGAGACGCCCTCGTCGTTGTCCTCCCAGTCGGACCGCGAACCGGTGAGGCAGAGCGCCTGGAGGATCGGCACGTCCAGGCCCGTGAGGGCCCCGGCGTCCCAGGACTCGTCGTCCCCGCCGGCCGACGCCTCGGCGGGCCGGGTACCGCCCGCCGCGAGCACGGTCGTCACGATCGCGTCGGCGGCCCGCAGGGCATCGATCAGCTCGGGTTCGGGCGTCCGCAGCGAGGCGACGAACAGCGGCAGCGCGCGGCCGCCCGCGTCCTCGACGGCGCCGCACAGGGCGTCGATGAACGCGGTGTTGCCGCTCATGTGGTGGGCGCGGTAGTAGAGCACCGCGATAGTGGGGCCGTCCGTCGCGCGGGGCGTGCGCTCCAACGGGCCCCAGGAGGGCGCCGGGGCGGGCGGTTCGAAGCCGTGGCCGGTGAGCAGGACGGTGTCCGACAGGAAGCGGGCGAGCTGCTCCAGGTTGCCGGGGCCGCCGTGCGCCAGGTAGGCGTGGGCCTCGGCGGCGATGCCGATCGGGACGGTGGAGGCGGCCATCAGCTGGGCGTCGGGGGCCTGTTCCCCGGTGAGAACGACGACGGGGCGCCCGGTGGCCAGGACCTGGTCGAGGCCGTCCTGCCAGGCGCGGACCCCGCCGAGGAGGCGTACGACGACCAGGTCGGTGCCGTCGAGGAGCTCGGGGAGGTCCTGGAGCGGGAGCCGGGAGGGGTTCGCGTAGCGATAGGCGACCGGGCCGTCGGAGGCGCGGGCGCTGAGCAGGTCGGTGTCTGACGTCGACAGGAGCAGGATCATGCGGCGTCTGGCCTTCCTCGGGGTATCCACGCCCCGGGCGGTGTCGGAATGGGACTCCCCTGCTCGGACGGGCCGAGTGGCTCGGGGAAGGGAGTTCCTGACTCGCCCGGCCGGTGGGGCCGGGCTCACAGTGGCGGGACCGCGCCGGAATCGCACCGGGCTTCCTCCCCTGTCGCCGTCTGTGGCGACAACGGACCGGAAGGTCCGTCGCTAGGCATAGTAAGGGGCGGTCAAGAACTGGGAGGCATACGGATCTGATGAGATGGTCGGTATGCTCGCCGCCATGCCCCCGCCAGCCACTTTGCCCGTGCCCACAGGAGCCGCGTCCGTCCGTGACCGCGGTGACGCCTGCCCCGGCACGCTGCGGCTGCACAGTGCGCACGACGGTGCGCTGGCCCGGGTCCGGATCCCCGGGGGGGTACTGAGCGCGACCCGGGCGGATGTGCTGCGGGAGTTGGCGGAGCGGCTGGGCGATGGTGAGCTGCATCTCACTTCGCGCGGCAATGTGCAGCTGCGCGGTCTGCGGCCGGAGTGCGGCGGCGAACTGGCCTCCCGCCTGGGTGAGTCGGGGCTGCTGCCCTCCGAGCGCCACGAGCGCGTCCGCAACATCGTGGCCTCCCCGCTCTCCGGGCTCGACGGCCGGGGAGAACGCGACGTCCGTCCGTGGCTGTCCGCGCTGGACGAGCTGGTGTGCGCGAGCGAGCTGACGACCGAGCTGTCGGGCCGGTTCCTGTTCGCACTCGACGACGGCCGGGGCGATGTGGACGCGCTCGGCGCCGATGTGACCCTGCTGGCACGGGCCGACGGCGACGCGGCTCTGCGGATCGGTCCGGCCGAATCAGTTCTGCGGGTATCCGGCGCGCACGCCCCCCGGGCCGCGCTCGTCGCCGCCGAGACCTTCGTGGACACCGCGCGCGGCTCGGGCGTCTGGCGCGTGACGGACCTGCGCGCGGACGGCGGGATCCTCCGGGACCAGGTGGTCCGGCGGCTGGCTCGGGCCGGGATCCCTGCCACGCGCACCGCCGGGCCGGTGCGCCCCTCGGAGTCGGCGGCTCCCGCGTTCGGTGTCGTGGACGGCCCGTACGACACGGTCGCGCTGTCCGTCGGCGTACCCCTGGGACGCCTCGGCGCGCGACAGTGGCGGGCGCTGACGGACACGTCCCGGCAGCGGGACGGTGGCGGTGGCGGCGGCGGCGAACTCAGGCTTACCCCGTGGCGCGGCGTCGTCGTGCCGGGGGTGGAGCGTGCGCGGGCCGCGGAGGCACTGGACGCCCTGGGGGCCGCCGGACTGATCACCGGCCCCCTCTCCCCCTGGACCGGGGTGGGGGCCTGCATCGGGCGTCCCGGCTGCGCCAAGTCACTCGCCGATGTGCGGGCCGGGGCGACAGCGGCCCTGGGGCCCGTGGGGGCGCTGCCGGTGTACTGGTCGGGGTGCGAGCGCCGGTGCGGTCATCCCCGGGGCGAATGGGTCGACGTGGTCGCCACTCCGGACGGCTACCGGGTCTCCCTGGTGCGCGACGGTGAACGGCACGCCCCGCTGCCCGTCGCCGACAGCCCGTCCGATCTCGCGGCCGCCGTGGAGACGGCCCGGGGCAGCCTCGGCACCTGAACCGTCCCGCCCCCGGACCCGACCGGCCTCTCCACACCCGACTTGCCGAACGTGACGTTCACCTGACTTTCCACGCCCGACTTTCCACGCCACTTCCACGCCCGACTTTCCACGCCGATGAAGAGAGCGACAGCACTGTGCACCAGTACGAGAAGGACGGACCGGCCATCTATCGGCAGTCGTTCGCCACGATCCGCGCGGAGGCCGATCTCTCGGGGCTGCCCGCCGATGTGAGCCAGGTGGCGGTCCGGATGATCCACGCCTGCGGCATGGTCGACCTCGTACGCGATCTGGCCTTCAGCCCGGACGTGGTGTCGCGGGCCCGTGCGGCGCTGCGGGCCGGCGCGCCGATCCTGTGCGACGTGGCCATGGTCGCCAGCGGTGTCACCCGCAAGCGGCTGCCCGCCGGCAACGAGGTCGTGTGCACCCTGTCCGACCCGGCGGTGCCCGGTCTCGCGGCGGAGCTCGGCACCACCCGCAGCGCGGCCGCCCTGGAGCTCTGGCGCGACCGGCTGGACGGCGCGGTCGTCGCCGTCGGCAACGCGCCCACCGCCCTGTTCCGGCTGCTCGAACTGATCGAGGAGGGCGCGCCGCGCCCCGCCGCCGTCATCGGTGTGCCCGTCGGTTTCATCGGCGCGGCCGAGTCCAAGGACGCCCTGGCCGCACACGCGTCCGGGCTCGACCACCTGATCGTGCGCGGCCGGCGGGGCGGCAGCGCCATGGCGGCCGCCGCCCTCAACGCGATCGCCAGCGAGGAAGAGTAAGCGTGAGCGAGCAGAAGAACGGCCGGCTGTACGGGGTCGGGCTCGGCCCCGGCGATCCTGCCCTGATGACCGTGCGCGCGGTCCAGGTCATCGCCCAGGCCGATGTCGTCGCCTACCACAGCGCCCGGCACGGACGGTCGATCGCCCGGTCCATCGCGGCGGAGCACCTGCGCCCCGACCACATCGAAGAGGCCCTGGTCTACCCCGTCACGACGGAGACCACGGACCATCCGGGCGGCTACCGGGGCGCGCTGGACGACTTCTACACCGAGGCCGCGGCCCGCCTCGCGGTGCACCTCGACGCGGGGCGCACGGTCGCGGTGCTCGCCGAGGGCGACCCGCTGTTCTACGGCTCGTACATGCACATGCACAAGCGGCTCGCCGACCGCTACCCCACCGAGGTGATCCCCGGCGTCACCTCGGTCAGCGCCGCGGCCGCCCGGCTCGGCACCCCGCTCGTCGAGGGCGAGGAGGTGCTGACCATCCTGCCCGGCACCCTGCCCGAGGAGGAGCTGACCGCCCGGCTGGCCGCCACGGACACCGCGGTGGTGATGAAGCTGGGCCGTACGTTCCCGGCGGTGCGCCGCGCCTTCGAGACGTCGGGGCGGCTGCCCGAGGCCCGTTACGTGGAGCGCGCCACGATGGCCGGGGAACGCACGGGCGAACTGGCCGGGATCGATCCCGGCTCCGTGCCGTACTTCGCGGTCGCCGTGCTGCCCAGCAGGATCGACGCTCCGCGGCCCGAGGCCGAAGGCACCGCGGACGGCGGCGAGGTCGCCGTGGTCGGCACCGGCCCCGCCGGACCGCTGTGGCTGACGCCCGAGACGCGCGGGGTGCTGGCCGCCGCCGACGACGTGGTCGGCTACACCACCTATCTGGAGCGGGTGCCGGTCCGGCCGGGGCAGTCCCGGCACGGCTCCGACAACAAGGTCGAGTCGGAGCGCGCCGAGTTCGCCCTGGACCTGGCGCGTCGCGGACGGCGGGTGGCCGTGGTGTCCGGCGGCGACCCCGGGGTCTTCGCCATGGCGACGGCCGTCCTCGAGGTGGCCTCCCAGGACCGGTACGCGGACGTGCCGGTCCGGGTGCTGCCGGGCGTGACCGCGGCCAACGCGGCCGCCGCCCGAGCGGGAGCGCCGCTGGGCCACGACTACGCCACGATCTCGCTCTCGGACCGGCTCAAGCCGTGGGAGGTCATCGCGGAGCGGTTGCGGGCCGCGGCCTCGGCGGACCTGGTGCTCGCGCTGTACAACCCCGGCTCACGCAGCCGGACCTGGCAGGTCGGCAAGGCGCGCGACCTGCTCCTGGAGCACCGCTCGCCGGACACCCCCGTGGTGCTCGGCCGGGACGTCGGCGGGCCGGCCGAGAGCGTACGCACGGTGCGGCTGGCCGATCTCGACCCGGCCGAGGTCGACATGCGCACGATCCTGATCGTCGGGTCCTCGCAGACGCGCTGGGTGCGGCGCGGCGACGGGGAGCAGATCGTCTGGACCCCGCGCCGCTACCCGGAGGGCTGAGCCCCGGGCCCCGTCCCGCGCAGCCAGGCGAGGGCCAGGTCCGGGGTGCCGGCCACCGCGACGCCCTCGGGAACCGGCGGGCGGCGCACGACGACGACCGGGATCCCGGCCTCGCGGGCGGCGGCGAGCTTGGGGGCGGTGGCGGCGCCGCCGCTGTCCTTGGTGACGAGGACGTCGAGGCGGTGGCGGCGGATCAGCTCGCGCTCCCCCTCGGGGGTGAAGGGGCCCCGGTCGAGCAGGACCTCCATCCGGGCGGGGTACGGGGGCTCCGGCGCGTCGACCGACCGCGCCAGGAACCACAGCTCGTCCAGCCCGGCGAAGGCGGCCAGTCCCATGCGCCCCGTGGTGAGGAAGACCCGGCGCCCGAGCGCGGGCAGTGCCCGTGCGGCCTCGTCGAGGGAGCCGACCGGGTGCCAGTCGTCGCCCCGGCCGGGCACCCAGCCGGGGCGGCGGAGTGCCAGCAGGGGAACATGGGCAGCCGAGGCGGCTGTCGCCGCGTTGAAACTGATCGTCCCGGCGAAAGGATGGGTGGCGTCGATGAGCGCGTCCACCTGGTGCGTGCGCAGCCACGCGGCAAGGCCCTCGGCGCCGCCGAAACCGCCGACGCGCACCTCGCCCGGCGGGAGCCTGGGGCTGGCCACCCGCCCCGCGAGCGAACTGGTCACCCGGGCGCCGGGCAGCTGTGCGGCCAGGAGCTCGGCGAGGCGGCGGGCCTCCGTGGTTCCGCCGAGTACGAGTACGTGCATGGGGTCCATCCATGGGTGAGGCGAAGGGCGGGCGCGGCGCCCAACTCAAACACACCGGTCTGCGGCCCGGCTGGACGACCGGTGCCTGCGCGACCGCGGCGGCCACGGCCGCGTACACGGCCCTGCTGACCGGCGATTTCCCCGACCCGGTCACCATCACGCTCCCCCGGGGCCAGACCCCGGCGTTCGCGCTGGCGGTGGAGGAGCTGGCCGGGGAGCGGGCGACGGCCGGTGTGGTCAAGGACGCCGGGGACGATCCGGACGTCACCCACGGCGCTCTCGTACGGGTCACCGTGCGGCGGCTGCCGGCGGGCTCGGGCGTGGTGTTCAGGGCGGGTCCTGGCGTGGGCACGGTCACCCTGCCGGGACTCCCGCTCGACGTGGGCGAGCCCGCCATCAACCCGGTGCCCCGCCAGATGATCGGCGACCACCTCGCGCGGGTCGCCGCGGCACACCGGGGTACGGGCGACGTCGAGGTCACGGTCTCCGTCGACCACGGCGAGGAGATCGCCCGCTCGACCTGGAACCCGCGCCTGGGCATCCTGGGCGGCCTGTCGATCCTGGGCACGACCGGGGTCGTGGTGCCGTACTCCTGCTCGGCGTGGATCGACTCGATCCGCCGGGGCGTGGACGTGGCGCGCGCGGCCGGTCACACCCATGTGGCGGGCTGTACGGGCTCGACGTCGGAGAAGACCGTGGTGGCCGAGTACGGGCTGCCGGAGATCGCGCTCCTGGACATGGGGGACTTCGCGGGCGCCGTGCTGAAGTACGTGCGCCGCCACCCGGTGGACCGGCTCACCATCTGCGGCGGGTTCGCCAAGCTGTCGAAGCTCGCCGCCGGCCACCTCGACCTGCACTCGGCCCGCTCCCAGGTCGACAAACCCTTCCTGGCCGGGCTGGCCCGGCGGGGCGGCGCGGACGAGGCCCTGGCCGCCGAGGTGGCCACCGCCAACACCGGCCTCGCGGCGCTCCGCTCCTGCCAGGAGCACGGTGTCCCTCTCGGGGACCTGGTGGCGGTGGCCGCCCGGGACGAGGCACTGGCCGTGCTGCGCGGCTCGCCGGTCGCCGTCGACGTCATCTGCATCGACCGGGCGGGCACGGTCGTCGGGCGCAGCTCGGTGCGCTGACCCGGCGTCCGGTGCCGCCGGGTGTGTCAGCAGGCGTGCCGGTCGCGTCCTGGCGAGTAGAGGTGGCTGTCGCGGAACTGGTCGGCGCCGAGCGTGCGGCCGACCATGATGACGGCGGTACGGATCACGCCCGCCGCCTTCACCTGCTCCGCGATGCCGTCGAGGGGTCCGCGCAGGATGAGCTCGTCGGGGCGGGAGGCGAGGGCGACGACGGCCGTCGGGCAGTCGGCCCCGTAGTGCGGCAGCAGCTCGTCGACGACCCGGTCCACGTACCTGGCGGCGAGGTGCAGGACGATCAGGGCCCCGCTGCGGCCCAGCGTCGCCAGGTCCTCCCCCTCGGGCATCGCCGTGGCCCGGTTGGCGATCCGGGTGAGGATGACGGTCTGGCCGACCGTGGGCACGGTCAGCTCCCGCTTGAGTGCCGCGGCGGCGGCCGCGAACGCGGGCACGCCCGGGATCACCTCGTAGGGGACGCCCACCTCGTCGAGGCGCCGCATCTGCTCGTTGACCGCGCTGAACACCGAGGGGTCGCCCGAGTGCAGCCGCGCCACGTCGTGACCGGCCTCGTGCGCGGCCGTCAGCTCGGCCGTGATCTGTCCGATGTCGAGCTGCGCGGTGTCCACGAGCCGCGCGTCCGGGGGGCACTCGGCGAGGAGTTCGGCGGGCACCAGGCTGCCCGCGTACAGGCACACCCCGCAGGCGGCGAGCGTACGCGCGCCGCGCACGGTGATCAGGTCGGCCGCACCCGGACCCGCGCCGATGAAGTACACGGTCATCTGTTGTCTCCTGAATGTTCTGTACGGGTTTGCGCCGCGGCTCGCGCGGCCGGACCGGCCGAGGGCTTGCGCACCGACCACTGGGTGACCGGCATCGCCTGCCGCCAGCCGGTGAAGCCGCCGACCGGCACGGCGTGCGCGACGGCGAGGCGAACGAGCTCGCCGCCGTGCCGGCGGTACCACTCGGTGAGCAGCGCCTCGGACTCCAGCGTGACGGTGTTGGCGACCAGCCGGCCGCCGGCCGGCAGCGCTTCCCAGCAGGCGTCGAGCAGGCCGGGCACGGTCAGCCCGCCACCGATGAACACGGCGTCGGGCGTGGGAAGCCGGGCGAGGCTCCCCGGGGCCCCGCCGCTGATCACGCGCAGGGCGGGCACCCCGAGGTGTGCGGCGTTGCGGGTGATGCGCTCGGCCCGCACGGGGTCGCGCTCCACGCTGATCGCGCGGCACGAGGGGTGGACGCGCATCCACTCGATCGCCACGGACCCGGAACCGCCGCCGACGTCCCACAGCAGCTCGCCCGGTGCCGGTGCGAGCGTGCCGAGGGTGGCGGCCCGGATGTGGCGCTTGGTGAGCTGGCCGTCGTGTTCGTACGCCTCGTCGGGCAGGCCGGGCACCGCGCCGAGACGCACGGTTCCGGGGGCGGGGCGGCATTCGACCGCGATCACGTTCAGCGGGTCGCCGGGTGGGTGCGCCCAGGTGTCCGCGGTCCCTTCGGTACACGCTTCGCCCTCGCCGCCGAGCTGTTCCAGGACGCGCAACGGGCTCGGCCCGAAGCCGTGTTCGCGCAACAGCGCGGCGACCACGGCGGGGGTGCCGGCGTCCGCGCTGAGGACCAGCAGCCGGCGGCCGTCGTGCAGGGCGGCCGCGAGCCGGGCGGCGGGCCTGCCCACCAGCGTGACGACCTCGGTGTCCTCGACGGGCCAGCCGACCCGGGCGCAGGCGTAGGAGACGGACGAGGGGTGCGGCAGGACGCGCAGCCCGTCCGCCCCGAGCTCTTCGGTGAGCGCCCGGCCGATGCCGTAGAACATCGGGTCGCCGCTGGCCAGTACGGCGACCCTGCTCCCCGCGTGCGCGGCGAGCAGGCCCGCGACCGCCGGCCGCAGCGGCGAGGGCCAGGCGACGCGCCGTCCCGCGCACTGCGGCGGGAGCAGGCCGAGCTGCCGTTCGGCGCCGATCAGCACCTGCGCACCGATGAGTTCGCGGCGCGAGGCGTCGGTCAGCCCGGACCAGCCGTCGGCTCCGATTCCCACGACGCTCACTGCGGGCGGCACGGGACGGTCGGCGGGTTCGGGAGTCACGGACGATACCTCGGTGTTCGGGGGGGGCTGGCGCACCCGAACTCTACTGTCCGGCCTTGTCAGGACACCGGCCAGGTGGGTGCGCCGCCCCTTCGCTGCCGCGCCTCGTCACGTACGCGGCCCGAGGGCCCGGAGCAGGGGCTCGGGGACTCAGCGCACCTCGTACGCGCGGACGACCGTCTGGCTCACCCGCGCCCCGTGTGTGTCGGTGAGGGTGACGCGCAGGTGCACGAAGGATCCCCCGGCCTCCCGGCGCGGACGGCCGGCCTGCGGGCGCGATCCGGCCGCCGGGACCTGGCACCGGACCGGTCCCTGAACCGGGCCCCGGACCGGGAACGCGACCCCCACCGGCCGAATGCCGACTGCCACAATGGCCGGCATGGACACAGCGGAAGCCGCCAGCAGCCTCGGACAAGCCCACCGGTCCCCCCGCGCCCGGGGGAGCCGGCCCCTGGACGGCTGGGTGCCGCCGTTGTGCGCGGTCATGTTCGGTGCCGCCGTGGCCCTGCAGGGGCCAAGTGACACGGGGCTGGGCCTGATGTACCCGCTCATCGGGCTCGCCCTGGCCATCGGCGCCTGGGTTCTGATCGCGAGCAACCGCGCCCGCCGGGGCATCCGCAGGCCGCGCAGCCGGTCCTGGATCCCCGTGGTGGCCGTCGTCGGCGCGGGCGTCCTCTCGGCGTCCGGCCCCGACGGCACGGCCGGGCTGGGCCGGCTCTACGTGTTGTTGGGCGTGGCGGTCGCCGGAGTCGTCTGGTTCCGGCTGCGGCGGGAAGCCGGCACCGACCGGAGCTGAGCGCCCGTGGTCGACGGCCCGGCCGTACGAGCCGGAGCAGAGCGCCCCCGGAGCCGGGTCCGATACCGGCACCGGGGGCGCTCCCGCGTCGCTTCCCTCCTCAACCGCTGCGGGCGGTCAGGGGCGGGGCTGCTGCTGGGTGACGCAGTGGATTCCGCCGCCGCCCGTGCCCAGGCGGTCGATGTCGAGCTGTTCGACGGTCCGGCCCGGGAAGAGCCGGCCCAGGGTCGCCCTGGCGGCGGTGTCCGCCCCGGTGTCGCCGAACTGGGCGCTGATGACGGCGCCGTTGCACACGTAGTAGTTGGCGTAGGAGGCGAGGAACTCCGGGTCGCCGGAGCGGATCCTGCCGTAGTCGGGTCCCTGGAGCTGAGCCACGCCCATCGGGGCGCCGGCAGATGTCGTCGACTCGGTCAGGATCCGGTACTGCTGGCGCGCGTCCTTGGCGTAGACGTCGTTGTCCGACGCCAGGGGCATCTGCACGAGCGCCTCCCCCGGCGCCAGGAACCGTGAGGTGGCGTCCACGTGGTCGTCGGTGATGTCCTGGCCGTTCACACCGTCGAACCAGATGACCTTGGACGCCCCGTACGCGTCGCACAGGGCCGTCTCCAGCTGGCGCTGTGTCTTTCCGGGGTTCCGGTTGCGGTTGACGAGACTGCTGCGGGTCGCCATGAGGGTGCCCCGGCCGTCCTGCTCGACGGCGCCGCCCTCGCCCACCAGGGCTGCGGAGGTGTAGGCCGCCTTGGCGTAGGAGGCGATCCCGGCGGCGACCCGCGCGTCCTTGGCGTGGGTCTGCTTGTTGCCCCAGCCGTTGAAGTTGAGGCCGACCGCGTCCAGGCCGCCGGCGCCGTCGGTACGGAAGACCGGGCCGGTGTCACGCATCCAGCAGTCGTCGACCGGCACGGACGTGATGACGGTGACGAAGGCCCCGCACATCGACCGGGCCTTGGCGGCGCTCGCGGAGTTGGCGCACATGACGACGGGCTCGTACTTTGCGACCGTCCGCGCGATCAGCGCGATGTCGGCCTGGACCCCGGCGAGCAGGGACCGGCCCCAGATCGTGGTGCTGTCCGGCCAGGCCATCCAGGTACGGGTGTGCGGGGCGTCCTCCGCCGGGACGGTGAAGGCGCCGGCCGGGGCGGCTGTCCGCTGTGTGCGGGGCGCGGCGCCGGCCCGGCCCTGGGTCGCCGCGGCCAGCGCCGCTCCGACGGCGGTCAGGCCCGTGGCCGCCAGGAACCTGCGCCTGTTCGGACCGGATACTGAGGGGCGGTCGACAACGTGATCGTTCACTTCTGCCTCCTGTGTGGCGGGTTCTCACTGCGCGCGGGCTTTCCGCGGGGGGCGGTTTGCTGGCTTTGGGGGGCTGGTCCGGCGGCCTCACAGGGTGCGGCGGGCCGTCGCGATCGCTTCGGGGTCCCAGCCGGGACGCGGCACCGATTCCAGCAGGAGCCGGGTGTAGGGGTGCTGCGGCTGTGCGAGCACCTCGGCGGTCGCGCCCGACTCGACGACGGCGCCGCGCCGCATGACGATCACCTCGTCGGTGACGCAGCGCACTACTCCGAGGTCGTGGGTGATGAACAGGTAGCCGATCGAGGTCTGTTCACGGATGTCGGCGAGCAGGTTGAGGATCTGCGCCTGCACGGACACGTCGAGCGCGGCGACCGCTTCGTCCAGTACGAGGACGGCGGGCTCCACCGCGAGGGCGCGGGCGATGGCGATGCGCTGGCGCTGCCCGCCCGAGAGCTGCCGGGGCAGCGCCTCGGCGGCCCGTGCGCCCAGACCGACCTGGTCCAGGAGTTCGCGGACGCGTCCGGCGTGGTCCGTGCGCGGGAAGTGCAGGCGCAGGGTTTCGTGCAGGGCCGCCCGTGCGCTGATCCTCGGGTCGAGCGAGAGGTAGGGGTCCTGGAAGACCATCTGGACCTCGCGGGCGCGGGCGAGGCGCTGCGCCCGGCCCCGTGCCCGGCCGGTCCTGGACCGGCCCCGGACGCGGACCTCGCCCGCGTCGGCCCGTTCCAGGCCGACGACGATCCGGGCGGTGGTGGTCTTGCCGGAGCCGGATTCGCCGACGATCCCGAGGGAGCCGCCCTCCGGCAGGACGAACGAGACGCCGTCCACGGCCCGGACGGCTCCGTAGGCGCGCCGGACGTCCGTCGCTTCGAGTACGTGCTCAGGCATCGATGGCACCCTTCGGGAGCCGGTCGCTGTGGTGGCAGGCGGCGTGGTGGGCGGGCCGGCCGGGCGCGGTCCGTGAGTCGGGGACCCGCTCGTCGCAGATCTCGGTGGCGAGCGGGCAACGGGCGGCGAAGGCGCAGCCAGCCGGGGCCGTGCGCAGGTCGGGGGGCTGCCCCTGGATCGCGGCGAGCCTGCCGCCCGGTGCCGTGAGGCGGGGGGTGGAGGCGAGCAGGCCCGCCGTGTACGGGTGCCGGGGGCGGGCGAAGAGGGCGGCCGCGGGACCGTTCTCGACGATGCGTCCGGCGTACATGACGTAGACGCGGTCGCTGATGGCTGCGGCCAGGTCGAGGTCGTGGGTGACGAACAGCAGCCCGGTACGGTGGCGTTGGCGCAGCCGGCCGAGCAGGGCGATGACCTCGGCCTGGGTGGTGACGTCGAGCGCGGTGGTCGGCTCGTCCGCGAGGAGCAGCGCGGGCTCCCCCATCAGGGCGGCCGCGATCATGACGCGTTGCAGCATGCCGCCGGAGACCTCGCTCGGGTACCGGTGCAGCGCCGACGCGTCCAGGCCGACCTGCTGGAGCAGTCCGGTGGCGCGGGCCGTCGCGTCCGCCCGGTTCATGACCCCGGTCAGGACGACGCTCTCGGTGAGGAAGTCACCGATGCGGCGCAGCGGGTTGAGGGCGGCGCGCGGGTCCTGGAAGATCATGGCCGCCGTACCGGTACGCAGGGTGCGCAACTGGCCCGCGTCCATGGCGAGTACGTCGTGCCCGGCGACCCGGACCGCGCCCTCGGTGACGGCGCGGTCCGGCAGCAGCCGCAGCGCGCTGCGTGAGGTGAGGGTCTTCCCGGAACCGGATTCGCCCACGAGGGCGACGGTCTCACCGGCGGCGACGGTGAGGTCGACGCCGTCGAGAACCGGCCGTGCGGTGCCGGGCAGCGTGATCCGCAGCCCTTGGATGTCGAGTGTGTTCATCCGTCCCTCCTGGCCACGCGGTCGGCCCAGCGTTCGCCGACCACGTTGAACGCGACGACGGTGAGCACGATGAGGGCGCACGGCAGGATCGCCGAGAGCGGGTATCCGTACTGGACGGCGGTCTGTCCGTCGAAGACCATGCGGCCCCAGTCGGGGGTGAGCGCGGGGACTCCGAGGCCGAGGAAGGAGAGCCCCGCGAGGTCCATCAGGGCGTAGCCGAAGTTGATGGTGGACTGGGCGAGGACGACGGGGGCGATGTTGGGCAGGATGTGGCGCAGGCAGATCTGGAGTGCGGAGTGGCCCTGGACCAGGTAGGCGCTGACGTACGGGCGTTGGCGTTCGGCCAGGACGAGGGAGCGGGTCAGGCGGCTGACGTAGGGCAGGTAGGCGACGGCGAGGGCGGTCACGGGGGCGAGGAGCCCCTCTCCGTAGACGGAGACGATGAGGATCGCGAGCAGCAGACCGGGGAACGCGAAGACGAGTTCGGTGCTGCGGGAGAGCAGGGAGTCGAGCCAGCCGCCCCGCCATGCGGCGGCCGTGCCGACGGCGACGCCCGCGACGGTGGAGAATACGACCACGCCGAGCGGGCCGAGCAGCGAGGTCCGGGCGCCGATGAGCAGCCGGGACAGGGTGTCGCGGCCGGCCGTGTCCATTCCGAGCCAGTGGCCGGCGGAGGGGCCGGCGAGCGCGCTGCCCAGGTCCACGGAGTTGGGGGCGTGGGGCGCGGCCCAGGGGGCGACCGCGGCGGCGGTGACGACGAGGGCGACGAAGCCGAGGCAGATCAGGTGGAGCGGGGAGCCGGCCGCTGCCCGGATCGCGCCGAGGCCGGGGCGGCGGGTGAGGACGGTGGTCATGCGGCCGCCCCCCGTACGCCGAGGGTGATCCGTGGATCGACCAGGGGAAGCGCCAGGTCGACGACGAGGTTCACGGCCATGAACAGCGCGACGATGATCAGCGAGATGGCCTGGACGGTCGGGAAGTCCTTGGTGGTGGTGGCCAGTTCGAGGAGCTGGCCGATGCCCCCGATGCTGAACGCGGTCTCCACCAGGATCGTGCAGACCATCAGGGTGGAGACGATCAGGCCGCCGGTGGTCAGTACGGTGCCCAGCGAGTTGCGCAGGACGTGGCGCCGGACGACGTGGTGTTCCGGTACGCCCCGGCTGCGGGCGACGGTGACGTGCTCGCTGTCGAGTGCCTCCAGCATGGCCGAGCGGGTGACCCGGGCGAGCATGCCGATCAGGTAGAGGGCGAGGGCGAGGGCCGGGAGGGCCAGGTGCCGGAGCATGTCCGCGAAGCCGTCGCCCGCACCGCTGCTGGGGAACCAGCCGAGCCTGACGGCGAACAGGCCCTGGAGCAGGACGGCCGCGACGAAGGACGGGGTGCCGACGGCGATCGTCGTGGTGAGGAGGACGGCGTTGTCGGTGGCACCGCCCCGTACCGCCGCGACCGTGCCGAGCAGCAGGCCGACGCTCACGACCACGAGAAGCGCCATGGCGATCAGGAGCAACGTGGTGGGGAGGCGGTCGGTGAGGAGGCGCGAGACGTCGGTGCGGTAGGTGATGGACCTTCCGAAGTCGCCCTGCAGCATGCCGCCGAGCCAGCGGAAGTACCGGACGTGGAAGGGGTCGTCCAGGTGGTACTGGGCGTTGATCGCGGCGATGGCGTCGGGGGATGCGGAGCGGCCGGAGAGCAGGAAGGAGGCCGGGCTGCCAGGTGCCAGGTACATCGCGCCGAAGACCACGAACGACGCGACGAAGAGGGTGGCGGCCATCTCCGCCGTCCGTCTCAGGGCGAATCTCAGGAAGTTCACGACGCGGCCCCCACGTCGGCGGCCCACGGGTAGTACATGTAGGCGATGGTGGTGGGGGCGCCGCTGATCCTCTTGTTGAGGAAGACCGCGGTGGGCCACTCGGCGACCGGTATCCACGGCAGCTGCTCGGCGGCGAGCCGCTGGAGCCCGGACTCGATCCGCATGCGCCGGTCGGGGTCGTAGACGGCGGTGGCCCGGTCGACGAGTTCGTCGTAGCGCTTGTCGCTGTACCCGGCGAAGTTCAGGTAGGAGCCGGTCCTGAAGTTCGTCAGCAGGTCGAGCGGGTCGGTGATCGACTCGTAGTAGGTGAGCGGGAACATGTCGATTCCCTCGCGCGCTCCGGGGTCGGTGAACAGTGCCGAGAAGGCGTTGGGGGCGATCGACTTGAGCCGGATGTTCAGGCCGATCTGTGTGCCGGCCGCCTGGACGGCGGTGGCGAGGAGCGAGACGTCCTGGCCGATGGAGCTGGTCGCGACGGTCAGATGCGCCCCGCCGGCACCGGCTTCCTCGATGAGCGCCCTGGCCTTCGCGAGGTCCCGTGCGGGCGGCGGCAGTACGCCGAACGCGGACTGCCTGATCCGCTTCGACGCGCCCGCCCAGGCGGCCCGGGTGGTGACGGAGGTGGTAGGGCTCCCGCCGCCGCCGAGGCCGGCCGTGACGAAGCCGGAGCGGTCCAGCGCCAGGGACAGGGCGCGTCGCACGCGGACGTCCCCGAGCGGGCCCTTCATGTTGGTGATGTTGACGTTGACCGTGCTGAGGCCCTCCCCGAAGTAGAGGGTGCCGTTGCCGCTCTCGCGCAGCCGGGCGTAGCTCTCGGTCGGAATGAGATAGCCGCCGTCCACCTCGCCGCTGAGCATGGCGTTGGTCCGGGCGGAGGCGTCGGTGAGGAAACGGAACACCACCTTTCCGGCCTTGGCCCGGTGGCCCCAGTAGCCGTCGAAGCGGTCGAGTTCCAGGGACTGGCCCTTGCGCCAGGTGCCGAGTTCGAAGGGGCCGGTGCAGGCGAGGCCGCCGGTGGTCCCGTAGTTCCGGCCGGCCTTCTCGACGCCGGCCCTGGACGCCACGACGCCGGCTGCGGTCGCCATGTACTGGGGGAACTGGGAGTCGGGCTTCTTCAGCCGGACGGTGACCTGGAGGGGGCCGGTCTTCTTCACGCGGGCGACGTTCTGGAAGGTCTGTGCCCAGGCGGCGGCGTTGTCGGGGTCCGTCTGCCGGGCCAGG
Organism: Streptomyces sp. 840.1; assembly: GCF_003751445.1. Taxonomy (NCBI): domain Bacteria; kingdom Bacillati; phylum Actinomycetota; class Actinomycetes; order Kitasatosporales; family Streptomycetaceae; genus Streptomyces; species Streptomyces sp. 840.1. The sequence goes on along the minus strand of NZ_RJUU01000001.1, from coordinate 5,302,456 downwards.
CTGAACACCACGTCGTCGGCGGTCATGGTCCGTCCGTCGTGGAAGCGCACCCCCTTGCGGAGGTCGTAGACCCAGGTGGTGGGGTCGGGGTTCGACGCCTTGCGGGCGAGCCCCGGCTCCAGGGTGAGCCCCGGGGTCCAGCGCATCAGGCTTTCGCAGACGTTGGACAGGATCGTGTTCTGGGGGTAGTCGAACGCCATGGTGTAGTCGAGCGTGAGCGGCTCCGCGTAGACGGCCCAGGTGAAGGAGCCGATGTCGCCCCCGGCGCGGGGTGTGCCCTCGGACAGGGCGAAGAAGGACGCGTCCGCTCCGATACGGGGAGGGCCGGCGCACCCCGTCGCGAGCAGGGCGGCCGAGGCCAGCGCGGCGAGCACGGCGGCTCCCCGCCGGCGGGGCGAACGGCGCCCGGCCGTGCGCGGTCGTGTGGTCATCGTCGTGGTCCGTTCAGCCACGGGGGCGCGCCACGGGAATCTGCTGGGTGATGCAGTGGACGCCGCCGCCGCCGTACGCGATCGCCGGGGACCGGACACCGACGACCTTGCGGCCGGGGTACGCCGAGCCGATCACCGCGAGCGCCTCCTCGTCCTGGGGCAGCCCGGCCACGGGGACCACGACGCCGCCGTTGGCCACGTAGTAGTTCAGGTAGGAGACCTCGACCTCGCCGCCGGTCATGGTGACGAACGCGGACTGCGGCACCTCGACGATCTCCAGCCGCCGGCCCCGGGCGTCCGGGGTGGCCTCCAGCACGGCGCGGTTGGCGCGCATCCGGGCGTGGTCGGGGTGGGCGGGGTCGCCGGGCAGGGAGACGACGACCTTCCCGGGGGCGGCGAAGGCACAGGAGCCGTCGACGTGTCCGTCGGTCTCGGTGTCCAGGAGTCCGCCGTAGGGCAGCCAGATCACCTTGGTGACGCCGAGCCGCGACGTGAGCTCGGCCTCGATCCCGTCCCGGTCCATGCCGGGGTTGCGGTTGGGGTGGAGCAGGCACTGCTCGGTGGTGATCAGCGTTCCCTCACCGTCGACCGTGATGGCGCCGCCCTCCAGGATCATGTCGGAGGCGATGCGGTCGATGCCGAGGTGGTCGAGGAGCACGCCGCTGACGCGGTCGTCGGCGTCGTAGGGGTGGTGCTTGCGGCCCCAGGCGTTGAAACGGAAGTCGACGCCCGCGCGCCGGCCGTCGCCGTCGAGCACGAACAGCGGGGCCGAGTCCCGGAACCACGAGTCGTCCAGGGGCAGTTCCACCACGGTCACGCCCTCGCCGCACCGGGCACGGGCGTCGTCTCCGAAGCCGGGCGGGGCGACCATGGTGACGGGCTCGAAGGCCGCGATGGCCCGTGCGACGTCGGCGTACTCCCCCTTGGCCTCGTCGAGGACGGTGCCCCAGAGGTCCTCGCGGGTGGGCCAGGCCATCAGGCAGCCCTCGTGCTCGGACCATTCGGCGGGCATACGGAAGGGACTCATGGTTTTCCTCATCGTCTGGTCGTCATGACTGGGCACGCATTGACTGAATTTTCAGTCAAGAGCAAGGTCAAATGAATAAGGTCAGATGAAATAGAGGCGGCTGAGGGAGACCTCGTGCGCCGGCTCGGACCGCAGGGGTTCCCCGTCGAGCGTGACGAGGCCGTTACGCGCGTCGACGTCCACCTCGCCCAGCCGGCTGTTGCCGACCATGGCGGCCGGACCGATGCCGCGCGTGCCGCGCACGGCGACGCGGCGGCGCCGGGTGGCCATTGCGTCATGGGGCCGGCCGAACGTCCCGGACTCGGCCGCCGCCCTGCTGACGAAGGCGACGGAGAGATCGGCCGGCGCCGCCCCGTGGGCGCCGAACAGGGGGCCGAGGACCAGCGGTTCGCAGGAGTCGGTGGCCGCGTTGGGATCGCCGGTGACGCCGTAGGCGGGGAAGCCGTTCTTGATGACCATCTGGGGCTTGGCCCCGAAGAACGGGGGCCGCCAGAGCACGATGTCCGCCATCTTGCCGACCTCGATCGACCCGATCTCGTGGGCGAGCCCATGGGCGATGGCGGGGTTTATGGTCAGCTTGGCGATGTAGCGCAGCACCCGGGCGTTGTCGTGGCCGACGTCGTCGCCGTCCATCGGGCCGCGCTCGGCCTTCATCTTGCCGGCCAGGGCGAAGGTGCGGCGTACGGTCTCGCCAGCGCGTCCCATGCCCTGCGCGTCGGAGGAGGTGATCCCGATCGCGCCGAGATCGTGCAGGACGTCCTCGGCACCCATCGTCCCGGCCCGGATCCGGTCACGCGCCATGGCGGCGTCCCCGGGCAGATCCGTCTTCAGGCCGTGAACGGAGACGATCATCCCGTAGTGCTCGGCCACCGCGTCCCGTCCGAAGGGGAGCGTCGGGTTGGTGGAGGAGCCGATGACGTTCGGCACGCCCGCCATCTTCAGCACGTTCGGTACGTGCCCGCCGCCGCAGCCCTCGATGTGGAAGGCGTGGATCGTCCGCCCGTCAAGGACGCTCAGGGTGTCCTCGACGGAGAGGCACTCGTTCAGCCCGTCGCTGTGCAGGGCCACCTGCACGTCGTGCTCCTCGGCAACCCGAAGTGCCGTGTCCAGGGCGCGGGTGTGCGCTCCGAGATCCTCGTGGACCTTGAACCCGCAGGCTCCTCCCTCGGCGAGCGCCTCGACGAGCGGTGCGTCGTCGGAGGACGAACCGCGCGCCAGGAAACCGATGTTGACCGGCCAGGCGTCGAACGCGTTGAACGCGTGCCGCAGCGCCCAGGGTGAGTTGACGCCGACACCCCACATCGGCCCGAACTCCTGGCCGATGATCGTGGTGACGCCACTGGCCAGCGAGGCCTCCATGATCCGCGGTGAGAGCAGGTGGACATGGGTGTCGATCGCCCCGGCGGTGGCGATCAGCCCCTCGCCGGAGATGATCGTCGTCCCGGTGCCGACGACGACATCGACCCCGTCGAGCGTGTCCGGGTTCCCGGCCCGGCCGATTGCGTGAATGCGGCCCTCGCGGATCCCGACGGAGACCTTCCGGATACCCAGGACGGCATCGATGACCAGCACATTGCTGATGACGACATCGCAGGTGTCGCGGACGGCGGCCGCCTTCAGATGCAGCCCGTCACGCGCGGTCTTGCCGAACCCGGCCAGGAACTCATCGCCCTCCAGCTGGCTGTCCGACTCGACGCGGACCACCAGCCCGGAGTCCCCCAGCCGGACCCGGTCGCCGGCGCGGGGCCCGTGCACGGACACGTATTCATGCCGGTCGATGTGCCGGCTGCCGGGGCCGCAGTGGTCACTGTGCCGGGTGGGCCTGCTCATACGTCCGTTCCTTCCGGTGCGGTCACGCCGCGGTAGCCGCAGGCCGCCGCCTTGCGCAGGGCGGCCTCCTTGGCGCCCGGGGCGTCGAGGGGCCCGTCGACGAGTCCCGCGAAGCCGATCACCACCCGGGCCCCACCGATCGGGACGAGGCCGACCTCGACGCGATGGCCCGCGTCGAACCGGGTGGACGATCCGGCGGGCGCGGCCAGGCGCATGCCGTAGGCGGCCGCCCGGTCGAAGTCCAGCCGGGGGTTGGCCTCGAAGAAGTGAAAGTGCGACGTCACGCTGATCGGCACCTCCGCGGTGTTGCGCACGGCCACCCTCACCGCGGGCTCCGGCACCCGCACACCGGCCGGGGCCGGCAGCACGGCGCCCGGCGCCTCGTCGTCGTCAGCGATCCATCCGCCCTGGGCGCCGAACGGCCGGCTGATCACGGCGAGGCGGGTGCCGTCGTCGAAGACGGCCTCGACCTGAATCTCGGTGACCACGTCGGTCACCCCGGGCAGCACGTCCTCGGGCCCCAGCAGGCGGCGTCCGCGTTCGACGGCGTCGGTCAGGCGCAGCCCGTCGCGGGCCGCCTCGCAGACGGTGTCCGCGATCAGCGCGGTGGCCTCGGGAACATTGAGCCGCAGCCCCCGGCCCCGGCGGGCCCTGGCGAGCTCGGCGGCGGTGAACAGCAGCAGGCGGTCCCGCTCGTTGGGCATCAGGGGCACGCCGGCCCCCGATCGACTGCCCGGACTGAAATGCCGGTCGGGTACATGATGGTCTTCCTTCTCCGGGAAGTCGGCAGACTGCCGGCCCCGCCGCGCGGGATACCCGTTACGGGAAAGCGCGGTGCGGGCCGCTTCGACGCGGTCGACGTGACCCAGGAAGCGAGCGAGCGGCGGGTTGCCGCTGCGGCAGTGGAGTCACTGTGGCACTGACTGAAAAATCAGTCAATACTCTGGTTACAGCTGAGCGAACAGGAGTTCCGACGTCGAGCGGAGGCTCAGGCCGGAGCAGGGACCTCAGCGGGAACGGGGGTCCCGGCGGAAACGGAGAGCGGCGGCGGGGACGGCGGCGCTACGCCTGCCGCAGCTGCCCGAGCTCAGCCTCGACGGCATCGTGCATCAGGTCCCGCGCATGGTCGATACGCAGTCCTCCGCTGAGCCACCGCATACTCAGCCCCTCCAGCAGGGCGGTCAGCCGCTCGGCGGCGCCGGCCAGCGCGGCGGGAGAAGCCATCGGCTGCACCTGACCGAGCAGGCCCGCCACTTCCTGCACCCAGACGAGTGTCGCCTTGGCAAGGTCCTCGCGCAGCACCTCTTCGAAGACGGCGCTCGCCCGCAACTCACCCCAGGCCGAGCTGTTCTCACGCACCTCTGGGGTGTCCTGGAGCTCCAGCAGGAGGATCTGGTCGAGCTCCTCGCGCGGGCCGAGCGGCCCGGCTTCGGCGACGTGCGCGGTGGTGTAGCGCTCGGCGCGGTCGTTGATGAACTCGAGCGTGTGGCGGAGGATCCCGGTCCGGTCCTTGAAGTGGTAATAGATCAGCCCGGTGGAGACGCCCGCCTCCGCGGCGAGTTCCTCCACACGGAGACCGCGGACCCCGCGCCGGGCGATCACCCGGGCGGCCGCTTCGAGGATCTGAGTGCTGCGCGACGCCATGACCACCCACCTTATCCGGCCGCGTTCGGCCACATGATCCGGGCTGCCACGCGGCGAGGCGGTCTGAACAGAAGTCGATCGTGCCTCTAACTAAAGGACTGAACAGAAGTCGATCGTGCCTCTAACTAAAGATTCAGTCAATATGGAGAGCGATTAGTCAGGAGCGAAAGAAGGAGCACACAGTGCCGGAACGCAGAACAGCCATCCTGCGGGCAGCAGCCAGCACCCTCTCGCGCCGAGGAGCCCGAGCGCTGCGGGTGGAAGAGGTGGCGGCCGAGGCGCAGGTGTCCAAGGCGCTGATCTACCACCACTACGCGGACCGGGCCGACCTGCTGCGCCACACACTCGAATTCATCAACACCCGGGCGGGGCGCGGAACGGGGCAGCGGCCGGACCCGGGCCCTCCGGCCGGAGCCCGCCAGGAGCTGGAGAGGGTCCTGCTGCTGGAGTTCCAGAACAAGGACGAGGTGCGGGAGAACAGCATCGCGTGGGGCGAGCTGAAGGCCAGCGCGGTCTTCGACCCCCGGTTGCGGGACGACCTGGCCCGAGCCGGCCGCCGCTGGGTCCGCGAGGTGGCGGACCTCCTCGGCCGGGCAAGCCCCGGCCCCCCGGACCTGGCCCTCGTCGCGGCTGCGGAACGTCTGACCTCACTGGTCGAAGGGGTGAGCGCCCGCTGGCTGAGCGGAATCCTGCCGCTGGAGAGGGCGCGCGGCCTGCTGCGCGAAGCCGTCGCGGTGGAGCTGGCCCATCTGGACCGACAGCCTCGGCCCGCACCCCTCGGAGGCCTGCCGCGCCAAACCGTCGCGGAGTACACGCTGCACTGACGGGGCAAGGTCACCCTCGCAATGTTTGACTGAATTTCCAGTCAGTGTCAGAGTGGGGACATGAGGGTGAGGCGATGACGCCACCGGCCGTCGCAGCACCTGCGGCGCGCCCTTCCGGCCCCTCGCCCCCCGCCATCCCCGCCACATCCCCGCCGCCCCTGCCGCGCCTCACCGCGCCCGGACGGCAGCCACCTCGTAGTGTTGAGAGATCACGATCGGAGTTCCACCGTGCACCGTCGTCCCCCCACCCGGCGAGCGACCCTCCGCGTCCTGGCCGGAGTAGGCGCCCTGGTCTCCGGCGCGGCGGCCTGCGGCCCCGGCGGCTCCTCGTCAGCCGGGTCCTCCCCCACCACCGAAGACGCCGCGACGGACACCGAGCGCCGGTTCGGGGCCGAGTGGGAGAGCCACACCCGTACCTTCATGTCGTGGCCGGCGCTGGAGTCGGTGTGGGGCGAGGACCTCCCCTACGTACGCGAGGACATCGCCCGCATCGCCCGTGCCGTCGCCGAGTACGAGTACGTCGTCATGATGGCCAGGCCCGAGCAGCGGGCGGCCGCGCAGCGCGCGTGCGGCTCGGGCGTCGAGGTCATTCCCCTGGCCGTCGACGATCTCTGGGCCCGCGACACCGTTCCGGTGTTCGTCGAGGAGGGGGACGACCTCCTCGGTATCGACTTCAACTTCAACGGCTGGGGCAACAAGCAGCAGCACGGGAACGACGCCCGGGTGGCCCGCACCCTCCTGGCGAAGTACGGGATCCCCCGCGTCCAGGCTCCCCTGGTCGCCGAGGGCGGCTCGTTCGAGACCGACGGTGAGGGCACGCTCCTGATCACCGAGAGTTCGATCGTCAACAACAACCGCAACCGGGGCAAGAGCCGCGACCAGGTCGAGGCCGAGCTCATCGAGACCCTGGGTGTGGAGAAGGTGATCTGGCTGGCCGGGGTCCGGGGCCAGGACATCACCGACGCGCACGTGGACAGCCTCGCGCGGTTCACCGCCCCCGGCGTGGTCCTGCTGGACAAGGCCTTCCCCGGCATGCCCGCCGACTCCTGGTCACGCGCCGCCGACCAGGCCGGCTCCGTACTCGCGAAGGCGACGGACGCCAGGGGCCGACGCTTCGAGGTCATCGACCTCCCCCAGCCCGACCTGGACAGGATCACCGGCGAGGGCGACGACTTCGTTTCGTCCTACGCCAATTTCTACGTCGCCAACGACTCCGTGTTCATGCCCCGGTTCGGCGACCGGAAGGCCGACGACCGGGCCCGGGGCATCCTGCGGGAGCACTTCCCCGACCGCGACGTCGTACCGGTCCGGATCGACACCATCGCCTCCGGCGGCGGCGGTATCCACTGTTCCACCCACGACCAGCCCGGCAAGCCGGCGGACTGAGCCCGGCTCCGCGCCGGGGGGGGACCCGGAGCCGGGACGAGGTTGGCCGTTCCTGGCTCGTTGGGCGAAGGCGAGGCGGGCGTCGGCGCCGACGGTGAAGTGCTCGTAGCCCGAGGTCCAAGTAGCTTCCAGGGAGGGCTTGTTGAGGGTCAGCGAGCCCTGGGGAAAGTAGTGGACGAGAACGACACCCCACTGCGGCGAACCGACAAGGCCGGAGCCGGGTCTGCCCCTGGATCCTCGAACTCCACCTCGTGGACCGCGCCCGGGGTTTCGGCGGCTTCTACGAGCAACTGCTCGACCTCGCCCGAGGGTTCGCCAGTCCCTTTGAAGCCGTCGGCGGTTCCGGGACCGTTCGGTCAACAGGCCACGGCCGTGCCGCGGACGGCCTCGGCTGCGGCCCGGCGCCGCTGTTCAGCCGAGCGGACTGCCCGGTGCTTGAGGTCCGGGCCCGAGGCCCAGGCTCCGTGCGACGTATGTCATGTGCTGGACGTTGCCGACGCGCAGCCAATCCGAGGCGTTGCCGGTGCCGGTCGGGCCGTGGCCGTGCGCGCAGTCCCGTAACCAGCTCTCGCCCGCGCCGGCCGTCGCGCCGCGGAAATCGGGCAGTTCAAGGAGCTGCCGGGCCGCCGCCCGGTTGACGGCGATCCTGTCCTCGCCGCGCCCCAGCACCTTGGCGAGGACGAACGACTCGGCGGTGGTGTAGCGGAGTACACCCCAGGGAGGACCGCCACTGCCCGACGCCGGCTCGCGGCCGATGGCTCGGGCGGGCTGGATGCCGTAGTCGCCGTAGCTGAGCAGGGGGACGTAGCTTCGGCCGCTCGAACTCAGCTCGTTCCAGGTGCTCCAGTCCGTGCGGGGCTCAGCGCACAGCCCCTGCTCGAGCATCTGCGCGGTCACCTCGGGGAACCCGCCGGCCAGGACCACGGACGTCCGCCAAGGCGTCAGCGGAATCAACGCGTCGAGCGCGCGCATCGTCTCCTTTCCCGCATCGGGGCGGTCACTGCGTACGGCCCCCAGGTCGAGCAGGAGATCCACCTCGTCGGCAGGGTCCAGGCGGGCGAGCAGTTCCCGGACGGTCTGGATGCGGCTGTCGTCCCACTCGCCCGCCAGGGCGAGCCGTATCCCGACTCCGCTCGCGCTGCGACGTGCCAACTGCAGCGCCATGGCTTGCTGTTGTTCGGGCCGGTCGGGCCCGGTGACCGGCCGGAGCGCGCTCATCTCCCCCAGATCGGCCAGCACCGAGGCGAAGACCCGCATCTGGATCTCATCGGCGAACGGGGCGTCGACCCAGGCCGGATGGTGGCGCTGCACCCTGCTGACGTCATGGGCTTCCCGCCGCACGAAGACGGTCAGCGCGTCGGGCCCGAGTCCGTGGCGAGGCGGAAGGTTCCAGAGCGGGATCACGGTGCTCTGGACGGCGGGACTCAGACTCCGGTACGCCGCCGTGGCATGGCGCCTTGCCGGCAGGACGGGAACGTACAGCGGTCCGGACATGGCGGCTCCCTCTGCTCAGCCCGTGCCCTCTTCCCTCTCCTTTCAGGGTCTGCCAGCTCAAGTCCTGGCGGAACGACGCCTTTTCAGCCCAGGTGGCGCGAACCCTCAAGTGCCGGGGAGTGCCGTGACCGACGCCCCTGCGTCGAGCTCCTCCCGCGTCGGCCGGCTCGCTCAACCGGCCGGGGGTGTCCAGGCGGCTTCGGCCGCCTGGGCGGTGGGGTGGGTCGGGAAGACCTGGTCGAGGCCGACGATGGCGAAGATCCGCCTGACGCGTTCGGGGACGGCGACCAGGACGATGCCGGCGTTCCTGGCGAGGGCCTGGTTGCGTGCGGCGATCAGGACGGTGATGCCGCTGGAGTCGCAGAAGGTGAGACCGCCGAGGTCGACGACGAGTTGCTGTCCCGGTCCGATGTCCAGTCCGGGCAGCACGGCGCGGACCTGAGGTGCGCTGTGGTGGTCGAGTTCGCCGCTGAGAGTGACAACCGGCCCGGCGGGGGTGGTGCGCGAGGTGGTGCTGAGCTGGGTCACTGCTGCTCTTCACGGTCGGGCCGGGGCACATGGATGGCCAGGACGGCGGTGTCGTCGTCCACCCCGGTGCCGAGGGTGTCCAGGAGTTCACGGATCGCGGAGACGGTGGTCTCGGCGGTGGTGGGAGCCAGGGCGCGGCCGAAGTCGAGGAGCGCCTCGTCGCCGTAGCGGTCGCCGGCGATGGCGGTGTGCGCCTCGGTGAGGCCGTCGGTGTGCAGGAGCAGGGTGTCGCCTGGATCGAGGTGGAAGGTGGTGGTGGAAATGTGGGCGTCGGGCAGGACGCCGATGAGCTGGCCGTCGGGGGTGGGCAGGTAGTCGGCGGTGCCGTCGGCGCGGATCAGCAGCGCGGGCGGGTGCCCGCCGCTGGCCAGGGTGATTTCGAACCCGCCCAGGTCGCCGTCGGGGGTGAGCAGGCCGAACAGGACGGTGCAGAACCTGGGATCGATGCCGTTGTACTCGTGGTTCAGGACGGTGTTGAGGTTGCTCAGGACCGCGGCCGGGTCGGGGTCGTACACCGCGGCCGCGCGCAGGGTGTAGCGGGCCAGGGAGGTGACGGCAGCGGCGGCCGCGCCCTTGCCGCACACATCGCCCAGGAACATGCCCCAGGTTCCGTCGGCGAGGGGGAAGAGGTCGTAGAAGTCACCGCCGACCTCGTCGACCGAGGCGATGTGGTAGTGCGCGGCCACGTTCAGGCCCGGCACGTCGGCCAGGGTCGGGGGCAGCAGCGTCTGCTGGAGCGTCGTGGTCAGCTGCTGCAGGCGTTCGCGCTCGCGCTCGGACTCCCGGCGGGCGCGCAGCAGTTCCTCCTCGTAGGAGCGGCGGTCGCGGGCGTCGAAGACGGTGGTACGGATCAGCAGCGGCTGCCCGTCGCTGCCGGTCTTGACCGTCGAGGTCACCAGGACCGGCAGACGCCGGCCGTCGGCGGCCTTGAGTTCCAGGGCGATGCCGCTGATCTCGCCCTGCAGGCGCAGCAGCGGGGCGAAGTGGGTCTCGTGGTAGAGCCGGCCCCCGACGGTGAGGAGATCGGAGAACTTCCTGTGGCCCACCAGATCGCCGCGCCGGTGGCCGAGCCAGTCGAGGAGCGTGGTGTTGATCTTGACGATCCGGCCGTCGAGCAGAGTGGACAGGTAGCCGCAGGGGGCGTGCTCGTAGAGGTCCTCGGCGCTGTCCTCCAGCAGGGCGGAGAACGTCTGGTCGTCGTCGGGGCGTCCGCCGGACTCCGGTTCGCGGTCCTGGTCGCCCTGGGTCCGGCACATCACCCCAGGGCTCCCGCGAAGCGGCCGATCGCCTCGGCGGTCTCCTCCGGGGCGCTGAGCTGGGGGCAGTGCCCGGTGGCGGTCAGGGTGATCAGGCGGCTGCCCTTGATCTGGGCCTGGACGAAGACGCCGACCTCGGGCGGGGCGATGGCGTCGCTGGAGCACTGGGCGACCAGGGTGGGCACGGTCACCCGCTCCAGGTCGGCGCGGTTGTCGGACAGGAACGTCACCCGGGCGAAGACCCGCTGGATCTCCGGGTCCGTGGCGCAGAAGCTGCTCGTCAGCTCCTCGCCCAGCGCGGGGCGCTCGGGGTTACCCATGATGACCGGGGCCATGGCGCCCGACCAGCCGAGATAGTTCGCGTCCAGGGACTCGAGGAGCTCCTCTATGTCCTCGGCGCTGAAGCCGCCGCGGTAGCCGACCGCGGGGTCGTCGATGAAGCAGGGCGACGGGGCGAGGAGGACCAGGCCCGCGAAGAGCTCGGGGTGCCGGGCGGCGGCCAGCACGCCCATCATCGCGCTCACCGAGTGCCCCACGAACGTCACCGGCCCCAGGTCCAGGTCGCGGCAGATCTCCAGGACGTCCTCGGCATACCCGTCCAGGCTGGAGTACCGGTCCCTGTTCCATGCCTCCAGATCGGACCGGCCGGCGCCCACGTGGTCGAAGACCACCACCGTGAAGTCCCGCTCCAGAGTCGGCGCGACCAGGCGCCACATGTTCTGGTCGCACCCGAAGCCGTGCGCCAGCACCACCACCGGTGCGCCTGGGCGGCCTGACACCCGCACCCGGTTCCTCCTACGCACGCTCATACGGCTCATTCTCGCAGAGCGGGCCGGGCGGTAGAACTTCTCGATCATCTGCGAATCGAAGAGACATGCACAGCGGACCCTGCCCAGGCCCTCGAGCCGTTGGGACGATCCTTGCAGGAGGTGCCGGGCGGGATCACTGCGCGTGCGCAACGCAGAACAGCGCGTCGCGGTTCGGGGCGGAGCCGTAGGACCTTGTCACCGAGATCGGGGCTCTTGCCCTCATCTGCTGGAGGTGCCTCAAGAAGAATCGACCATGATCGCGTTACGAGCTTTTGACGAACCGGAGCGGTTCCGCCCTCCGCCCCATGGCAACGGTCTCGGCGTTTCACCCAGCCGTCGACGAGGTCTACTCCTTCCCGTGTTTCCCGTCAGTGAGTTACGCGACAGAAGACGATGCCGGACTCCTCATTACCGGCGCTTCTTGAATCTGAAGAGAAGGAAAACCCCCACCATGGCCACTATCACCAGGAAGACCGCAATCCCCCAGGGGGGCAACTCTTTCCTGCCCTGCCCAGCCGCCGCCAGTGTCAGAATATTTTCCATGAGTTCCCTCATTCATTTCGAACAGCCGACTCGGCACGAACAGGCCTACCCGTCGTTGCGCCACTGAAGATCCTTCACATGGCGGACCTTGACTGCGGGCGCGATCGCGGCTCCGCAGTCCACGGCGGAATCCGCCAGGACTTTCGCTTTGTCGACGTGCCAGACCAATGTGTCGGACTACCTCACCAAGTGGCGGAACGCGACCGGGGACCTGCCGACCGGCTTCGATCCCCACCTCGTCAACGGACAGGACACCTAGTCCCATATCGTGCGGCCCACGGACCAGGCAGCGCATCCTCGCCGGTGACAGGAAGAACTCCAAGCACTACATCTGGGGAAAGAATGACATTCTTTCGGGCAAGCCGGGCGTCTTCTACTCGTACTGAAGGTGCGGCGCTGCTGATCCTTCTCCTCCTCGCCGGCTGCTCCGACTCGCAGAGCCAGGGCAAGGCGCTGGACACGGAAGGAACACAGTCGAGCGGCACGGTCGGCAACACCCACGCGAAGACTGGGCAGACGTGGTACTTCGCACTCCCCGTGCCCCGCAATGTGAGTAGCCGGCCCATCGAGATCACCGGAGCGAGTGTCGTCGACTCCCCCAAGGGACTCAAGGTGGTCAGCTACGCCGCTTACAACCTGCAGGACACCGATGGGTTACCCCTGCTGGCGCTCGAAGGGGAATCCGACACACCCGACTTCGCCCGCCTGAAGAACTACGCGGTCTCGCCGGTGAAGGTCCCGGCCAAGAAGGAAAGCGAAATGTTCTTCCAGGCCAAACTTCACATCACCTCACCACCCGAGAAAAACATCAAGCGCTGCCGGTTCGAGTACCGTCAGGGAAATGAAGAATTCACGCAGATCCTCGACTGCGAACTGGAACTCAAGGTCGAGCAGTAGCCTCGCCGCAACGCGTGTGCCCTCTCGGTCAACAGGTCCGAGGGGGCACACGCGTAAGCAGCCCAGGAACAGCCCTTAGACGTTTCGTTTGGATCAGTCGGTCGTCGGCCCGAGTATGCCGTTAATTGATGCACCATGCTCGCGGACCGAGCCGTTGCTCGCGGACCGGACGTCTGGGAGCGGGTCTTCACCGCCCTGGCGTCTCCCACACGTGTCTCATCAAGCCCCCAGCGAGCTGCCCCACCCTCAATGACCGCGTGGACGTCAGGCCGACTGTGACGATCTCGGAGCCACTTCCCAACGCAGCGGCGGAGTTGGATCGTCACCGAGGCTGCCAAATTAATGCCCTCGCCAATGATCGAACATCGGTTAGGGTGCTTGTCATGTCCTACATTTACGTCCGTCTCCGGACCGTCTGAGAACCGCCTGTCGCCTTAGTTGCTCCGCGACCGGGACCAGTCGCGCAACCCGCAGGAGACCACCGCGGTCTCACGGAGTCCACTGCCCTGCGGGTGCCGATCGACCCCAAGGCGACGCGCGCCCCTTTGCGGTGAGCGCATCCCTACGCGTGCTGCCACTGGTCGGCACGCGGTGGTTGCCGCTGCCCTCGGCACGGGTGTGCACGGCCACTGAACCGGATGCGCCTGATCACAGGCGCGTCCGTTTCTCACTCAGCTTCGGCGGCATCAGCCCCTCGGCCATGCCTGCCGTAGCGCACATCGGACATAGGACTGACCCGTATGACTTCTGTTCCCAGCACCTCTCTGCGCCCACGGCAGGCCCGCGAGGCGGATACGACGTTCGTGCTCGTGCACGGCTCGTGCTCCAGTTCGCTGCTCTGGGCTCCCGTCCAGCGCGAACTGGCGCTGCGTGGCCATCGGAGCTTCGCCGTCGACCTTCCGGGCCACGGATTCGACGCACAGTATCCGGCCGCCTACCAGGCGCCGCAGGACCTCGAAGCGTGGGCGGCCGTGCCGTCGACCCTTGCTGCGGTCACCCTGGAAGACAACGTCGACATGGTCGTCGACGTCGTCCGGCAGGTGGCCGAGCACGGGCCGGTGGTCCTCGTCGGCGCCAGCCTCGGCGGGACCACTATCACCGGGGTGGGCAACACCGTCCCCGACCTGGTGAACCGGCTCGTCTACGTCTCCGCGTGGTCGTGCGTACAGCGCGCGAACCCCATCGAGTACATGCAGGAGCCCGAGTTCAGCGAGAACCTGCTGGCACCGCTGGCAGCACTGAACGTCGGCGATCCCGCCGAATTGGGTGCCGGCCGGGCCAACTACCGTACGTCCGACCCTGTTCTGCTCGCCCTGCTCAAGGCGGCCATAATGGCGGACGGCACCGATGAACAGTTCCGTGCCTTCCTCAACATCCTCCAGCCGGACGAATCGCTGGCGGTGATGACGGCCGACGCGCGAGGTGACGCCGCCACCTGGGGCACCATCGCACGCACGTACATCCGTCTGGCCGACGACCGGACGATCCCCGTGGCCATGCAGGACCGTCTGATCGCCGAATGCGACGCGCTGACCCCTGACAATCCGTACGACGTACACACGATGAACACCAGCCACACCGGGTTCGTGCTCCAGCCCGCGAAACTGGTCGACATCCTGGAGCACCTGGCCGTCTGACCGAGTAACACCCGACCCTTCATCCCGGGTTGAGGGGCCAGCCGCCCGTCGGCTGGCCCCTCAATGCCGGAGCTAATGAGCTCGTGCACGGTTAGCAGTGGGACATCGAAGGCCAGGGCGGCGTCTCGGTGCTTACATCTGCCGAGCCAGGATTCGGCCTGCGGTTTGCTGCTGGGGCAGTGGGCCGGGGTGCGGTGGTGTCACGACGCGTCCGCCGGTCTGTGCTCCGAGTCCTTGGTAGCCGCCATCCGCCAGGATCTCGACCGTTGACCCGTCGGCCAGGAACTTGACCAGCCCTCACTCTCGGGTGTGGGTGATGTCCGCGCAACTCCCGGGTCTGGTCAGGCTACAGAACAGCAGCCGCCCGTCCCCGTCGGTGAACACCATGACCTTCACGGCGATCTGCTTGTTCTTGCCGGAGATGAACCGGTCCCGGTTCTTGCTGCCAACGGCCGGGCGGCGGACACGAATCCGAGTGCCGTCGATGATGCCGGTCTTCCCGGTCGTGCCGAGATGGTCAACGACCTCGGCCAGGGATCGCAGCCGCACGCCGGGGCTGATAGTGCATCCCCGCTCGGCGAGCAGGGGCCGCACTTCGCCGATGGCCCGGGGGACAGACGAGCGGTCCACGCCGAACCAGCAGGCCAGCACACCATGAGTGACCCCGTGGCGAAGGTGCACGAGCCTGGCTTGGTGACATTCGTGCCACAACGGCCCAACCTCTGAAACGAGTTCAGCGACCACAGCGGCCGAAAGCCCCGTGATCCTCCGGTTGCTGATGATCGCGGTACGCGTCACGTTCGTCACCACGCAACCATGATCGACTATCCAGAGCTCGACGTCTCACCGCCAACCATGCACGAGCTCGTCAGTAGCAGTTCCTCTCCCCGCGAGTCATGGAGTTCAGCGTGCACCCGGTTTCACGGTTGAATCCTGTGTCGACTCCGGCAGCAGACGTGCCAGGCGCAGAGGGAGCCGGCGGTCCGCAGGTCCCCACCTACGTGCCCGGGGGCAAGCCCCCCCCGGTCCTGCACGGCCGCCGTGTAATCGGAGCGGTCCCTTGGGCGCCGGTCACGGCCGGGGTCTTCGACCTTCACCACGCGGTACGGACCCCGCGCGTGCTCCCCGATCATCTGGTGGCACCGGTCGGGCAGGCCGCTTCGCTTCGTGGGGTCCCTTGCCGACGATGAAGAAGATGTCGGCGCACCGTATCGCCTTCACGGCTTGAAGGGTCAAAAGGGGTCAATTGATGGAGATCACCTGCCCCGATGTCGTGGCGATGGCGATGATCGCGCGCTGTTCCGTACTCGGTACTCGCTCGCGCGGTCTTCCAGGAACCTCTCCCCAGGAACGGACCGGTTTCCTCGTTCACCCGGTCATTACGTACGATCACCAGGTCAATGCCGCAGCAGGAGCCAGGAAGCCGGTGCGAGTCCGGCGCGGTCCCGCCACTGTGACCGCGCATGTCCCACGGGGCGTGTGCGGAAGTCAGGTCACTGACCTGCCGCGGGCCCGATCCGAGGAGCGCGGACTCCGCAGGAGGCTTCCCATGCACGACGGTCACAGCCGTCCCCTTTTCTCGCTCTCCCCCTCGCCTGCGGTGTACGCAGCCCCACGCGGCCGCGGGCTCGTGCGCCTCACCGCAGCCCTCACCGTGCTGTCGGCGATTGCGCTGACGTCGGGCTGCGGCTCGTCCGGCGCCACCGCCGGCCCCCCGGAGGCGAGCGCCTCGGCGGCGAAGGGCTTCCCCGTCACCATCGACAACTGTGGTGTCAGGACGACGTACACCGAGCCGCCGTCCCGTGCGGTGACCATCCACCAGCATCCGACCGAAGTGATGCTCTCGCTGGGGCTCAAGGACCGGATGGCCGGTACGTCGTACCCGGACTCGGCGGTCCTGCCCGCTCTGCGCAAGGACTTCGCGTCGATCCCGCAGCTGTCGAAGGGGGCGCCGTCGTTCGAGAAGGCCCTCGACACCGATCCCGACTTCGTCTACGGCGGCTACGCCAGCGCGTTCGCGGAGAAGGAGGGCCGCTCGCGCAAGGCGTTCCAGGACGCGGGCATCGACACCTACCTCAACCGGGAGAACTGCGCCGGAGAGAAGGGGGTGACCATGGAGGACACGTACACCGAGATACGCACGATCGGCAAGATCTTCGGCGTCTCGGACCGCGCCTCCACCCTCGTCTCCGAGCTGCGCACCCGCGCCCGCAAGGCGAGCGAGGCCGTGAAGGACGCGCGTGACGTCTCCGTGTTCGTCTACGACAGCGGCGACAAGTCCGCCTTCACGGCCGGTGGCAAGGGCCTGGGCAACGAACTGATCAGACTGGCAGGCGGCAGGAACGTCTTCTCCGACCTGGACGACGTGTTCGGCGACGTCTCCTGGGAGCAGGTCGTCGACCGCAAGCCCGACGTCATCGCCATCTACGACTACGCGGGCACCGGCGTCGCGCAGAAGAAGAAGTTCCTGCTCTCCCAGCCGGCCCTCGCCGATGTGCCCGCGATCAAGAACAGGCGTTTCGTGGTGCTGCCGCTGACCGACACCCTCGTCGGCGTCCGCTCGGCGGACGCGGTGGGCGACCTGGCGCGCGGACTGCACCCGGACAGCTTCAAGTGACCGCGTCCACCACGGACGCCGAGAACACCGCCCTGGTGAAGCCGCGCCGCCGGGCCGCGTTCGCGCTCACCCTGGTCGGGCTCACCGTGCTCCTGGCCGCCTGCTTGACCGCGGGACTCGCTTTCGGCTCGGTGCACGTGCCGCCCGGCCAGGTGTGGGGCATCGTCACGCACGCGCTCGGCGCCGACTGGACGGAACCCACCTGGAGCCGAGCGCGGGAGACGATCGTCCTCGACGTGCGCGGGCCCCGCGTCCTGCTCGGCGCGGTCACCGGCGCGGGTCTCGCCGTCGTCGGCACGGCGTTGCAGGCTCTGGTGCGCAATCCGCTCGCCGAGCCGTACCTCCTCGGAGTGTCCTCCGGCGCCTCGCTCGGCGCGGTCTCGGTGATCGTGTTCGGGGTGAGCTTCTTCGGGACGGTGTCCCTGTCGGCGGCCGCGTTCGCCGGGGCACTGGGCGCACTCGTGCTCGTCTACGCCGCCGCCCGTACCGGCGGCCGCATCACCTCGCTGCGGCTCATCCTGGCCGGGGTCGCGGTGGCGTCAGTGCTCAGCGCGCTGTTGAACCTGATGCTCCTGACGACGGACAACGGCAACGAGGCACGCACCGTCCTCGCCTGGACGCTGGGCGGCCTGGGCGGCGTGTCCTGGGGTTCGCTGTGGCTGCCGGGCCTGGCGCTGCTGCTCGGCATCGCCGTCCTCATGGTGCAGTCCCCGAACCTGAACCTGCTGCTCGCCGGCGAGGAGGCCGCCGCCACCATGGGCCTGGACGTCGCCCGGTTCCGGGCCCGGATGTTCGTGCTCGTCTCGCTGGTCACCGGGGTGCTGGTGGCCTCGGCCGGACCGATCGGTTTCGTCGGACTGATGCTGCCGCACACCGTGCGGCTCCTCGTCGGCGGCGACCACCGGCGGGTGCTGCCCGCCGCCGCGCTCGGGGGTGCGTCCTTCCTGGTCCTGGCGGACATCGCGGCACGGACCGTAGCGGCACCGCAGGAGATGCCGGTCGGGGTCCTCACCGCCCTGTGCGGGGGGCCCTTCTTCCTGTGGCTGATGCGACGCGACGCCCGTAAGAACGCGGGAGGCACGGCATGACGGCGGCCGAACTGCGCGTCGAGGGCGTCACGCTCACGGCCGGGGCACGGCGGCTGGTCCACGACGTCACGCTCACGGCCCGCCCCGGGGAGACGATCGGCCTCGTCGGACCGAACGGCAGCGGCAAGTCCAGCCTGCTGCGCGCCGTCTACCGGATACTGCGGCCGGCAGCCGGAACGGTCCGCGTCGACGGCGAAGACGCCTGGTCACTGCCACCGCGCCAACTGGCACGCACCCTGGCCGCAGTGGTGCAGGACGCTCCCTCCGGCCTCGATCTGAGCGTGCGTGAGGTCGTCGCGATGGGCCGCGCCCCGCACAAGCGACTGCTGTCGGGCGACACGACGCAGGACGCCGCGCTGATCGAGGCGGCACTCACCTCGGTCGACGCCGTCCCCCTGGCCGACCGCGCCTTCGACCGGCTCTCCGGCGGCGAGCGCCAACGGGTTCTGATCGCCCGTGCTCTGGCCCAGGAGCCGTCGCTGCTCGTCCTGGACGAACCGACCAACCACCTGGACATCCGGCACCAGTTGGAGATCCTGACCGTACTGCGCAGACTGCCCGCGACGGTCCTCGTCGCCCTGCACGACCTCAACCTGGCCGCGTACTACTGCGATCGCCTGTTCGTTCTGTGCGACGGCGGTGTCGTCGCTTCCGGAGCGCCGCACGAGGTACTCACTCCGCGCCTGCTCGCGGAGGTCTACGAGGTGACCGCCGAGGTCGCGGTGCATCCTCGCACGGGCCGTCCCCAGGTGACGTTCCTGCCGGCGGACGCACCTGTGCCCGACGCGAACCGGTGACCGGGCGCCCTCGGTCAGCTGGACGCCGGTACCGGGGTACGAGCCGGCCTGCGGCGGCGGATCCGGGACGCCGGACTCACCGCGACGCGGGCTGCCTGCGTCGCGGTGAGCAGATCCCGGACGCGTTCGGAAACGGGCGGGCCGGGCCCCGACGGCCTGCTCCGCTCCGCTCCGCTCCGGTCACCGGGCCAGGCAGCAGTCACCGCACTTCGAGCCGTTCAGGGCCCGGTAGTACAGACAGCAGCTCCGCCGCCGGAACGTCAGCTCGGGGCCGGTGACCTCACCCGTGCCCAGCAGCCGCCCCGTCTGGAGGAGTTCCCTCGTCAGCCCGGTCAGCGGTGCCCGCAGGCCGGGCCGGGACCTCAGCAGCTGCGCCGCCGAACCGACCAGCGCGGAAGCCGAGTTGCCCGCGAGCAGGCGGGGAGCCACCTTCACCGGAAGACCCCGCTCGACACCCTCCAGGACGCCGTCCGCCTGAGCGCGGACGGCATCGGCGAGCGACGACGTCGACTGCGGAGCACGGCTGCCCCGGGGCTCGGCCAGCCGCAGCGTCGGACTGTCACCGGCCCACTCCACGGTGGCCGTCTCCGGCACGATCCCGTGCAACAGCGCGCAGGCGAGAACCGGTGACCACAGGCGTGCCGCGAGCCCGAGATGGGCGATGGAGACTCCGACGCGGGCCTCGGCGGTGTCGTAGCGTTCATTGACAGTCCTGGCCCGCGCGGCGAACCCTTCCCCGGTGAGCCCTCCTTCACCGGACCCGGGCCCCTGGGCCGTGTCCAGGTCGAAGAATCCGCCCATCCGCGCCACGTCGCGCAGCGCCCCGACGACCTCGTGGGCCGGTACCGCGTCCGCCGCGCCCCAACCGTTGGTCATGAGATCGCCGTCCCGACGCGGCGCGGCGGGTCGATCAGATAGAGGTCGAGGATCCCGGGACGGTCCGCGACACCCGGCCCGCCGGCCCGCACCCAGTCCGCTATGTCCTCGGTGGCATCGGGGTCGTTGACCAGGCCGAGCCAGACCGGCCGGGCCCCTGCCGCCCGTCCGACGGCCGAGGGCTGTACGACGATGACGTTGGCCTGCTCGCAGAGGTCCAGGCACTCGGATGTCCGCACCGGGGCGATCTCCCGCAACCGCGCGGTCTGCGCGGCGTGATCGCCCCGCACCTTGGCCGTGCCGCAGCAGCAGTCGCGGCACACCACCACCCGGCAGGGGACCGCCCGGTCCGGCGTCGGCGCGTTCTTGTCGGCGGGCCGCTCAGGCATGCCGCATCCTCCCTCTAGCCGGGGAGTTCCGCCCCGGGGTCATTCGAGGAGGCGACAGCGTGAGTCTCCTGGCTCTCGGGTCCGTGCTCGTCCCGGCCTTCCCGCCCTCGCGGGGCAGTGGCGCGTCGGGATCCGCTCGCCGATCACAGTGGCGGTACCGCACCGGATTCCCACCGGTTTCCTCGGGCCGCCGTCGCCCATGTCCGCCGCCCATCATGTCACCCGCCCCACGGCGACGGGAGCCCGGCCGGACGGCGTACCGGGACACCGTCGTGTCCGGCCACCGGGCGGCATCAGGCGCGCCGTGACCTCGCCAGTGCCAGGGCGTCTGTGACTTCCCGGACCACGCGCTCCGCGTCCTCGGGACTGTTGACCACGTCGGTGTCGTTCATGTCGACCACGAGGACGTCACTGGCGCGGTAGTGCTCGCGCACCCAGTCGTCGTACCCCGACCACAGCGTCCGGTAGTACCCGACGAGACTCCGGTCCTGTTCGAAGTCGCGTCCCCGCAGCCCGATGCGGTGCAGAACCGTCTCGAAGTCCGCCCGCAGGTACACCATGAGATCGGGTGCCTTGCGGTAGGGCAGGCCGTCGATCTCGCGCATCATCTCCGCGAGCAGCCCCTCGTACACCCGCATCTCCAGGGAACTGATCCTGCCGAGGTCGTGGTTGACCTTGGCGAAGTACCAGTCCTCGTAGATGGAGCGGTCGAGAACGTTGTCGTCCTGCTTGTACGCGTCCTTGATCGCGGCGAAACGCGTCTGCAGGAAGTAGAGCTGGAGGAGGAAGGGGTACCGCCTCGCCTCTATCTCTTCGGGGCCGGCCGTGTAGAAGAGCGGCAGGATCGGATTGTCCTCCACGCTCTCGTAGAAGACCTTGCTCCCAAGTTCCTTGGCGATCAGTTCGGCGACACTCGTCTTGCCGATCCCGATCATGCCGCCGACGCAGATCACTGCCATACCTCAATCTTTCCGGGAGCTGCCCATGCCGGAGGGAGTGCACAGGGTGCGGAGCGTGATGCCGGCCCCGTCGATGCTCGCTGCCCGACAGGGGACGGCGGGAAGAGGCCCCTGGCACGCCATCGGAACGAGCCTCGCGAGCACCGCTTCAGTGTCTGGATATCGCCCGCAACGCGGACACCGTACCTGGCGCGCACAAGCGAAACGGCAGGTGAGTCCTCCTTCTTCACCGGCTCCAGAATCGCCACGCACTCCACATGGTGCGTCATCGGAAGCACGTCACCCGGGTGAACTCAGAGAAAACCCCAGGTCAGGTCCGTCTCGTCTCCGTCTTGGGGCCACCATGCGCTGGGAGCGTCAAACGAGCGTCACGGCGGACGCCCAGTGATCCCAGCAAGGAGTGCACCAGATGCCGTCCCCGTGGTCAGGTTCAGGCTTCGATGCTCACACGAGGGAAGCATTGATCCTTATCAGCGTCGATCGTTTGGGACACCCCATGCAGGCGGCACCTCGCTCAGGAAGCGGATGACGTACTCCCCGCTGACTTCGTTCCAGCCACCGGAAGTACGTACTCACCGGCGAGACGCGCCCAGTGCAGCGGGAGAGGCCGGGCGAGCGGTGGATAATCGTCGTGGTAGCGCAGCTGGTGCGTGAGCGTCGCCCACTCCGCCGGCCAGTCGGGCGGGTCACCCGCACGCCCCGAATCCGTCAGCGCCTTCTCCGACAGACAGCCGAGCACGGTGATCTCCAGTTGCCCGGGGTTCCACGCGGTCTTCCCGGGCGCTGTCCGGCCCTGTGCCGTGGGCACCAGCTTCATGAGCCCCTTCGGCAGTTTCACCACCGTGTGCGGCTTCGAGGCCGTACTCGCGAAGACACGGCCCTCCGTATCCGCCGTCCCCCACACACCCTCGGCGAAGCCGACCCCGTCCTCGGTATCGTGGGCGTACCACTCCGCCACCTCACCCCGGGCGTTAGCGTCCCGTACGAGCAGCACCCGCAGGTCGTGGCCGTAGAGCGTGTGCCGCTGGGCGGGTTCGGCCCCGAAGCCGAGCGTGTCGCGGTCCAGTGCACCGTTGCGCAGGCCAGGCCAGCACTGGCGCAGATTACCGGCGTCCGCCAGCAGCAGCGTCGGGCGGTCGCGGAGCTGGAAGAGCAGTGCCCGGATCTGCCGCTCGGTCTCCCGCTGCCTGTCCTGCTCCACGCCCGGGCGGGCAGCGGGCCGGGATCCTCCCGGGGCTGCCGAGTCCTCGACGAGCTTCCCCGTGCCGGTCTCCTTCCCGCCACTCGCCGCCGGTTCCCGTGCCTGGGAGAGCAGCAGCAACAGCTTCGGATACGGCACCCATTCGGCTCGTTCTGCGTCCCACCCCTCGATGACGCCCGGTCCGTCCCCGAGGCGCACCCGCACCGCCACCAGCCGGTGGACGGGGCATCGCGTGGGCCCCTTCCTGGTGTGGCGTACGAGCCAGAGCGCCGCGTACTGAAGGTCGCCCGGAATGCCGGCTCCCACCCGGTGGGCGGGC
The DNA here is from genome assembly GCF_003751445.1 of Streptomyces sp. 840.1. Classification (NCBI taxonomy): domain Bacteria; kingdom Bacillati; phylum Actinomycetota; class Actinomycetes; order Kitasatosporales; family Streptomycetaceae; genus Streptomyces; species Streptomyces sp. 840.1. The sequence goes on along the minus strand of NZ_RJUU01000001.1, from coordinate 5,279,904 downwards.
GGGCTGATCGCGCCCAGCTGCCGGAAGGCGTCCAGCCAGGTCCACCGGGCCCGGTGTTCCAGAGCGCTGTCGGTGTCGTCGGGCGAGTTCACGAACTGGGTCAGCCGTCCCTGCCGTGCCCAGGCGATGCGCAGCGCGTGCTTGGGGTCGGAGTCCGGGACGGCAGCGAAGCGCTCCTTGCCGGCGATCTCCGTGATCACGACTCCGGCCCCGCCGAGAAGCGGGCGCCCCCGGTCCGCCACGAGCCCGCAGCGCACTTCAATGGCCTCGGCCAACCGGACGGCCCTGAGGCGCCCGCGGGCTCGGGTGGTCGGCAGTGCGTCGGCCAAGAGTCCCGCGGGCCGGGCCCGGACGCGGATATCGACCCCCTCGCACTGCCACTGCCAGGTCTCCCCGTCGGCCGACGGCACTTGTTGCCCGGCGGGAAGACCAATGAGCTTGGGCAGCTCGGCGAGCAGCGCCGCACGGGTTTCCGGGGACTGCCAGAAGACGTCGATCTCCAGGGGGCGGCCGTTCAGTGCGCGTGTCAGCGCCGCCCGCCGCTGCAGAGCTAGCTGGGCGTCGCGGACGCCCGGGACGCGTCCGGCGCCGGAACGGGGCAGCAGGGAGGGTGTGTTGCTCCGGGAGACGCGCGTGAGGTCGGGGACCCGGGTCAGCAGGGGACGCAGCCCTTCCTCGACCCAGGCGTCCAGATCCGCCCGCTCCTGTGGCATCAGCCCGGGTCCGACCTCGTGCGGGCCGATCGACGGGTGGTAGACGATGCCGGCGGCCACGTCCCCGGAACCGTTGATCCAGCGTTCAGGGTCGGAGAAGAGCGCTTCGGGCCGGGGATAGTTGCGCACGATGTCCAGCTCGGGCACAAGCGGTGCGGGACTGTGCCGGCGCCATGCCAGTTCCTTCGACCGCCGGTCGTAGCCCAGTGTGTTCACCATCAGCCGGTGGCCCCGGTCCGGCCCTTCCGGCCACGGCAGTGGAGCGTCGAGCAGGACGGTCGTACCGCCGAGCTGGTGGGGGCGTGCGTCCAGTCGGGTGGCCCACCGGCGTACCTGGGTGGACACATGGACGCGGAACCGCGGAGCGAACGGCACGGTGTGGACGGTGATGGCGAGGCAGGCCGAGTAGTACCAGGTCTGCCGTCGGCGCTCGTATCGCTGAGGCGGCCAGGAGACAAGCCGCGCGCCGTCACCCGAGCTCTCAACGCGGAAGTGGAGTGTGGTGCCGCCCGTGCGGAACGTCCGGGCGGCCAGCCGGAAGGCGATCCACTCGGGCAGCAGGCTGTAGAGTCGCGCGGCGGGTTCGGCGGTTCCGCCCGCCGAGAGCACGCTCTCGGCGAGGTCGACCGATTCTGTCTCCCAGTGGGGCAGACGTACCGTCTCGGTCGGGTCACCAGAGCGGAGCCTCTCCTCGAAATCGGCGCCCTCCGAGTCGTCGTCCTCCCGGTGCATGCCCGCCGCCCAAGCTCCTACCACCGGGGCCAGCACGTCCGGCGGGACGGCTTCCCGCGCGTAGAGCCACGGCAGACGGCCATCCGTCCCGGCGTTGCGGCCGGTCGCGATGACGCCTGGCGCCATCGCCTGGAGCAGGGAGTTGAACCTGCGCACGGGGAGCCGGTGGGGGTGGACGGAGTTCTTGCCCGCCTCGGCATGCATCCCGGTGAGCTCGGCGTGCAGGTCCTCGCCGAGCCGCAGCACTTTCATCTCCTCCCGCCAGGGTCCGTGGAGCGGGTCAGGTTCATAGGCCGTGACGCGAATGTGGTGGTACACGGAATTACCTCCTGGGACAGGGGGTTCGGCGCTTACGGGTGGGCGGGTACGGTGGCGAGCAGGCGGGTGAGCATGCTGCGCAGTGGCGCGTACAGGGCGCGGACGATGAACTGCTCCTCCGCGGTCTTCGTGCCGCCGTCGAAGTACGGGTCCAGGACGGCGAGGACGCTGTGCAGCAGACTGGATTCGGGGGTGTCGGGCCGCGCCGGTACGGCGCCGCGGTTGGGGGCGAAGGCGGCGTCGACGAAGACCACCCGGGCCGGTACGCCACCGCGTACCAGTCGCCCGATCACCTGCCACAACAGGACCAGCATGTCCCAGGTGACCTGTTTCCGTACATCATCGTCGAGACGGCTCCACGCCATCGAACGGGCGAGTACCTGGTACCAGTACGAACGGGCGAGGCGGTGGAACTCCTCCGCTCCTTCCTCGACGGTGGGTTGTCCCCGTACCAGGGTGGCGAAGTCACCGCCGGTGACGGCGCGGACGACCCAGTCGTTGACGGCGTTGACGGCCAGGTGGAGGTCCTCTGGGTGCGGATGGGGGCGTGCCAGGAAGTAGACCGTGCCGATGGCCGCCTCGTCGTCCTCGTTGAGGATGTTGTGGCCGCGTTCCAGCGCGAGCAGGGGCGCCACCAGGATGTCCGCTTCGAGGTCCTTCAGGTGCTCGACGTCGCCCCGGCGCAGTGATCGGGCGTGGTAGGCGGACGGCGCCTCGTCCTCCGCGGTGATCTCCTCGTCGTCCGACACCAGGCACAGCACCTTGCTGTGCCAGCGAACGTTGAGGTTGTGCAGTGTGTCGGCCACCACACGTGCCTCGGCATAGCTGCCGACCAGCAGAAGGATCTGGTCGCGCCCTGGAGGAAGAGAGAGCAACTCCTGCTGGAGCGGACCACCTTCAGTGACCTCGTACTCGTCTCCGCCCTCACCCAGATGGCACGCGATACGGCGCAACTTCTCCGGGCGGTCGTCCGGATGGGTTCCCGACATGCGCAGTTTCTCGTCGCCGTCGTCGATGAACTCGAAGCGCATGGAGCTCCCGTCGGCGATGCGTTCGGTCACCTCGGCCGGCGGTTCGATGACCACACCGACCGGGACGCAGACGTGGTAGCGGCTGGACGCGCCCGCCCAGCTGCTGCCCGACATGAGCAGCAAGTGGGCACCGGGCCTGCCGTCGACGGAGGTGAGATAGGGGATGGTGCGCAGCAGCTCACGTCCGACGCCGCTGCACCGGAAGAAGGTCAGTTCGCCACTGCGGACTCCGCCCTTATCCTCACCCGGGACCCGGAACTGGAAGCCGAGCACATTGCCCATCGGGGCCTCGGGCACCATCGGACCGTAGTCGAGCGGCCGGCGGTACATCGTGTTGAAGCCCAGGCTGAGGGCAGCCTCGACGCGGGGCCACATGGCGTTGATCATGGCGAGCCGCGGTTCGAGGGCGCTGAGCAACAGTGTGAACTCGAAGCGCTCCGCGAGTTGCTTCCGCCACTCCTCGGGAGTCTGGGGCGGAGGCTTGGGCTTCCTGCGGTGTCCGCGCTTCCCCTCCTGTTCCTCCTCGCGCCGCCACTCGGCGTACGCCTCTTGGTACTTCCGCTGCCGGGCGGCCATGTACTTCGAGTCGATGGAGAAGACCTCGTCCATGACCTCGGTGAGGCGGCGCCGGGTGTTCTCCGGGTTGCCGGTGTGGAGCAGTTCGTTGAGGAGGGCGGTCAGCCGGCTGAAGTCCTCCTCCGTCCTGCGGTGACGGTCACCGAAGGGGTTGTCCCGGAACGCGTCGAGCAGTTTCCCGAGAGCCTCGCGGGGGGCGTGGTGAGGGTGGTCCGGACCGCTGTCGTAGGGGTGTTCGTAGCGTTCGTCGAGGAGCCCCAACTGGAGCGTCCAGGCGCTGAAGTAGCCCGTCCGCACCCACTTGCGCAGCTCGTACCCAGCGACGAGCATCGCGTACAGCCGGTCGGTGGCCGCGCCTGCGGTGTTGAGGGCGGCGGCGAAGGTCTCGACGTCCCGTTCGGAGAGCTGGGTGCGTCCGCCGGCCGCGAGTTCCCGGATCTTGTGCCGGCTCAGCTGGTCGATGAGGCCCTTGTCCTCATCGCTGGCGAGGACCACGGCGGGTGCGAAGGTCCGGTCGAGCTGCATCTGGACACGGTCGGCCTCGTCGATGATCACGAGGTCACTACGGCGGCAGGCGAGTTCGAGAAAGCGGATGCGCTCGCCGTTCTGAGGGCGGGGCGGCGAGGCGTCGATCAGCCCGGCCGGCGTGGCCACCCAGATCAGGGCGCCGACCAGGGTGCGAGCTCCGTGGTGACGGGGACAGGCGGACCAGTACGGGCAGCTCGTCACCCTCTTCTGCCACTCGGAGTATCGTCCGTCGCTCGGGTCACGCCGCAGGGCCGAGGGGGGCCGGAGTCGGGAGCAGGGTGCCTCGCCGTAGGCGAGTGGTTCGGTCGTTGACGTGGCGCCCAGCCGCCTGACGTTGAGCAGGCAGGACGTGCCGAGGTAGGCGAAGGCAGGGTCGTCGTGGGCGAGCAGTCGGTGCTCGCCCCGGCCCGCCAGCCGGCGGTGCAGCCGCTGGGCGTGCCGCTCACGGCCGGAGGAGCCGAGCACGGGTGCGGCGGCGCCGTCGGTGTAGAGGTCGTAGAGCCGGACAAGCTTCAGCACCTCCGCGACATCAGTGACGACGATGGTGGTGCGCTTGCCTAGCTTGGCGAGATAGACGGCGATGATGTCGCGCAGTGTGCTCTTGCCGGCGCCGACGATGCCGAGCAGGTGCTGGATGCCGTCGACCGTGAAGGCGAAGTCCTCGTCCTTCCTCGCCTTGTGGAAGGTTCCGTTCGACTTGGTGGACAGGTCGAACGACCGTAGCCGCTCCAGCCACCGTGGTGCGCGGCCCTTGCCGGAGCGAGCGTGCTGGGCGTCCATCTCCGCCGCCGTGCCCTCCAGATTCTCCCTGGTGAAGATCAGGGGCTCGCCGCCGCCGGCCGGTTCCAGGTCCATGTCGTGGGCGACGAGGGGGATGCGGGGGGCCGGCGGAAGGTCGACAACGGCCATGGTGCGATTGACGGGGAAGGCGTGCGGGCCCTGACCCGCGACCTGCAGGCGCCGGCCCGCCAGCGGCGGTGCGGCACGCAGCAGTTGTTCGTAGACGGAGAAGCGGTCGCCGGCGACGGAGAGGTCGCGGCGGGCAGCGGGTGTCTCGGCGTCCGGTACGTCGTAGGCGCGGACCCTGGCGTCGAACCTCTGGTAGGTGTCCAGCGCCTCGAGCCAGGTGCGGCTCCGGCGCAGCGTCCACAGCGAGTACCTGGCGATGCGCAGGGTCTTCGCCGCATCGGACGGCAGCGGTGCCCGGTGCGCCTCGGCGAACCCGTACCCGCTGAACAGCACCCAGGCGCTGCCCGCGGGGCTGCCCGGCATCATCTTCTGCTGGAGGTACAGGCCGAGTTCGACCTGGCAGAGGGCTTCCAGTGCAGGCTGGGGCACGGAGGACCCCAGAAATCCTTTGAGCGCGTTGAACACGTCGGTCAAGGGCGGGGTGAGGCTACGCATCGTCCTTCTCCTCTCGCCGGGCCCGTCCCAGGTCGGGCACGAGATCCATGGGGGTGGTGAGCACCAGCCGGTCCCGCAGGAGCACGGGAAGGGCGTCGGTGAAGGCCCGCCGGTAGCCGTCCCGTCCGGCAAGCGCGTCGGGGACCACGACGAGGGTGCGGTCCGCGAGGGGTGTGTTGTCGGTGAGGTGGGCTGCCAGGAGCGCCGGCTGCAGGCGGTCGTACACGTGGATGTCCACGATGCGGGGGCCGGTGTCCCTGAGCCGGTAGGCCGGCAGAAAACCGGCCAGGGTCTCGTACACGACTTCGGAGCGCTCCAGTGCCTCCCGGGCGGCTACGTCGGTGCGGTGCGGCAGTACGAGGTACCACCGCAGCGAGCGCTGCAGGATCCACGCCTGGTCCGGCTCACGGATGAGCCGCGGAGGGGCGTCGCGCGGGCAGTCCTCCCCCTCACACCAGACTTCCGCGCCGGTGCCGAACGGTCCGGGTACGGGCACGGCACTGTCCCGGGGCAGCGCGGGGAGCCTGCACGAGGGGCAGTACAGGAAGTCTCCGTCGACGAGCAGGAACTCGGGCAACGGACCGTAGAGGTTCTTGACCCGGCTCCAGACCGCCCTGTTCCAACCCGGCGCGAAGCGGTCCTGCTGGTGGACGACCGGGTGACGCGCCAGGAACGCCCTGCACTGCCGGTAGCGCTCCTCCGTTCCACTCCGCGCGTGCAGGTCTCCGAGGAGCGCGCGGGCGTATCCCGCCATGCCTCCGTCCGGTCCGTGCGAGGCCACCTCGAGACACGACCGGGTCGGCATCCGGCCGACCCGGTGCACCAGCGTGGTGCCCGGCGAGACCAGGGAGGAGCGAACCGCGAAGAGTGGGTCGTCGGACGGCCTGGTCCGACACCACTCCCACAGCTCCGGAAGACTCCTCGGCGGCGCCTCCCCCGCATCGAGGCAGCGCATCACCGTGTGATCCAGCGCCTGCTGGGCGAGGCCGGGATAGGGCAGGGTGAAGGAGCGGAGCCCTTGGATCTCGGAGAGAGCCGCCACCATGCGGGCGAGTTCGCCGAAGAGGTCACTGCCCACGCCCTCGGGCGCCTCGCCTGCGTCCGGCCGATCGGCCCGGCCGGCCGACCCCGCCTTCATGCCGCGGCCTCGCTGACGGACGACGCCTTGCACCAGCGGGCCACTTCGCACCGCTCGCAGGAGCGTCCGGGCCGGGCCGCGTACTGGTCGTCCCCGTGCCAGTCGGCCACCATCGCCCGCAGTACCTTCTCGGCGGTGACCCGATTGGCCGGGGCGAAGGGATCGATGATTTCCAGGTCGGCGCCGCCGGGGCGCAGCACCTCCAGCTCGACCCGTGCGCGGAACGGATCACCGCCCAGGTCACCGCGGGCGATCAGCACGACGGCCAGGGCCAACTGCGGATAACGCTCCAGCAGGGGGCGATCGGACCGCCGATCGATGACGGAGGTCTTGGTCTCGCGCCACACCCATGACCCGGCATCCCGGTAGAGCAGGTCGGGCGCGGCCAGGACCACCACGTCGGCGGCTGTGTCGTGCCGCACCACCCGGGGCTCGGTCCGCACATCCGTACCGTCCCCGACGTACCGCAGCGGACAGACCGCGGCGTGCCGCCGCAACAGCAGGGCGCCGAGTGCGCGTTCGTGTGCGGGCAGGTCGAATCCCTCCGGTACCCACTCCTCGGGGACCTCGACCGTGCAGGGCCGAGGCGATCCGTGGGCGTGCCGTTCGGCGAGGTAGGCGTGCAGCGCCCGGCCGCGCTCGGCCGTCACCTCGCGTTCGACGGAATCCGCCGTGGGCAGGTGCAACCGGCGCATATGGTCACGCGCCGGGCAGGCTCGGTAGGCCCGTCCGTTGGTGACCGACCAGGTGCGGCGGGGTCGGTCGTGCGCCTTGATGCCCAACAGTCCGGGCGCTGTGCGCAGGGCCGGGCACACCGACAGGTAGGGGCATCCGCCACAGGCGGACCCTGGGCGGTATTCCCGTCCGTCCAGCACGCCGGCCAGGGCAGCGGGTCCGTGTTCGCGGTACCGGGCGCGCGCCTCTTCCCGGCTTCCCGCGAAGAGTTCCCGCGTACGGCCGTCGAAGAGCGCAAACTCCACGATCCGTACGTGCTCCGGCGGTGGTCCGGGGGCGCCCTCGGCAAGCACCAGGGCGACGGCCGCGGTGAACCCGTCGGGTGGCAGGTCCCGCAGGCGGTGCACGGGCAGACGAAGCTCGCGGTAGGCACCGTCGGGGGAGGCCAGGCAGCGGCCCCACACGGTGAGGCGGTACTCCCGGGCGTCGCGCGGGTCGGGACCGGTCGGCCGGTAGCGGTACGTCCACGGCTCGGGCACCTCGTGCAGGGGGCGTTCCGGGTCGGAGGGAAAGGCCGCCTCGTACAACGTCACGCCGTGCTCCGACCAGGTCCGCAGACCGTCGTGCAAGGGCCCGGTACGTGTCCGGGGCGGGTGGCCGGCAGGTCCGGAACAGATGTCGCAGGCAGCCATGAAGGGGCCCAGAGCGAAGTGCTCCAACCGCTCACGGCGGCGCGGTACGGGGTCGGTGGTGTGGTACCCGCGGGTCTTGAGTGCGTCAGCGGCGGGGCATCGGAACTCTCCCCCCTTGAACATTCCGGCGGATACCGTGATGACGTCGGACGTGCGGGTCACCCCGTTGGGGGGCAGCCATGGCTGTGACATTTCATGCTCCATTTCCGTGCGGAGGAAAGGTGGATGGCCGTGAGGGAGATCGAGGAGGTCGGCGATGTGGAGAGGCGCTATGAAGTGCTGGACATGGTCGGCGACGGCGGCCAAGGTGACCTATTCCTCGGGCGTGACCGCAACAGCGGGCAGAAGGTGGCATTGAAGCTTCAGAAGGCCCGGGACCTCGGACCCGAGAGCGATTTCCGCTGGGCCGGCGATGAACTCCTCGAAGAGGGATCACGCATGATGATGCTGACGGGAATCCAGGCGATTGCCGAAGTCATCGCCACGGGGACACACCGGCGACGCCGGTGCCTGGTAATGGAATTCGTCGAAGGGCACCAACTGCAGAAGGTCCTGTCGGCGGCCCTGCCCGTCAAGAATCCTGGGACCGTTGCGGCCGTCATCGGCCAATTGTGCGAAATTCTGGCAGAAGTCCACGACCGGAATCTGGTGCACTGCGATCTCAAGCCCGAGAACGTCATCGTGCAGCCGGACGGCCGTCTCCGGCTGATCGACATGGGCCACGCGGTCGTGGCGGATCAGGAGACGGAATGCGCACGCGGCACGCGCGGCTGGGCCTCCCCCGAGCAGTCCGACGCGTGTCCTTCAGGTCTGACGCGGCAAGCGGACATCTTCGCACTCGGCTGCATCCTGCTGGAGATGACCGTGATGCGCCTGCCCTACGGCGGACAGGAAGAGCGGGCGGAAGAGGGCACCCCGGTGCTGCCGGCCGACCGGCTAGCCAAACTACCCCCGGAGTTCGGCTCCCTGGCGCTGTGGATGGTCCGGTGGAAGGCGGTGGAGCGCCCTGCGGATGTCCGTGAAGTGTTCGAACGGCTCCGCTGCTACCTACCCCAGCTCGGCTCGCGACGGCCGTCGAAGCCTCTGCGCCCGGACCCGACCGAGTACTACCGCACGCATCCGCCCCGGCTTTGACGGTGAGCCGACGACCGCCGACCGGGCGGGTCACCTCAGCCCTTCCAGCCGCTCTCGGACCTCCCGAGCCCCCTCACTGTCCATCCGCTCACGCAGCACGATGATTCTCTCCAGCTCCCGCACCGCCGCGTCGGTGTCGCCGGCGGACACCAGGACCTCAGCGAAGAGCATCCGTACCTTGTCCTCGTTGGGCCAGTTCTCCTGTTCGCGGTAGATGTCGGAGGCCTGCCGGTACAGGGTGATGGCTTCGTCCCGTTCGGAACGGGCCAGGTGCACCTTGGCCAGGGTGAACAGCACATCGGCCAGGCCGCTGCGCTCCGTCGTGCGCTCCACCACGCCCAGGGCGTCGGCGCACCGACGGAGCGCCTGCTCGTGCTCGCCCCGGTCGAGGTCGATCGCGCCGAGGACGTTCAGAACAGCCGCCTCCCCGACCCGGTCGGACAGCTCTCGGCACAACTCCAGTGCGCGACTGAGCGCTTCCTCCGCTCCCGTCCGGTCGCCCTGCCTGCGCAGGGTGAGCCCGAGCCGGTGCAGCGTACGGGCCAGACTCAGCCGGCCTTCCGTGCTGCGGTCCTCCTCGCTGCGACGGACGGCCCTGCGCAGGTTGCCCACAGCCAAGCCGTACTCACCGAGCCGCCAATGGGTCCCTGCAAGCGACCGGTAGACCATGGCGCAATCGACCGGGCCGGCGACGGTTTCCGCCGCCTCTGCGGCGCACTGGAGGTTCTGCCGCGCATCATCGAGCAGGCGACGGCGCCACTGGTAGATGACCAGCGTCATCGGAAGCAGCCACACGTACCGGTCGATACGCCGATTGATCGCTAAGCGAATGCCTCGCTGGACGGCGGGGTACTCCTCGTCCAGGAACGCCATCGCCTCCGCGAGGTCCGCGGGGTCGGTGACCCCGACCGCTCCGGGCTCGCCGGTGGGCAGGGTGCGTTCGCGGTCGAGCACCCGGTCGCAGGCTCGGACGTTGTGCAGCTGGTGTTCCAGCACCTGCCGTTCGGTCGCGCGCTCGATCTCCGCGCTCTCTCCGTCCGGCACCGGCCGCACGTACCGAAGGGCGAAGGCCCGCACAAGGTCGTGCAGCCCGTAGCGGTCGCCGTGATGTTCCACGAGGTTCGCCGCCACGAGGTCCACCAGGGCCCGGTCGGTACGCGTCCCTTCGTCCACTGCCCGTCCCAGATCCATCACCGCCTCCCAGGAAGCGCTGGGCCCCGGGTGGACGGCGAGCTGCCACAGCAGCAGTCGGGCTTCCTCATTCAGCACGCGCACGGAGCAGTTGAGTGCTGCGCGGACCGACAGTTCGTGCTCGGGCAGGTCCAGGGTGTCCAACATCGCCCGCTTCCGCTCCTCCTTCATCTCTCGCACCAGGAGAGGGAGGGTGTGCAGCGGACGCGCACCAACGTCCAGGAGCCGGGCCACCACCACAAGGGCCAGCGGCAGTCCGCCGCAGAGGCCGACAAGTTCGCTGAAGGCCATGGCGTGCTTGGCCCGGTCCTCGGCCGACACTTTCTCCTGGAGCACCTCCAGCGCGTCCGCCTCGTGCAGCGGCTCCATCTTGCGGAACAGCACCTTTCTCTCGGACTGCAGCCGCAAGAGGTCGTTACGACTGGTGACGATCACGGCGCAGGTACCGTCTCCGGGAAGCAGCGGCAGCACCTGCTGGGCGCTGAGCGCGTCGTCGAGGACGATGAGCGCCGACCGGTGCGCCAGCGCCGACCGCAGCGCGTTGCTCTTGCTCTCCGTTCCGGTCACCGTGGTGTAGGGCGGCAGCGCGGCCAGAAAGCCGTCCAGGACCTCGTCCGGTTCGGTGGGCCGCACGTCTCCGTCGACGAATCCGTTCAGTGCGCCGCGCAGCACCCCGTCGGGAAACCGCTCCCGCAGCCGACCGGCGAGGTTCTCGGCCACCGTTGTCTTCCCGACACCCGCCATGCCGCTGATCAGGACCAGCGCCAGATTGCCGGCATCCTGTTCCTCGCACACGGCCTCGAAGAGGTCGCCGATCAGCTCGTCCTGCCCGATCGGCTCGCGCCTACCGCCGGGCAACTGGTCGGGAACGGGGGGCAGGAGCGCCCCGCCTGGCCGGCGGCTCTCTCCCCGGACCTGGTCAATGGCGCTCTGTACATCGACATCCGCCTTTCCGTTGCGCTTCTCCCACTTCTCGATGAGCCGCTCACGTTGGGACTCCGGCAGGTCTGCGTGGGCGAGCAGGTAGAACCGGAAGATCTGGGGCGATTCCGGCGTGCGCTCGAACCATTTCTCCGTCTCCTCGCGCAGCCATTTGACCTCCCTGGACTTGTAGGCTGCATCCAGCCGCGCGTACACGGCGGCCATCAACTCGGCCCGCAGCTCATCCCGACGCAAGTGGAAGCCGGTCTCGGACAGTCCGTGCAGCGGTTCGTCCTCGCCGTCCCACTCCCCCAAGGCCGCGCCGAGCAGCTCGAACTGCGCTTTGCAGGTCAGCCCCTCAGCCTGCTTCACCTTTGCGCGAAAACGGAGCAGGTCGACGTCTCCCACCGGCACGCGGAGCGTGCAGTAACCCGATTTGCCGCTATGGGGCACGGACTCCTGGCCCAGCCGCTTCCGCAGGTCGGCGACGACGCGGTTGACCAGATCGCCGACGTCTTCGACGCCCTCCCAGAGGACTTCGGCTACGTCCTTCCTCTTGCATCGGCAGTCCGGGGAGGTCACCAGGAGGGCGAACAGGGCCGCCACCTTCGACCCTTCGACCACCCTCCTGCCACCGTCCCCTTCGGCTCGCACCGGGCCCAGCACGTACCCCTCCATCGCCCTCCCCCTCACCGCGTCGCAGATCAGTGATCCGGCCTCTCGCCGGCGCTCCTTCATCTGTGCGCCGCGCTGCGCTGCTTCACACGCGCTTGCTTCTTCACGCCCCCCGGGGACTCAGTTATCCCTCAGTTTTCGCTCTGCGGCCCCGCTTCACCCCCGGGCACGATGGCACCAGCCGCTCGCAGAGGCACGAAACGGCGGCTTAGTCATCCATCGACTCATCAGAGAGGAACCGCGAACCCGATGAACAGCCGTCAGCGCAACCGCCGGGCAGCCCGTCTGCGCCAGTCCCCCGACTGGCCGCCGAGCCGCCGCCGGCGGGCGGCCGTCCGGACCGAGGACACCACCCCGGCGACCCCGCCCACCGAGGCGCCGGACACCTCGTCCTCCGAGACCGCCTGAGTACAACAGTTCGTGGGTGCCCGTTCTGTACGGGCACCCACGAGCCTCGCGAACTTCGTCACGGCGAGCACGCGGCCTGGATGCCTCGCTTGTTACACGCTCATGGTCAAAGGCGGCGTTACCTGGTCGAGCAGACCACCACCGCATGCTCACGCATCAAAGCGAGGCTGATGGGACTCGTCTCCGCTTGACGCGGATATAAGGCGGTACGCCCCCACTCGTCCAGCGTCTCGGTATCTCCAGCACCTCCGGACTCAGGTTTTCGCAGTCCGAAGAAAGGACATTTCCTGATGTATCCACCGCATAGCAGTGCGTTCGCCTCGGTGAGGCGGCACTTCGACGATCCCCGGACCAGTGACGCGGTCTTCGTGCTCGTCCCCACGGACGCCGACGAGGCTGATCCGGTCCGGCTGACCGCCGCCGAGACGCACGAAGCCTTGTACGGCCCCGGCTTCGACCCGAAGTTCGCCACCGCGGTCTGGAAGGAGGTCATCCGCACGGCGCAGAGCGACCTGACTCCAGACAGCACGGGGAAACTCCTGGCGATCTGGCTGACCCTGCCCCGGTTGACCGGGACGGTCCACCGGGTCTGCACTCGCCTGCGGGCCGACCAGTCGGACGTGGAGGCCGAGATGGTCCTGACTCTCCTGGAGAAGCTGGCGGATCGGGACGGCGCGAGCTGTCTCACCGACTCCTCCCTGCTGCACGCGGCGCGCGCCAGGGCGTGGCGTCTCGCCCGGGAAGGGCTGCGGGAGCTTCCCTCCACCAAGATCGAACGCATCACCGAGGAGCACGCTCTCACTGCGTCCGGCGAGGAGGCGGACGCTCCGGCGGCGGAGAGCCTGGACGTACGGGTCGACCGTCCGGACGGCCCGGACGGGCTGTGCGCACCGCTGCGTTTCCGGGTGCGTCCGGAACATCTGCGCCGACAGGGAATCTTCATCGACACCGACGAGGGATCGCAGGGCCGTTCGGCGGGTCACAGCCCCGGGAAGAGGCGACGGCTCGGGCGCCGCGCGGACACCCGGCCGGTCCGCCCTGCGGGGAGGCGAGGGTGAAGGACCCGGCAGAGCGCCGCCTCAGTTTCACGGAGATGTTCGACCTGCCCGTCGCAGTGGACCTGCGCACGGCGGCCCGAGCACTCGGAATCGGCTCAACGACCGCGTACCGGCTGATCCGCGAGCACGAGTTCCCCTGCCCCGTCCTCCGCATCGGACGTAGGTACAGGATTCCGACCAACGAGCTGATGCGCGCCCTGGGGATCGAGGACCGCCCGCTGTACAGCGTGGACCCGGAAGAGGACACGGACGATCCGAGCGTCGGCTTCTGACGGTAACCGCCGTGCGGCTCCGTGGCATCGGCCACGGAGCCGTGCGGCCCTGCCTCCTACGACGGGCTGTTCGCCGCCGACGTGCGCCGTACGGTTCTCCACGGCTGCTCGGCAATCGGAGGGCGAAGGGATACCCTCCTTCTTCGCCGAGCGGTTCGGCGGCCGACTGGTCGCGCGCGCCGACCAGTTCGTGAGCCCGCCGGCGATCGCCGCGCCCGGCCGGGGCGCGGATCTGAACGGCTCGGCGGCCCAGCCCTACGCACCGCTCGCCACGACCGCCTTCGAGGGGATGACCCCGAAGGTCCTCGTCGTCGTGGGCACGAAGGACTGGCACGCACCCAATCTTCTCCGACCTGCAGGACTGGGGAAGCGACGCCTACACGGCGTCTCCCGCACCGAAGGCCAGGTTGGACAACTTCGACGACGCGGAGCACGGGCCGGGCTGCGTCCCGGCCTTCGACGCTGCCGAGGCCACCGATGAGAACCCCGACCCGCCGCACGAGCCCTCGTCCCGGCGCACCTGCGCGCCAGAGTTGTGCCCGCAGGAACCGGACTGGCACCGGGCCACCGCGGTCCGCATCAGCTCCCACTGCTCCCGGTCCCGCTTCGTATAGCCGTCGAGTGTGACGTCGTGCCCTGGCACCTCCAGTTTCAGGAAGCCGGTGATGCGCCCCGATGTCTCCACCGCGTAGTCCGGACGCACCCGGGCCTCGGGCAAGGGATACTCAGGAAGAAGGCGAGGACTCAGCTTCCGGCGCGCCCCGAATGTTCCCACAAGCTTCGCCACCGGTTGGCTGATGGACGCCTCCGTGTCGCTGACCCGCAGACGCTCCCTGCACTCGGATCCAAAGTCCGCCACGAGAGCCCGTATCCATTCCCCCGGCACCTTGTCCCCCCTCCAAGCTGTGGACGTGGACGGTGGATACCGCAGACACAACTTGTTGGAGGCGAGAGGACCGGCTCAGTGCGCACGGGGGTGTGAGGGGCACTGACAGCGCGTTCCGTAACCGCCGGGAAAGCAGGGGCGGGTGTTGGTTGGGAAGAGACCGCCGTAGCCAATGTGGGCCTTGCCTGCCGCCCAAACGAGAAGGCGCGTGGGACGCCATTCGCGCGCCGAGCGGACCCGCTGCCCCGTCTCGCGAAAGCACACGAATCCACCCGCTGAACGAACGGGTCAGTCCCCCGGCGGACTGCCGGAAGCCAGCACCGCTCCCAGAACCTCATTCGGCCCCGTACCCCCGACGTCTAACGTCAGGAAACGGGGAACCAGGTCGACAGGCGCTTGGTAATAGCCGGTACATCGATGTTGTCCTGCGCGACTCCCTCAACGAACGGGCCAGCCGCGGAGACGGGTGGCGGGGCGGTACTGGCGCTGCCACCGTTGAACCGCAAGAAGACACGCATGGCAAGCCAGGCGTTGCGCTTATTGCCGTCGATCCGCGCGTGATTGCGAGCGACGGAGTGCAGCAGTGCCGCCGCCGCCTTCTCGTGCAGCGTGGGATACAGCTCGGCCCCGAATACGTTCGTCCGGGGCCGTTCGATCGCTGACACCAAAAGTCCCATGTCACCCACGCTGTGCTCGGTGTCGTTGACCGTGCGAGCGATGGCCAGGATCTCGTCGATATGGATGTAGCGCACGTGGGTCACTTCAGGTAGTCCAGGATCTCCGCATCGCTGTCCATCAGCTCGGCCAGGACTGAACCGTTCCGGGTTCTTTAGAGACTTCAGACTGTGGTCGTGACCTGGGGTTCCGGGGTCGCGAGGTAGTATTTGTTCTCATATTCGACTGGTGGGATGTGCCCGATCTCACCGTGGAGTCAGCGATGGCAGTACCAGTCGATCCACTCGGCGGTGGCGAGTTCGACCTGGGAAAGCGTCTTCCATGGACGTCGGGGCTTGACCAGCTCGGTCTTGAACAGACCGATCGCGCTCTCCATGAGAGCGTTATCGTAGGCGTCGCCGACCGAGCCGATCGAGGCCGCGATGCCGACGGCGTCCAGGTGCTCGGCGAGCCGGAAACTCGTATATCGCGACCCGGCATCGGAATGATGTATCAACTCGCGCCGCTGATGCGGCTGTTCGTTGCGGTCGCGTTGCCACCGTGTCCAGGGCGTCCAGGACGAGCCGTGTCTCCTTCGACAGGGCGGCGGCCCAGCCGACGATCCGGCGGGAGAAGGTGTCCACGACGAAGGCGACGTAGACGACTCCCGACCAGGTACTGACGTGTGTGAAGTCCGCGCCCCAGCAGCGGTTCGGAGCCGGCGCGACGAACTTGCGGTCCAGCAGGTCCGGCGCCCGCTCGACGGAGCTGTCCGCCATCGTGGTGATGACCTTCTTTCCGCGAACCGCGCCGGAGACGCCGAGCTCCCGCATCAGGCGTTCAACAGTGCACCGGGCCACGACGTGGCCCCGGCGATGCAGCTCGCGCCAGACCTTCCTGGCCCCGTAGACACGGTAGTTGGACTCGAAGATCTCCCGGATGAGCGGCTTCAGCTCGGCATCGCGGACCGTGCGGGCGGACGGGGCTGGAGCCGCTTGCGGTGGGCGTAATAGGCGGAGGGGGCGATCTTGCAGTCGTGCTCGGTGAGCACGCGGCAGATCGGCTCGACACCGCCGAAGCGGGCCCGGTGCTCGTCGATGAACGCTACGAGCGCGCGTGTGGCCGGTCGAGCTCGGCCGCGAAGAAAGACGCCGCAGCCTTCAGGATGTCGTTCGCCCGCTTCAGCTCGGCGATCTCCTTCTGCATCGCCTTGATCCGCGCGGACTCCTCCGTGGTCGTCCCTGGACGCTTCCCGGAGTCGATCTCGTCCCGCTTCACCCAGTTCCGCAGGGTCTCGGCCGAACCGATCCCGAGTTTCTGGGCTACCGCCCTCACGGCGGCTGACTCGTTCGGATAGTCACTACGGGCCTCGGTGAGGATACGGACCGCTCGTTTGCGCAGCTCAACGAGATAGGAGGAAGGACGCGCCATGACTCGATCCCTTCACGGAATCGAGTCTCTATCGAACCCGGAACGGTTCAATGCGGCAAGACGGTGGAAGGCGACAGCGAGTTCATTCCGCCAGGGCCAGGTTCTGGTGATCCGCAAGTGCAGGCGGCGGCCGCCGCGGGTGAGGCGGTCGGCGACGGGCAGGAGCCGGTAGCGGAGTTTCTTGGATTCGGCGGCGGCGAGGTCGCCGTCCAGCAGCAGAGTGCGGGTCCACGCGAGCAGGTCGATAGCGGCCAGGGACAGCTCCAGCCAGGCCGCGTTCACCGGGAAGTGCGGGAGGGGAAGCGGCCTAGGTGTTCTGTCCTGTGAGGTTGGGGACGCGGCTGGCGGGTGGTTGGCCCTTGAGCGCGGTGTGTCCGCGGTG
The DNA here is from genome assembly GCF_003751445.1 of Streptomyces sp. 840.1. NCBI lineage: Bacteria > Bacillati > Actinomycetota > Actinomycetes > Kitasatosporales > Streptomycetaceae > Streptomyces > Streptomyces sp. 840.1. The sequence continues at coordinate 5,263,085 of NZ_RJUU01000001.1, read as the reverse complement.
GTGATTGTAGGTGTGGAGCCAGGCGGGGTAGGCGGCGCGTCGTTCGGCCTCGCTGCGGTAGGGCTTGGCGTAGGCCCATTCGTCCAGGAGGGTGCGGTTGAAGCGCTCGACCTTCCCGTTGGTCTGGGGCCGGTAGGGGCGGGTGCGTTTGTGTGAAATGCCTTCCTCCGCAAGGGAGGTGCGCCAGAGGTGGGATTTGTAGCAGGCGCCGTTGTCGGTGAGGACACGTTCGACGGTGATCCCGGCCCGGGTGAAGAACGCGTGGGCCCGCGTCCAGAAGCCGACGGCGGTTTCCTTCTTCTCGTCGGGGTGGATCTCGCTGTAGGCGAGGCGGGAGTGGTCGTCGACGGCGTTGTGGAGGTAGCTGTTGCCGGCGCCGGAGCGGGTCTTGCGGCCGGCCGGGCGTCCGAGGGTCTTGTGGCCGCCGCCGTCGGGGATGTTGCCGAGCTTCTTGATATCGACGTGTACCAGCTCGCCGGGCCGGTCACGCTCGTAGCGTCGGATCACCCGGCCGGTGGCCCGGTCCAGGTGGGTGAGCCGGGCGAGGCGGTAGCGGGTCAGGACGCGGTGGACGGTGGCGGGGTTCAGGCCGAGGAGGTAGGCGATGCGGGCCGGCCCCCAGCGGCGCAGGACGCGGACCTTGATGATCCGGCATTCGGTGCGGGTCGGGGTCCGGGACGGGCTGTGGTGGGGCCGGGACGAGCGGTCGGCCATCCCGGCCTCGCCCTGCTCGCGGTAGCGGACAGCCCATCGCTGGGCGGTGGTCGGGGAGACCTGGAAGCGTTCGGCGGCCCGACGCAGAGGCCAGCCGTCGTCCACGACGCAGCGGGCCAGACGCAGACGTCCGGTCTCGGTCAGGGGTGCATTACGGTGGGGCACGAGGGCCTTTCTGGTCGGTGTAGACGTCGCAATCCACACCGAACCCGGAAGGCCCTCACTCGTTCAAGATCACCCCACCGTGAACCTGTCACCAACCTCCGTGGACAGAACAACTAGCTCTGCAAGTCGCTCTCTCATCGCCCCGCGCTGCTCCTCCAGCTCCAGCGAGCCCCGGGGAGAGGAGGTAGATGTTGCCCTGGTAGAGGCGGAACCCGATGCTGGCCCATCCTTTGGCGATCTTGGCGGTCACCCGGTTCCACTCCGTCCGGTTCCTCAGGCGGTCGCTGCTGAAGTCGGTCACACCGGGCGGGCACGCGACGGCCCGGCAGCCAGTCGTGAGCCTGTGGATCGCCTCCGTGGCGAGGATGGTGCCGAGCCGTGCCCGCGCCACGGCTCATCCAGGGTCACTTTGTCCATGACGAGCAGGGAGGAACCCACATACGGAAGCCACCCGCCAGCGTCCTCGGTGAAGTTTCCTGTCCTCGGAATCCAGCAGGGCCTGGGCAATCTCGTCGAGCTCTTCGGACGCCTCCTCCATGACCCGGACCGCGTTCATGCCCCGGTCGAGATGCACCCGATAGAAGCTGATCGACCCAACCATCCTCTCCTCATGGATGACGGCCACGTCCCACCGCTCCAGCGTGTCGGCCTGTGGGGCATCGCGAGATCGTCGGTGTAGGAGATACACAGACGCTGCTCGGAGGGGTCTCCGAGCAGCGTGGAAAGGTCGGTCACTCCCAAGGCCTAGCCACGCGAAGCAGCCCAAAGACGGCGGCGGGTAGCCGTCGAGCGGGGCCGGAGCCCGCCGCCTGGTCCCCGGGGCGTCGAGGCTCGTGCCAGGGTTGCCCCATGACGCCGATGATCCCCGCGCACGTCCCCGACGAGCCGCCACTCACCTACGCCGACAGCTTCGACATACCGGTCCTGTTTCGTACCGGGCCTGCGGCCAAGCCCAGGAAGCAGTGGCGGACGGCCGAGCACAAGGCGTGGAGCGCGACGGACGGGTTCCCGAAGGCGGACGGCTGGTATGCCCCGACCACCACGTGGCGGGAGATCATCAAGGCGGCCACTGAGGTCGGCCGCGACATCACCCCGCACCTGCAGAACCAGCCGCAGTACGCACACGGGGAGCTCGTCGCCCGAGTCGCCCCGTTGTATGCCTACCTCGGTGCGCACCCCTTCGAGCATCAGCCCCCCGTGCCGGGTGCCACGGGCCAGCGCCTGACGCTGAACCCGGTCTACGCGTACGGCACCGAGCGCACCGCGAAGAGCGCTGCCGCCTACCGGCTGGGCATGACGATGACCGAGTGGGTCTGCCGCTCGCTGCTGGGTCTGGGGCAGACCGAGCACCTCGAACTCGGCGGCCCCATCCCCGCCCTGAGCGCCACCTTCAAGGACCCCAAGAGGAAGCTGCCGGACCTGTGGGGACGGCACGAGGCGGAGAAGGTGTACTGGCTGATCGAGGCCAAGGGCGGTATCTGCGACTTCAAAACCCTGCGCGACGGGTGGGCGCAGCTGGGGGCCGGGAGCAAGGTCCTCGGCTCGTACGCGCACCGCAGCGTCCTGGTTGGAGCCGCCGTGCGGCCCGGGGACGACCTGTTCCTGACTATCGACCACGCGCTGTACCCCGGCCAGCCGCCCCTTCCCCCGGCCGGATCCGACCCCGACGGCGAGGCAGCAGTGGGCGAGGGCAACCTCGAAGACCACCTCGGCGAGAACGACGACGCGCTCATCGGCGCGGCCCGCGCCCAGATGCTCGTCTACCTGGCGCTGCGCTCCGCGTCGGCCTCGCAGTTGCGCACGGTGCCGGTGCCGGCCGACCGCACTTCGCGCCACCGACGCCACGGACTGACCACACCGCTGGAGAAGGACGACCGCACCCTCGCCATGCGGGACGACCTCCGCGGAGCGGCACTTCACGGCAAGTCGCACCTCTCACGTGCCCAGATCCGTTCCTGGGGGATCGACGACTTCCTCACCTGTCGTATCCCCAGCACCGAGGTACATCTCGGTATGTCCCGGAAGCTGTTCGCCGTCTGCGCGCGCCTCCACGAGGAAGATCTCGCGATCGCTTGGCGCACCCCGGGGCTGCGCGCCGAGAACCAGCTGGCCGTCGACGAGCGGGGCAGCGAAGACGCTCAGGACGAGCAGCGGCTTACCCAGCGGCGGATTTTCCACGAACAGCAGGAGGAAGCCCGCCCTCGGCTGCGCTCCCTGCTCCGGGAAGCCTACGAGGGTGGAGCGACGAGCGACTGGAGCGACCTGCTGCGCCGTCCCGAGGAACCGGAGCTCGACCTGACGGGTGACCAAGGTCTTCTCGAGGCGGCCACCCCGGAAACTTACCTGGCCGTCAGTCGCTACGGCCTCCCCCCGATCCATGCCTAGGGCGTGTCCGGCGGATCATGTGACTTTCCGACCGGTCGCTCGTTGGTTGGGTCATGGGTCGGGGGGATCTGACGAATCGCGAGTGGTCGCTGCTGGAGCCGCATCTGCCTTCGCCGGGTGGCCAGGGGCGGCCGGTGGAAGGATCACCGGACCGTGCTGAACGGGATTCTGTTCCGGGTCCGCACCGGTATTCCGTGGCGTGATCTGCCGTAACGCTACGGCTCGTGGAAGACCATCTATGAACGGCATCGCCGCTGGTCGGCGGACAGCACCTGGGACCGGCTCTTGCGCGCGGTCCAGGCCGACGCCGACCTGGCGGGGCGGATCGACTGGGGCATGGTCGGCGTCGACTCGACGTCCTGCCGGGCCCACCAGCACGCGGCCGGCGCCCGCAAGGCCAGGCTGCGGGTCCCGAAGAAAGGACGACGCCCCGGCACCACCGCCCCGATGAGGGACTCGGACGGTCCCGGGGCGGTCCGACCTCCAAGATCCACCTCGCCGGTGAAGGCGGCTGCCGCCCCATGGCTCTACTGATCACTCCAGGTCAGTGGGGTGACGCCCCGCAGATGATCGAAGTCCTGGACCGGATTCGGGTTCCCCGCCCGCTGGTCGGGCATCCCCGGACCAGGCCCGCTCACGTCAGCGGCGACAAGGCTTACAGCTCCCGCCGAAACTGCCGCTACCTGCGAAGACGGCGCATCAAGCACACGATCCCCGAGCCGAAGGACCAGCGGGCCGACCGTCGGCGCAGAGGCAGCGCGGGCGGCAGACCTGCCGGCTTCGACCGCGAGCGCTATCGGCGGCGCAACGAGGTCGAGCGGACCATCAACCGACTCTAGAACTGCCGCGCTGTCGCGACCCGTTACGACAAGAGGGCCTACGTCTTCCACGGCACGGTCACCGCAGCGGCAGTCCGCTTACGGCTCCGCCCATGATCCGCCGGACAGCGCCTAGGCTGACATACGACCCAAAAGGGACATCTAGACCTCCTGGGCACGCTTGGGACCGCACATCTAACGGTCTATCAGATACACCGCTCCCGTGCGGTAAAGACAGAAGAGCGACAGCCTCCGGAGCCGGTGTACTTCAAGGCTACGGCAGCCCCTCCCCTCTGTCAGCGCCTCCTCTGCAACCCGCGCCCCAGACGAACGACTTAGCCGCAGGCTCAACAGAGCGCGGTGCTTTGACAGGCACTGAGGGGCGCCCTGGCCACCGCCCTCTCGGGCGGCGACGCTCCGTTCTGCCCCACGTGGCGTCACATCTACCCCTGTCGCTTCGTTCGCCACTCGCGCGTGGGACTCCTCTAGGACTTTTGGCTACATCAAACGGTACGAGGGTGAAAGAAGAGAAAGAGCGTTTCCCCAAGTCAGACAGCCTGTGCCACGAGTCTGCACAGCTCACAGGGCCGCCGAGCCCTTTCCGGGACATCTGATCTGCACGATCCGGGGCCCCCGCATTGAGCGTCACCAGCCCTCGGCGTCACATCGTCACTCGCAGCATTGGCGCCACCTGACCCGCCCAATGCGCACCTGGCGCCCCATCAGAACGAGCGCCATTTCAGTGTCAAGATATCGCCCGTAACGCCCACACCGCACCTGGCGCGCACAAGCGAAACGGCAGGTCAGTCGTCCTTCTTCACCGGCTCAAGGATCGCCACGCACTCCACATGGTGCGTCATCGGGAAGATGTGCAGTGGGTCAATCACAAGGGAACGTGCAGGTCAGAAGGCGTATCCCGCCTGCGCCCATAGGCCCCGTGCGTCATACGTGCGTCACTTTCATGGCGATGCGTGGCAGCGGGAGGTATCGCACTGCTGCCTGCTCGACCAGCGAAACACGTAGGCCCGCCCACCCCACGACCACATGAAAAGCCCTGCCGTTTCGGAACGAACCGGCAGGGCTGACAATATACGAAGCATCAAGGGACCGGCTTGCAATCACTGCGCCCCAGCCAATACGCGGGAAGTTCCCGTGGGAACTATGAGCTGCGATTCGAGCCGTGTCCACGCCCCGAGAACCGCCTCGTGCGCATCAGGTGCGAGGTGGGCGTAGCGCTGGGTCGTCTGATAGCTCTCGTGCCCCAACAGGTGCTGCACCTCGTATAGGGACACCCCCTTTTGCACAAGCCACGAAGCGCACGTGTGACGCATCGAGTGCGGCGGATACTCGGGGACAGCTCGCTGCCTGCCACCCGCTTCGAGATAGCAAGCCGCACGTACAGCAGGCCACCACGTCTGGCGCCGCCAATTTCCGTCGTCAAGCAATCGGCCGGCACGCCCCTTAGTGACAGTGGTGAAGACGACACCGTCACGATCCCTCCCATGCATGTGACTTGCCAGGGCATCTAGCACGTGGTCTGGCAGGGGAACCTCCCGGCGACTCTTTGCAGTCTTGGGATACTCCTTGATGCCCGACTTCGTATTGACCTCGACAACGAATAGCCGCGACCTACGCCAGTCAATCCTCTTACCATGGAGCCCTGCCAATTCCCCCCACCGGAGGCCGGTATAGAAGCCCAAAAGGGCCATCGTCTGCCACGGCCGTGAAAGCCCATCAAGAATCGCCTGGGCTTGATTGAGCGTAAACCACTCCGGAGGTTTTACTACTACCGGCGGCAAGTCTATGCGCCTGCATGGCGTAACTGGGATTAGGTCTTCATCGACTGCAGCCTGCATCAGCGAGTGCATCAAGTTATACGATCGCCGAATTGCTGATGCACCCTTTTTCTCGAGCATCAGCTTGCGGACCCACGTCTGCACGTCAATGCGACCTATAGTCCGCATTTCCCAGTCCGCCCAATGGGGCATGACATGGTTGCGCATGGCCGAGGCGTCCCCGCGCAGCGTATGAGGCTCGGCAATCCGCGCATCCCACCAGCGGTCATGCCACTCGCGAAACTTAATCTTTCCAGCACGAGGATCCCGGTGCACACCCCGCCGGAATTGAGCCTCTCTCCCAGCCGCCCAATCACGCGCCTGGTCCTTAAGCGTAAAGGTCTCCGTATCCCGATCGCCCGCCGGCGTCCTTACGGTCGCTTGCCACTTCCCCGATGGAAGTTTACGCAGGTAAGCCATCTCACCTTTCTCAATTCATCTAGCTATTAGACATGCGGGGCTAACTTGCCTGAGAGGCGGAGGAAGACGAACCGGACGAGCTAGTGCGCCGCTCAACGAGAGCCTTTACGTCCCTTCCGGAAACTCTTACGCGAGAGCGTTCCGTGCCCGTGCGCAGATCGATAGCCGAAAGCTCACCCAGAGCTATGTACCGATACACCGAGCGTCGACTGACATCCAAAATTTCCGCAACGCTCTGTATCGATAGCAATTTTTCACACACGGCAGGCTCCGATGGATAGGGCAGGACGACGACCAGTCCGCACTCGATCCACCGCCAAGCAGTCGGTGAGGACGCCCTAAACGATCCGGAGAATCCCCGGTTTCGGTAACCGGGGATCGTGGGCTATATTCCGCCCCGCGCACGACAGTTGAAAGGTCAGCCTGTAAGGCGTGAGCGCGGGGTGGATAGCGTCTTCGACCGGGACCACCAGCCGCCCTCGGTGGGAGGGCCAAGGTTGCGGTTCGCGACGCGTTCGGGGTACCAAGGGCTCGGCTGATGCGACGGGACTCAGCCGCGAAGTGCGCGACCCGCAGGTCTTGGCAATGCCCGCGCTGCACTCGGTCCTCGCCGATAGGGCCGACGGCGCAGACGCCAAGGCACGGGGCCGTGGACAGGACGGCGTAGTCAGCTTTCGTCTGAGGGGTCTATACGTTCGTGGCGCCAAGCGCTGGGAGGATCGAAGCGGTGACGCGGGCCGATCGAAGTACGGCATTCAGCAGGTGGGCCTCCCTGTTAGGGACCATGGAGCGAGACGGGGTACGGGGCCAGCGCCGGACGCTGACACCCGCTCTGCTTGGAGCGTCTCTGACCTGGTATTTCTGGTTCTCGGGGAGGTTGTACGTTGACATGGTCTCCGGGAGAGGTTCCAGTCCTTCGGGGCTCTTTCTCGTCTGCCGTGGGCGAATCCGCCCTTGGGCCTGCCACGGTGAGGGCTTCGCCTACCTTGGCGGGAGGAGGTCGGCGCCTTCGGCGCGGATCATCCGCGCGACCTCGTCGACCAGGGCCTGGTCATCATCGACGGGACCACTCATCCTCACGTTTGCAGCAGGTCTGCTATCGGTCCGAACACCGCCGGTGCGACAGCAGGTGGGATTCGGCCTCGTCGTAGGCGGCACGCACCGAGCAAGCGGTGTGGCAGTCGCCGCACAGTTCACGCCTCGGTCGAGACGCAGCAACCGCTGGGCGGCGGGATCGTTGACGGGCTCACGTAGTCGAGCGGCGATCGGGGCGACAGCGCGGTGTTCGACGATCATCCGCGAGGTCCCAGGGACCTGCGGGGAGACGTAGAGAAGGAACTCGATAGCTGGACCGTCCGCGGCCGGCCGCGCTCCAGGACCTCGGGCTCGCTGCCGGTCCGGAATCCGTCTCGGCGACACAAGCCTGCGAGTCCCTCAGGGGAGTTGCGCGCTCCCACCTGGAGGTTCACACGGGGCCAAACAGTTCAGCTACCCACCCGCAATGAGATGGGTGAGCCCATGCAGCGCGCGACAGCCACACCCGGCCGACGCCGCCCTTCGTACCGCAGTCCCCCGTCGCCTAGTGGACAGGGGCCGCCCCTGAAGAAGCCGTCTCACAGCCGCGGGATGGCATGCAGCAGCCACTCCCCCTGACGCTCCGGGGTGGCTGCGCGTACGTTCGTCACCCGGTTCAGTGGGCAGCTCTGGCGATCAACCCCGGGGCAATCCGTGCACACCGCGCGGCGTACTCCTCAAGGTGACGGGTACGGAACTGCTCGGCGTTCCAGTCCTCGTCGAGGACCTCGCCGTCCGGCCAGATATAGGCGAGTCCTCGCCCGCCGGAGGACAGCGTCACCTCGTTCAGGTCGTAGCGGTCATCCTCGAAGGCGTCGAGGATCGCCCACTCTCTCCGGCTGAGGTCGGTGAACAGTACGCCGGGTGCCACGGAGTCGGGCGCCGCCACGAGCCCGGGGTAGACACGCGCCTCCAGGGACGCCGCGCGCCAGCCAGGCGCGCTGGCCGACACCTGCTGCGGTATCCGGCCGATCAGCGCTTCGAGGACGACATCGAACTGGAGCGTCCCGTACGCGAACAGGGTCGCGGCGTCCGGGGAGAGTCTGCAACGGCTACCGGAAGTCGCCGTGGCCGGGGTCGTCTGTGCGGTTGCTTGATACATGATCATTCCGGTCGTCACGAGCTGGGCAGGTACATGGCGTTGTAGTTCGGCGACTCGGGGGCGTGCTTGATCTCACCCATCACCATGTACCCCCATCGCAGATAGGCATCGTGCGCCGGCTGGTTGTCGATGATGCATGTCAGGGTGGTTGCACTCTCCGCGCGTCCCGAGATCACCGTGTCATGGATCTTCCTACCGAGGCCCTGGCCCTGGTACTCGGGGAGGACCATCAGCTCTCGGAGCCAGAAGACCTGACGGTCGCCGGCAAGGGCCTTGAGCTGCACCGGCCTCCGGTCGCCGAGGGAGAGCCACCAGGGCTTGTCGGCGGGCAACGTAGCGCCGTGCACGTACCCGATGATCTGCCCTTCTCTGCGCGCAGTTACCGTCTCGAAGCCCTCGCTTCCGAAGGAAGCCTCCAGCCGCTCCCTGAAGGAGTCGACAGAGAAGAACGGGTCGCTGATATACCGGGGCGTGTCGTACACCCTGGCGTACACCTCGACCAGCTCGTCGGTGATGGCCTTAACCGACGCCCCGTCGTACCGCTGGTACTCCGCATCCACTGGTTTCATCTCTCCTCTTGCCGCATCACGCGACGACTGCGCGGATTTCTTCGAGCAGGTCCCCTACCCCGCGGGCGCGGTGCTGAGGGGCCAGTCCATCGTGGACGATCTTCAGTTGCTGGACTGCCCGAGCGGAAGACATCCCAGCGGTCCGGATCAGTGCAATGGCCTCCCTCGCGGCATCAACGCTGTGGTCGATGTCCCCCGCGCCGATGGCCGCGGTCGCGAGCCGGCCGAGACACATCCCTCTGTTCCGCGAGTGCGCCACGTCCTGCAGCTTCTCCGACTTCGCCAGAAGCTGCTGGGCGCGGGCAGTCTGTCCGAGATCAAGTCGACACATCCCCTCCAGGCACACCAATTCGGCCTGGTTGAGGAATGTTGTCCAATCAGGATCGCGGTCGCCTGACCCGCGTTCCCATTCCTTCCAGGCCCGCTTGATCGCAGACTCGCAGTTAAAGGCGTCTCCGACCCGGGCGTGCCCCTGTGCCTCACGGATAGCCAAGAGCGCCGTGACACGCGTCGGCGCCCGCCACAAACCTGCGTGCGTCTGCGCGAGCCGGGCGAAGCGGATCGCTTCTCGCCCCTTGTCCAGGTCCACGGCCTGACGAGCCATGTTGCTCAACGTGCGACTGGCGAGCACATCGTCGCCTGTCAACATCGCGGCATTCAGAGCCTCGGAGAAGTACTGGCGAGCCTTAGCCTGGAGCCCCGCATCGTAGGAGAACCAGCCGAGGCTGGTAGTGAACTTACCTGCCAGGGCATGCAGTTGCTCGCCGAGCCGATCGTCGTAGATCCCGCGGTCGATCATGTGATGTACCCACAGCAGATGAGCACGCGTCGGCCGCCAGAGACGGTTGCCGCCGAACTGCTGGTCTTGCGCGTCCATGTCATCCGCAGCCTCACGGAGGAGATCGACCTCGTCCTCGGCGATCTTCCAGTCCGCGGAGCTGGCCGCGTCGGTCGCCATTTGAGCCAGCCATGGTGGCGAGTCCAGGTCGCCTCCGCCGAATAGCGGGACCGCAGCTGCCGACTGCTCGATGAGCGGGGCCGGCGTCACGACAGGCACAGCAGCAGCCGAAGGAGGGTCTTCTCCGGTGCCCGGACGGAGCCCCAGTTCCTCAACTGAGCGCCGGAAGTACAGCTCAAGGACCACCCGTGTGTCTGGGTGCGGATACGGGCGCGGCTTCGTCTCGCGTTCCCACTTTGACAGCTGGCGAACGGTGAAGGTCGGACACTTCGAGACCCGCTTCTCGGCGGCAAGCCGCTCCGCTAGCGAGTTCAGTTCGTCGACCGCCTTTGCCTGGGTTCGGTTGCGCCTCTCGCGTAACGCTCTCATCGGGCTACGGCTCACCGGATACCCCCTTTACCGACTGGTCTCTGCTCACCGTAGCGGGGATCGCGCGGGCTTCGTGAGGCGTCGTCAGCGAAAGCGCTGGTGAGACGGAAATGGCAGGCAAAAGGGCGGGTGAAAGGCGGGTAGGGGGCGGCCAAGGTTCAGGTGAAAAGACCTGTTCCCGCCCCCACCCCTTCAGATGCACTAGGTGACGCCGGACGCACTGCGCGTCCTCAAGGATCGGATGCCGACCGGGGAGGGGCTCATGGACACCTGCACCGTGGCTGGCGAGCCCGAGCGCCTGTCCGAGTGGTTCGCCTCAGCCACTCCCTCCCCAGCGGAATCCATGAGCGCCTGGCGTCGTACGCCCAACTTCCCACGGCGGCTGCCGACCGGCATCACCTTCGATGTCGTATTGGCACCCCGCCCCCTCATTGAGCTGGCGTACGACATTTTGTACCGGTACGAACAGACCGTCGGGCCGGCGGTCCGCTTCACAAACCTGACCACGGCAGCAGTCCTCGTCCCGTCCGGCACAGCAGCCCGCTGGGGCAGATTGGTCGCCGGGGATTCCTGGCTCAACCGGAGTGCCGTTCCGACGTGCCTCGGGACCGGCCACGCGGTTCGTATCCCCGGGCTCGCGCCGTCGGCGCAGGGCGTGCCGGTGGAGTGGCTAGAGGCACCCAGCACCGATTCGGCCATAGGCGGCGCCCCTCTGCTCACCGCTCCGGTGCAACTGGTCCGCTGCCTTGCCGAAGCACGTTCCCTTCTCGCCCTCGACGACGAGCGGAGCCCCCTCAGCAGGGCGGTATCCGCGGTCCGAGTGGTCCTCCGAGCCCCCCAGAGGACGTGATGACAACGGCTACCGTACGACCGCACTGCGGCCCCCACCGCAACGGCAACCTCATGCGTTCCACGTTCGATATCAGGCAACGGCCGCCAGGTGAGCTTCCGCCGCCCGAGGACGCCGAGATGGTCGGCGTCATGCGACGTCGGGCCCGGCAGCGCCTGAGCGCCAGCGGGTTGGCCTACGTCGCTGACGAGGCGGTCTTGATCGTCTCCGAGCTGGTCACCAACGCCATCGTGCACAGTGGCGGCCGGGAGGTCGCTGTGATTCTCTCGCTCCGGGCGGGCTTCCTACGCATCGACGTTCACGACGGTGTACCTAGCTGCCACGCCCGTCCCAAGGTGTCCCGTGACGCCGACGAAGACGGCCGCGGCCTTGTTCTCGTGCAGTCGCTCGCCGAAGTGGGGCGAGGTACCTGGGGTGTCGAGAACGGCGGCGCCACCACATGGTGCGAGCTGGAATTGGCGGCAGGCTGATGACCGGCAACCGCACCACGAGGAGCGGGGACTCGCCCGGCTCTGGCAGCGCGTTGGTGGTTGGCGCCATGGTTCGCGACCGTCGGCGTCGGATCTGCGAGTCCGTCACGGTGCCCGAGTTACGCGAGCGCAGCGCAGCGGAATCCTGTGTCGTTTTCCTTCATCGACGCAGCGGCGGCGTTCAGCAGGGACGGCGCTGCCCGTTCGAACGGAGACGTGAACGCGGAGCCCTTCAGCTGGTACTGCCTGCTGCCGGGATCCTCCTCGCTGGAGCACCACTCCCAGACCTTGCCGCACATGTCGAAGATCCCGAACGGACTGGCGCCGGACTGGAAGCGGGAGACCGGGGTCGTCGCATCGATGCCGGCCTCAGCCGTATTCGCCTTCGCGGCCGTCGGCTCGATACCCCAGGCGTAGATGCGACCGCGCTGTCCACGAGCCGACTTCTCCCACTGCCTCGCGGAGGGAAGGGACTTGCCTGCCCATCGGGCGTACGCCGTCGCGTCGTGCCACGTCACCCACACCACGGGGTGGGTAGCCAGCGTGACGGGGCAGTGGCCATCGGGCCAGTACGCGGGAGGCTAGGGACGTTCCGTTGTGTCCAGCCAGTAGGTTGCAAGCATCTCGCCTGGCCATGCCGGCTGGCGGACGTAGCTTCGGGGCCCCATCTGCTCGAAGTAGGGGGCCAGGTCGATGACCGGCGTGCCTTCGACGGCGTCGAGATCCGTGACGAGAAGGTCCCGGCCCTCCACCCCGAGCAGCTTTGGGTAACTGACGGCCAGTTGGTTGGGTCGCCGGTGGTTGCGGTGAACGAACGTTCCGGTCGCAGGCCACTTCGGGTTTCCTCGTGGGCTGCGCGCGTGCAGCTGGACGTCCTCGGGCCGCGCCAGGTGGAAGCGCCACGTGACCGTCAGGTGCGAGAACTCCTCGATGCCCTGCAGCGTTTCCAGGGGGTAGGCGTCGTTGAACCGGATGACAGATTCGACCCCGCCCTGGTAGTCGTCCTGAACGCGAGTGTGGCCCCCAACCACGGTGGCAATCGATTCGACCTCGTACATCGCCATCGAGGCTCCGTCCTCACCTTCAAAGTTGCACTCTTGGCAGCCGCCACGCCAGGCGACGAGCACGTTCCACGGTCAGCATATGGCCCGCAGCATCTCCCGCGCTCGGCGGTCCAGTTCGGTGACATGGCGGCCGCCGCGTTGCCGAACGGGCGAGAGGTCGCTCTGCATCCGGACGATGACGTCGCGAGCGCGGCCGGACTGGACGCCGGCCATGGCATCGAGAGCCCGGTTCCACGTGGCGCACGCCTCGTCGAGATGTCCTTGCTGCACCTGGACGGCGCCGAGGTAGCCGAGAGTCACGCTGTGGGTGCGGGCGTACTGCTGTCGGCGGCGAGTAGTGACGCTGCGTTGGAAATGGGTTTCCGCATCGAGTGGCTGGCCCATGTCACGCAAAGCACAGGCGGTCTCGTGGGCGAGGGAGGCTTCCTGGAAGAAGCCGACACGGCCTGGTGCTTCGTCAAGGTCGGCGCGGGAGAAATCCCGCTCCGCGCGGCTGATGGCTGCGAGGGTGCCGGCTCCGTCGCCGTCGGCCGCGAGGGCTCTGGCGTGAACGATCGCGAGCAGGGCCTTCTCACGTTGACTTGCCTGGCCGTAGCGGTCTTGGGACATGGAGGCATCGGCCAGTGCGAGTGCTCTGCGTGGGTGGCCGAGGTCCACTGCCTGGTGTGCGAGGGCGCGCAGGATGTGGCCGCCGAGGGGCCCATCCCCGGCTTCGGCCGCGATGCGGGCGGCAAGGGTGAGGTATCGCTGGGCCGTGCGGTGCTCGGAGGCGTCGAAGGCCATCCAGCCGGCGAGATAGGTCATCTCCGCAACTGCGGAGTAGGTGTCCTGGCGGTGCTTGACCGTAGGAAATCGGCTGCCGAGCAGGGGAACTGCTTCGTCGCGGAGGTGGCCGGCCAGGGCCGAGCGCCCGGAGGCTCCGCCGCGCTGTTGGTCGCGGGCGGAGTAGAAGGTCGTGAGGTTGCGGACGTCGTCGATGTCGGCCTGCGCCACCTGCCGGGGGGTGACCGCAGGGCGCTTCGCCGCTGCGGCAGGGGCGGTTGCCCACCACGAGGCGGTGGGCAATGCGAGGCCGGCAGCGGAGTACGCGGCGGTTGCCAGCAGCTTGCGTCGGTGCATGTCCAGATCGTCGCTTCCCAGCTCAGCCAGCACGGTCAGAGGGTCGACGCTCCAGTCGGAACTGCTGTCAGTCGTGCCTGTCGGCTCTTCCTCCAGCCCGAGGTCTGCCAGCGTGAGTGGGCGGCGGAGCCTACGGGACAGCGTCTCGCGCAGGATATGCCGCGCTCTTCCGCTGGGCTTCGTGCCCTGGACCCACATGGCGATGTGCGAGCGGGAGACAGCCTCCAGCTCTCGTACCCCGCCCTCCGCTGCGACGCGGGCGACCGCAGCAGCAGCTTGGGGCTGCGACCAGCCTGCTTCCCGCAGGAGCGCGGCAAGGGCGACGTTTCGCTCACGGGCCATGGTCTGCCCCTCGGGTCCGAAATGATCTTTGACGCCTTTGACGGCCTTGCGGACCGTGCAGGCATACCCCTCGGCGGGGAATTGCGGTTCGCTCAACGTAGCGGCCGGGTCACTCAGATTGCACGTCAGTCGTCGACAGCTCACGGCAGATCTCATTCAACTTGGCTTGATCCATACAGGAGTTGGTCATGTATCCCTCGCTGGCCCCGCATCGGGAGACCTGTCACCGCGGTGGTCGAAGCAGTCGTGGCCACATCACTACGGGGTCGGCGACTGGGCAGCGGGATCGAGCCGTTGCCGCGGCGGAGACGGTGGCGCTCGTGCTGGACGAGGACTCGCCGCTGCCGGAGACCGCCGGCGACGTGGAGGACCTCGTCAGGCGTCTTCGCGGTCACATCAGCCAACTCGGAGTGGTGGCTCCACCGGGGGCGCCCGCCTTGGTCGCCGCGCAGCAGCTCGCTTCGGCGAGCGTTCCCGAGGGCCACATGTCCAGCAGGGTGCACCTGGTCAAGCTGGCCGAGGCTACCCAGGCACTCGTTACGACCGTGCGAACTCACGGTGGTGCCTCGTCCACAACGTTGCCCCGGAGGCGGCGTTGGTGGAAGCCGCGGATCAACGTGGTGCGCGGCTCGGTCTTCGCCGTCGCCATCGGCTGCCTCGTGCTGGCCGCGTCGCTACCCAGGACCTGACCGTCACCGGGGTCGTTCTGACCGGGGCGCTCCTCGGCCCGACGGCATGGCCGATCCTGCGCAGTGCCCGAGCAACCGGCCGCGCAGTATCCCAGGACGAGGACGCGCGCTGGGACGGATCGAACCTCCGCCGCCCCGGTCATCCATATCTATCGTTCCCGGCCGCTTTCACGGCCCCGAAACCGCCCCCCGGAATCACGGGGCCTACGGAGATCCGCACGATGAAACGTCTTCCGCGTATCGAGCAGTACGGCCTGATCGGCGACATGCAGACCAGTGCCCACGTCTGCGACGACGGCTCGATCGACTGGCTGTGCCTGCCCCGCTTCGATTCGCCAGCAGTCTTCCCCGGCCTGCTCGGCACGCAGGAGCACGGCTCCTGGCAGATCGCTCCGGCCCCGCCTGCTGACCAGCCGAACGCCGGTGCGGTCGCCGAGCGCGGGTACTGCGGCGACTCGCTCGTCCTCGAATCGGTGTGGCGCACCCCGACGGGGTCGGCCCGGGTGCTCGATCTGATGCCGCCGCGTGACGGGGCCCCTCAGATAGTCCGGATCGTCGAGGGGGTGACCGGCGAGGTGGCGATGGTCTCGGCCATGCGTCCGAAACCGGGATACGGCAGCGTCAGCCCGTGGATTCACGCAGTGGGCGCACGCATGGTCTCGGAGGCCGGCGCGGACGCGCTGTGGCTCGACACCAACGTCCAGCAGGTCGAGAAGGACGGCGTCGTCGTCAGCAGTTTCAAGGTCGCCGCCGACCAGCGCGTGGCGTTCGTACTCAGTTGGTGCCCTTCACACGGCGCTGCGCCCGAAGTTCCTGACCTGAAGGCCGCGCTCGCCGAGACGCTCTCCTTCTGGCGGGACTGGACGCGGGAATGCACCTACGACGGGCCCTACCGCGAGGCAGTGGTGCGGTCCGTGATCACCCTGAAGGCGCTGACCTACGGGCCGAGCGGCGGAATCGTCGCGGCGCCGACCACGTCGCTGCCCGAGGAGATCGGCGGCGGCCGGAACTGGGACTACCGCTTCACCTGGCTGCGGGATGCCTCCACGAGCCTGGCCGCGCTGCTGGGGACCGGATACCGGCAGGAGGCCGAGGCGTGGCGGCGGTGGCTATTGCGTGCGGTGGCCGGTGATCCGGAGAACCTGCAGATCATGTACGGGATCACCGGGGAGCGCGATGTGCCGGAGCGGGTGCTGCCGTGGCTTCCGGGATACGAGGGATCAGCCCCGGTGCGGGTCGGTAACGGGGCGGCGGACCAGCTGCAGCTCGACGTGTACGGCGAGGTGATCGAGACCCTGTACCTCGCGCACGAGAACGGTGTCGCCCACTGCGCCGACACCGCGGCCCTGCACCAGCGGCTCGTCGAGCACCTGGTCCAACGCTGGCAGAAGCCCGATGAGGGAATCTGGGAGATCCGCGGGAAACGCCGGCATTTCGTGCACTCCAAGGTGATGGCCTGGGTGGCCATCGACCGGACCGTTCGCCTGGTGGAGGCCGGCGCCCTGGACATGGACCTGGATCCTCTGGTCGAGCTGCGCGAGACGATCCACCACGAGGTGTGCACCAAGGGGTTCGACCCGGAGCGCAATACCTTCACCCAGTCCTACGGCTCGATGGAGCTGGACGCCGCCACGCTGTTGATCCCCCGCGTCGGGTTCCTTCCGCCCGACGACCCGCGCGTCATCGGCACCGTGAACGCCGTTCGCAGTGAGCTGTCCACAGCGGACGGGCTCGTGTACCGGTACCGGACTGCCGGCCAACACGTAGGAGTTGACGGGCTGGAAGGCGATGAGGGCGCCTTCCTCCTCTGCTCCTTCTGGCTCGTGGACGCCCTTGCCCTGACCGGCCAACTGGACGACGCACACGCACTGTTCGAACGTCTTCTCGCGCTGCGCAACGACCTCGGGCTCCTCGCCGAGGAGTACGACCCCGTCCGACTGCGCCAGCTCGGGAACTTCCCCCAAGCGTTCAGCCACATGGGCGTGGTGGCGAGTGCTCTGCTCCTTCATCGGCTGTCGACCCCGTCCACCCAGGACTTGGGCACGGTTCCGGCACCCCTGGCGACCTCTCGCGGAACGGGTCAGACCGGCATACGCCTCACTCCGCAGCACGCCTAGCCACACCCCACTCTGACGAGGATTCCCATGCCTGACAGCGCCTTCCCAGCACGGCCGGCCGGTACCGGCCACCGCAGACGTCGGCCCCAGCGGACCGACGCCTTCACGGAGCACCGCGTCCGTCGTGCCGTGGTGTTGCCCCTGCTGTTCCATACGGTCCTGCTGGGCGCCGTGATCGCCGTGTGGTCGACAGCCGTGGTGGGTCTCGGTTGGCTGATGGTCGGCCTGGTCTGTGGGCTGACCGTCGTCGCGCTGGTGGCGGCCCGCGGAGTGCGAACGGCCGCTGGCGCCGTGCACGCGGCCGTAGAAGAACGACGGACAGCTGAGCTGACCGCGGTCGCAGGGGTTGCGGCGGCCGTCGAGAAGTCGATGCTGTGGTCGGCGGAGGAACTGTGCCGAGGGGCGCGGCCGCCGCTGCCGGACATGCAGAGGCCGCAGCCGGCCAGTGCGACCGCCGAGCTCGGCAAGGCGTTGGGTGCGCTCCAAGTGCAGGCCGTCGCCTCGCTGATACGTGTGCACGACGAGTCCCAGTCCGTTGTCCTCCTGGACGTGCTGCGCCACCTGGCGATGAGGGAGCACGCCCTGGTCGGGAAAGCTCTGGAAGCACTCAGTCAGCTGGAGATGCAGACCGATGACCCGGAGCTGCTCTCGGAGATCTTCACGATTGATCACCTCGTGACGCGAATGCGTCGTCAGGTGGAGAGCACGGCGGTGCTGGGCGGACAGTCCCTGCGCAGCGTGCGCCGACCGGTCTCCGTCACGACCACGCTGCGCGGCGCGGTCTCCGAGGTGGTGCAGTACCCGCGCGTGGTGGTCGCGGCCGGTTCCGTCGGCGGTGAGCTGGGCCTTCCCGGACACGTAGGCCCGGACCTGACGCACCTGTTGGCCGAACTGATCGAGAACGCGTGCGAGTGCTCCGATCCGGCGACGAAGGTGATTGTGCGGGCGCAGCGGGTGCCGGCCGGGCTGGCGGTCGAGGTCGAGGACCGGGCCATCCCCATGCACCCGCAGACCCGCGCACAGATGAACCACTTGCTCAAGGCCCCCGATGCAGTCGACGTCAGCGGCCAGGTGCGGGCAGGGCAGCTCGGCCTGCTGGTCGCCGCGAAGATCGCCGCCGCGCACGGGATGGACGTTCTCCTGCAGGAGAACGTCACGGGTGGCACCACGGCGCTGGTCGTCATTCCGGCACGGCTTCTCACAGAGGTTCCCTCCGTCGAGGACTCTGACGCACTCGCCGGGGAAGTCGGCCTCTCCAAGCCGTCGGTGCGGCAGGATGCCGCGGCACCGGCCGTCCCGACAGCAGGCCAGGTCACGCACCCGGGCACGACTGGGGCACCGGGTGCCGGGCCGACAGGCCGTTCTGCTCGTGTGCCCGCTCTTCCCACGCGTAGGCGGCAGGCCGGCTCGTTCCGTCCACCACGCGAGCGGGAGCAAGCCCCCGTAGCCGCGCCGACGCCTGGGCTCGCAGGCGCCTTCCGCAACGGCATCCAGACCGGCGGCAGCGCCGGCTCCCCGACCGCTTCGACAGAGCGATCCAGCCCCTGAACCACTTCCTTCCCCTCCACGTTCCTGGGTGCCCGTCGGCATCCAATGGCCCTTCCTCTTCTGGAGCGACCCCTATGAGCACCCAACCCGAGATGAACAACGCGACGCCCGTATCCGAGATGACGCCACGCGAGCAACAGGACAAAACGGCCTGGCTGCTCCGTCAGTTCGTCTCCGACACTCCCGGCGTCACGCACGCCGTCCTGCTGTCGCGGGACGGGCTGCGGCTGCTGGACAGCGAGGTCGACAAGGACTGGGCGGACGAACTGTCGGCCGGACTCAGCGGAGTGGCTTCCCTCGCAGCGAGCATCACAGGCCCCAGCAACAGGAGGAACCCGGCCAAGCAGGTCGTGATCGAGCGGGACGACTGCCTGATCTTCGTCCAGAGCGCCGGACGCAGCGCGGCCTTCGACAACAGCCCCGGCGACGCACGCGGTCAGGTGGAGACGATCCTCGCCGTCATCGCCGGCACGGACGCCGACGCCGGCCTGGTGGGCTTCGAGATGGGTCGCCTCGTCGGCAAGTTCGCCAAGTCCATGCTGGTCCCCGTCCGCGTCGGCACGGGTCCTGAGGTCCGGTGACCGTGCACGGCCGCACGGCCGAAGAAGCAGCGTTCGTGCGGACCTACACCCTGACGGGCGGGCGTACCAGGTCCCGGCACCTGCTCGGGCTGGAAACCGTGCTGTACACCGGACCGGGGCGGCCCGGCCCGGCACAGGCCGAGGCATGCGAAGAGATCCTCGCCCTGTGTCGAGAGCGTCGGCGTTCGGTGACCGAGCTGGCGGGCCGGCTCCGCCGCCCGGTCGCCACCGTCAAGATCCTCGTCTCGGACCTCTTGGACGCCAACGCCCTGGTCGTCCCCATCACCACCCCGTATGCCGCATCCGATACGCAATCGGATGCCGGTCCCTCCACCCAGTTACTGGCGGCCCTCGCTGCGGGCCTGAAGAGGAAGTGGCCCAATGCCAACGCCTACCCCCAAGCCGGCTGACCCGGCCGTGGCGCCCCGGATTCCGTCGCGCCCGCACGCCGACGCACCGGTCGCGCTGAAGATCGTGATCGCTGGGGGCTTCGGCGCGGGCAAGACCACCGCCGTGGGAGCGATCAGCGAGATCCCGCCCCTGAGCACGGAGGAATACCTGACCGAGGCGAGCACCGACGTGGACAGCCTGCAGGGCGTCGAGGCCAAGACCACCACCACGGTCGCCTTCGACTTCGGCCGCCTCACGCTGCCCGGCCCTGATGCCCTGGAGCTGTTCCTGTTCGGCACGCCCGGCCAGGACCGGTTCGTCGACCTCTGGTACGACCTCTCCCGTGGAGCCGTCGGCGCGGTCGTCCTGGTCGACACCCGCCGCCTGGAGAGCAGCTTCACTCCCGTCAGCTTCTTCGAAGACATCGCTCTGCCCTTCGTCGTCGCCATCAACCAGTTCGACGGAGCACACCGCTACCCGCCCGAACAGGTCCGCACCGCACTCGAACTTCACCCCTCCGTACCGGTACTCACCTGCGACGCCCGCGACCCGGACCACGTCGCAGGCGTCCTGCTGACCCTCGTCGACCACGCAGCGAGGAACACGGCGGCGAGCCGCGTTCACCGCGCGCCCACCACCACCCTCCAGGACGCCTGATGCCACATCAGCCCAGCGACCACTACCTCGCACCCCTAGCTGCCGCGCCCGCGCTGTCCTTGCCACACCGTATGCGGGACACCGACCAGGGGCTGTCCATCCCGACCGGCGCCACCGTCACCGGCCACCAGACTCAGCAGACAACCGAGCTGGAGCAACGGTACGAGCTGCTTGAGCGCCTGGGCGTGCCCACCACTGCCAGCGACGACTTCGACGAACTGGCCCGCAATATGGCCACGCTGGCCGGGTTCCTGTACGGGTTCGTCAATCTGTTCCTGGAAAGGCAGACCTTCGTCGGCCTGCATCAGCCACCCGCGGACAGCGGGTACGTCATCGTCGGCCGCACCATGAGCCACGACCACGGCTGGTGCCCGGAGGTCGTGGCCCGCAAGAAGGCCCTCCCACTGCACGACGTGCACGCAAGCCCTCGTTTCAGCGGCAACCACGTGGTCGACGCGGTCAATATTCGCTCCTACTTCGGCGCGCCCCTCATCCACGAAAGCGGGCTCGTGCTGGGCACGGTGTGTGTCATCGACCCCGAGCGCCGGCCTCTGCGCGAAGCCCGACGGATCAGGGACGTCACCATCACCGCCGGCGCTCAGGCCATGGCCCGCATGGCCCCCGCACTCGCCCGATAGGCCCGTTCCACCACCCCCACCAGGGAGCCGCAACCCCCGGCCGCCCCACCGTGCGACCTTCACCCAGGGAGAGGGACGACCATGCCGCCCGCCACACCCACCACACCGCCTCCGGCGCTGCGCCCGTATCTCACCGCCCACCACGAACTTCTGTGGACCGAGGCGGATGCCTTCGCAGCCGAGCACGTAGCACCGCGCGCCGTGCGGATGGAAGCTGCCCCGGGCAGGGTGGAGCGCAAGGTCGCCGCTCTGATGGCCGCGCGGGGCTGGTTCGCCGTCACCGTCCCGTCCGACTACGGCGGTCTGGGCGCCGGCCATGTGGCGAAGACGGTACTGATCCACCGCATCGCCTGCGTCTCGGCGGCTGCCGCGACCATCCTGCAGGCCACCCTGATCCCCGTCGGAGCACTCCTGCATTTCGCCACCCATGAGCAGAAGACCCGCTGGCTGCCGGGGGTGGCGGACGGGTCAATGCTCTTGTCGATCGCCGTGACCGAACCGGTCGCCGGCGGGCACATCGGCGGCATCGAAACCACCGCCGAGCGCGTCGGCAACCAGTGGGTGATCACCGGCAGCAAGGTCCACATCGGCAACAGCCACCTCGCGGGAGCTCACCTCGTAGTCGCCCGGACCGCCAAGGCCGGAGTACGCACCTCGCAGGCGCTGACCGCGTTCATGGTCGAAACCGACCGCCACGGGCTGTCCGTCTCCCGCCACCGTCCCGGCCTCGGCCTGCACGGCTTTTCCGCCGGCCGCCTCGACCTCGACCACGTCACCGTCCCCGCGGACAACGTGGTCGGAGAGATCGGCCAAGGGCTGAGCGTGGCCCAGAGCAGCAGCATCCTGTATGGCCGGCCCAACCTGGCCGCGGTCAGCCTCGGCATCCACGAGACAGTCGTCGCCACCACGACCGCTCACCTCCAGGCACGCCCCCGCTACCGGGGCCACCTGTCCAATCTGCCGGTCCTGCGGGACCGCGTCGGTGATATGGAAGCCCGTCTGCGCGCCGGACGCATCCTCGCCTACCAGTCCGTGCACCTCCTCGATCAGGGTCTGTCCTGCGACGCCGACCTGATCAACGCCAAGTACCTCGGTCACCAGTGGGCGATGACGTCAGCCCAGGACGCCATGGAGCTGCACGGTGCCCACGCGCTCGACCGCGACTACGTCCTCCAGCGCCTGTGGCGCGACATCCAGCACACCTACCCACCCGCCGGTACCGGCGAAGTCCAGCGAATACGCCTCGCCGACGCCGCCTTCGGCGAGGACCCGATCCAGTGGTCCGAACGCCTCGCCGCCGAAGTGGCCTCTGCAGCACCCGATCTCACTGCCGCAGACGCCCCGTAAACAACGCCCCTGAGTACCCAGTCCGTACAGCCCACGACACGAGGAAGAGCAGTGATCAGGACCCACACCCGCCGAATTTTATTGACTAATCGCCAAGAAGACACCCTGCAGGCGCTGGCCGACGGCTATCGGCGCGAGGAGGTCGCACTCAGGCTGGGCATCAGTCCCAAGTCCCTCAACGCGATGCTCTGTCGGGCGAGAACCAGGCTGGGCACGCCGCCCTGCGCGGACACCAGACTGATCGCGGTGGCCTGCATGTCCGACGCCATCTGGGTATCGCCACCACCTGACCTGCCGGTCCGTGTCCCCAAGAACCTGCGCTACTTGATCGCTCCGCTGTCCGACGGCATGCAAGCCGTGGAGATAGCGAACGAGCGACGTCTCCCATACAGCCGCCTCATTGCGGACTGCCACAAGCTGAGGCAACTGATGGAGGCCCGAACCTCCGCCCATCTGGTGGCACGCCTGTGGCAGCACGAGCTCGCACCCATGGCGTCGCAAACGCAGACAGACAGCACCCTTCCCCGGTCGCGAACCGCTGTCCCCCAGTTGCAGTCGAAGAAGTGAGAAAGCACATGACGTACAAGGACATCAACCTGTCCACCCCGTCCGTCCGACGCATCGGCGCCCTGCCCTCACCCCTAACAGCCGGCAGCCCGCCGATCACACCCCTGAAACCGACCCACCAGAGCATCGCCCAACACCTCGTGAACGGCCTGGACCCCCGAAACATCGCGGCGGAGACCGGCCTGTCGGCCAACACCATCCGCCAGTACGTCCACGAGATCCGCGCGAGCGTGCACTGCCCCCCTCGCTGCAAACTGCCGGTGCTCGTGCACCTCCTGCTCTCGGCGCAGCAGGTCGCGTTACCCACGTCGGACAGGCCAATGCCGGAACTCAGCCCGGAGCAGCATCAGATGTTGAAGGCTGTCGCTGAGCACACCGCCGCCCGCGACATCGCGCTCGCCGCCAGGATCGCCCCCGCTGACGTTCGGTCCGCACTCGTCGACCTGCTCGACGCTACCGGGGCCGGCGACGTCACCCAGCTCGTCGTTCTGGCACATGCATGGGGTCTGCTCGGCGCGCGGCCGACCAGCACGGTGGAGCGCGGAGCAGGCCGATGAGCCCGTCACTCGACTCCCCGGCCACCGAGCCGTCTTCCCTGCTCCAGCGAACGCCGGAGATGCCGGCGGTGTACGAGATGCGGTCCCTTCACACCGACGCCGAACGGGACGAGGCCGCCGCGCTCGTCCAGGACCGGCAGCGCTGGCTCACTATGCGCGGCCTGCCTGTATCCCGAGCCGACATCTCGGCCCTGTACCGCGACCCGCAGACGAGACCGGCCGGCCTGTTCGAGGACGGGCTGATGCTGGCCTGCATAATCCCGCAGCGCACCCCCGACCTCGGATGGGGCGACGGCCCGTGCCTCTTCCTGAGCTGTGTCCGTACCCTGCCCGGCCGCTCCGACGACACCATCCGGCTGATCACCCTGTGGTCCTCCGACTTCGCCGCCCGACTCGATCTGCCGCTCGTACGGGCCGAGGCCCTGGCCCGGCGTCCCTTCGACGTTGATCCGATCGCCCCGTTCCTTCGGCGGCTCACCGACATGGGCTGGGACGTACGGGGGTCGGGCACGGGGCAGCACGAGGAGCAGGCCGCTCGCCTCGAACTCACCGCCGAGCAGCGCCCTGGACTGGGCGCGCTCATCGACTGTCGGGTCCACGAACCGCAGTCCGCCGAAGACAGCCGGACTGTCTCGTGACGGCAGCCGAACCGCAGCTGCCGGACCTCACCCGCGAACTCATCGACCGAGCCACGAAAGCGGCAATGCGCCGGGCGGGGCGCGTGCGCAACCACCTCGACGCCGTCCGACTCGGCCAGGGCCGGCATGCCGACCACGCCGACACCAAAGTGCTGCGCCGCATCCTGACCGAGCACGGCTGGCCCGGCCACCGCCTCGTCGGCCCGGAAGGGGCGCACGCCGCATGGAGCCTGGCCCTTCACGCCGACGATGAACCCGACTTTCAGCGGGCAGCCACCACCCTGCTTCAGCGCGCAGTCCAAGCGCACGACGCACGCATCCAGCACTGGGCACACCTTTACGACCGCACCCTCATCAACAGCGGGCGCCGCCAGGAGCACGGAACCCAGCTCCTGCTGAATCCCGAGGGCGTCACGCTGTGTCCGCTGCGCGCACCGGAGTCGCTGGACGAGCGCAGGGCCACCGTCGGGCTGACATCGATCGCTGCGGCCCTGGAGAGGGCGCGTCGCCGTAACGCGCCTGACCACCTTGCCGAGGACGCTCCGACCGTCGTACTCGCGGGGGCCGCATGACGAAGCGACCTTCCTTCATTCCTCGCGGCAGCCCGGTGCCGGCGAGTTCCACCTTTCCTACTTCGCTCCGAAAGGACGATGAGCACGATGTGCAAGCACACCCCGCCGTGTCCCACGGGTGACGCGCCCGACCGTCAGGCTGTCCGCGTCTCCGCCGCCCACCCCGAACAAGGGTGGGAACTGCCGTGCAACGGCGTTCTGCTGTTCGAGGAAACCGGTCAGCTCCTGCCGGACGGAAGCATCGTCGCACCGTGCCGCCAGCAGCTCGCGGGCGCGGAGATGCAGAGGTCGGCATGAGCAGCCTTCTCCGCGTCGGCTCCTACAACATCATGGACGGCGGCGAAGACCGCTGGGCCGGACAGATGGAACTCCTGGCATCCCTCGACCTCGACGTGCTGGGAATTCAGGAGGCCAAGCACTGGGAACGGCAGGACCATGCCCGGCTCCACGCCACTGCGGAGACGCTGGGGATGCAGGCGTTGTTCGCGCCGTCGAAAAGCCACGGCTGCCATCTCGTGCTCTTCTACCGATGGCCGCGGGTCAGCTGCGCACGGTTCCAGCCGGACATCTCCGGAGGCCGGTTCCACCACACCGCTTCCCGCGCC
Organism: Streptomyces sp. 840.1; assembly: GCF_003751445.1. Lineage (NCBI taxonomy): Bacteria > Bacillati > Actinomycetota > Actinomycetes > Kitasatosporales > Streptomycetaceae > Streptomyces > Streptomyces sp. 840.1. The sequence goes on along the minus strand of NZ_RJUU01000001.1, from coordinate 5,237,925 downwards.
TTGCTGAAGGTCGACGGGTTCGCTATGCAGGTCCTGCACACACACCTTCATCCCTTCGCACCCTCCGCACGGCTGAAGGAGGCGGGGTGGCTGACGGAGTATGCCTCTGCCGACGAGCACTCTCTGCTCATCGGCGACCTGAACACCTCGGGACTCGGCGACCCGGACCCGGCCGACTGGGAGCAGGTTGCGGCCCACCTGCACTCCCGACACCGGCAGATGCTGTCCGACGGCAGCTACGGGGGCACGGACCGCCGCGCTATGCACGCGCTGATGAACGCAGGATTCATTGACCCCCCGCGGTACCTCGGGCTCACTCCACCACGTACGGCCGGCCACTGGGGCGGCAACGAGAAGTGGGACCGCCGGTCGGACTACGTGCTCGTGTCCCCCCTTCTGGCCCCGGCGATCCACGAGCACCTGGTGGTGGACACCCCCATCACCCAGGCCCTCGGCGACCACCTCCCCGCGGTCGCCGTCCTCAACCTCACCGCCCTGAACCGATGAAGACGGCCACCACTCTTCGCAAGGGATAGACACGTGCCTGACGAATTTGACTGGCCGAAGCGCCGAAAGAGGGCCACCCCCGAGCAGCAGGAGCTCATCGACTCCGAGTTGCGGAAGCGGTACGACGACGGCGCCACTATTCGCCGCCTCACTGAGGAATCGGGACGGTCGTTCGGCTACGTCCACCAACGCCTCGGCCTCTCCGGCGTCAAGTTCCGCCCGCGGGGCGGCGACATGCGTCCCACGCGTCGATCGGCGGACGGTGGTCTACAGGCGCCGCGCTGACGGCCAAGGCTCACGTTCCCCCTAGCTGCCCCGCCGAAAAGTCCCGTGACCGCTGTGCTCGACCTCGGCCGTCCGCCCGCGCCCGCGGCCCGGACCTCGCCACGCCGTGACCGACCAGGCGGCCTCCGGCAATCCCCCGCAGGAGGTACCCCAACCCACATGAGTGATCGAACAAAGCATCACGACCCGCCCCGCCTGACCACACAAGGAGAGGGCCCGGTATTCGAAATCAGGTTCTAGATTTCGCCCGCCTCCACCCGTTACGGCGACAGCACACCCACCGTTACCCGATCACCTGTCCGCATCTCGCCCCGAGGAGCTCCCATGCATCCCGTACGCCGCCCTGCGCTCGTTCATCCTGCGTTCGAAAACACCGCCGCCTCCTCGGGTGCCAGCCTTCACCTCGCCTCCGGCCGCCGCGCCCTGCTCGCCGACGGTTCACGACCGGATATGAGGTCCCTGGCGTGACGGAATCGGCTCGCCTTCCCTCGCCCCTCCACGCCTGGGTGGAGAGCGTGCTGGGCCCCTTGGACGATGTGCGGGACTCCTCGCACGACCGCGCCAACTCCCAGGTGTGGAGGGTGACCGGCCCCGCGGGCGCCCACTTCGTGAAGGTGGCGCCGGGGCCGATCCTCTACACGCGCGAGACCCGCGCCTACCGGGAGGCCGTTCCTCACCTCGGGCACAGCAACGCCCCGCAGCTGCGGGACAGCTCCGCGCAGCTGCTCGCCCTGATCCTGACCGCCGTGGACGGTCAGCCGCTGAAGGAAGAGGAGTCACCACCGCGCCGACGTACGGCCCACCGGCAAGCCGGCCAGCTCCTGCGCCGCTTCCACGACGCGATGACCGGCCCCCTCAGCCAACCGGAAGCCAGCGCAGTCATCGAGAACACGGTGGCCGGCCTGGACAAGCACCTCGCCGAGGCCCGCGAACACATGTCCACTACGGAAGCCAACGTTCTGCGGCACCTGGTGACCGGGCTGCCCGGGTGCGAACCGCTACCGGCCGGGTGGCGGCACGGGGACTTCTGGGAACGCAACCTGCTCTGGAACGGCCGGCGCTGCGTATTGATCGACTTCGAGCGCAGCGAACCGGGCCCCCGCGTCACGGACTTCGTCAGACTCGCCACCTCGCTGTGGCCAGATCATCCCGAACTGCGGACCGCCCTGTTCGAGGGATACGGCCGGCCTCTGTCCGAGTCAGAGGAATGTGCGCTGACAGCGTTCGCAGCAGCTGACGCCGCCAGCGCTCTGGTCTACGGCCCCCGGCACGGCGACCCGCTCGTGACCGCGCGCGGCCGGCGTACCGTCGAACGCCTGGTGCAGGACGGCCGTCTATGAGCGACGCGCCTCACCTGCTGATCGCCGACGTGGCCCAGGTCCTGCTCCGCGCGAACGGCGCCGCCCTGTGCGTACGTCGCAGACCGGACGCGGCCCTCGCACCGGGTCAGCTCACCGTCGTGGGTGGCCATCTGCAAGCGGGCGAAACCCTCGACCACGCCGCGCGGCGCGAAGCAGAGGAAGAGACGGGGGTCCGCATCGGCGCCGGGCAACAGGAGTTCTGCGGCCTCATTCACCACCATGACCCCGGCGACGGCCCGGACCGGATCACCGCGGTCTTCGTCGCCCAGTCGTGGGCGGGCGAGCCGCACAACGCCGAGCCGGACAAGCACGAGGACTTGTTCTGGGTGCCATTGGAGAAGCCCCCGCCGGACTGCCACCCGTACACCACCGCCGTCTTCCGCATGCTCACCCACGGCCCGTCCTACCGGGCTCTGAACTGGCCGACACAGGGAGACAGCGAGTGAAGCGATTCTTCGGCAAGGTCCGCGTGGCGGAGCCACAGGTCTCCGACGCAGAGCGAGAACTCTTCGGCGGGCCCCTGCGCTACGACATGGGCTGGTCCCAACACGAACATGCCCGCCTGGACTTGACCATGCGCTCGGCCCTGCGCCAGATGCCCGGACTCGTCAGCGCCACCCTGCGGATGGCCTGGAGTGCGGATCGCCGAGCACTCGTCGCCGTGGCGGTCAGCGAACTCGGCCAGGGCATCGCCGCCGCGGTCGGCCTCCTCGCCATCAACGCGGTCATGCACGCGCTGCTGGGGGCCGGCGACACGGTCGACCGGCTGCACGCCCTCCTGCCGGGGCTGCTCGCCGCCGCAGGCGTCGCCGTCGTGAACTCCGCTCTGGCCGGCTGGTCGACATCCCGAGCGGGACGCCTCGAACCGGTTGTGGAGCGGATCGCCACGACGCAGTACCTGGCCGCCGCAACCTCGGTCGAACTCGAAGCCATCGACGATCCGGACTTCCGCCGCCTGATCGACATCGCCCAGTACGGGCCCGCCTCTGCCCGCCGCATGATCGGCGCCTGCGTCTCCGCGCTGAACAGCACCATCTCACTGATCGCCACAGCGGGCGTCCTCACCGTCCTGAACCCCACCCTCCTGCCGATGCTGCTAGTTATCGCAGCCCCCCGCGGATGGGGCGCCATGCGAGTAGCGCAGGAACGCTACGTATCCGTGATGAGCTGGATCGAGCACCAGCGGGCCAGCCGCCTCATCGGCAACCTCCTCACCGAGCGCACCGCCGCGCAAGAAGTGCGAATCCACGCCGTCGGCCCCTTCCTCCTTGAGCGGTACCGGCGCATGGCCGCGAGCGCGGAATCGGAGCAGGAGCGGCTGGCCTCCAGCAAGGCCGTCACCGAATGGGTCGCCTCCGCGCTGTCCGGGCTGGCGATGGCCGCCACCTACGGCACCATGATCTGGCTGATCATGGCCGGACACATGAGCCTCGCCGTCGCCGGCACTGCCGTGATCGCGGTACGGACCGGCTCGGCGAGCCTGGGCGCACTGGTGATGAATATCAACCAGCTGCACGAGGAGTCCCTCTACGTCCGCGATCACGGACAGTTCCTGATCGAGGCCGCTCAACGCGCTATCCCGCGGACCGGTAGCCCCGTCCCCGACCAAGTCAGGCAGGTCTCCCTGGAGCACGTCACCTACCAGTATCCCGACCGCGACGCACCGGCCCTGGACGACGTGACGCTCACCTTCCCCATGGGGTCGGTCATCGCCGTGGTGGGTGAAAACGGCTCCGGCAAGAGCACCTTGATGAAGATCCTCTCCGGTCTGCTCCTCCCTCACGCCGGATCCGTGAGGTGGGGTGAGTTCGACGTCTCCGGGCTGGAGCGCTCCCAGGTCTTCGACCGCGTCTCGCTCCTCACCCAGGACTTCCAACGGTGGCCCGTGACCGCCGCGATGAACATCCGCATCGGCCGCCCCGGGCACGTCGCCTCCATGCATGACCTGCAGACGTCGGTCGACTACGCCGGCGCCGGATCCGTCACCGCCAAACTCCCCAACGGCCTGGACAGCATGCTCGGGCGCATGTTCCGCGGAGCCATCGAACTCTCCGGCGGCGAATGGCAGAAGGTCGGCCTGGCCCGCACCCACTGGCGCAGCTCAACATCGCAGGCGGACAGCGTCCTCATCGTTGACGAGCCGACCTCCGCGCTCGACCCCGAAGCCGAGATCGCTGCCTTCGACCGCATCCGCCGCCTCGCCGCCCCGCACCGGGCCGTCGTCCTGGTCACCCACCGGATGTCCGGCGTCCGCCACGCCGACCACATCTACGTCCTCAACCAAGGGCGCCTCGCCGAACACGGCACACACGACGACCTCATCGCCGCACGTGGCCGATATGCAGCCATGTTCGACACACAGGCCGCCCAGTACGCCCCGACCCCGCACATCCCCAAGCCTGCTTCACCCAGCGTCGCAGACAAGGCATGACCCGCCCCACCGAAAGGCAGAGCCCGTGGCCTCTTCCGTCTCGCCTTCTGATCACGTCCCGCCGAAGGCTGCCCTCTCGGACGCGCAGTACGCCGCGTCCCGCCACGCGGTGTGGCTCAGCGCCGCCGCGATCGTCACCGACCAGGTCGGCCGGGTCCTGCTGGTGAATCCCACCTACCGCGAGGACGACCGGTGGCTGCTGCCCGGGGGCGCTGCCGAACCCGGCGAGCACCCGTTGAACGCCTGCCGGCGCGAGATCGCCGAGGAACTGGGCCTCCAGGACCTGGCCCTGCCGGACGTTCTCGCCATCCACTCCCTTTCACCGCACCACCCCGACATCAAGCCCGGCATGCCCTGTCCCGGAGAGATCCGCTACATCTTCGACGGCGGCACCCTCACTCCCGACGAGGTACAGGCGATCCGTCTGCCTCCCAAGGAACTTTCCGATTTCGCCTTCTTCGAGACCAGGGACGCGGTGCACCGTCTGCTCCCCGTGGACGGGCAGATCATGCTCGCCGCCTACCGTGCCCGCCTCGGCGGCGCCGGTACCGCCCACCTCGCCGACGGCCGGCACATCCTCGACGTACCGGCCCTCGATCACCATGACGTCCACGTCCGCTACCGCCCCATGTGGGACAGCCCTCTGAACCGGACCCCCGTGCCCGGTCAGCTCCCCGTGCAGCAAGCCTGGGCGTGGTGCTTCGTCCCCGACGGCAGGGTAGTGCTCGTTGCCGATCCCGGGTCTCAAGGCGCGCTGCCCATGCTGCCCGGCGGCACCGTCGAGAAGGTTGACGCCACCCCCGAGGACACCCTCCATCGGGAAGCCGCCGAGGAAGCCCAACTCACTCTGACCGAACCGGTACGCCTGGGGTGGGTGCTGGACGAGACCGGCGAGGTCTACGGCGGGGTGGGGCCCAACGCCCGGCTCCGCCTGGCCGCCCCGGTCACCGCCATCGGGCCGGCGGCCGTCGACCCCGCCACCGGCCGACCCTTCGCACGCCTGCTCGCCACTCCCGCCCAGGCAGCCGCCCTGCTGGGCTGGGGACCGCCCGGAGCGCGGCAAGCCCAGCTCGCGGTGGAGACAGCACGGGAGCGATGGGGCCTGCCCAGCGCTCGCGCCGCCGCCATCGAGGAGATCCCCCCGGAGGGGATGCGGCTGAGCTGACCCGAACGACCACCCCGCCTCGACTCGTCCCGCTCCACGTACCTCTGAGGTAGCCCCATGCCGCTGTCGCACGACCACATCCGCACCACCGTCGACACCTATCTCGCGCGCCACCCTCACGAGCGCAAGCAGCTCGGCGCCTTCCTGGCCGCCCTCGATCGGGCCGGCGACGATATCGCCAGCCGTTCCACCTTCACCGGGCACGTCACCTGCGCCGCAATCATCATCGACCCGCTCGGCCACGTCCTGCACGTGCTGCACCTGGCGAGCGGGAAGGTCCTCCCCCCGGGCGGACACACGGAGCTCTCCGACAAGTCCCTGGCAGCAGCGGCGCTGCGGGAGCTGCACGAGGAGACCGGGATCGCACCCCAGGCCGTCACGCCGTGGCCCGGCTACGAAACCGTGCCGCTGGACATCGACATTCACGACATGGACGCCCGCCCGAGCAAAGGCGAGCCCGGACACGTCCACTTCGACCTGCGATTCCTCTTCCGTCTGCACACCGCGGACGAAGTGCCGGTGGTGCTGCAGGAGGAAGAGGTGGGCGGCATCGAGTGGCGCTCCGCGGACCGGGTGTCCTCCCCGACCCTGCGCGAGAAGCTCCTCAAGCTACCGCTCCAGGTTGGACCTGAACCGGAGGCGGCCAACGCCTCGGCCCTGATCTACAACGACCGCGGCGAGTACCTGCTCCATCTGCGCGACTACTTCCCCGGCCAGATCTGGGAGCCGGGCATGTGGTCGCTGCTGGGCGGCGGCCGAGAGCCCCAGGACGCCACCCTGGAGCACACCGCGCGGCGCGAACTGGCCGAGGAAGCCGGCCTCCACCTCTCCGCCCTGACGCCGGTCGGCACCGAGTACGCCTCCGACGATGCCGGCGCGACCGTGCCCATCGCCATCTACGCCAGCCGCTGGAACGGTGATCCCCGCGAACTCCACCTGACGGAAGGGGTCATGCTCGCTTGGTTCGCCCCCGACGACCTCCATCGATTGCGTATCGCGGACACCACCAGCGACCTCGTACGCCGCCACGCCGCCAGCAGCCCGGCCAACACCGCGCCCCAGAGCGGGCGCGCACCGCAGGAGGAGCACCGAGCTTCACCGCACGGCACAGTCCTCAACGTCATCGGCGTCCACCTCTACCTGGAGCGGCCCGACGGAACGGTGCTGCTCGGGCTACGCCACCCCAACTCCGCGTTCGCGCCCTCCACCTGGCACGCCTTGGCCGGCCACTGCGAGCAGGAGAGCGCCATCTCCGCCCTGATCAGGGAGGTGCGGGAGGAAGCTGGTCTGCGTATCGAGCGCCAGGATGTCGAGCTGGTCCACATCGTCCACCACATCGACAAGGCCGGGGACCGGCCCCGCATGGGCCTGTTTTTCCGCGCCCGCGCCTGGAGCGGCGAGCCAGAGCTACGCGAGCCGGACAAGTGCACCCAGTGGAAATTCTGGGATCCTGCCGCGCTCCCCGACAACCTCGTCCCCTACACCCGAGCGGCCATCGAAAAGATCCGGAACGGGGAGCTGTACAGCGAGACGGGCTGGCCCGCGTGAGCGGCACACCGAGCGGCTCACTCCGTCGTCTGTCCACCGCGACTGCGGTCGGCCGTGAGGGCACCCGCCTCGTGCTGATTCGCGGCAACTCGGCGTCAGGCGAGTCAAGCGTGGCCCAGGGCCTGCGAGATCACCACGGCCGCGGAATCCCGATCGTCGGCCAGGACGTGATCCGCCGGAACGTGCTCAGGGAACACGACACCGCCGCGCAAGCATCGCCGTCCACGACCTCGCGACATGGCAGCAGCTGATGGCGCGGCGCGGGGCCCGTCTACCTGATCACACATACCTGACCCCCGAACACCCGCCCACTCAGGAGGCAATCGTGCCCGTCGAGGAGACCAACACCCGGGCCTGGCAGACCTACGGTCAGCGCCAATTGGCCCGTGCCTACACCCCGCCCATCCCCGAGCAGCTCGCCTGGACGCCCTGGGACGGGGTCGGACCGGGAGCCGAAGTCCTTGGTGACATCACCGGGCGCCGTGTCTTGGACGTCGGCTCCGGAGCCGGCCACCACGCGGTTCACGTCGCCCAAGCCTGCGGAGCCCGCGTCACCGGGATCGAACTCTCTCCGACCCAGCACGAACGCGCCATCTCCACCCACGCGGACGTCGAAGGTACGGAGTTCCTCCAGGGAGACGTAGTCAGCTGCCTGAACGAAACCGAGCCCTTCGAAGCCGCGTACGCGATCGGGACGCTCGCCTTCATCGACCCGCACCACTCGCTGCCGGCGCTGCGCGACGGGCTGTGTCCCGGAGCCCCGCTGATTCTCTCGCTCCTTCACACCGACCTGCACGGCCGCGGCCCGTCCACGGAGGTAGCGCCGCGCGAGCAGATGATCCTGATGCGCGACGACCCGCCCCTGCCCACACAGATGTGGGTCTTGGCACCACAGTTGTGGGAGGACCTGCTCACCGAGTACGGCTTCCGCGTCGAGACCATCGATCTGTTCCCGCACCCCGACGAGAGCGCCGCAGTCGTCCAGCAGCTCATCCGCGCCCGGCGCCTTCCCGACCGGCCGGCGCGGGTCTCCAGCCGCCCTCGCAGCACCCGGCCGCCGGTGGCGCACGCCGCCGTCGGCGTGGGCGCCATCCTCGTCAGCGAGCAGGGGCTCCTCCTCGGCCGTCATCGTCGCGGCACCCTCGAACTGCCCGGCGGAACCGTCGAGGCCGGCGAGTCCTTCGAACAGACCGCGGTCCGCGAACTCAGTGAGGAAACCGGCCTGATCGCCCGCCCCGGCGACGTCAGGCTCCTGGGCACGCTCGTCGACCACGTCGAAGGCATCCTGCGGGTGACCGTCGGCGCGCTCGTCCACGCCTGGCAGGGGCAACCGGCCACACAACCGGACGAGAGCATCGGCGACTGGGCCTGGCACCCTCTCGATCAGCTTCCCGACGGCCTGTTCGAATGCAGCGCCCAGATCCTCACCGCATGGCGACCCGACCTGGCCATCGACCACCCGCCGACCCACTTCACTGCCTTCGCGCCGACCAAGTAGGCGGCGCATTTGCCACACCGCCGACGCCCTCCCTCGGCACAACGTAGGTGCCGCGCCACCGGGTACAACACCCCACCGCTCACCGCCAAGTTGGAGTCTCCATGTCGCCTCTCTCCATACACCGACCCATATCATCCGACGCCGCCGTCGGCTCCGAACGCCTGCATAACCTGGAGCGGGCTGCCCTGCGCCACGGAGTACCTGTCGAGGACGTGGTGCTGATCGCCGTCAACCTGTACGGGATCAGCTCCGACCAGGACCGTCACCGGGCCCGGGTCAACCTCCGCCTCGTGCGCCGCCCCGACGTCGCCTGGCAGATCATCGTCCCCCTGAACCGGCCGGCCAGCCCGTTCCAGCTCCGGGGCGACGAGCTGTATCTGAACGGAGAGGTGGTCGCGCACGTCGAGCGCATCGACGCCGACGAGGCGGTCGGAGGGTACTTCCGCAACGGCGGCCGGGCCGCGACCCTCAACCCCAACGCGCGCAGCCGATGCGTCGGGTGTGGTTGGTGCCCCAACACCCTGGAGGCCGCCGCCGACCCACGGCTGCAGGAGGAGCAGGGGCTCGACGACCTGCTGCGTGCCCTTGGCGAGCAGCACCCCCGCCACGACCTGGCCGAACTGACCGAGGTCACCGTCTCCACTGGGTGTTTCGAGCGGGAGGAGGCCGCTGTCGCGCACCTGACCGCACTGCGGCCTGCTCTGGAACGGGCCGGCGTCGGAGCCCGGATCGGCTTCCTCACTTCCGTGCTGCGCAGCGATGAGGCGTTCAGGACCATCGCGTCGGTGGTGTCGCCGTTCGTGCTCAGGCTGACCGTGGAGCACTTCACCCGGCGGGAGGCCCTGATGAAGTCGACCAAGGCCGATCTGCGGCCGCAGGAATTCCCGGACCTGCTTGCGCGGGCGCGGGTGGCGGGGCTGGACACCTCGTATACGTACATCGTCGGGCTGGATCCGATGGAGGACCTCGTGCGTGGGGTGACCGCGCTGGTGGACGTGATCAACGCGTTCCCGAACTTCCAGATTTTCCAGGCGCACACGGTGCTGATGCAGGGCATGCGGACGCCGGGTGCGGAGGGCCTGGATTACTACCTGCAGGCGCGTACGGCCATCGAGCGGTCCATGGCGTCGACCGGGCTGAGGCCGGTGGGCTGGGAGTGCTACCGGCCGCTGTGGTACTTCACCTACGCGGGAGAGGACCTCATCGATGGACCTCGGTAGCACGGTCATCGACCGTGTGCGGGTCGAGCGCCTCGATGACAGCGTGGGGGGTCCGTGGGAAGCGGGCGACAGCCGCTTCGCGGTGGTGGTCGAGGCCCGCGGAGTGGCCGGGGTGTTCGCCCCGGTCGACGAGCTGCCCGCCGCACTGGTCGCCACCCGGCTCGGACAGAGCGTGCTGCGGCACTCCGTGACCGACCACACGAGAGTGCTGCGCAGGCTCATGGCCGAACTCGGTCCGCACTCGGCGGGGCTCGGGCGCTGGGCGGTGGGGGCGCTGGACTGCGCGGTGTGGGACCTGCACGGTCGCCTCGCCGACCTCCCGGTCGCGGCCCTGCTCAGTGACCGCCCCGCGCGGCAGGTGCCGGTCTACGCGTCCTGGCTCTCCCTGGACCTGGCCGCCACATCGGCCGCCGAGTCGGTCAAGGCCACCGCCGGCGAGGGGTTCGCCTTCACCAAGTGGGCACTGCGGGAAGCGGAAGCCCTTGAAATGGCACGGCTGGCAGAGCGGGCGGCTACGTGGGCGGGACAGAGCGTGGCGGTGGACGCCCTGGGCACATGGGGCCACCTGCGGGCCATGGAGGTCGCACCGCTCCTGGCCCCGGAGGCGGTGCGCTGGGTGGAGGACCCGCTCGCGCTGACCGACCGATGCGCATACACGCATCTGCGCAGGCGGGCGAAAGGACTGCGGGTCGCGTTCGGCGAGCGGCTGTCCCATGTGGAGGACGTCAGGGCCCTGCTGAAGCACTGCCGGCCGGAAGCGTTCACGTTCGACGCGGTGTGGTGCGGCGGCATCACCGAAGCCCTGTCCTGGCTGGGCGCCGCCCACGACGCGGGGGTGCCTGTCCACCTGCACGGCCGGGCGTTCCTGCCCGCCCTGCACCTGGCCGCCGCCTTCCCCCGTGCGGCAGGCGCGGTGGAGTACCAGGTGGTGTGGGAGCCGCGCCGCCAGCGGGCGCTGCGCGGAACGCTCCAGCCGGACGGCGGGCACGTCGCTCTTCCTGACCGGCCCGGCCTCGGGATGGAGGTGCGCCGGTAATGCCCATGCACACGGGAGAGCTGGCGGTCCACGGCCTCCTGGAGCAGCGCGGAGGGAGGGTGTTGCTCGTCGTGGACGAGCGGCTGCGCGGGCACGATACCTTTCTGTCCGCGACCCTGCGCCTCGACCAGCCGGTGCGCCTGCCCGAACTCCCGGTCCGCATAATGACGTTCGACGACGTCACCGTCCTTTCGCCTCTCGGCGCGGTCCTGCCGCCAGCGCAGGTCGGCGAGGAGTGGAGCGGCACGCTGCTGCTACCGCATGGTGCGCGCCCGCCGGCGATCCCCGACGACCTCGCCCAGGCGGCAGCCGGGGCCGGTGTCGACACCACCGGCTGGTCGCCGGCCGAGGCCCGGCAGCTTCTGACCTTCCTCGGCGAAGCCAGCTCCGGTCCTGTGCGCACCGAGCGGATCGCCATGATCATCGCGGCCCTGGCGGGTGGTCTTTCGTGAGCCCGGCGCCACTCGTGCGGCTGGTGAGCCTCGACGTCGGATACACCCTGGGCGAGCCGTCCGGGACGACGCTGACGCAGCGCCTGGTGGAACTGTCCCCGCTACCGGCCCGGCAGGCGAAGCAGATCGCCCAGCAGATCCTGCACGCCCTGGACCCGCGCAGCGACGCGACCGGACCGCAGAGCGTGTGCGCCGCCCTGGGCATTGCAGCGTCCGCCTTCCCCCACGATCACCGTCCGCCCGGCTTCGCCCTGTGGCCCGGCGCGGTGGAGGCGGTGGCACGGATCGCCCGAGTCCTACCGGTGGTCACCTTGTCGAATGTGAGCCACTGGGACGAACGGGAGACCGACGTCGCCGCCCTCCTCGCCCCCCACCTCCAAGCCCATTACCCGTCGTGGCAGCTCGGGTTCGCCAAACCTGACCCGGCTGCTGTGCAGACTGTCGCTCGACTGCACGGCCGCGATCCCGCGGAGGTTCTGCACGTAGGCGACAGCTTCGACTACGACGTGCACGGCGCCCTCGCCGCCGAAGCGCAGGCCCTGTGGATCACCTCGCGCCCGCCGACGGCCAAAGAGATCCGACTGCTGGCCGAGCACCCCGGCCAGGTCACGGTCGTTCCGGACCTCGCCCACGCGGTCCGACACATCGAGCAAACCCTCCTCCCGTCAACCCGCATCACCAGGAGCGCTACATCGTGAGTCAGTTCGACACCACCGCCCCGTACTACGCCACCTACCGGCCCGGCATCCCGAAGGAAGCCGTCGAGCTGCTCGCGCATCGGGTGGCCGGCAAGGAACACCGGGCCTTGCTCGACCTCGGGTCCGGCACCGGGCAGGTCCCCCTGGCCCTGGCCGGACAGGTGACGGAGATCGACGTCGTCGAGCAGGACCCGGGCATGCTCGGCGAGGCCAACAAGGCTCTCGCCGGTCTGCCGGTCACCGTCCGGCTGCACAACGCGCCGGCCGAGGAGTTCGCCCCGCCCGCCTCCTACCGGGCCGACCTCGTCACGGTCTGCCGCGCCTTCCACTGGATGGACCAGGACGTGGTGCTGTCGCGTCTGGAGGACATGACCGCACCGGACGCGACCGTCGCGGTCATGGGCGACGGCAGTCTGTGGACCGCACGCACCGAATGGACCGACGCCTTGCGGGCCCTGATCCAGGAGTACCTGGGCCAGGAGCGGCAGGCCGGAGTCGGCAAGAAGTACGCGGCGCACGACCGGCCGTACAGCGAAATCCTCGCCGAGTCCGCCTTCGGCCAGGTCGAGGAGCACACCATCGCCATCGAGCGGGAGTGGAGCACCGAATCGGTAATCGGCTACCTGTACTCGACCTCCTTCGCCGCCCGGCCGCTGTTCGGCGAGCGAGTCGACGACTTCGAGCACCGCGCCCGCGCTCTGCTCGACAGGCACGCCGCAGCCGGCGGCCTGATCGAGCACGCATCCTTCCAGGTCGTCCTCGGCCGGCGCGGCTGACCCGACCCCTGCCCCTTGCCGGGGCGGCTCCCCTGCCGCCCCGGCCCAGTTCCGTCCTTCCGGAAGGAGATCCACCATGTCCCGACCCGTGACGTGGAACGACGAAGATCGGCGCCGATTCATCGACGACGGCGTTCTCATACGCCGTGGCCTGATCCACGGCGACCTCGTGTCCCAGGCCCGCGACCTCATCGGCGATTGGCTGAACGAGGCGTACGACCCCGCGCGGCTCGCCGCCTACACCGAACGCAGCTTCGCGCCCGAGCTGGAAGAACACCCAGACCTCCTCGCCCTCTACCAGCGAAGCGGCCTGGCAGAGCTGGCCGGAGACCTGATAAGTCCGGCGACCACGGCCCCCGTCACCCGGGCGCAGATCCAGGTCCGGCTACCCGACGGCGCGCAGCAGCCGGTGAAGACGATGCACGTCGACGGCGTCTCCTGCCCCCACCTGGAACCGCGCGACCTGCGCACGTTCACCTTCATCGTCGGCATCGTCCTGGACGGCAGCGCCACCGCGGACGCCGGCGCTCTGCACTACGTGCCCGGCGGGCACCGCCGGATGGCCCGCTACTTCGCCACGGACTGGGTCCTGGGACAGCCGGCCCAGACTCCCAACGACATCGACGCCCAGGACGGCATCGCCCTCACCGCCGAGCCCGGCGACGTGGTCGTGATGCACCACCTCGTCCCGCACCGGGTCGGCCTCAACACCAGCAGCACACCCAGGGTGATGGCGTACTTCCGCGTCAGCCACGCCCAGCACCCCGATCTCGCCCTGCGCGCCCTGTCGGACCCGTGGCTGGAGTACCCCGCGCTCGCCACCTTCGCCCGCCCCAACACCGTGTGAAAGGGAAGATCACCGTGGACGTTCTCACCCCCACCCAGCTCCCCGACACGGTCCAGCTCCTGGCCGCCGGGCAGGTGGTCGCCGTGCCTTCGCCCCGCTGGTACATGCTGTGCGCCCGTGCCGCCGACCCTGCGGCCACCAGCACGGTCTTCCGCGCGAAGCAGCGCCCCACAGCCAAACCGCTGCTGCTCCTGCTCGACTCCCCAGCCACGGCCGAGACCTTGTTCAACCTGAGCGGCGACGCACGCCTGCTGGCCCGCGGTCTGTGGCCGGGGGACCTCGCGCTGCGGCTTCCATGGAAGCAGGGCACCGAGCCCATCGCGGCGGTCGGCTCCCCCGCGCTCGTTGGATGCCCCGACGGGATCCTGGGCCAGCTCGTCGCTCTGGCCGGCGAACCGCTGGCCGCCGCCGTGTGCAGCATCTCCACCCCCGCCGCCGGAGACGCAGACCACCCGGCGCTCACCGCCGGCCAGGTCTCCGCCTTCCAGCGGACCACGGCGGCCGGAATCGCCGCGGTCATCGACGGCGGGATCTGCCCGCACGGCCGCCACATGACCATCGTCGACTGCCCCTCGGGCGCCGCCGCGCGCCTGGAGCGGGAAGGCACCGTCCATGCCCGCGCAGTCGAAGCCGCTCTCACCCCGGCAGGAGAACCGCATGTGGGCTGACCTCGCCCGCCGCACGAACCGCCTGGTGCCCGACGCTTCGGTGGCCGCCGTCGCCGACGCGCTCGACTACCTCTGTCTCGCCCAGCTCTATCTCCGCGACAACCCGCTTCTGGCCCGGCCCTTGACCCCGGCCGACGTCAAGACCCGACCATCCGGCCACTGGGGGGTGTGCCCGCCCGTCAACCGGATACTCGCCGCCCTGGGCCCGCTCCAGGCGGCCGTCCCCGACGACTACGAGCTGCACGTCCTGCACGGCGCCGGACACGCCGGACCCTCCGCCCTCGCCCACGCCTACCTCACCGGCCAACTCGGCCACGCTTACCCCCACCTGCACCAGGACGCCGCCGGGCTGCGCGAACTGGTCGTCGGCTTCCCCCGAGCCGACATCGGTGGGGAGATCACCCCGATGATCCCCGGCCACCCGCACACCGGAGGCCAACTCGGCCCCGCCCTCGCGATCGGGCAGGGAACCGTCCTCGACGCGCCCCACCGGCTGTCCGTGGTCCTGATCGGCGACGGAGAGTGCGAGACCGGGACAACCGCCGCATCCTGGATCGCCACCCGCGCGCTGCACGGTACGGGCGACCACGGCACCGTCCTTCCCGTCGTCCTGCTCAACGGGATGCGCATGGGCGGGCCGAGCGTGCTGTCCACCCTGAGCCGCGCCGAACTCACCGCCTATTTCACCGGCCTCGGCCACCGGCCCGTCTACAGCGACGGCCTCGACATCCACCAGCTCCGCCAAGCGGTGGCCGAAGCGCTCTGCACCGCCCAGCCCCTGGGCATTCCGGAACCCTCCAGCGTCCTGGTCCTCACCCTGGACAAAGGCCACGGCACACCCGCCCACCTCGCTGGCACCCCGGCGGTCCACAAGACACCGCTGCGCGACCCGGCCGCCCAACCCGCCGAGTTCGACGCGCTCTCCGACTGGCTGGCCTCCTACCAGCCCACCCAGCTCCTCACCCCCAGCGGCCGGCCCCGACCGCACCTGCTCCCCGCGCTCCCACTGCCCCGGCCCGAGCCCGACGGCCTCCCGGCGCCGCGCGGATGCGTCGCCGCCTCCACCCAGGTCGCCAGATACGCCGCCGGCCGCCCGTTCGCGCAGGTGGTCCCCGAGGTCCTGCGGGCCCGTGCCGAGCAGGGACCGTTCCGGGTGTTCAGCCCCGACGAGCTGGCCTCCAACCGCCTCGACCTCACCGACGAGCACGGACGCCCGGTGCCCTGGGCGGTGGAAGTGCTCAACGAGGAGCTCTGCCACGCCTGGGCCCAGGGCTACACGGAGACCGGCCGCCACGCACTCGTCGCCACCTACGAGGCGTTCGCGCCCATCACCCTCAGCCTCATCCAGCAGCAGCTCAAGCACCGCTCCGTGCGCCGGCACGCCGGGCTCGCACCGCTACCCAGCCTCGTCTACCTCCTGACCAGCCTGAGCTGGCACAACACGATCACCCACCAAAACCCCAGCCTCACCTCGGCACTACTGGCCGGCGGCGACCCCACGCTCCATGTCCTCACCCCCGCCGACCCGGCGCGTACCGCCGCCGCGCTCACCTTCGCCCTGCGCAAGCTCGACCGGTGCACCATCGTCGTCGCCGGCAAGCACACGACCGTCCACCACCCGCAGGAGACCCTCGACGAGGAACTGCGGCACGGCATCGCGACCTGGCCCCACCTGACCCACCCCGGACCCGGCGAACCCGACCTGATCCTCGCCTCCGCCGGCGACCTGCCCGCCGAGGCCCTGACCACCCTCGCCCGACGACTCCGCGACGAACGCCCCGGCCTGCGCCTGCGGTACGTCCACGTCCACGACCTCACGGCCCTCGCCGAGAACGGCACCCGCCCCCTCGCCCTCGGCTTGGACGCGTTCGCCCGCCACTTCGGCACCCAAGCGCCGATCGTCCTGGCCACCAGCGGACACCCCGCCGACATCCACGCCCTCCTCGGCCACCGCCACCCCGGGCCGCGGCTCACCGTCCTCGGCTACCGCGACCCCGGCCGCCCCGTCTCCCAGGAACACCTCCGCCGACTCTGCGGCCTCGACGACGCCGGTCTGTGGCAGCTCGCCACCACCCTCACCGACCCCCCGAAGGAGCTATCGGCATGAGCACCCCGTCGCCGCCCGCCGCCCCCGACGCCAGCACCCTCGACGCCTTCGAACGCGACGGGTACGCGGTCATCCGTGACGCAATCACCCCGGACCTGCGCGACCGGCTCCTGACCGCCGCCGAGAAGCTGCTGGCCAGCGACATCACCCAGGGCCGCGACCGAGGAGGCGACGGCAAGGACGGCTTCCGCGGATGCCTCAACCTCGA
Organism: Streptomyces sp. 840.1; assembly: GCF_003751445.1. Lineage (NCBI taxonomy): Bacteria > Bacillati > Actinomycetota > Actinomycetes > Kitasatosporales > Streptomycetaceae > Streptomyces > Streptomyces sp. 840.1. Next base: position 5,221,118 of record NZ_RJUU01000001.1, on the reverse strand, counting down.
CCGCGCCTTCCTCCCGCTCCTCGCCAACCCGGCCGTCCTGCCCACCGTCGTCCGGCTCCTCAGCCCGAACATCCACCTGCTCTCCGCCCACCTCATCGCCCTGCCCAGCGGCCCGCCCCGCACCATCCGCATCCCCGAACGCCACGGCTGGCACCGCGACATGTACGGCGTCACCGCCGACCTCGGATTCCCCCACACCCCCCGCATGGCCATCAAAGCCGCCCACTACCTCACCCCCGTCACCCCCGACTGCGGGCTGACCATGTTCCTCCCCGGCAGCCACCGCCTCACCGAAGAGCCCGTCGTCCCCGCCGGCGCCATCGACCCACCCGGCGCCACCACCCCCCACATCACCGGAACCGACGCAGTGCTCTTCGAGAACCGCACCTGGCACACCGGAGGCATCAACCGTTCCGGCCGCCCTCGCATCGCCCTCATGCTCCAGTACGGATACCGCTGGCTCCACCTCGTCGACGACCCCACCACAGACCTCCGGAAAAACCCCGCCCTCACCCCCATCGAGCAGCAGCTCCTGGGCCTACCCGACCGCCGACCGGACGGATCGCTCGCCAAAGGCAGCGGAGCCGCACCCATCCGCTCCTGGTGGCAGACCGGCCCGTGGACTTCCGGTGCGGCCTAGAAGCGCTATTGCTGTGACCGCATAATTCCACCGGCTTGGTTGGCACGCTTAGCGTGCTCCTATGAACGATCACGGTGATGCTCACGGTTTCACGTCGGTGGACACACAGCCCAGGCCCGCTGAGTGGGTTCAGATCCTGGACAGGTTAAGTGCGGAGCCCTTCTATGCCGCTTACAAGCAGCGGTTGCAAGAGTTTCTGCGGGCCGAGCCCGGCGGGCTGTTCCTTGAGATCGGAGCGGGTACCGGGGACGCCGCTGTGGCCCTGCGCTCGGGCAGTGGGGCCGAGGTCGTCGCGGTCGACAGCTCCTTGACGATGATCGCGCAGGCACGGGACCGAGGACTGTCCCACGCCGCTGTCGCGGACGGGCACCGGCTGCCGTTCTCAGCAGGTCAGTTCGACGGCGCCTGGGCGGACCGGGTCTTGCAGCACGTCGTCGAACCGGCCCGGTTGCTAGATGAGATGGTGCGGGTGGTGCGCCCCGGCGGCCGGGTTGCCTTGGCAGACCCGGACTACGACACTCAGGTACTCGACATCGACGACCAAGAGCTAGCCCGCCGGGTGCTGCGCTTCAGGGCGGACGTGGGCCTGCGCAACGGTTCCCTGGCCCACCGGCACGCCGGATTGCTCGCGGCCCGCGGCATCCACGACATCATGGTGGAAGCCCGGACTCTGGTCGTGCGCGACCCGTCGGCGGCCGACAATGTCATGGGCCTGCGGACCTGGGCCCACGCCGCCGCAGACCGGGGGTACCTCCACACCGTGGACGCCGACCGGTTCGTGGCTCAGTTCGACGATGCCGTGCACGCAGGTCGCTTTACCTATGCCGTCACGTTCTTCCTCACTGTGGGCACGCTGCCCTTGTCAGACTGGTAGAGAGCGGGTGAGGGCGGCCTGCAGCGGTGGCACACCTGAGATCCAGTACATTGCCCTGCACCTCGAAGTTCGAGGAGCTGAGGTAGGCCCTCGCCTCCCCGCCGGTGGCTACGTCAGCACGCTGTCGAGATGGGCCTGTACCGGCTTGAAGAGGCCGTAAGGAACGAACTCCGGGATGTCGGCCAGCGCAACCCACTCCAGTTCGGCCAGCTCGTCGGTGTCCGCCACGTAAGCGGTACCGGAGACGACCGTGCAGGCGGTGTACGACATGTTCCTTCCGCTCTTGGGGTGGACCCGTCCACCGAGGGACTTGACCGGGGTCACGGTCAGGCCGACCTCTTCATACGTCTCGCGTACGGCCGCCTGCTCGGACGTCTCCCCGTCTTCGATCTCGCCGGCGGGGAACTGCCAGGACAACTGGCCCTCAGAGATCTTGCGCCGCACCATCAGGACGCGGTTCTCGTGGACCACGATCGCGGCGGAGATCCCCGGCCGCTGCGCTGCGGTCAGTTCGGTCATACGTCTTCCTCCAGTGCTTCCAGGATCGGCGGGTAAATGGTGTCGGCGGGTATCGTTTTGCCCCAAGTCCTCGATGGTCTCTTCACTCGGTTCGAACCGCTGACGACGAAGATGCGGTGGCGTACAACGGCAACAGGGAGATCACCTCTTCCAAGGCCGAGTGACGTACGCACACCCAAGATCCAGGGCCTGCCTTTGCACGTCGCTACACTCCAGCGCACGGGGGTGCATTCCAGCACGCCCTGGGCTTCAACGCTTCGGTGAAGGGATGCCGCTCGGGTCCTCGACGGCCGGAAGCTGCGCGTCCCTGGGGACAACAACGACCTCACTGCCGCTGCCCAGCCGCCAGTCGAGGGGTGCCCCAGCGGTTTTCCGCGCCCGCCGGTACGTCAGAGCCCAGCCCATGTCTCGCTCGACCTCCCCGTCAGGTCCTATCCGGGTACGCCACCACAGCCAGCCGATCCAGGACTCCCGCTCCTTAAGGAAGGGTGCCGCGAAGGCGTAGGCGGTGGTCGTCATCTGCGCCAGCGCGCCGGCGAGCTGCTGCATGCTGCCCAGAGACACCAGGTCCTGCCTGATCGCGACGCGGGCCGCGCGTACGGCTCCACGTATGACGGCCGCGACGAACAGGGCGGCGATGGCCCCGAGCAGGGCCCAGACCGTGATCATCATGACGCCCGTATGGCTGCGCGACTCGCTTCGATCGCCCTGGTGGCCTGTCGCGCCCTCCTACCGACACAGTCAGGCATTCGTCCCCTCCTTCGTCCAGCCCGAAGACCATGGTGACGCAGAGATGGACGTCGGCCTTGCAGCAGCCCTGCCTGGCCTCGCTGGCTCCTCTGCATGTAGTCCACTTGCCGGCACGCTACCCGGCTCGCGCCGCCGCTTCACCCTGAGCACCGCACGGCCACCGCCTCGCCGCACCGTGCCACGCGAGCGGCTACCGCTACGGTACGGAACCAAAGCGCTCAGCGGCCCAAGAGGATCTCCGCTACCGGCTCCCACGTCATGCGCCACCCGCCGAGGCCCTCATCGAACGTCCACGCCACGTCGAGGAGGTGTACGCGGTCGACGAGGAGCGTGGCCCGGCGCGGGACCACCTTGTTGCGTAGCTCGCTGTTAAGAGGGTCAGACGAGGCCGCGCCGTAGCTGTAGCCGCCCGAGATGTGCGGACGTCCACCGGAATGTTGAAGGGCCCCGTCACCACGGGCTTTTCGGATCGCTGACCGAACCCGCTCAATGAGGGCAACGGCGTCCGCCTCCGGCCAGACGTCCAGCACGACCCCTGCAACATTCCCGATGGGGGGACCGACCTCCGTCGTGAACACGGGCATGCCCGACAGCTCCGCACGCAAGGCTTCCACGACTTCCGTCAGAGCCGCCTCGTCGTACTCGGAGGCCGGCGCATCGGCGAGCATCTCGCACGTGAGGTGCAGGAGACCGGCGTCGCTCGGGTCACTGCCACACTGCGGATCGATCGGGTAATCACCCAGGATCGGCCGGCACGCCTCAGTAAGGCCAAGCAGCTCGTCATCCACTCCAGGCCGAGGCAGCACGTACACGTGCAGGGCTCGCATCCCACTGACCCACGGGCCACCTTGGAATCTCGGCACGAACGGTTCCACGCGTTCCTCCCTGCTACAACGGACGCCGTTTCGGCGTCTCGTGACCATCGTGACCGTCGAGCGTAGGCCCGGGTGCCACATTCGCAGATCTCCCGCAACTACCTTCGAAAGAAGGGCTACTGGGCTCGGGAGGACATGCCGGCCGGCCGCCTGTGCCGCCGACCGCCCACATCGTGGAAGGGGTGGCCGCACCCCACCCACGACGGTGGCACGCAGGTCATCGGCTCCATGGTGCGAAGACGCCCCCGGCCTACCCTCCGAGCAGGGGCACCAGGTGCTCGGCCATCGCCACCAGGGTCCGGTCCGAATAGGACGGTCCCACGAGCTGCACACCGATCGGGAGGCCGTCGGCGCCGTGCGCAACAAGCATGACCAGGCTGGGCAGACCGACGTGGCTGGTGAGGTTGGCCCAGCCGGCCTGGTCGAAGAAGCTCCGTTCGGTGCCGTCGACCGCAAGGGATCGGCTTCCTGCCGGGATCGCGGCGGTGGGTGCCGCAGGCGTGATGAGGACGTCGCACTGACCGTCGGCGAAGAACCGGTGCCACGTCTGCTGGAGCCGGAGGCGTTCCTATGGAGCGGAGCCAGGCGCGATGTGTCTGCGTGCGGTGGCGGAGGATGGCGGCCCGCGGGCTCGCGTCGTCCTTGTGCAGGTCACGGGCGGCGACGAGTTCGGCCGCTCCGGTGTCGTCGTCGGTGGTGGCCGTCGTGGTGGCGTGGAGGAGCGGCTCGAAGCGGCGGAGAGATTCGACGAAGCTGACCGGCCCCGCCGTGCGATGGACACTCGCGCCGTCGGAGGCGAGAGTCCCTTCGAGGACGGCGAGAGCGGCTCGATTCCGTCTTCCAGCACGCCTGCGCGCTCTGAACGCGGCACGAGAGGGGCGCACTTCACGCTACGCACCCACCGGCCACCGCCCAGGAAGGCAGCGTTACGAGATCAGGAGACCGAGGTTGGAGAGCTTCTTCACTGAGCGAGTACCCGAAGTTCCGTGAATACGCCCGCGCCAACTACGAGCTGCCCTCGCAGTACGCGGAACGGCTCGGCTTCCAACACCGGGCCCAGCAAGAGCCACTTGGGCTCGTAGTCGGGGGTAGACCCGGGCAAACCGACCCGCCTTGCGGCTCACGGTCGTCTCGAATGCCTCGCGCCAACGGCCGGGATCTCTCTTAGGAGCTGCGGCCACCGCCTCTTCGTCAGCCCACACAGCTTGCGATGATCAACGGTGGCTGCACTCGCCAACGCCATAGCCCTGTCTTTTCGCAGACTAACCATCAAATATGGTCTGCGACATGAAGATAGAGGACTCATAAACTCCCAGACCCCTGTGCAGTTGGTCCTTGGCATCATCCGCCAAGGCAACGAGATCCCGCTCGTGCAAGAGAGACTTGGCGCCGCTCGCCAGATCCTCTCACGGTAGGAAACTGACGAGCCCCCTGCCCCAGGTGCGCCAGAAGCGCGACACTTCTGAATCCAGCCAGTCGAACTAAAGGCCAACTCCCCATCCAACGGCAGCCTTCAGGTCCCTCACCCTTCGGTTCGCAAGGCAAAGACGTTCGACACGCGCCAAGTTCAATGCGACATACGCCAGCACCAGTGGCCGCTGATTCATCAAAGATCCCCACAGGGAATCCGCATCCATCTATCGCCAGCGACAGCGCGAAGTCCGATGCATACCATTTTCACCCAGTAAGCACGAGAGCGAACATACGACCACGCGCCACACCGCTGAACTAAAGGTCCGCAGGTGCGCTGTACGTCACACAGTATTTATCCGCGACCCCATTTGCGGCATGGTTGCAGCATGAATACAGTTGCAACCGCCTGGCCTCCCCTTGCGGTACTGGCCCATCGCCTACTGCATCACCCTACGGAGGCAGATCTCCATAGGGATCCGATCACGCTCGATCGGCACTGGGAAACACTCTTCCCGGATTCCGCCGACGCCGGCCGATCCCAGCTGTCACTAGCTGCGCTTATTGAGCGAATCGGGCCGCCGTCGCAGTACGGCGGGGGCGTCAACGGGCCGGACATACGTTGGCACACTCCATCACACACGGTGATACTGAATGTACGGACCGGTGGTGGGCTGCAGCTTTCAGCGCGGGGGCTTCCTGCCGTTGAGGCGTCCGACACCAAGCGGTTCTCAACCGGCGCCGAGGACCTCGGGCCGGAAGCAGGGAACCGCGGCGACCTTCCGTACCTTTGGCGCTTGCGGCCGTGCGGAACGGGCGAGCCCCCACCAGAGACCCCCCTCGCGCAAGGCTGGGATGAGCTCCAAGGCGCCCTGGAGACCCTTCTGGGCGCATGGTGCCAGCACCTGGAGGCATTGATCGGCGAGGACGACGCCGGCTTCACTATCGACCACGGCGACGGTCAACTCATCGCCATGGTCAGCCCGCGAGATGACATTGCGGTATTCGCCGACCGTCGAGATGGAACGGATCGAGACGCTGATCACTTGCGCAGAATGATCGCAAGGGGATGGCATGGGTTCGCGCCCGTGCTCTGCTGGTGGGACGCCAACTTCGACCGGACAGCGGCCGGGGCCGCGTCGGCCGCTCGACTCGTCGTGGATGAATTGCGGGCCCGCGGCGTGCGCGATCCACGGGCCCTTCGACTGATCAGGGCCACGCTGGGGTCAAATGGCGGCCTTCTGGACCTTCCCGGTTCAGGGATTGCGGTCGATGACCGAGCAGCCGTTCAGTAAGCAGAATCCCGCACACTCGATCAGCCCTAGCACCAGCCACCCTTCGGTCAAACCGGGCAGAACGGAATAGCGCCACCCCCCGATCGCATGACCATGAGCCTCTGTGCATATCGTCACCATGCACCCGCAAGTGGTTTCCGACTGAATGTGAGCACGGCAGATGAGGCTGCGGCTGACGGCCCTGAGCAAGGCGGACGAAATGCGCGACTTGTTGAAGGAGTGCGACTCGCGCCTTGCCGCTCTCCCGCTCCCTGACCCGTTCAGCATTTCTGCGTTGGTGACGTCGATCGAGGAATCAATGCGCCGGCGCATCCAGCTGATCGCGCTGGAAGATCACCAAGAAGGCGCAGGGGCTGCCGCGTGTGGGTTGCGCGTCCGGGAGAAGACCGTTGATTACGTGATCTACCACCCGAGACCAACCCCGCATCAGACTGAGCACCGAATTTTGCATCAGTTGGCTCATGAGTGGCTCGATCACGGCACGGAGCCGGCATTTGGCTTGGCGCCCTACGAGCTGTCCGAGTCCTTGCGGCAGGCCATCGGCCCCGGACCGGCAGCGCGCCAGGTCATCCCGGCACGGCCCCGGTACTCATACGCCGAAGAGTGTGAAGCAGATCTTACTGCGTATCTGATCAAGCACCGAGTGCGTGCACCGGGCGCAGGTACCGACCTGATCAGTCGCCTGGAGGCCACCTTGTCGCACCCGCTCGGTCCTCGCCGACGCCGTACGCTCCGAGCGCGGTGAGTGCACATCATGCTGGATGTTCTGCTCTGGGCCGTACCCGTCGTAATGACCGCGACCACCCTGTGGAGGCTCCCCTCCCTCTGGAACGGCGATGCGCTGCAGAGGGCGCTGTGGATGTCCTGCGCTGGTTTCGCCGCTGCGCTCTGGTGCAGGGTTCCGCCGGTGAAGTTTGCGCTCGACCACTCGGCGGTCACCGATCTCTCGGCTCTGCTGAAGTATTTGACATCCTTCGGTGCACTCGCGGCGGGGCTGAAGTACGTCATCGGGGCCTACGGGGGGCCGTCGGGCAGAGGGACGCCGCCCCGGCACATGACGGTGAGCGGCTGGGTGAGTCGCATCGCTCACGGCTTCGCGTTCGTGTGGCTGGCAATCCTTGTCGTGCTGTTCTTCACGGCCGTGGACCGGTCGGAGCCGAGCACTGACTTCGCCGCGGACCATGCCGGGCAGTGGGGTGCCGGCCTGTTCCTGACCGTTGCGTACGCCTATCTCGGCGCTGTCGCGGGTGTGGCCTGCTTTCAATGGGCGAGGGCGGGCTGGCGTGCCGAGTATCGGTCGTTGCGTATCGGTCTGGCCTTCATGTCGGCCGCCATGCTGATCTACACGGTCTACCCGGCGATGCGGATTATCACGGTGTGGGAGCCCACCGGGGCCACCGCCGCCACGATGCGCATGATCGCTGATTCCGTGACGCTGACCGTTGCCCTTCTCTTTGCTGTGGGCGCCGCCATCCCTTCAACGATCGTCCTCTCTGAGCGGTGGGCGGCATGGCGGACCTATCAGAAGCTCTTTCCGTTGTGGTCAGACCTCGTGCGGCAGTTCCCGCATCTGGCGGTGCAGCCGGCAGGCTCTCGGCTCAGGGAGGCTCTCCGGCTCTGGGCCCCGCTGAGCATGCGCCTGGACCGGCGGATCCAGGAAATCGCCAATGCGGTGGAGCACCTGCGTCAGCACGCCACGCCCGAACTCTTCCCCTGCGCCCAGCGCCTGGCGGAAGATCACGACGACCCCGAACCTGCAGCTGAGGCGTACTGGATCAGCGCCGCATTGGCGAGCGCAAGAGCCGGCAGGCACAACCCCAAGGCTGTGCGGGCGCTCCCGAGCAAGCCGTTGGCAAACAGGCGAGCGGAAGCCTACTGGCTAGTCCTGGTCGTCGGCGTGTACGTCGAGCTCGCCGACTCGGAGCTCGTGCATACGCTCCACACGCGGGCGGGGCAGCCCGGCGCAGCAGAAAACCTGGACGGCCGCACGGTATCGATGCAGGCCACGGCCAGGTAGTAGGGCGGATGCTCAATTCACTTCGCCGCTGGCGGGACCAGGTCGGCGAGGACGGCGAGCATGGCCGGTGACAGTCTGTTGTCGCCGCTCGCCAGCAACGCAATGTCGTGCTGAGCGGCCAGGTATCGAAGGTCGGCCAGAACGCGGCCTTCGGCACCTGCCCGGCCCTCCAGACTGAGTCGGGGTACGTCGAGGGCTGCGGCAATTGCGGTGAGCACTACCTCTGCGGTTCCCCCCGCAAAGACGTCCTCCGGAGATCGACCGGCCAGCAGCTCCTCGACCTGAGCCGCCGTGAGCCGGGTGCCCGTCTTGGCAGTGACCGCATTCGAGAGCGCCTCGGATGCCGGATCGCCGGGGAACGCGTTGCTTGCCATATCGGTCAGTTTCTCAGCGAGACTCTGCGGCTTCCATGACGATGTGGGAGGCCCGGGGAAGCTCCGGTCCTGCGCAGCCTCCAGAGCTTCCCGCCCGACGCCGTACAGGCGGGACAGTGGTTCGATCAGACCGGATGCCAGCCGCCGGCGCCCGCCCTCCGCGTCACCGAGATCGAATCTGCTGAGGCCCTCGACTTTCTGGGCGACAGCCGTCTGGGTGTATCCCGCGTCGCACCGCAGGTCGAGGAGATCGCACGGCCCCTCACGCGGAAACAAACGGTCGACATCGACGCCCAGAATGGCAGCGATGCCCCCCAACTTCTCGGCCGACGGGAACCTCTTTCCATTCTCCCAGTTCGCCACGGTCACATGCGCCGTCAGCCCCAGCCCCTTGGCCAGCTGCGCCTGCGACATCCCGGTCTTCCGGCGTGCGATTCGCAACTCCTCACCGTCGAAGCGGCGTGGTGGCACGGTGGGCCTCCTGGAGTTGCGGGTCAACAGGGGAGGTGGGTTCCAATGCCCTCCCGCCTCAACAAGCTACATCACGGACTCCCCAGTGGCGGAGTGAAGGAGACCTTTCTGGGCTACCCACACCAACGCCCCTTGCCTCACTAAGCTACATCACGTAGCTTCTCGACTGGGAAGCGGAAGTGATCCTTCCGGCTATCCATGCCCTCCCTCCAGGAGCAGATGCGGCACCACGCTGCCGCTCCTGCTTAGGGACTCACGTCGGCCATGTGAGCACATGGCCGACAACTCAAATCTACAATCCGTGGGCGCGAAAGGCCGGGTCGTGAACGTCATCTCCGAACAGGCCGATGCACTGAACCGGCACCCCTCGCGACAGGCGGCCGCCGCCGCTAGGCACTGGCGCCGACGGCGACATGTAGAGAGTCCTTTAGGAAGGTCTGGACCTTGCTGCAGACCGTGCATATGTTCGTCGTCCCTCGCCGGGCACCGCCCGACGGCAGATGACGCAAGGAGCCACATGGTGAATGCACGGTCCACCGGAGCCGCATAGGCCCCGAAAACGGCGACGGCGCCAGGGAGCGGCAAACTCCCGGACGCCGAACGCGTATGGCACTCCCGCCCCGGCAAGGGCGGAGACTGCCCACCTTCACCGCACCGGCCCTTCCACGGGGCACACCGGCGCGGCTATCACTACGGAGGAGAGTCTTACATGCCGCCTGCCCTGAGCAAAAGGTCGGCGCCGCCGACCCGCTCGGCAGCTGCCCCCGCTACTGCACCGGTCGCTCTGCTACAGCAAGGACTCGGCAGCCTTGCCGCGGAGCAGGCCCTGAGTACCCACCTCAACCCGGCGGTGGCCCCATGAGCGTGGACACGCGCGAGTGGGCCTGGGAAAGCAGCACCAGCCGCGGGAACGCACGTTTGGTCCTGCTCTCCATCGCCGACCGAATACCCGACGACCAGTGCGTCGCCTGGGCGTCCCTCAGCTCACTAATGCGGCGGACGAACGCCAGCCGCAACGCCGTCCGCGCCGCTCTCGCCGCACTGTCCGATGCCGGCGAGCTGAGGGTGCTCGACGACTACTACGGCCCGCAGCACAGCACGGTCTACCGGCTGCCGCGTGCCGCCGCGTGGCTCGCCAAGGTCGCGGCGGTGAAGGAGGACGACCCCGACGCGTACGTCGAGCCCCTGACCGACAGCGACCCAGTACCCGAGCTGGACACGGCACGGCTGCGAAGGCACGGTATCTGGCCAAGGGCCGGGGCAGAATCCAACCCCCGTCGTCAGGAACTGACCGGGGCTGAACCTGCACCCTCTCGTCAGAACCCGCCCCCTCCCGGGGGCGGAAGCCGACCCCCCTGGGGGGCGGACCCTGACCCCCAGAACCGTAGTGAACCGAAGGTGAACCGTAAGTACAGCAGCAGTAGTGCTGCCGTTCTCACCTCGGCAGGGGAATGGAAGGTCGACGACGCGAGCCTGAGTTGGGCTCAGCAGGAGGGACACCTCACGCGCCTTGGCGAGCCCGGCCTCCAGGCCGCCGACGAGAAGTGGCGCCACCACCGAGCCGACTGGGGCCCGCGCTCCACCGCAGCCTGGGCTTGCGACTGGCGGTCCTGGATCGCCCGCGAGCACAGCCCCACACCCCAGCGCCCGAGCCTCTACGCCCTGCCCGGCGGGACTTCCGCCCCGCAGGCCGGCATGACCCGCGCCGACGCGCACATGGCCGCCCTGCTCGCCGCCGTCGACGAACCGACTGGAACGGAGTAACTGCGTTGAACCGTCGTGAAGTTGCTGCCGTGCTCACCTACGTCGGCCGCATCGATCCCCGCCTCATCCGCACGGACGAAGGCGAGGCCCGATCCCAGCTCGACAACTGGCACGAGCTGCTCGGCAGCGTGCCCATGGCCACCGGCCAGGGCTGGGATGTGCGCGACATCGTCCGCAAGTGCGTCATCGCCTCCCGGTACCCGATCCTCGCCGCCGACGTTGCCCGCGAGTGGACCGCGCACTACCGCGACCGGCTGCGCCGGCATACCGACCCGACCCCGATGGCCGACCCGGACAATCCGGCAGCCTGGAGAGCGGAGCTTGTCGCGACCCGCAAGGCCGTCGTGACCGGCCGGATAGCGCCGTCGCCTCACCGCGAGGTCACGTCGGGGGAACCGAGTCCCCGTCTGCAGGACATGCTCGACACCGTCGGCGCCTACGTCCCACCCACCGTACGAGCCGAGCTGGCGCCCTTCCGGCCGGCCCGCGCTGCCCGCGAAGCCGCCATCGCCGCAGGAGGCCCCGACCTCTTCAGCGTCCCGTGCGAGAGGTGCCGCGCCGCAGTAGGCGAGCCCTGCCGTGAACGCAGCGGTGGCGGTGTCCGGGACCGGAGCACGAAACCGCGGATCGAGCCGCATCCGGGCCGTGTCGAGGGCGCCCTGGCCGCTCAGGCGCAGGCAGTACCCGCCTGACCCAGCCCTCACCTCTCCATAAAAACGTTCCGCCTCACGTACGGCCCCTTGCCGTACCCCGAGCCCGCCTCGCCGCGCCAACCTCGCACCCCGCCACCGCCGGTGTCGAACGCCCCGCGCACTCCGAAGGCGCCCTCTGGAGACTGCCTTGCGCCACATCACCACCAACCACACGCCGCCCCCGACTATCCGGGGCATCGCTGACCACAGCTGGCAGGCCCGGGGCCTGTGCCACAACCTGCCGCCCAGGGTCATCGACGCGCTGTTCTTCCACGCGGCCCGCGCCCGCGCGGCCATCGACGAGGCCAAGTCGATCTGCGGCCAGTGCCCGGTGAAGAAGGCGTGCTTCGACTACGCCCTCGACAACGAGATCCGGCACGGCATGTGGGGCGGCCTCACTGAGGACGAGCGCCGCCCCTGGCACGCCAAGGTCAACAAGCGCCTGGACTACAGCCGAGTGAAGGCGGCCTTCGAAGGACGCGACATCCACCTCAGCGAGGCCGAACGCGAGGCCGCCACCCGCCACGCGTACGTCCGAGGCTGGAGCCCCGAGCGCCTCGCCTTCACGCTGCGGCTCGACCTGGACTGGGCGCGTGACCTGATGCGCAACGCCGCGCACGCTGTAGCCGACCGCGACCGCTACTGGGACCAGGACGACGAGACCGAGCCGGCCGACGACGACGAAACAGCCGAGGACGAGGACGTCGCCTCGCCGGTGCAGGTGCCCCGCCAGGTTCAGACCCACTCCCTGATCGCCGCTCTCCGAAAGGCCGCATGACTCACCCCATCGCCATGTCTCTGCCCCTCGGTATCGATCCTGTCTACACAGTCGCAGCTGCCGGAGTGCTAGCCCTGGTGCTGGCCGGATGGTCGATCCGACGCAACCGGACACAGGCAGGTGGCTTGCGCGCCGGCACCCCCACGGTCTGGGTCGCCGCCCTCGCTGCACTGGGCTGCACGGCATACAGCGCGGAGACCAGCTGGTTCTTCGCCGCTGACTACCTCGGCATGGCCGGCACTGTGCAACGGGCTGCCTTCTTCTCCACCGCCGAGCTGGCGCTGTTCGCGAACGCCCTCCTGGCCCGCCAGAACCTGCGCAATCAAGGCGCACCCGGCGTTCCCGGCACCCTGGTCTGGGTGCTCACCGGGGTGCAGATCATCCCGGCGTACGCGGAATCAGGGCCGGTCGGCGGCACCGTGCGAGCGATCGTCGGTCCGGTCATGGCGGCCATGCTCTGGCATCTGGCCATGGGTATCGAGCTGCGACTGCACAAGCCGGACGCCGCCTCGCAGGGGCTGCTGGCGACGCTCGGGCGCGAAGTGCGGGAACGTCTCCTCTCGCGCCTGGGCGTCGCCACGCGCAACCGCGACGCCGCCCAGATCACCCGGGAGCGCGCCACGGAACGGGCAGGGGCTCTCGCCTCGCGGCTGGCCAAGATGCCGGAGAAGGAACGCACGAATCGTTACGGGCGCCGGATCGAGCGGCGGCTTGAGACGGCCCTCTCACGATCCAGGGTCGGCACCGACCCTGATCAGCGTCGGGCGCTTCTGGAGCAGCTGGCCGCCCGTCGGCATGCCGCAGCCCTCGCCTCCGTCGCCTTGCCGTCCCCATGGACTCAGCCCTCGTGGGGGCAGGACGACCACTGTGGGGACCGGTCCCCACGCGCTGCGGCCCCGGGGACTCGGATGAACTCCGAGGAACACGCGAGCCATTCGGGGACGGTCCCCAAGGCCGGTCCCCGAATCGCGGCCTCGATCGGGAACCGAACTGTCGGGGACGCAGCCGAGACGGGAACGGCGGCCAAACCCGTTGGGGACGGTCCCCACACCGTCCCCAACGACAACGGGGACCACCTCGGTGAGCGCGACTCGCGTCTGCCCAGCCAGGGAGAAGAGGTGAAGACGGAGGGTCACGTCGTGGTCCCGGGGACCGAGGAGAGCGACGACGGCGCGGGCGGCAACGTTCACGAAGTCGCAGCGCAGAGGGGCGGCGGCCCTTCCCCGGCGGCCGTCCCCAATGACGACGAGGGCCGGGAACACCCCGACACCGAAGCGGGGACCGAGCCCGAAGGGGACCGTCCCCACACCGTCCCCAACGACGACGGGGACCAGGAACACCCCGACACCGAAGCGGGGACCGAGCCCGAAGGGGACCGTCCCCACACCGTCCCCAACGACGACGGGGACCAGGAACACCCCGACACCGAAGCGGGGACCGAGCCCGAAGGGGACCGTCCCCACACCGTCCCCCAGCGGCGAAAGCAGTCGCCGAAGGGCGGCTCCCGAAACCGTCCGGTCACCTTGAAGCCCAAGCGCTCGCGGAAGGGCCCTCGGCTGACCGTCGAGCAGATGGTCGACCGGGTTCGTCCGCACGTGCCCGCGCTGCTGGAACGGGACGGCAACGCGTCGATCACCCGTCCCCAGGTGCGGGAGATCCTCCGCGCCCAGGGCATCCAGGGCGGCCGGAACGACCGCCTGACACCGGTCTTGCAGAGGCTGCGCGACGAGGCGGCCACCACCACGACAAGGAGCACGACACGGTGAAGACCTGCCATCGGTTCGCCACCATCAAGTCCGCCTTTGAGCAGGACATCCGCTTTCTACGCGGTCACTCCGAGCGTCACCAGGGATCGACGTCGGCGAAGACCAGCGCGAAGAACGCCTTCTCAGTGAAGCGGAACATGGCGCGGGCCTTGAACAGACACCTCGACCGCTGCCCCGAGTGCGGCTGACCCCCGCAAAGAAGCAGGTCACGCACCTGATGCCGCATTCCGACCGGTGGCCCGGCCGATGCCGGGCCACCACCCCCTGCGAAGGAGGACCACCATTCCCGCGAGTCACCCGCGTACGCGCACCCCGTCGACCGCCGAGGCCGGCGCCTGGGCGGAAGTGCTCGTACGGCACCAGTTCCTGCACGGAGCCGTGCTGGCCCCCAATGGCCAGTGGCTCACGCAGGACCGCCCCGAGGCCCCCGTCCGCGTCCTCGACGGCCCGGCCGCCTTGGTCGAACTCGCCGCCGAGATCCAGCACCGCGTCCGCACTACGAGGAACCGCACCCGATGACGATCCCCACGACATCCCCCACTCACACGCACGGTGAGCCGGAATCCAACTCGACCTCACTGCGAGCAAGTTGGTGCAAGAGCATTGCTCCCGTTGGGAGCAATGCTCTTGCGTCTCCCGCCCCTGGGGTGGCGGGAGCGGATCGGCACCGGGGGGCGCCGATCCGTCAGGATACGGCCGAGGGCGGCTCGCATCCTGAGGAGGCGGAGAGCCACTCCTGCCACCGCACCGATTGCACCCACGCCGTACCGCCGAAGCCCCGTGTTCAGCAGCGTGAGCGCCTGCGCGACGAGAAGAAGCGCATGCACCAGCCGAGCTGCCGCATGAACGACACCGAGTACCAGCTCCTCGTCCGTGCCGCAGCCGCCTGCAACATGAGCGTCGCCAACTACCTCGCACGCACCGCACTCAAAGCCGCCCGCAACCTCGACCTCACCGCCGCCGAAATCGCCGGCGAACGCGAAATGCTCGCCGAGCTGTTCAGCCTACGGCGCCATCTCGGACAGATCGGCAACAACGTCAACCAGGTTGCCAAGACGCTCAATTCAGGCGGTGACGCCCCGCACGCCGACGCGGTCCTCTCCGCCGTACACCGTGCCGCTCGACGCGTGGACACCTTCACCCAGCACTACCTGGACAGCGAGCGCCCGGCCACGTGATCCCCAGAGTCCACGACATGGGCCATGACACCCGCGGACTGGTGGCCTACCTGTACGGCCCCGGCAAGGCCGAGGAGCACATCAATCCGCACCTGGTCGCCGCGTGGGACAGCCAGGCCCCCGACCCCGTCCACAATTCGAAGGCCACGTACGGCGACCTGCAGCGCCTGCTCGACCAGCCCGTCATGGCTCTGCCCGAGAGCGCCAGGCCCGACGAGTACGTATGGCACCTGTCCGTACGCGCCGCGCCGGAGGATCCGATCCTCACCGACGAGCAGTGGGCCGACATCGCCCGCCGCATGGTCGCCGCCACCGGCATCGCCCCCGAAGGCGACGACGCCGCCTGCCGCTGGGCGGCCGTCCGCCACGCCGACGATCACATCCACATCGTCGCCACCGTCGTACGCGAGGACGGCCGCCAGGCCCGCATCCGCCAGGACGGCGCCCGCTCCCAGACCGAAGCCCGAAAGGTCGAAATCGACTACGGGCTACGCCGGTTGAACGTCGGCGACGGAACCGCCGCCAAGCGCCCCACCAGCGCCGAACGCCACAAGGCGAACCGCCAGGGCAAGGAACGCACCCCACGCGAGGAGCTGCGCGAGACCGTGCGCCGCGCCGCAGCCGGAGTCGCCAGCGAGGAGGAGTTCTTCGACCGCCTGACCGCCGCCGGCCTCCTGATCCGCCAGCGCACCGCACCATCCGGCGACCTGCTCGGCTACAAGGTCGGGTTGGTGGACGACCGCAACGAGGACCAGGAGCCGATCTACTATTCCGGCTCCACCCTGGCACCCGACCTCTCCCTGCCCCGCATCCGCAAGCGGTGGGCTGCCGACGCCTCCGGTCACCACAGCGACGCCACCACGGACCGCTCCCCCGGCTCGCCCCGGATCAGCCCGTCGGCCGCTCGGCGGCAGGCGACGACAGCGGTCTGGCAGACCGTGCTGATCCTCGACCAGGGCGACGACGGGCAGATCGCCGCGCACCTCGCCGCAGCCGGCGAGGTCCTCGACGCGCTCGCCAAGACCTCGGCCGCGCACACCCGCCGTGAACTGCAAGATGCCGCCTGGGCGTTCGAGCGGGCGACCCGCTCCCACGTCCAGGCCGAGCGCGGCCACGACCGTGCCCTGCGTCAGGCTGCCCGCGATCTCGTCTACGGCGGTCCCGCCCTCGGCCGCGGGGAGGACGGTGCCACCACCGCCATGCTCATCGACATGGCGTTCTTCCTGGTCACGGCTGCCGCCCACTGGCACGGGAAGAAGGAGCACGCCCAGCAGGCCGCTGCTGCCCGCCAGGCCGCCGACCACCTGCGTGCCGCCTACCAGGCCGCCGCGCCCCTGCACCTCGGCGTGATGCACCAGCGCGGTCGCCGCCTGTCCCAGCCCCTCCAACGCAAGCAGGCCGCCTATCTCCGACAGGCGGTGCCGGAGCTGGCCGGCCAGGTCCTCGCCGAGCCCGGCTGGTACGCCCTGGCCGCCACCCTCGTCGACGTCGAGAACGTCGGCCACGACCCCGCCGCGCTCCTGGCGAGCGCCGTGGAGCGCCGCGAGCTGGAGACCGCAGAATCGATCAGTGACGTGCTGGTATGGCGGCTGCGGCGGATGGCGGATCTGCCTGCGGACACATCGACTGCGCCGGAGAGCGGTACGGCAAGGGCTGCCGCATCGAAGGGACAGACGCGGAAGAAGTCGACGCCACCGTCGCAGAACGCCTCGGCCAAGCGGAGCGGCACGAGAGAACCCCGGCGCTGAGCGCCGCGCTCACAACACCGAGGCGCACATCGCGATGACCACGGTGGCGCCTGCGATGCACAGCATGATGGTGCGCGCCTCCGGCACCCGGCGACCTCACAGTTCAGGCTGCGGCTCGCGGGTGCCGGAGCACCTGTAGCCGGTCGCGTGCTCCGTGACCGGCGACTCCAGCCAGTAGGCGCCGCTCAGCTGCGTCGGGAATGCTGAAGGACCTGCACTTCGCATGCTCTGGGCAACGCCCGTCCGCCCAAAACGGCACGTGCCGCAACCGATCTGGAACGAAAACAGGCGGCCCACGCCCCGCCCACGGGTGCCGTTCCGAAGCTCTCCGACAAGTCGTCCGCATTCAACATTTCTAGAGTTGCAGCAGGTCAGGGAGTTGCGGCACTCTCCTCGTGCAGGCGAGACGAGAGAGAGGGAGACGGCATGTTCCGACGCAACCGTGCGGACCGAGAATTCCGTGAAGCCCAGCGTGCCGGCCAGGCAGTGCTGGCGATGCACACCCAGCTGCCGCTGCCGGACTGCCCCGGCCCCCACGCAGCGCCAGCACCTGCCGCGCCGGAGTCCACGGTGGTGCCCGACTTCCTGCCGGCGGACTTCCAGGCTCCGTCCCGCCAGGACGTCTCGGGGTTCATGATGCGCTGGGACCTGCCGCTCGTCATCGACGGCGACGTCCACCAGTGCCACTGCGGCGCGTACCGGAACTGGATCGTCTTCAACATGCGTGACGACTCGGTGTGGCTGCGCTGCGAGGCCGGCCACGAGGCCAAGGAGCCCCGTCTGGACACCGCCTGGTACAACCGCAACTCCGGTCCGGTCGACCACTTCCACCCCACCCTCGACGAGGGCCTGCGCCACCTCGGCCAATGAAGTCGCGAAACCCCTTCCCCAGCACTGCGTTCGTCGGCACCCGGGGGGCCGACCTGGTCAGACCGTCCATCTCGCATCACCAGGGGTTTCCGCATGCGCCGTTCCGCCACGACCGCCCTCGCCCTGAGCGCCTTCACCGTCATCGCCCTGACGGGCTGCTCCCGCAGCACCAAGCCCGCCGGCGCCTCGACCGCGCCCTCCGCACACCGGGGCGGTAACAGCGCCTCCGCGTCCGCGCCGCTCTCGTCGGCCAAGCTGAACAAGCGGCTGTTGAACGAGAGCGACCTGGGCCAGGGCTACACCCGCAAGCCCCGGGCCGCTGACCGGCACGACGACGTCACCGTCATCGGCTGCCCGGCGCTGGAGAAGCTCGACAGCGACACGGCCACGGGGGCCACCCTCGACTTCACCCGCAAGGCGAAGGCATCCTTCACCTACACCGGCAACACCCACTCCGAGGTGAGCGAGGAGCTGTACAGCGACAGCGCAACGAAGCTGTCCAACGGCATCGGGAAGGTCTACAACGCGATGATCTCCTGCCCGTCCTACCAGGTGACGTCGGGCAGCGCCGTCATCGGCATGGGCACGGAGAAGACGGCCGCGCCCGACCTCGGTGACGAGCAGTGGAGTCAGCTGCTCACCTACTCCGCCGACGGACAGCACAGCGTCGTCAAGCAGACGGCGATCCGCACCGGCAACGTCCTGGTGATCGTCTCCGGCTCGCCGGGCCTCGTGGACGCCTACCTGGACAAGGCGCTCAGCAAGGCACGCAGCGCACACTGACCCGCTCCAACGTCCGAAAACCCGGTGTCCGGGCCTGCCGGATAGACAGGCCCGGACACCGAGTTTTCGGCCTCTGCGCCGATCAGCCCGCCAGGCGCAGTTCGCCCGGCTCGTAACGCAGTTGGAATGTCTGCGCATGCTCCCCGTCCATCCAGTACAGGGTCATGGTCGAGAGCATGCTTCTTTTCACATACCGGGTTCGTGAGGGCATTCCTTCGTCCTGCTCGACGATCCAGGATTCCACCCGTTCCGGCAGGCTGAACCGCAACGCGTATACGTCCGGGTGCTCGGCCGAGCGCAGTTCCCAGACGGGATGCGAAGCCGACTGATGCAGTCGCCGCACGCGCACGGCGTGCGTGGGGTGTTCTCTCGCGTAATTCACGAACCCGTACAGGTCATTCGACGCCAGTCCCAGAACGAACGGTGCTGCGGGAAAGGCCAGCACAAGGCCCAATGTGGACCGGCTGTGCAGCGCCTGGGCAAGTTCGTCGAGCGGCTCGCGGAATTGATCGGGCAGGTATGCGTCCTCGGCGTACATATCCAGCAGCGGGCCACGAAGGTACGCGCGTATCTGGTGCATCTTCGGCCGCTCGCCAGCAGGCGCGGCTTCCAGCGCTGCGTGAATCGTGTCGGCCGCGATCCAGACAAGATCCCGCAGCACGGCGAAGTCCGGAGCCGAGAGGTCGATCAGGGATATCTGATGAGCCAGCGCGTAGTCCTGGGCTTCCTTGCTGAACCCTGACGTTGAGAAGATCGCGTAGTTGTAGCGGTACCGCGTCCTCGGCCGGCCCGTACCCGCAGCGGTGAGCGTAGTGGTCTCGCCCTCGTTCACGTCGTGAATCACGCCGTGACCGTTACGCACGGTCGGCAGACCAACTCGCGTCGCGGTCAGATACTTCGCCTCAACGAACAAGCGGACAGGCAGCGAGAACGGCGGGACGTACCGGAACTGCCCGAGCGCATCAACCTGGTGCCACGCCCCGCGCCCACGGACCAGCAAGCCATTCTTGTCCTCTTTAAGGACCTTCCAAGGCTCCTTGTCCTTATCGTCATTGGCCGTGAGCACTTCGAAGCCGCTGGATCGCAGCAACCAGGCCAGCACCTCCTCCAGGAGGTAGCCGCGCAGTGGTCCTTTGCCTATCAGTTTGCCTGCCACAAGAGCGATCCTATTCAGGGACCGGATCATGGATTCACCGGCGCCGCCACCTTCCCTACGCAGGTACGGCTAAGGCCCGGCGGTTCCGCTCCCATGAAGAGAGTGGAACCACCGGGCCTGGAGGGGCGGGCATCACCCCATCTATCCCGTTCTTCGACCGCCCGCGCTCGTCGTCAGCTGCGGCGGACGACGGTGAGGCGGCCCTCCGTGCCTTCGGGCAGCCTCCGGCGCGGCACCGGGCCGGGTGCGGCGAGCGAGGAGGCGAAGGCGGCGACCAGCTCGTGAGGGGCGCTCGCGCTGAAGCTCGCACACCACAGGTAGGGCGAACCCAGCACGGGTTCCGCCCATGCCTGCCACCCCAGAAGGTCATCCCGGGGGTCGGCGTCGTGGATGAGCGGCGGCAGCATCTCAAGCGAGACGCTGGCGGAGAAGCCGGGGTCCGTCGCGGTGGTGCGCGGGCGGTCCATGTCGCGTAGCCAGCCCCGCGCGCCGAGTGCGGTGAGCACCGACTCGGCGCCCTCGAATCCGGCATCGGGTGTGGCGCAGGCGTCGAGTGCGAGCAGGAGGTCGGCGAGGGCCTCGTGCGGGACGCCGGCAGTGAAGTAGGCGTTCCACTCGGTCAGCGCCGAGGCGGCGTGGGGACGGGCCGACAGCTGCCAGGCCACCGGGAGTCCGCCCAGCTCGAACGGGTAGGCGGCGAGGATCCACTCGGCGCCGCGCAGTCCGTCCGGGCTCACATAGAGCAGGGTGTTGCGGGAGGTCGGCCACATGCGCCAGCCGAGGCCAGTCAGGGTGTCGCCGATCCGCTCGGCAAGGGCTCCGTCATCGCCGGCCAGGTGGCGCGGAGTGACCCAGTACAGCGGGCCCGGCGAGTCGGAGTGGGAGGGCTCGATGGGGTGGTGCGGGTGCAGGGGCGCCTCCGTACGCTCGGGGATGGATCACTGGCCGGTGTTCGGCCCTGTCGCGCCACGTCGGCGGCGTCGGGGTGCCTCGACCGACTCCTGCCAGGTCAGAGCCACGGCGACCGCAGGCGGCAGGGGGCCGAACTGCTCGGCCTCCTCGGACTCGGCGATGTAGACCATCGGCCGGCCGCGCTCGTCGACCGTGTTGTGCACAGCGCCCATCCGGTGGGCCATGGGGAAGAAGGGGTTGATGGCGAGCCGGACAGGCGTGTCGCGGTCGCAGGCGGACAGCAGGTCGAGGATGTCGCCGGCGGTCATCTCGGGCGAGTGTGGGCCCAAGGCGTTCTCCTAGCGGTAGTGGACAGGGCCGCGAGAGCAGAGGCAGCGTACGCGGGGATGGGGACTGCAGGTCACGATGGCCGGGAGGTGGCAAGGATCCGAGTCACGACAGCTGCGACGATCTCCGCCGGAGTGTCCGTACCGAAGGCCATCCGGTACCCCGGCACATTCGCGGTACCGGCGACGGCGATCACCCAGCCCTCGCCCGTCACCCAGTCCTCGTCAGGGCCGCCGGGACGGCCGTCCTGGAAGTAGCCGAGGTAGAACCGGCCGTCGCGCGAGCTGACGTGCACGTCGGCCCGGTCGTCCACGATGTGGGTGAAGTCGGTGTCCGGAAACAGGTCGATCACGTCCATCGGCTGATAGGCACCCAGCTTCCAGGAGCGGAGCCGCAGGGCCGCGACCGTCGTGGCGAATCCAGGTTGCGCCGCATCCAATGCCACAGCATCCCCTCTCTGACCTGGGGGTTTTCGGGAAGGTCGTTTAGGTTGACATGCTGTGGCAGCGTCCACCAGTCCTTTGGGCGATCTTCCTTGTCTGCCCCCGGCGAACTGCTTACGCTCGCCCCCTCAACGGACTGCCGATTGGGCACGAGGCAGGCGGAAAACTGCTATCTGGCCGCCCTGGCCGAGGCACTTGCAGACAACGAAGACCTCCTGCGCACACCCCGACGGCCCATGGGCCCGCGCTCATGCCACCACCGCCGCGAAGCCCCCACCGTGCGCCCGGCGGCCCCCGACCGCCTAATTGCTGGGGGTACCGGTGTACGGCGCCCGCGTCACCATCACGCCCGACGGTGAAATCGCCTTCACCCAGAGTGGCGGGTAGGTGACGCTGTAGTCCACCCCGGCTCAATGAGCAATCCCCCGGCCAGGACCATCCCAGCCGGGGGATTGCGCTCTTCCCCGTTACCGCTGGGGTTGCAACTGCTCTCCGTAGGTCTGGGCCTGTGTCCGCCACATGTCCGCGTACTCTCCGTCCAGGCCGAGCAGGGACTCGTGGGTGCCCTCCTCAATGAGTCGCCCGCGGTCAAGCACGACGATCCGGTCAGCACTCCGGGTCGAGCCCAGCCGGTGGGTGATGAGGATGACCGTTCGCCCGGCTCCCAACGCCCGGATCCGCTCGTACATCGCCTCCTCAGCCCGGGGGTCGAGCGCGGAAGTCGGCTCGTCGCAGATCAGCACGGGTGCGTCCTTGCGGAAGAAGGCCCGCGCGCCGGCCAGGCGCTGCCACTGTCCGCCGGACAGGTCCCGGCCGCCCCATTGCGACGGCGCGAGGTTGGTGTCCAGCCCGTCGGCTAGCTGCTCGATCACCACGTCGGCTCCTGCGAGCTTTGCGGCTTCCATCACGGCTTGGTCGTCGCCGTCGCCCTGTCCGAGGGTGATGTTCTCCCGCGCAGCCACCGGCCACCGGGCGATGTCCTGCGGCAGCATCGCCAGCTTCGCCCACACCGCCTCCGGGTCAACGGTCGCCAGGTCGACGCCGCCCCACTCGACCGCTCCCTGAGTCGGCTCGTACAGGCCCGCCAGCAGCTTCGCCAGCGTCGACTTCCCCGAGCCGTTTGCCCCGACGATCGCCAGCGTCTCGCCACGCCGCACGGTCACGCTCACCCGGTCCAGGGCGGGGGTGGTGTGCCCGGGGTAGTGGAAGGTGATGTCCTTGGCCAGGAGCACGTCCGGCTCCGCCGGGACCGTCCCGGTGAACTCCCTGGCCCGCGTCCGCTGTTCTCCGTCCGCGACGAAGTCGGCCCAGTCGCCGAGGTAGAGACCGGTCTTGTAGGTGGTGTTCATCCCGGTCACGAGCCCGGCGAGCATCATGCGGCTGGCCTGCACCGCCACCACCGCAGTGCCTGCCGCCGCCAGCGGCACCCGGCCTGAGATCACCAGAGCGGCGAGCGCCGCGTACACCAGCATCGCCGCGGCACCGGCCAGGGCGTCGCCCAGCAGCTGGTAGCGGCCGGTCTCCCGGCCCACCCGGGCCGCGTGCGCCGTCAGCCGCTCGGTCACCTCCGTGAACCGGCTCAGCAGCCAGGGCCGCATCGTCGCGGCGCGCACGTCCAGCGCGGTCGGCCGCCCGGCGGTGTTGTAGATGAGGGTGTGCCGCAGCCGTCGATCGGCCAGGGTGTGGCGCTCGGCGCGGTATGCCGAGCGGGCCGCCTGTACTGCCGCCGCCCCGCGGGGGACCACGGCCAGGAGCAACAGAGGAAGGAGAAGGGGGTGGAGGGCGGCGAGGATGCCGGCGGAGGCGAGCAACCCGATCAGGGCGGTGCTGACGGCGGTGAGCGCGTCGACCATCAGGTGGGCGTCCTTCGACGCCCGGTTCGCGGCCTCGCTGTGGTCGCACCAGGCCGGGTCGTCGTACGAGGCGAGCGGAACGCTGGTGGCGGCGTGGAGGTAGCGGAGTTCGGCGATGGCGTCGACGCGGGGCCCGATCCGGGCGGTGGTGGCCAGGGTGGCGGCCCCGATCAGGGAGCGGAGGGCGGCGGCCGTCATGATGACGATGATCGCGGGGAGCGCGGAGTGCAGCCGGTCGGCGGCCGGGCCGGAGGCGAACAGCGGGGAGAGCGCGCCCTTGGTGGCGTACAGGCCGATCGCGGTAGCGATGCCGCTACCTACCTGGAGCAGTGCGGTGAGCAGCAGTGCGGGCCGGTCGGCCTGCCAGGCCAGGCGCAGGGCTGTGGCCGACAGGGCTGGCAGGCGCCGGGCCATGGTGGCGAAGGAGTCGTTGAGGGCGCTGTCGTGGCGTTCGGCGCTGACCGCGTACTGCGGGATGACGTCCGTGGCGGCGGGGCGGGCGCGCCGCCGCCACGGTACTCGGGGTGCAGGGGCGGACTGTTCGTGGTGCGTGGTTTTCATACCGGGCGCAACGCGTCACCCATACGGGTGGTTGTGGTGGCGAAGGGTGGCGAATTTCAGTTCGATGATTCCACCGTGAGAGCGGCCCGGTACGGCCACACTCGGTCGGCGGGTTCCTGCCCGTGTACGGCGTCTGCGGTGGCGATCCAGGCGTGCGCGCCCTGCGGTACGAACCGGGCCCCGAGCACCCACGCCACTCGGCGGCCGGTCAGTGCGGCGGCCAGGTAGGCGGCCAGCGACTCCTCCAGGCACGCTGCCCTGCCGGGCCACCACCCGACCGCCCGGCGTACCGCCGCGCACACCGCGTCGGCCTCCTCCGGTGAGGCGGGTCGGCCCGGCAGGCGGCCCGCGAGCCGGGCGGCACGCACCACCAGCCGTACGGGAAGACAGCGCAGCAGCACCAGCGCCGTCCCCAGCCCTACGTGCCCGGCCGCACGCACCCCCGGGCGTGGCCGGGCCACGGCATCGACATACCGGACCTCGGCGACCTTGCTCGTCGGCGGGTGGGACGCGGCGGTGAACAGGCACTCGGAGTCGAGCTGGTCGGCCAGAGCCTTCATGTCGGCGCGCACCCGGTCAGGGTCGGTGCCCCGCTGCGCCCAGTAGGCGACCATCTCCTCCACGGCCTGCTCTCGCAGCGTGCCGGAGACGACCTTCCGCCACAGGCCGGCCCCCACCGGGTCGAGGAACCGCCACTTCCCGTGGGTGGTCCGCAGGTCCATCAGGGCCACCCCGTCCTTGGTGTCGGCGGCGAACACCCGCGCGGCCGTCACGCTGCCACCCGGGGCGCGTCCGTCCGCTCCCACCACGCGGAGCGGCCGAGCGGGAGCAGTGCCAGCCAGAGCTCGGCCGTCACCAGGCCGTGCAGCGCCGCCAGCGGGATCGTCTCCCCGCGAACGCCGGCGTCGAGCGCGGCCATCACCCGGCTCCGGTCGAGGAGGCCCGCCTGTACGAGGACGGACCCGGTCAGAATTCGGCGGACCGCTGGAGCATGTGCCCGTAGCCCGTCGTACAGGCTGCCGGTGAACGGAGTCTTCGTGCGCCGCTCCAGCAGCACGTCCGGCACAAGGCCGGTGAACGCCGCGAGGGCGAGCGGCTTGAACGCGCCCGGCCGTGACCGCTCCCACCCGGGTATTGCGTGGCACAGGTCGACGACACGGCTGTCCAGCAGCGGGGCGTGCACCGGCAGACCCCACAGGGTGCGCGACATCTGGTCGAAGGTCGAGTGCCCATCACCCATCAGCTCCAGGGCCAGCCGCTCGTGCAGCCGCCCCGGCGTCTCGCGCCGATCCGCGCTGACGGCTCGCGCGCCGACCAGATCGGCCACGAGCGTGCGACCCGACCGGGTCAGCCACGGCAGGGCCCCGCCGACACCGCACCACGCCAGGATGCGTGCTGCTCCCGCTGGGCCGTCCATGCGGCCTGCCTCCACCCGGTCGGCAAGCTTCTCCAGCGCGTGCGGGTAGGGGGTAGCGATCGTACGTGCGGCCTGGGTCAGCAGTTCGGTGCCCGAGGCGCGCCGGGACCGGGCCAGCGCGGCTATGCGCCGCCAGGCCGCCGCCCGCTGCCCGGCCCGGAACTGATCGAGAGGCATCGATCCGACGGCATCCAGCACGTCGTCCCCACCCCGCCCGGTCAGGTGCAGCCGCGATCCGCTCTGCACCGGCCCCGCGAACTGCACCCGCTTCATCTCCAGCAGACCCAGGCTGTAGGTGGGGGTGTCGGTCAGCGGCAGGAGGTGCGGATCGTCCAGCCCGCCGAAGTGCCGCACCGCCCCCGTGCCGCCCTCCACCACCTGATGGCGGACGCCCGGCAGTTCGGCCGCCACCAGGCGGGCGTAGTGCACATCGTCCTCGTCCTTCATCCGGGCGTCGGTGTAGGTCACCGCGAGCAGCCGCGTGCTCATCGCGGCGACTGACGCAACGACGCTGCTGTCCATCCCGCCGGACAGGTCCGATGAGATGAGGCCGCCCGTCATCGTCCGCCGCTGCACCGCCTCGACCACGGCATCGCGTACGAGCGGCGCGGCCTTGTCGAACGCCAGCCGGCCCACCGGCGGCGCGACCGGTTCCGTACGCGGCGGCTGTCCCTCTTCGAGGACCAGGGCGTGGCCGGGCCGTACCCGCCGCACCCCGTGGAAGTGCGACGCACCGTCGAGCACATCCACCCCCTGGAGCATCATCTGCCCGAGCAGCACCGCAGGATCCGCCTCGTGCCCGCCGAGCGCGGCCAGCGGTGCCGCCGCCGTTCCCCACAGCACCCGGTCGGCAAACCGCATCCAGAACACCTGGACCGTTCCCGCCCGGTCCCCCATGACCCGCCAGACCCGGCCGGTGCGCACCAGCACGAGGGCCACGCCAGGTAGCCGGGCCGCCGCCACCCAATCGCCGCGCGCCGCCGCCGCGGCGGCCCGTTCCAGCTCGACCACGGAGGCCAGGCAGCTACCGGCCACCACAACCGTGCCGTCCCCGAAACTGCCTCGCCGGATCTCGCCCGCCCTGAACTGGTTCGCCCAGACCCCAAGGCCGCCCACACCGGCTACCTCGACTGCCCCCTTCGGCCGCCACCCCAACCCGGCCGCCGCCGTGGTTCCCATGATGAACCGCATCACCGTCCTCCTCCCTACTCGTGCTCGACAAAGGGAAGCGCCCAGCACGCACGGCCGATGGCCGTTCGTCCTGGGCGCCCCGTCAGGTCAGCAGGCCCGCGTCAGGCCGCCGGATTAGCTCCAGTACTGGGTGTCGTCGGCGTTGTCGTTGCCCGCGGAGCCGAGCGTCACCTCGACGACGGTGCCGAGCTCGCTGACAGCGGGGGTGGAGTAGGTCTGCTCGTCCATGATTTTTCCCTTCGACTGCCTTATGGAAATGGCCGGTTGGCCCCGCCCGGCTCTCACAGGGCGGTGGTCACATTCAACGGCCGATCAGATCTGGTCGGGAGTGCCGGAAAGGGGTGCCAATTCCTTGCTGGGGTGCCAGGTTGGGACCGGAAGGGGTGCCAAATACGCACCGACATTGACCGCATAGGGAAGGGCCGTCGATGGTGACTCCAGACGGGATCGGTCAGTTACTCCGCGAGGTGCGCGAGAGGGCCGGACGGTCGCGGACCGAGCAGGCCAGACGCCTCACTGCTGCTGGCCGCCACTGCACCGAGGAGAACGTGAAGCGGTGGGAGGTGGAGATGAGGCTCCCGTCTCCGGTGTGGTACCCCGCGATCGTGTCGGTTTACGGGCTCGGGGAAGAACAGGTAAGAGGTGCCGTCGCTGCTTCGCGCTGGTACCG
This sequence comes from Streptomyces sp. 840.1, assembly GCF_003751445.1. NCBI lineage: Bacteria > Bacillati > Actinomycetota > Actinomycetes > Kitasatosporales > Streptomycetaceae > Streptomyces > Streptomyces sp. 840.1. The sequence continues at coordinate 5,193,784 of NZ_RJUU01000001.1, read as the reverse complement.
CAAGCAGACGAAGGAGAGTGAGGATGTGGAGCGCAGGAAGTTCCTGGGCGGGGCGGCCGCCACCGTAGGCGCCGTGGCCTTGCCCGGCATCGCCCAGGCTCGCGAGCACATCGACAGCGCCCTGGCACCCACCGGTGAGGCCGACGTCGCCTACTTCGAGGGCGTTTTCGAGCGGCACCGAGGCGGCTATGCCGGCCGGACCCCCGATGCCGTGCTCGGCCTGATGGAGCAGGATCTCGAAGAACTGTCCGTCGCGCTGAGCCGTACGAGGCACGCGGGTGACCGGGGCGATTTAGTCCGTGCCGCTGCTGGGATCACTGGGCTCGTCGCGATCATCCAGCACGATCGCGGTGACCGGGCTGACGCGCACCGGTGGTTCGCCATCGCCGGGAAAGTCGCCCGTGAATCCGGCGACGGCCGTACCCTCTCCTGGGTCCTCGCCCGCCGAGCAATGGTGCCCCTCAACTACGGTGCCCCCCGCCAGGCCGCCGAGTACGCGCAGGCCGCTTGCCAGGCCGCAGGCCGCACCCCGACCGGAGCCGCCGCCCTGGCCAGCGCCGTGCACGCTCGCGCGCTCGCCGCCCTTGGCGACGCCGACGGCGCACGCAAGGCCATCGCCAGCACTGAGTCCCTACTCCAGAGGATCGACGGCGACGAGACCGCCGACACCTGGTTCGGCTACCCCGGGCAGAAGCACCACGTTCACCTTTCCCAGGTGCACACCCTCCTCGGCGACACGAAAGCCGCCTACCGCCACCAGGACGCCGCCATCGCCCTCACCCACTCCCCGTCGGTGATGACCCGTGCTCTCCTCGCCCTGGACACCGCCGCATGCCTGCGCACTGACGGCGACCACCGCGAGGCGGCCAGCATGGCTGCCGGGGTGTGGGGCCGTCTTCCCGTTGAGCATCGCAGCGGGCTCATCCGAGCCCGCGCGACCGTTCTCCTCGACCGCCTCGACGGGCCTGCCCACGAACACCTCCGGGAAGCTCTGAGCAGCTAGGACCTGTCTTGCCGGTCATGTGGCTGTCCCGTTCCTGGGGCGTTGTCGTGGATATGGGGCAAGGCCCCCAGAATCATGATGACTCTGGGGGCCTTCAGGGTACGGGTGTGGCAGAGGTTAGTTCTCGTCGGTGAAGTCGTCCGTACGACGTCGGCGGACTGCGAAAAGGGCGCCTCCGCCGGCGGCGATCAGCACTCCGGCACCACCGATCAGCCAGGGGGTGGCGTCCGCGCCGGTGTGCGCGAGCGAGCCCGCAGGGGTGGGAGCTGCGGTGCTCGACGCGGTCTCGTCGGTGGTTGGGGTGTCCGTGGCCGAGGTCGAAGCAGTCGGGGTCGGGGTGTTCTCGTCCTTGCCGGACTTGTCCGGGGTGGGCCGGTCGCTCGGCTTGTCGGTGGGCTTCTCCTTGGGCGACGGGGTGGTAGCTGCCTTGGCGTTGGTGACGGTCACCGTCACGGGGTCGCCCGGCTTGGCCTTGAACGCCTTCGACGGCTTGTAGATCTCGTAGCCGGCGGGCGCCTTGACTTGCTTGACCCAGAAGTCGCTGCTGGCACGGGAATTGAGGGGCAGCTTGCCACTTGCCGTGCCGTTGGAACCGGTGGTCAGCGTCAGGAGCGTCTTGTCGCCACTGCCGATGTTGACCGTGGAACCGGGCAGCAGCTTGCCGGTCTTGTCGTCCTTGGCCTTCAGCAGGACCGAGGCGTCCTTGAACGGATCCACGATCGTCAGCGGCGTGTAAGCGCCGGGAGTGATGATCACGTCCTGGTCGTCGACAGTGTCATGCAACGGGCTGCCGCTGGAGGTCTCCTTGAGGCGGTAGACGCCGGGAGCGAGGTCTTTCAGGGCGAGCTGCCCCTGGGCGTTGGTCTTGCCGCTGGCGGCCTCCTTTCCTGCGGAGTCGAAGAGAGTGAAGGCCACCCCGGCGAGGACGTCACCTCCGGGGTCCTTTTTCAGGATGGCCACGCCGCCGGACTCCGTCTCGGCCGCGTTCCTCGGAGTCGAGGACGTGGAAGTGGACGGGGTGGGATCGGGGCTCTGGGCCGAGGCGGTAGGCGCCCAGGCCAGGCTGCCGGTCACCGTGGCGGCGACGGCGACAGCGGCTGGAAGGGTGCGAACGGAGCGGATGCGCAAGAAGGGACTCTCCAAGGGAACACGTGTGGTTGACGGAGCAGGGGGTGATTCAGCGGGAGCGGCCGGGCACCGGACGCGGGGGTGCTGTTGCTGGAACGGCCGGCGAACGGGAAGGCGCAGTGATTGCGTATCTACGGGCTGCGGCACGGACGAGCTGCTGTTGCTGCGGTACGGGCAGCTGCTCGATGCCGGACACGCCCTGGGCGATGGCCAGACCGAAGGGGGAGCCGGCGTCCAGGCCGGCGGCCTGCACGATCTGTGCAGCGGCCTCGGCTTCGACTAGGACGCCGTAGGCGCTGGGGACGCCGAGCATGTGCTCGGCGTGGTCGCGGGCACCGCCGAGGACTTCGGTAAGCGGCACGTCGTCATCGTTCAGACAGTCCTCGACGATGTCTAGGAGGGTCAGCGTCGCGCTGTGCAGCCGGTCACGGAAGGCAGGGTCGGTGATCCAGAATCCGTTCGGACCCGACGGCGGAGGCGGGCCAGAGACCGCAGCGGTCGGCGGCGGTGGCTGTCGGGGCGAGGGGAACCATCGAGGCGGGGACATCCGGAACTCCGTGGTGAGGTGGGTGGTTAGCGGCTACGGGGCGAAAGCCTGGTGGTGGGTGTGGGCTGGGCGACCGGTCGGGCTGACGGTCGGGACACGGCAGGCTGCGGGAACCAGACGTGGGCGTACTGCTCGATCGCGGTGCGCAGCCCCGTGCCGTCCGCGCCGTGCCACGGCGGCTGGCTGCTGTTGGCGTGCCAGTCGCGGATGACGGCGTAGCCGTCGCGACCGGCCACGAGGTCGCGGGCGGCGTCGCGGCGTTCGAAGGTACCGTGCTCGGCGAAGCGAAGGATCGCGGTGTCGAGGACTCCCTGCTCGGGGTGGAAGACGCGCAGGCGCAGTCCGTCGTACTCGCCGTGGCGGATGGTCGGGGTGAAGTCGATCCGCAGCCGAAGCAACGAGTTCGGCTGCGGGATTGTGTACAAGGCGTCGCCGACGATGGCGTACTGGTAGAAGGACATTTCGAGGACGTCATCGAAGAACTGCTGTGCGTGAAGGGGCACATGACCTCACAGGCAACGGGGGGCTGGCAGGTCAGCGGCGCGGCCTGGAGGGACGCGCGGGCACGGTCGCCGACGGGGTCGTCGTGGTGCTCCAGCGCGGGACGCTGCGCGTGGTCAGCGCGGGACGCCGTCTCGGCGCGGTGCGGTGGACGTCAAGAGGTGTGGGCACCGGGGGCGGCGGTGGCGTGACGGGCACGAGCTGGGCGTGATCACGCAGTCCGCGCGACAGGAAGTCCTTCCAGCGCGGCAGCGGCGCGGGGTCGGACACGCTCTGGGTGATGGCCTTCACCAGCGGGGTCGGGGTGTTGGTGGAGGCGGTGGCGTACCAGCGGGCGTATCCGTTCTTCGGGCCGCCCCACATGTACCAGCGGGCCTGCAGCGTGGTGAGTTCCTTCTCCGCGTCGAGCCGGCCGGTGGTGTACTCCAGGCCGGCCATCCCGTCCGGGGTCTGTAGTCCCAACACGCCCCACCGCAGATGCTGGGCCTTCCAGCCTCGGTTGATGAGAGGGGCTAGCGCGTTGAAGGCGTCGAGTTCGGGATCCGTAGGGTCGGGTCGGGCGAGGTAGTGCTCGGGCCCGTCCTGGTATGCCTGGGCCAGGGCCGTGGTGAAGGCGGCGACGAATTCATTGGGGCAGGCGTCGTTGAAGCTGACTCCCCAGGCGGGCGGCCCGAAGCGGTCCACATAGGCGTTGATCCGCCATAGTCCGTCGTCGTCGCCTTCGGGCAGGAAGCCGAGGCGGACCTTGTGGTCGGGGGCGTTGAGATGGGTGTTGCCGAGGTCGTCGTGGGTCAGCGCCCAGCCGAGCTGCATCAGGGGCTCAAGACCTGGGTCGTCGATGGCGGAGGATCCAGCCAGGTAGCGGGGGAAGACGTAGACGTCGCCGTCGATGTCGATGTCGATTTCGGGATCGGTCAATTGGACATCCGGGAGGGTCGCGGCGGGCGCGTGGCGAGGGCTCTAGGCGGGGGTGACCTGGACGGCCAGGTTCCGGTACGCCTCGGTGGAGCGGGCTTGCGCGATTGCGGCGCTGGCTCCGGTGGTGATCAGGTAGCCGATGCGGGCGGTGAACATGTCGCCGCCGTCCTGCGGCAGGACGAGGCGGTCGCCGACTTCACGCTGGAAGCTGATGCGCTCAAGCCAGGGGACGATTTCGTCGAGGCGGCGCTCGGTGAGGGTGCCGGAGTAGGCGGGGTAGACCAGCCGGATCGCCGCTGCCCGACTGCGTGTCGAGGTGAGATCGGGAGTCAGTCCGCAGGCGACGTCGGCGGCGGCGCGGGGCAGGTCGACGCCGGTGGCCAGGCTGACGAGGTGGCCGATCATGTCGCCGCCGATGCGTGCGTTGACCTCGACCAGGCGTGGGTGCCCGTTCACCAGGCGCATCTCGACGTGCTGGACGCCGTCGGTGATGCCGAGTGCCTTGACCGCTGCTGCGGCGACGGGGGCGACCTGGGTGAGCAGTGGGTCGGCCGCGTCCACGCAGTGGGCGACCTCTTCGAAGAACGGCGGGTCGCCGAGGGTCTTGCGGGTGACGGCGACGGCGGTGGTGTGGCCGCGGTGCGTGACGCACTCTACGCTCACCTCCGGACCGTCCAGGTACTCCTCCACCAGGACGTCGGTGCTTTCGATTCCCTCACGCGCTCCGGCCGAGGCGAACTCGAAGCCGGCTGGCAGTTCCTCCGCGCGGTTCACACGAATGACGCCGATGCTGGCGGCACGGGCCGCGGGCTTGAGGACGATGGGGTAGCCGATGGTCTCGGCGGCAAGCGCGGCTTCCAGCAGTGTGCGGGCGGTCATGGAGGAGGCCGAGGGTACCCCGTGACGGGCGAACAAGGTCCGGGCAGTGGCCTTATTGCGGGCCGCCTCCATCGCCTCCGGGCTGCTCGTGGGCAGGCCGAGTCGGCGTGCGAGGCGGGCGGTCTGGGTGAGGTACCACTCGGTCCACGTCGCCACGCCGGCCAGCTGGTGGCGGTCGGCCAGGGCCCGGCCGGCCTGGGCGAGCGCCTCGGCGTCGTCGGGGTCGGCGATCTCGAAGTCGCTGATGAATTCCCGTTCCCACGTGGGCTCGCCGGGAGTGATCAGCACGATGTTGTAGGAGGCGGCAACACTTTCGAGACAGTAGCCGCGGTACGCCTGCGCCTCCGGACCGGAGGTCGTCACGACGAGGATGGTGCGAGAGGACAAGGGCACTCCAAGGTGGTCTGGCTGAGACGTAGTTAAGAGATGACGGGCAGGGGATCAGGGGGTGCGGCGGCGGCGCAGCTCGAAGGCGGCAGCCCAGTGGGGGTGGTCCTCGATCAACTTGCGGGCGTACAAGGCCGTGTAGTTGTTGTTGAGGCCGCGCACGCCCTGGGGCAGCCGCCACCGCAGTTCTTCGAAGAGGCCCTTGAGCCCGATGCGGGTGGCCCCGGCGGCTATCCGCTCGGCGGTCAGCCGCTCCAGGGCCCGGTAGACGTAGGGGTGCTCGGAGTCGTAGGCCAGGAACTGGTCGGTGAGCGTGGGCCGGGAGCCGGCGCGGAGCGAGGGACGAAACACCGGCAGTACGGCCTGGGTTGCCGTCGCGTCGGTCGTGGGCATCGAATGGATCTCCAAAGTGAACGGTGGGGCGGCCGGCAAGTCAGGCGAGAGAGGCGCGCAGGCCGGGAAGGGTGCGCAGACGCGCGAAGGCGATGAACAGGCCCAGGGCCTGCAGAACGGCGCAGCCGGTGATCACGTGGCCGAGCAGGGTGGGCGGCACAGCGGCAATGAGAATTCCGGCCACCGGAAAGGGCAGCAGGAGTACGAGGATCGTCAGCGAGAGGGTGCTGCCGAACACCTCGGCCGGGATGAGGTGGGAGCGCAGGGTGCGCAGCACGACGGTCATGCCGCCCTCGCTGGCCATGAGCACCGCGATCAGCACGAGGTACGCGGTGTAGGTGTGGGTCAGCGAGACGGCCAGGCAGGCACAGGCGGCGATGGAGGCAGAGAGTGCGCCGACCGGCCACAGGCCCCACCGGTCGATGGCGCGTCGGCAGACGGCGACCGTGACCAGTGTTGCTGCGGCGGCAACGGACCAGATCACACCCACGTCCGCGCTGGAGTGTCCGAGCTGTTTGACCACGATCACCGGGGCCGCTGCCTGGAGGAGGCCCACAGCCAGGTTCGACAGGGTCAGCCCGGTGATCAGCCAGGCCAGCGCGGGGAGCGACTTTAGCGTGGTCCAGCCGGTGTGGAGCCCCTTGACGATGGGCTCCGGGTCGGCGGTGCGCTGCCGGACGGGTTCCCCGGGGGCGAACGCGCAGGCGAGGACGGAGAAGGCGGCGATCGTGGTGAGCATCCCGGATGCCCCGGCCTGCTCCAAGAGCAGTCCGGCGAGTGCGGGGCCAGCCAGGGAGCCGCCCTGGTCGATGCCGAGCAGTACGGACTGCACGCGGTGTGCGCGCTCGCCGGCCGCCCGGCTGGCCACGCCGCCCGCAGTTTCGGCGGCGATGTAGGAGAACTCTGTGAGCACGCCGGTGGAGGCGGCGAGTGCCATGACGGTGATGGTGGTACTGAGACCGCCCTGCAGTTCGGGCAGGGCTAGCGCGGCGGCCAGGACGACGGCTGCTCGCGTCGCGGAGGCGAGGCGGAAGACGCGGGTGGTGCCGTAGCGGTCGGTCATCGCCCCGGCGAGGGCGAAGGCGCCGAGGCGCGGGATCCACTCCAGCGCGAACGCGAGGCCGGTCAGTGCGGCGGAGTTGGTGGTGGCGAGCACCAGCAGGGGGATGCCGTACGTGCTCATGGCCAGCGCGCCGGCATCCATGCTGCGTGGCAGGTAGATGCCGCGCAGCAGGGTGGGGACCGGGCGGCTGGCATGCCGCGGTCCGAAACGGGTCTTCACGCAGCGTGCCCGCCTTCCGCCGACTCATGAGGGGAGCGGGCGTCGGCGTGGTGCAGGGCGAGGGGGTTGGACTGAAGCCAGTCGGTCAGGGCTCTCCGCGGTGCCGACGGCTCCGGCGTCGACCCGCTCGGGTGCGGGTCGCGGCTGTGCAGCTGGAGGGTGTGCTGGACCCGTGTGACGAAGTCGGACGTGGTGTCGGGGAAATGGCGGGCGCGGGCCCAGCGGGCCGCGGTGTCGTAGACCTCGGCGAGGGCCTCGCCGCTCTCGGTGAGCCGGTAGCGGTCGGGGGTCGTTTCGTCGGAGTGGACCAGGTCGAGGGCACGGGCGGTGTCGGTCGCGTGGCGCAGTTGCCCGGGAGTGAGGTCGCCGAAGGCGCCTTGCAGGCTGCCGCGCCGGTGGCTGATGGGACCGTTGTCGTCGATCTCGGTGACCAGGCGTATCAGGCCCGGCAGGGTGAGGGTCCGAATCGCGCGGCGTTCGTGCAGGAGGTTGTCGGGCAGGGCGCGGGTCATCGGCGCGGGCCTCCTGTCGGGGAGACCGGCCGGGCGGGTATCTGGTGGGAGAAGAGGTCGCCCGCTTTCCATGTCGGGCCGTTCGGGGCCGTGGTGGTCAGGGCGGGGCCGGCGGACCGTACTGCGGGTGCCGCAGGTGTCGGACGCCGCGACGGAGTGGTCGCCCAGGGGCCGGAACGGTTCTGCGACGGGGCCGGGCCCTGCCCCCGAGACCGACGGGTATCAGTCTCGGCGGACGGGGCGGCGGCCCAGGCGGAGATCGCCTGGAAGACGGGGGAAAGTGCCCGGCCGCTGGCGGACAGCTGGTAGTCGCCGGAGCCGCTGGCCGTGATGAGGCCATCGGCGGCCAGGCGCTCCAGCGGCTTGTAGACGGCGGTCAGCCCGTAGCCGGGCATGGCTTCGGCGGCCAGGGCCTTGGCGGTCGCGCTGCCCCTGGCCTGCAGGGACCACAGGATCGGGGTGGCGTGGCGCGGCGCGATCAGGGCGAGCGCATCGTCGATGTTCTGGGCCGGCGGAATCCGCTCGGACTCCATCTCGCCGGTGGTCTTGTTGGCGACCAGGTCCTTCTCCAGATACGTGTCGCCCCAGGACGCGATCGTGGCGAGGACCGGCATCAGCGCGGCGCCACGGCTGGTGAGGCCGTAGGTGACGTGGCGCGGGGCGTACTCCGTGCGCTCGACCGCGCCGGCGCTGGTGAGGTGGCGCAGCCGGGGGTGGAGCTGGCCGTCCGCGAGCCACGGGAGCCGGGGCTTGATCTCGGCGTAGCGCAGCGTCTGCGAGGAGAGGGTCATCAGCACCCACACGCTCCAGCGCGGGGCGAGGAGATCCAGGGTCTTGGTGACGCCGGAGAGGTCGTGCAATGCGGAGGGGGGCGGCGCGGTGGTGGCCAAGGAAAGGGCTCCTCAAGCGGTACGAGTGGATCAACGGGTGCGGGAGGTGGCGGCCGTCGGGGCCGCGGACACGGGGGGAGCCGGGGGTTGGGTGTCCGGTGCAGTGGTGCGGCGCAGGCCACCCAGGACCGCGCCGGTGCTCTTGGCGTAGGCGTCGCGGGTGGCGACGGACTCCGCGATACGGCGGGCGCAGTCGAGGATGTGACCGGCGTCGAACCGGCCGATCTCCCTTTCGGGGGACGTGAGTTCGCGCAGGCGTTCCAGCTGGAAGGCAATGTTGCGTTCGGCGAAGGCCAGGGCGCTGTGGTTGCCGGTCAGGGCGGCGAGCAGGGTGCTCTCGGGTACGTCGGCGAGTGCTTCGAGTTCAGCGAGCGGCTGTCCGTACAGCGCCTCGATGCGCTGGGCGACGGTCTGGGAATCGGTGTGGGCAGGGTTGTCTGGCTGTGGCAATCGGCTTGGCTTTCAGGGGCGTTGGGCCCGCACCGCCCCGGCTCGGAGTCCGGCCGGGGTAGGCGGTGCTGTGGCGGCGACATTGGGTCGCAGTCCGGCCCGCGGAACGTTCGGGTGGCTCGGCGGCGGCATGGTGAGGAGCAGCTCGTCGAGCGCGGAATCGTAGAGGTCGCAACTGGCCACAGCGGCCTCGATCCACTGGTCGTGACGGTTCAAGTCATCGCCAGACAGCTCGCCCATCTGGCTGTCGGACTCGACAATGTTGTGCACCCGCTCCAGATGCTCTTCGGCGACGGTGAGGAAGCTCCGCAGCTCCAGCGCGCACTGGAGCACGGCATTCGCCTCACCGCGGGCGGCCTGCGCGTACAGCGCGGCTACTTCGGCGCCGAACGCCTCCTGCAGTACCGCATCGCGGGTGGTCGACCTATCGATGCTGCTCACCGTGCTGCCCCTCTCGCTGTCGTGTTCCGCGCGCTGGGCACCGTGGGCGGGGAGGTGGGCAAGGCCGGAGCACGGCGGGTGGCGGGGGACGCGCCACGCCACGCGCCGGGGCCTCGCTTGCCAGGTGCGTTGGGATCGAGGAGGTAGTTCACGACCACGGCGCGGCCGTCGCGGGAGGCGACAGCGCAGTTGACCTGGTGGGCCAACTCCATGACCGGATCGTCGAGTACGTCGGCCGGCTGGGTGCCCAGCGCCTCGACGAGCGCGTCCTCCGCGGTGTCGAGTGCCTGCTGCGTCTCGGTGAGCAGGCCGTGCCAGTGCACGATGGTGGTGGCCTCGGGGTTGGCCTGCGGTGCCGCCTGAACCGCCCTGCGCAGGTCGGCGAGCGGCATCTGGAATCGGTCCTCGATGCGCTCGGTGAGGACGCCCATCACGTCCTCGCTGATGTCGGGCACAGCGTGGCTCCCTTCATGTCGAGGAATCCGGTACAGAATTGGAAACTGGGGCGTGGCGGGTTAGTCCAGGCACATATAGACGGTCCGGTAGACGTACGTGCCGGACACCCAGCCCGCTACACCGGTCTTCTTGTCCGTGATGTGGACCCACGAGCCGGTCTTGGTCTTCTTGTGGACGGTGAACTTGTGGCGCCGGTAGAGAACTCCGACGGCGGTCGAATTCGACGACGCCTTCGAGCGGATGGTGACCGCGCTAGTCCCGTGCATCTCGTAAGGGCCTGTCTTGTGACACGAGGTGGAGACAGCGACGGTGCCTGGAACTGCGGCGTGGGCGGCCGTAGCGGTGACGGCGGGCAGCGCTACGGCCGCACAGACCGCTGCGGCAGTGGCAACGCGATGAATGCGCACGAGGTTGTCCTAACTGGCGATGGAGCGGGAATGCGGAAATGGCCCCAGGCGGAGGCCGTACGGGCTGAGAACAAGAGTCCGCAGAATCCCCGGTTTCGGTAACCGGGGATTGCGTGCTATGTTCCGCGCCGCCTCACACGGGTTTCACGGCATTCCGCCGGCCTAGAAGAGAGAAAAGTGTGTGTTGGCGGGAGTTCAGCGGCTCTGTCCGCGCGGCGGTGCGGGGCGGGTCGGCACGCCGGGGGCCGCAACTGTGGTGTGCCGGGCCGCAGGTGATGCCGCGGGTAGCGGCGGCTTTTCACCGCTCCAGTACGCTTCCCACCACTGGGTGGCGGCCTCGAACGTCTGGAAGCCGCCTTCGCGCAGCGTGTGTGTCCATGCGTCGTTGTCGACCTCTTCCAGCAGCACGCGGAAGGGTGGCGCCGCCTTCTCGTCGAGGGCCCGCAGTAGCACGGTGGTCTCGATCGGCTCGCTGTCGGACGTGTAGCTGGTGATCAGCGCGAAGTGGTCGCCGTCACGGCGCAGACGCTTCTCCAGAGCGCGGGTGGCGTCGTTCGCGGGGGCGGTGCCCATACCGTCGGGCAGGAGTACCTCCTCCTCGGGGCAGCCGCGGGCGACGAGCCAGGACTGCGCCATGGACGGAAGCGGCAGCATCTCGCTGGCGAAGCGGAAGGTGTGGGTCTCCGGGTCACGCTTGAGGTGCAGGGCGGCGATCTGCGGTTCCCCGGGGATTCCCCAGGTGACGGCCCCGTTGTGCATGACGAAGAAGCTATGCCTGGCGTCGGCACTGTGGTGTTCGGCGAGCACGGTCAGCTGGTCCTGCTCGATGCCGATACGCAGCCAGAACTGGTCGGAGACATGGCTGTTGACGGGTTCGTATCCGTCGAGACGGAAGTCGGGTTCGTAGTTGGGCATCGCGGCTTTCGTTCGATGACGCCTGGGCGCCGTGCGCGTGGCGCGGGGCGCCGTTCAGCGGCGGGGATGGGAAACGGCGGGAAAGGCCGGGGGCAGAGGTGTTGCGGGCACGGTGCCGGGTGGGCCGGCGCGGCGGGGAACGGTCAGGGCGGAGGGATTTCTGGACCGGGAGCGGACGCGTCCAGAGCGACGCGGACCTCGACGTACGCGCCGTCGCGGGTGTGCCGGGCCGGGCCCAGCCTGTTCATGAGGCGGAGCATGGCCGTGTTGGATGCCTGCGTGAACGCAGTGAGGGTGTGCGCTCCGCGTGCGCGGGCGACGGCTGACGCCTGCCAGGCGAGGGCCGTGCCGATGCCCTGGCGGTGGTGGTCGTCGGCGACTTGCAGTCCCAGGTCGGCGACGCCTGGCTCCCGGCTGACGGGCCCGACGCAGACGAGGGCCAGTGGCCGCCCGTCAGCGCCGAGTCCGATCCAGCATCTCGCCTGGTCGAGCAGCCGTGCCAGGTCACGCGGCAGGAGGCTGGTTCGGCCCCAGCGGCGCAGCAGGTGTGCCTCGGAGCACTGCGCGTGGAAGGCGGCGACCAGGTCCCCGTCCGCCGCCGTCACCAGGCGGGTCTGCGCAAGGGCGGGGTGCGTCAGCGGGGTCAGCCCGCGAGGGCGGCCAGCAGGTCCGCGTGCCGGAACGCCCGGTAGCGACTGCCGTCGGCCGCCCGCGGCCTGTGGGACTGGACGCCGTAGGAACGTCGCAGGATCAGGGACAGCCGCAACGCGTTGAGGTCGGCGTAGCGCCAGCGCGTATCGGCGTGACCGGGCAGTTCACGCAGGCGTTCGACCAGTTCCGCGGAGCTGACGTACTCCGGGGCGTCGTGGGCGTCGAAGACATCGAGGCAGGCGTGGACGATGGTCTCCGGGCGGCTGGGACAGGACAGGAATTCCTCGACCGCCTCCTCGGGGAGGTCGTCGAAGTCGTCCATGCCCTCGAGGTGCTCGAAGTCGTCGAAGTCCTCGAAGTCCGGGTCGAAGTCGGGCTCCTCGTCCTCCGGCGGGTTGTACTCACCCGGCGGTTCGGGCTCGAAGGCGAGGGCGCAGCAGCAGGAGGTGGACAGCAGTGCGCTCAGCTCGGCACCCGCTGCCATGCGCTCGACGAGCAGGTCGGTCAGCGTGTCCAGCTGCTCGCCGGCGCTGACCCCGGGCAGGTCTGCGGCGGCCAGCTCGGCGAGCTGACGGTCGAGGTCCTGGGTTTCGACGAACAGGTCGAGGATGGCGCGGTGGTGCGGGTTCTCGGTGATCTCGGTCGGCGCCAGTACGGCGGCGGCAACCTGGTCGATCAGGGTGGGGAACTGCGTCAACGAACGGGGCCCTTCATGGTTGGGGAGGCGGGTCGGGGAAGGCCGGGCATCGCATGGGGCGGCGGACCGGGCTTGGGTATGGGCTGGCGCGTGGTCAGCTGCGGTGAGCGGGTGCGAGCGGCGTGGGTGCGCTCTCCGAGCGGGTGCCGCCTGATGCCGAGGCGGGCACGGGCGGTGTCGTACACGTCGTGTGCCTCGCGCGGACGTACCGCCACGACGTGGATCTCGGTGGTGTGGGTGGAGTTCGCGGGCGCCGGCCGTTGGGCGTAGACGATGCGCCAGGCGTTGCGGTGATCGATGTAGACCTTGCGGCATCCGACAAGGTCGCGGGTGAGCTTGGTGCCGGAGAGACGTGCGTTGACCACGTCCTGGAGCTGGGCGAGGGCCAGGTCCCGGATGTCGCTGGGGGCTTGGAGGAGGTCGGTCAAGGCGCGAGGGTCGAAGGAGAGACCGAAGGCCGGCCGGTCCTCGTGGCCCGTCATCCGTCGGCCTGGCCGGGCTCGCTGTTCTCCTCGGGCTCTTCGGCCGTGGCGGTGGTCCGGTTCGAGGGCGGCGGGCCGGGCAGCAGGCGGTGCGAGGACCGGTCCGGGTCGGTCATGCACGCGGACAGCGGGCCTCCGGCCGCTCGCACGGTGGCCATGGCGTGCGTGAGGAAGTCCCGGTGCCAGACGAACAGACCGGCCGGACCCGCCTCCGGATCCGTGTGCTGCTGGTAAGCCAGCCAGAGGGCATGGAGCCAGGCGACCACATCCGCGTGTTCCTGCCACTGTTCGCACCACGGCGCGGCGGTCGTGACCTCCGCCCCGTAGACCCGGACGAGGAAGTCATCCACCCAGTCGGACAGGGAGTCCAGTTCGTCCTCGTACTCCTCGCCCTCCAGTTCAAGGATCGGGCGGGCCTCGGGCGGGGCTGCCGGAGACGGCAGGCCCCCGAACCCTGACATGCCCGGCATCCCGAAGGCGCCGAACGGCAAGTCCGCAGGAGGTGGCTCGGAGGCGAGGCTGTCGAGCTGGCGGGCCTGCTCCGCGGACTGATCCAACAGTTTGCGGACGCTCGCCTCGATGCTTTCCAGCTCGGAGTCCGGAAGCCGGACCGGTTCCGTCTCCCCGTCGTCCGGGGGATTTATGGATTCAGGCACGAAAAGGGGCCTCCTTGAGCCGCAGCCATAGGGCGTGAATTACGGCTCCTACCATCCTGAGAATCCCCGGTTTCGGTAACCGGGACTTGGCTGCTATAACGCTGCGCGCGGCACGAGCGGGCGCATACAGAGCACACTCCGAGCCGCGCCACGACGCGCAGCAGACGATGCCTCAGACCGTGAGGGTCAAGTCATCCTGGGTGAGGCTCTGCTGCAGTGCTTCGGTCAACCGGTCGGCAGCGATCTCGGCGTACGTCTGGCTCTTCTCGACACCGATGAAGTCACGGCCCTCCAGCAGGGCCGCGACTCCGGTCGAGCCGGATCCGCAGGTGAAGTCCAGCACCGTGCCACCCGGCGGAGCGATTTGCACCAGCTCACGCATGACGGAGACGGGCTTCTGCGTGATGTGCTGCCGTGCCTTGCCGCTGGGCTGCGAAGCACTGTAGAGGCCGGGCAGGTAGACGGGGTTACGGGCCGCGTCGATCGGCCCGTTGCTGGCCCAGATGATGAATTCACAGTTCTGGGTGAAGCGCCCCTTCTGCGGCCTGGCCTGCGGCTTGTGCCAGGCGAGCACCCCACGCCAGAGCCAGCCGGCGGCCTGGATGGCGTCCGTGGTGATGGGGAGCTGTCGCCAGTCAGTGAAGAGGAGGGCGGTCCCGCCGACCTTGGTGAGCCGGTGCGCCTCAGTCATGATCTGGGTCAGCCAGAAGCCGTAGCTCCTCTGGTCCATGTTTTCGCCTGTGAAGTCAGGCAGTTCGTGCCCGGCGTCGGCGGAGGTGTACTTCTGCTTCGCGGACCGGCTCGTGCGCTCCTTCGCCGTCCGCCCGCCGCTGTTGTACGGCGGATCGGTGATGACGGAGTCGACACAGTTGTCCGGCAGCTCGGCGAGGACGCCGAGTGCGTCGCCCTGGTGCAGGGAAAAAGGCAAAGAGGTACCCCAATTCGGTTCGGGAGGCGGGGGGATAGACGCTCCGGCTCGCCTGGATGAGACCCATTGGACCGAATGCGGGCAAGAAGGCTCCGCGGTCCGCGCAGCGGGGAGGCGAGGGGAGGAGCCAAAACTGTAGGGCACGATCCCCGGTTGAGCGCTATCGACGCCGAAAACCCCAGAATGGGGCCTTGATCAGAGACGATTTCGGCAACCGGGGATCCGCCCCTACTGTTTTGGAACTGCCCGACGAACACCGTCGATGGCACATCCCCGTCCCTGCCTTCACGGAGATTTCCCATGTCCTGGCACACCTGACCCGACGCCCCGTGCCGGTGCGAGCGGCAACTCGCACCCATGCACCCGGGCCCCGACCTACCCACCACCCCGGCCGTCGCGCCTTTCCTCAACGACGCACGCGCCGCCGGGACCTTACCAAGGACCACGCTTGTGACATCGCTCTACCCTCCCCTGCCCGCCCCCCGTCCACCGGCCACTGACCGTCTGCCGGGAGGCAGGCCGGATTGAAGGGCATAGTCGCCGGCATCGGCGTCGTCTTCCTATCCCCCCTACTGCTCTCCGGCACCGCCATGATGATGGCGTCCTCCAGCGAAGCCGCGACCACCGCTTCATTCAGCGGATGCCTGACCGGCCTCGACACCGCCGAGGTGACCAAGGAAGTCACCAAAATCCTCGACGGTGCCTCCGGCAAGGACATCCACATCCAGGGCCTGGACCTTCCGGCCGAGCAGATCCCCAACGCCCAGACCATCGTGGCCACCGGCCTGAGCCTCGACGTGCCTGCGAAGGGCCAGATCGTCGCCATCGCCACCGCGATTCAGGAGTCGCGGCTGCGCAACCTCAGCTCCGGAGACCACGATTCCCTCGGTCTCTTCCAGCAGCGCCCCAGCCAGGGGTGGGGCACCGCGCAGCAGATCCGTGACCCGGTGTACGCGTCCGAGCAGTTCTACAAGCATCTGCTCAAGGTCAACGGCTGGCAGCAGATGAACGTCACCCAGGCCGCGCAGGCCGTGCAGCGCTCCGGCTACCCGGACGCGTACGCACAGTGGGAGGACCTCGCCACCGCGCTGCAAAAGGCCATCGCCAAGACGTTCCCGAACGCCGGCAAGGACGAGCCCGCCAAGGACAAGGACACGGAGCCGGCGTCCGGCGCCGGCAGCTGCACACCGGGCAAGGACGGTACGTCCTTCGGGCGGATCCCCGAGGGCAAGGTGCCGAAGGGATACAAGATCCCCAAGGACGCCGACCCCAAGGCTCGCGCGGCCATCGAATGGGCCATGCACCAGCTCGGCACGCTCTACCAGTGGGGCGGGTCCTGCACCGACGCCCACGGCCCCGACCCGATGAAGCGCTGCGACTGCAGCTCGCTGATGCAGCAGGCGTACGCGCATGCCGACGTCAAGCTCACCCGCACCACGTACACGCAGGTCAACGAGGGTAAAGCCGTCTCGGCGAAGAACCTCAAGCCCGGAGACCTGATCTTCAGCCGCGGTACCGCCGCCCGGCCCGAGCATGTCGGGATGTACATGGGCGAGGGCCTCGTC
The DNA here is from genome assembly GCF_003751445.1 of Streptomyces sp. 840.1. Lineage (NCBI taxonomy): Bacteria > Bacillati > Actinomycetota > Actinomycetes > Kitasatosporales > Streptomycetaceae > Streptomyces > Streptomyces sp. 840.1. Next base: position 5,177,696 of record NZ_RJUU01000001.1, on the reverse strand, counting down.
ATCGAGGCACCACGCACATCAAAGCCCACCCGGATCACTGCGATCAAGGACTGGGACATCCTCGCCGCGCGCCGCGTCCTCTGACGCCGCATGCCGCCCAGGCACAACCCGGGCGGCCCCGAGCCGGGCCCTCCTCTCGCGGCCCGCGCGCCACTCCCCCCTTCGCTCATCTCTCTCCGCCGGCCTCTGCCCGGCCCGCGCCCGCAAGGAGCCCTGCCATACCCATACCCATACCTCTTGCAGACCGCGCCGTCGTCTTCCTCGCCTACGACCCAGGCATCTCCCCCAAGGGCGGCGGCCTCCCCGGCCTGGCCGTGCTGAAGAACGTCGTCAACTCGATCAATCTCTTCGGCATCGTGGCCGTCGTCGGCGCTCTGGCCGTGTCCCTCGGCGTGTGGGCCTGGGGCCACCACACCGGTGGCCACCAGGCCGAGGCCAACGGAAAGAAAGGTGCGACCGTGGCCGCCGGCGCCGCGCTCGGCCTCGGCGCCGCCAACGGAATCGTGGCGTTCTTCAGCAACCTGGGGTCGCAGATCCACTGATGCAGAAACGATTCCCCTCCCTGCCCGGGTACGGCGTGACCTGGTCGGCCAATAAGCGCGTCACGATCGTCGCCCTGTTCATCACCGCGCTGCTCATCATCGCCGCCACCACCGCCTGGTTCACCGGCCGCAGCGAGCACGACCAGAACACCGACGCACCGTCCCCGTCGAGCAGTTCCTCACCCTCCGAGGCCACCCCGGAACCCGCGACCGGGTCAGGTTCGGTGCCCAAGCCACCGCAGATCAGCGAACCGGTCGCCTTCGCCAAGGCGGCAGCGGCGATGCTCTGGTCGTACGACACCCGCGACACCGACCGTGACCAGCAGCTCGCGGGCATGGGAGCGTGGATGACCAAGGAGACCACGTACGCCGACTGGGCGTCCGTCTCCGGCCAGGTACCCGACCCACTGCTGTGGTCACGCATGGCCGACCAGAACCAGCACGCCACCGGCACGGTCACCGAAGGCCACTACCCCAGCGCGTTCAAGCAGGCGCTCGCCGAGAACCCCTCCGCGATCACCGAGGCGTACATCTACGTGGTCACCGTCAACGGGCGCCAGCAGATCGAATGGAAGAAGGGCGGCGGCGGAGCCGAGGAACGCGCCGCGACCCTCGCCGTGCAGTGCCGGCCCAACCACGACTGCCGTCTGGCCGGCCTCGCGCCCGGCCTCACGCAGTGACCCACTCCCGCCAATAGATAAGGAATACGACTTCCCTTGGGTTTCTGTGACTTCCCCCTCGCAGACAAAGTGTGCGCTGCCGGTGACGCCGTCGACTTCGCGAGCAACCCCGTCAAAGCCGTCGGCGACTGGATGGCCAAGAGCACCGGCGAACTCGCAGCGGTAGCTGCCGACCTCGCGGCCAAGGCTGTCAACGCCACCACCAAGGTGGACCTGAACGCCAGCTGGTTCCGCGACAACTACGAGATGCTGCTGCCAATCGGCCTGGTCGTCCTGGTCGGGACGTTCTGCGCGCAGCTCATCCGAGCCGCCGTCAAACGCGACGGCCAGGCTCTGACCCAGGCGTTCACCGGCACCATATCCGGCGTCTTGTTCGCGTTTTGCGCCATCGCCCTGACCACCGTCGCCATCGAAGTCGTCGACGCCCTGAGCGCCGGCCTGTTCGCAACATCGCACCTGACCATCGAAACAGCCGTCCGCCGCATCGTGAAGGTGTCGCAGATCGGCGCCCTATCCGGTCTGGGCTGGCTGGTCGCAGTGTTCGCCGGGCTCGGCGCCGCCTGTGGAGCCTTCCTCTACTGGTGCGTCATGATGGTCAGAAAGGTGGGCATTCTGGTCATGGTCACGCTCGCGATCTTCGCTGGCGCGGGTGGCGGCTGGGAGGTTACCCGCCGGTGGCGCCGCGGCTGGATCGAAGCCACCGCCACCCTCGTCGTCAGCAAGCTGCTGATGACCATCATCTTCGTGCTCGGCATCGCCGCCATGGGCAAGACCGAGGCCAAGGACGGCCTCGGAGCGCTCGCCGACGTCATGGCGGGCATCGTGATCATGGTTCTGGTCCTCCTCTGCCCGTACGCAACATTCAAATTTGTGCACTGGGCATCCGAGGGCGCGGACGGAGAATCGATTCACCGTGCTGGTGGCGCCGGCGCTCAGCTCGCCCGGCAGCACGCCGAAAAGGCGGGCCGCAAGGCCGCTGCCGCTGCGGCCACCGCCGGAACGGGCGGAGCGGCAGCAGGAGCGGGCGGCGCCCCGCAGGGCCCCGATGCCGCCGGAGGCGGCGGGTTCCCGGGCGACATCGCCGCCAACCCCACCGGAGGCGACAGCGGCAAGGAAGGCCAAGGCTCTCAGGGTTCTTCCGGGGCCGAAGGGCTCAAGAACGGCGTGGAGAAGGCCGTCCAGCCACCCCCGACCAGTCCCAGCGACGACACCAGCGGTCAGGTAGGCGGCGCCCCCGGAGGGGGCAACGGTTCCGGATCGCCCTCCGGAACCGGAGGCAGCGGCTTCATGTCGCAGCCCGGTGCCGGCGCATCCTCGCCCCCGCCCCAGGGCGCTCCTCCGGCACCGGACTCAGGCAGTACCTCCAGCGGGACCGGCGCGCCGCCGCCCCCGCCCACCGGCCTGTAGCCCCTGCCCGACTCCGGGGCGGCACACCGCGCACTTCCTCGCCGCGTGCCGCCCCGGCCACCGCCCGCGCACCCCCGGAACGGCCCTTGTCTGATCTCACCGTCACCCCGCTCACCGTCAAATTCCCCCACCGGTCGAAGCGCGGCATCCTGCTCGGCCTGTCGCTGCCCCAACTCGTGCTGGTCTCGTGCGCATTGGCTCTTCTTCTGGCCACCGTGGTCTCCACCGGCCTGCTCGGCGCCATCGCCCTGACACCACTGTGGGCCGTGGTCGCCGCCTTGGTCGCCATCCGTCGACACGGCCGCTCGCTCATCGACTGGGCACCGATCGTCCTGCGCTTCGCCCAGCGGCGCCGCACCGGCCAGACCCTGTGGCTCGCCCGGCCCGTCACCCGGCCCCGCCAGGACGGTGTCCTGCATCTGCCCGGCACCGCCGCCTCACTGCGGGTGGTCACCCCAGGCGATTCCGCCAACGGCGCCGCCGCCGTACACGACCCGCACCATCAGACCCTGACCGCCGTCGCCCGGGTCTCCAGCAGGGCGTTCGCTCTCCTCGACCCCGCGACGCAGAACCACAACGTCGCGGGGTGGGGACGAGCCCTGGCGGGCATCGCCCGTACCGGACACGTCGCCACCGTGCAGGTCCTGGAACGCACCGTGCCCGACAGCGGCGACACCCTCTCCCGCCACTGGAGCCAGCAGGGCCACCCCGAGACACCGGTCGCCGGACAGGTCTACAGCGATCTGGTCGCCTCCGCAGGGCCCGCCGCCGCCCCGCACGAGGCATACGTGGCGATATCCCTCGACCTCAAGGCCGCCAAGCGCCTCATCAACCAGGCCGGCGGCGGGCTACCCGGCGCCTTCACCGTGCTCGAACAGACCACCAGCTCCATCGCACAGGCCGCACGCAGCGCCGGACTCATGGTGACCGGCTGGCTCTCGGCGCGCGAGATCGCCGCCGTCATCCGCACCGCCTACGACCCCAAGGCACTGTCCGCGCTGCAGCAGTGGTCGGAGTCCGGAAGGGCCGAAGCGGACCCGGCCGCCGCCGGGCCCGTGGTCCAGGTCGAGGAGTACGACCGGCTCGCCACCGACTCCGCCCGGCACGCCACCTACTGGGTCGAGGACTGGCCCCGCACCGAGACATCCGCGGGCTTCCTGCACGGCCTGATGTTCACCGCCGGAGTCCGGCGCACCCTCTCCCTTATATACGTGCCCCAAGGGCTTGAGTCCGCGATGCGCGACGTCCAGCGCAAAAAGGCGGCCATCATCGCCGACGCAACCGAGCGCTCGCGGCGCGGACAGGTCGACTCCGAGGCCGACAGCGTGGAGTACGCGGACGTCAAAACCCGCGAGCGCCAGCTGATCGCCGGACATGCCGATGTGGCCCTGACCGGACTGCTCACCGTCTCCGCCGAGACCGACGCCCTGCTCGACGCCGCCTGCGCGCAGATCGAAACCGCTGCCGTCACCGCCCAGGTCGACCTGCGGCGACTGAACTTCCAGCAGCCCGACGCCTTCACGCTCGGCGCCCTCCCGCTCGCCCGCACGGCCCTGTAGCCCCCACGCCCGGCACCAGCCGACGTCCTGCCACCCGCGGCAGGAAGGAACTCTTCCCCTTTGACCTCTGCCATCCCCGTCGGCGACGCGTACCCGTACCTGCGGGCCGCCAGCGCCGGCATCCGCCACCACACACGCGCCCGCGCCCCGCGCCCCGAACGTCCCTCTCCGCCTGCGGACCGCGTGCACCTCGACGTGCTGCACGCCCATCTGACCTCGCTGCACCAGCTGCTCGACCAGCTCGCCGAAACCACCCGGCCGCCGTATCCCGCCGCGGGCCGGCATCTGGCTACCGCGCACACCCGGCTGTGGCAGGCCAGCGCCGCCGTGCACGACGCCTTCCATCTCCTGCCCGTGGCGGACGCGGTCCCGACGGACACCGAGTGCCACCCCGAGCGGCTCCCCGAGGGACCGCCCGTCCTGACCATCTGCCAGCGCCACCTCGCCGCCGGCCACGTCGTCCGCCGCAAGACCACGCCGAGCGACCTCAACACTCCGGCGCCCGGTCACACCACCACCTGCAGCCAGTAGTCCGCTCCACCGAAAGGCCCTGCATGCGCAAGCTCAAGCGCTCCACCTCCGCGGCCCTCATCGTCGCCACGCTCTCCGGTACCGCCGCCCTGGCCACGGCCGCGCCCGCCTCAGCCGCGAGCTACCACTGCAAGACCAGCAGCTACACCGTCGACGACCCGTCGTACAACGGCCCCGATTCCGACAACTGGGACTTCGACGTCACGCTCTGCGGCAAGCGAAGCGGCAGCAACATCTACACCACAGCGAAGGTCACCTGGGACGGCCCCTATGCGGCCAACCAGCACAGCAGCCTCACCTTCAACAAGGCGAGGTTCCACCTGCAGACCAAGAAGTCCACCGCGGGCACGGACCCGGTCGTGCAGTACGCCAACTACACCGGCCTGGAACACGCGCTCGAACACAGCAGTGGCAACGGCAACGGCTCGTACGAGACGGGGACGCTCAAGACCAAGGCCAGCGGCCGGTACCAGTACCTCGCCGACGGCTACATCGAACTGGACTGGTCGGGAGACGGCGCGGGCTACCGCAAGCCGCTCCTGTTCAGCGCCTCACCGGTCGTCTGATTCCCGTTCCGCTCCAGCCCGCCATCTTGTGAAAGCTGCCCTGCCATGAGTCACCGGCCCGCGCGCCGAGCCAGCGCCAGCCCCCTGTTCACCCCGCATGGCGCCGACCGCGCCGCCCGAAAAGCCGCCCGCCGACAACTCGCCGAGGCCGCCGCGAAGGCCCGCGTCAAAGCAGCCGCCCACACCACCGGAACCGTGACGGAGGAGCGGGCGATGCCGTCACCGCTCTTCCCACTCGCAGGCCGCCCCGGCCCTGCGTCCTCCCGCAACAACAAGATCAAGCTGCCCGCCCACCGCATGACCACGGCCACCGCGAGCGGGGCGTACCCCTTCCTCGCCGAGGGCGGGCTGGGCGCCGAGGGCATCTACATCGGCCGCGACGTTCACGCCGAAGCCAGTTTCTGTTTCGACCCCTTCGCGCTCTACGGCAAGATCGAGGGCTTCACCAACCCCAACGTGCTGTTGGCCGGGGTCATCGGACAGGGCAAGTCCGCGCTCGCCAAAAGCTTCGCGCTGCGCTCCATCGCCTTCGGCTACCGCGTCTACGTCCCATGTGATCCCAAGGGCGAGTGGACGCCTGTGGCGCAGGCGCTGGGCGGCACCTCCATCGCGCTCGGACCGGGGCTGCCAGGCAAGCTGAACCCGCTGGACGCAGCGCCACGGCCCAACAGCGTCTCCGAAACCGACTGGGCGGGCGAGATCCGCAAGAGGCGTCTGCTGCTGCTCGGCTCCCTGGCCCGCACCGTGCTCGGGCGGGACCTGCTGCCGATGGAGCACACCGGCCTCGACGTCGCCCTGGACGCCGTCGTCACCCGCGCCGCCGCGAGCGGACGCACCCCGCTGCTCGGCGACATCGCCGCGACCCTCAACAACCCCGCCGAACTCGATGTGGCCGGCGGCGTCATGTCCGGCCGCCTCGGCGACGCCTCCCGCGACCTCGCCCACGCCATGCGCCGCCTCGTCCACGGCGACCTCGCCGGAATGTTCGATGCCCCCAGCACCGTGGCCTTCGACCCCAACTCGCCCATGCTGACGATCGACCTGTCCCGTCTCGGCGGCGCCGGCGACGACACCGCCTTGGTCCTCGCCATGACGTGCGCCTCCGCGTGGATGGAATCCGCACTGTCCGACCCGAACGGCGGTCGGCGCTGGATCGTCTACGACGAGGCATGGCGGCTGATGCGCCACCCCGGCCTGCTCGCGAGGATGCAGTCCCAGTGGAAACTGAGCCGCGGCCTGGGCATCGCCAACTTGATGGTGATCCACCGGCTGTCCGACCTGCTCACCGCCGGCGACGCCGGATCCCGCGGACGCGCCTTGGCCGAGGGCCTGCTCGCCGACTGCTCCACCCGCATCATCTACCGGCAGGAGACCGACCAACTCCACGCCGCCGCAGCACTGTTGGGACTGACCTCGGTGGAAGCCGACGCTATCTCGCATCTCAACCGCGGCAGGGGCCTGTGGAAGGTCGCCGGACGATCCTTCATTGTTCAACATCTGCTACATCCGCACGAACTGGCACTTTTCGACACAGATGCCCGAATGCACTGATCGCCGGCCGAGATGTGCCAACAGTCCCTCAATCCCCGGATCCCCACCTCCATGGACAACCCGACCAGCCTTCCACCATCCGCCGGCCCCGGCTCCCATATGGTGCACGAAGCCCTCGGTGCCTCGCCTCGATTCCTTGGCCGCCTGCACACCGAAGGCCCCGAGCTGGTCATCGCCGAGCTCATGCACACGGCCGCGCGCCACCTGGACCACGTACACGAGCAGTTCACCGCCGCCGCCCAGAGCGCGGCATCCCTTCTTACGTACGCTGCTGCCGGGAACACGTCGATCAACTCCCTGGGTGTCCTGCAGAACAGAGGCACACAGATCGACATCCTCGCCGCACGTCGGGACGACGCAGTCGACCGGCTCAAGGAAACCATCGACGCCTACCGGCGGGTGACAGCCTCCCAGGGCGCCGCCCCCCGGGCATACCGCCCAAGAGCCGTGCCCGCTTCGGCGCCCATGATCACGCCACCTGCCCGCGTGGCGCGTGGCAGGTAGGCCCGCCTCACCACTCCGTCAGGAGCCCATGCCCTCAGCACGCACCGACCTGGAAACCTTCGCCGCCGGCCTGGCCGACCGCCTGCCGGGCGCGTGGACCAGTGAATACCACCGTCACCTCACCTACCCCGACCAGTTGCCCGCGGCCGAACAGATCTGGGACACAGGCCACGTCAGCTACGTCGCCACCGAATTCGTGCTGGGACACGACGCTGTACTGCACGGCTCGGATCAGCAGCGCCTCTACCTCGCCGACCGGCCGCGCTATCCGCACCAGTTCGTCGTCGCCCCGCTTGAGCCCGACGACGCCGCCATCAAGCCGCATCACTTCGACGGGGTCGACGAGCCGAGCGGCATCGTTGTCCCCCACGATCCCGCGCGCGCCGCGGCCCTCATCGCCCGCAGGGTTCTGCCCCGCTATGAGCAGGCCCGCCAGGCGGTACGCCGCAACGCCGCCGAGCAGCCCGAGCCCCCACATCGGCAGGCTCCGCCGCAGGTAGCCCAGGTGGTAACGCTGACCTGGTACGCCGACGGGGCGCTCGGCACGCCGTACGGCAGGGTGCCGGAAGATGCGCGGATGACGCTGTACGCCCATGGCTTCCAGTACCACCCGCACCAGGCGGCATTCCTGCTGCCCGCCGCGTTCGGCGAGGACGGTCGCGCTCTGCGAATCCAGGCAGTCGCCCTCCGCCTCGCGGAGCGGGGCATCGGCGTGAACCTGCGCCATGCCGCACCGTCCACGACCGCCGTCCGACCGCCCGCTCCACCGACGGCCGCGCGCGGTGCCGTCCGTTGATCGCACCGTCCCGTTGCCCCGTTCAGGAGCCCTTCCTGCACTTCAATTACGACGACAGCAGCCAGCTGCACTCGCTGGCCGAGCACATCCACAACACGGCCGACGAACTGCCGCTGACCAGCGCAGTGCCCTCCGGCAGCGACAACCTCGACGACCTCGACGATCGGGTTCGCGACATCGCCGGCCTGATCACCCACCTCACCACCGCAGCAGCCTTTGCCAACCGCACGGTACGCCGCGGTCGCAAGCCCGATTCGGACACCACCCAGCTCAAGGTCACCCAGCTCACGCGCGCGGTCGGCGCGCTGGGACACGCCCTGGCCGACCTTGGTGAAGCCGTCGGCCACGCCGGAGTCCTCCACCAGCTCGCCGCCTCACCCCGCTCGATACAGCGCAGCGAGGCCATTGAGTCCACGCGCGCCCTGCTGCACTCCCGGATCGACAGCGCCCGCGGTCGGCTCAACAAAACGGGCGCCCGACTCCACCAGGCAGCCGACCGGCTCACCGCTCCGCCGGCTCTTCCCCGCAGCACGAGCCCGAGCGTCACTACCCCCCACCTTCGGCCCAGCCCAGCTGCCTCCCGCACCCGCTGATCCATCCGCACAAGCTCCCTGGAGTATCTCCATCCGCACCGCCCTCCGCGCCCTGCCCCTGCTCGGCTCCGCCGCGCTGCTCGCTGGTGCCGCCACCGCATGCACCAGCGGCGACGACGCCCCGGCCGACGCGAAGTCCGCCTCCACGCCTGCCGCTCCGAAGTCGACGCCAGCGCTCAGTGACGCGCAGGCTCGCGCCGTCATCGCCAACTACTCGAAGATCAACAACAAGGCCAACGCGCAGCGTGACCGCGCCCTGCTCGACACCGTCGAGGACGGCCCGACGTACGCGATGTCCGTCTCCGACTACACCGAGACCGAGGGCCTGCCCAAGGCCGACCGCAAGCCGTACAAGCCGTGGTCGTATGACACCTCCGGCGCCAAGCTGTACATCCCGCGCTTCACCGCCGGTCAGGACCGCTGGTTCGCCGCCGAGCTCTCCGGCGAGAAGGGCAAGGACCCGAGCCGCATCGCCGTCTTCGCCGAGCAGCCGAAGGACAAGCGGTGGGAGATGGCCACCGTCGTCAACCTCGACAGCACGAAGCTGCCGGACATCGCCCTCGACGGAAGCGGCCACGCCACCGCGGTCGCCGCCACCGACAACAAGCAGCTCGCCGCCGATGCCGACGTGCTGCGCACTGCGGTGATCGACAACTTCGCGACCGGCGGGACGAACACCGGCACCAAGGTCTTCGACCCGACCAAGGCCAGCAAGCAGCAGATCAAGGTCCACGAGGAAACAACTCGCAAGTTCGGGACGTTGGGCACCACCTCCTTCACCGGCGGCACCAACCGCTTCAAGGACGCCTACGCGCTCAAGACCGCCGACGGCGGCGCACTGGTGCTGTTCGCCCACACCCACACGCAGGCCGACGCCGTCGCGCACTCCGGGCTGCAGATCAACCCCGACAAGAACGACAACGCCTGGCTGCACGGCATCCCGCGCACGTCGGTGACGTACACGTTCGTCTGCGCCAACGCCGCCACCGTGCCGGCGAAGGCCGCCCCGTCCCGGCTGATCGGCTACACGTGCGCCCACACCGACGCCTCGGGCCCGCCCGTCGGCTCCGCACGCACGGACCGCGCCTAGCCGACCGGGATAGTCCCTTGTCCCTGCCCCACCCTGACTTCGAGCTGTACGACAACGTCGGCCGCACCACCGAGCAGGTCACCACCCATCGGGAGAACCGGCCGACCGTCGACGACCGGCACCGTTGGGCCGCCTACGACGCACGAGAGTTCAGCGCATCGCTCCCCACCGGGGACGCCGGTCACAGCATCAGCAACTGGACCCACCAGGTCTACCGTGCGCGCTCGGCCGCCGAGTTGAACACCGTCACGCAGGCCGTCCTCGGCGACGGGCACAGCGGTCTCGGCGAGCTGCACCTGTTCTTGGAGACCGCGGCTGAGTGGTGCGAGCGCAACCACGAACCGAGCCTCGCCGCGCGCTACCGCCAGCACGCCGAGGAGCTGTCCGCACTCGGTGATCAGCTGCCTACCTGAGCGAGGACCACCTGGCCAGCATCTACCGGCGCCCGAACCGGTCAACACCCTCGCAACCCGCGCCGTCCGTAGCGGCGGCACCTGCCACACCGGCAGCGCCCACGCGCCGCACCTCCCGCTGACCCAACCCGCCCACGACAGGAAGATCCTCTGTCCACTCGTTCTGTCATCGCCCGCCCCACCGGCACCACCGGCTACGCCGGAACGTACGTCCACTGGGACGGCTACCCCAGTCATCACCTGCCGCTGCTGCTCGCCGCACACCAGAACCGGTTCGCCGGCGACACCGACGCCCTGGCCGCATACCTCATCGACGACGCGCCGGAAGGCTGGTCCTACCTCGGCACCGAACTCCTCGACGGAGCACCCGAGCCCCTGCGCCAGCACCTCGCCGGCAGGCACGATGAGCCCGGTAGGCGGTACCCGGCCCGCGCGAACGAATCGCCGCTGATCTCCACCGAGCGGACAGCGTCGCGACTGAACTGGGGCTACGTCCTCCACCCGCAGGGCATCGAAGTGATCAGCGCGTCCGGCGCGGCACGCGGGCCGATCGTCGCGTGGAGCACCGACCCCCGTGTGCGGTTCCGCGACACCGCCAGCCTGTGGCGGCCCGACCAACCGATCCCGGCCACCACCCCTCCCCAGACCACCGCGCACCATGCGACGCCTACCAGGGCAACACCGATCTCGGCAACGCCGCGTCCCCGCTCGCGCTGAACCGACCACATTCAGGAGACCGATCTGTCCACCCGCGCGGTCATCGCCCGCCCCACCTCCACCGGCTACGCCGGCATATACGTCCACTTCGACGGTTACCCCGACAGCAAACTCCCGCTGCTCCTGGCCGCCTACCAGCACCGGTTCGACGGCGATCTAGAAACGATGGCCCGGCACCTGATCGACGACGTCGAGCACGGCTGGGACGAACTGGGCACCGACCTCCTCGACGGCGCTCCCGTCGCCCTGCGCCGCTCCCTGACCGGAGGCGATGAATACCCCAGCCGCCAGATCACCGACGTGATCGTGATCAGCGCGGACGACAGCCCGGCCGAACGCCTCCTGATCACGCAGGACGGTACCGACGAGCTGGAGTGGGCGTACGTCCTACGCGAGACCGGCATCGAAGTGATCGGCCTGCTGGCGTACGACCGCGGACCCGTCGTCGGGTGGGACACCGACCCGCGCAGCCGTATCCGCACCGACCCCGGGGCATGGAACCCGGAGTCCCCGGCTCCGGTCGTACCGCCGCGTACTGCCCCGCGCCTGTCTGCCGCCTCCCCCGCATCGGCCCCGGCATCCCGCAACGCCGCCCGCCGATAGCCCCCGGAAGCCCGCACCCTCCCGATCGACGCCCGCCCGGAGAAGTTCTCTGTCCCCGCACTCACACGCGAAGATCACTGTGGTCATCGCGACCCAACTCCGCCCAGAGCGGTTGGCGTTTTTCGCTGACATGCATGCCAGCCTGTGCCGCCAGAGGGTCCCGTGGGAGGCCGTCGTCGCCCTCGACGGCGCCGACCCCACTCGGCCGCCTGCCGCCCTCGCCGCCGACCCCCGCGTCCGCACCCTCGCCGCGATGCCGCTTCCTCCCTCGTGTAGTTGAGGCCCCCGTTCCGCCGCCCGCTCCCCGATCCCACCGGAAGAACCATGCCCAACGACCCCGAACAGGACAGGCCCCGGGAGAAGATCCTCATATCTCCCCGCTATCTGGCCGCCAGCCTCCCCAGCGACCACCAACTGCTCCTCGACATCTTCGCCGAGGAAACCGCATGGAGCGCACACACTGATGCGTCGTCGTTGACCGTCACCAGCCCCTGCCGGCGCATCACGATCCGCCACGACCAAACAGCCGTGGGCCGAGGCCCTCACATGGTGATCTCGGCCCGTACTGACGAAGAAGCGGCTGAACGCTGGCGTGCGGATATCGCGGGCAACGTGCCGATCGAATGCGTCGCCACGCTCCTCGGCACCCTGGCCGGCGAATTGGCCACCGATCCGGATCACGTCGTCTACGGGATCGGCACCGAGCCCGGCCTGCTGGAGCTCTACGTCGACGCCGACTCCTGGACCCACTTCGACGACTTCGGACTCTCCGGGTTCATCTCGCACGACGGACACGCTGCCGTGGTCAGCCGCCCCGTGGACTCCCCGGCTCCGCCCATCCACGGAGACGCATCCGTCACCTGGCACCTGGCCGCCTCCCCAGAAGACCTCGGTCACCTGTGGGACATCTCGTTCACGGACAAGACGCCGCCCTTGCTCCTGCACGCGGTCGCCGCCGAAACGCTCGATCCCCGGCCCACTCTGCGCTCCACGTCCTTCCCGTTCCCCGCCGCGGTCGTCCCGCTGGTGACCATCGAACGCATCTCATCGCCACCTCGCCGTCCCACGGCGCAGCCTCCCCACGGCGGACTGCCCCGCAGCCCCGAGCCCAAGCGCACCCCGAAGACCCGCTGAGTCCTGTTCCTCCGAAGGAACACGCTCCTGCGGACTCGACCGACCAGGACCTTGATGCCCAACCCCACCGCCGAGATCGCCCTCACCACCAGCCGCCACCTGGGCCTGGTCGCCATCGCACACGGCGAGAAGTACCAGCAGGCCAAACGGGCCCTGGAAGAAGCCGGATTCGCGCGCCTGCCCAACGGTGCGTTCACCGCCCCGCTGACCGATCCGCAGGCAGCTCGACGCACCGCCCGCGCTCTGGTGCACCAGGCCCACGCACATGGCGCCACCATCACCACCAGCACCCGGCCCTACCTCGGCGACATCGGCACGGAGATCGCCGCACAACTGCCCGGCACATGGAGCGCCGAATTGCACATCTACAGCCACCCGCTGTGGCAGGAAGACCTCTGGCCCATGCTGTGGGAGGCCGGCGAGATGTACCGGGCCCTCGAAGACCACCGCATACCGTTCGCGTCCGTCCTGAAGAACGGCTCGGGCACCGAGCTGCTGCTGATCGAGCGCCCCGGCCACAGCAGCGGCTACCTTCTGGGCGCGCTCACCGACCGGGAGCAAGAGGACCCGCACGATGACCCGACCACGCCGCACAGCATCGTGCTGCCCGCCGATCCCGCTCTCGCCGCCCGCGCCGTCGCGGACACGTTCCTGCCCGCCTACCGGCGTGCCCTGCACCACCAGGACCTGAACAACGTCCTGCGTGCACTGGAGCACATCCGGGAAGAACACCAGACCCTTCAGGTGATCAAGGGATCCGGCCGGTACAGCGACGGCGTCCCGCTCCGCGACTCCCGCCTGATCGCGGGAATGGAACGGGACTTCGCCGACCACGCCTGGCTCTCTTACCGCGCCGTCCATGAACACGCACCGCTCCTGCTCAGCCGCTGCCGTCCCACCGCCACCCCCTGGCCCGAAGACGCCGCGGCCCTGACCCGCCTGCGCGAGGCGCTCGCATTCAGTCAGGACGCCTGGGACGAATGGAACGACTTGCGTCACGAGTTGTACTCGATTCCCAGCACGCTGCCGGCCCACGAATGGAGCCAGGTCCGCGGGCAGCTCGGCCTCACTGTCCTGCCTGCGATCGAGACGTGGCTCGCCGACAGCGAAGCGTTCGAGCGCCAGGCCCGAGCCGCCGTACCGGGTGGGCCTGCCTCACTGTCCGCGCCCTCCCCGCGACTTCTTACCGCCCGCCCCGCGCCGCTGGCTGCCCTGCGCTCCGCGGCAGCGCACCGCTGACCGCTCACAGAAAGGATTCGCCTCTGTCTGACCACTTCCGCTTCGGCGCCCATCCCGACCACGGCTTCGTGGCCGCCGCCACCGCGAACATCCCCGCGCACCTCGCCGACTGGTTCCTGGTCCGCGAACAGTTCGAGCCCGTCCCCGACACCCCAGGTCTGTATCGGCTCACCCACCCGGAGAAGGACGGTGTCCGCCGCACCCGCCAGGCCGTGCACGACCTTCGCCGGCACGGATACGAGGTCCAGGCCGACTACTCCCTCGACCCGGGCCGCAGTGCCAGTCCACCGCAGCCCGCTGTACGCAACGGGCTGATGGAGCGCCGCAACCGCATCGCGCAGGCCGCAGCCACACGATCCTCGCAGCGGCTCACCGCCCCGACCACCACGATCCCCGGGGCTGCGCCGCAACCCGCCTTCGTCCCCGTCAACAGCCGGGCCCAGTCGGCCGGGAAGGGGCGAGGCCGATGAACGGCGAACCGATCCGCATCATCCGCGGCCGGGGCGGCCAAGTCGAAGTCGAAGGTGCGGTCGACGCCTCCGCCGCGAGCGTCCTGACCCGCGCCGGATTCGACACCTACCCCACGCTGGGGGGCGTGTGGATCCGGTTGCCCTTCGACCTGGGCCGCACCTGGGAGAACGAGCACGCCAGTTGGGCAGCCGAGATGCTCACCGCCGCCCGCTACAGCGTCGACCTCGACCAGGACCTGCGCACCGCCCCGCCCTCGGCGAGCGCACCATCGGCGCAGCGCCGTAGGAAGGCCGCCATGACCGCGCAGTCCGCACCCCGGGGCACCTTGCGGCGGCAGCGCCGCTGATCCGACGCCCCCGACACGAAAGCCCGCCGTCCTGACTTCCTCCGCCGCCATCACCCTCCACCTTGCCTCAGGCAACACCATCGTCGCGCTCCCCAGCGGCGAGAGGCACCGGTGGGCCACCACCGCCCTGGAACTGGCCGGGTTCACCCGGCACCAGGACGAGGCCCATCGACTGCCCCTAGGCGACCACGCCCAAGCACGTGCGGCGCTCACCCAGCTCCACGAGACGGCCCGCGGCTGCCACGCCAAGGTCATCACCAGTGACCGCCGCTATCTCGGCGACATCGCACACGTCGTCTCCGAGGGCCTGCCCGGCACGTGGGAGGTGGACGTGGAACACTACCCGAACGGATCCATACCTAGCCGCCTGCTGGACTGGGTGTGGGAGGCCAGCCCAGTGCTGTCCGCGCTGCCGAAGTACCGCACCTCCTGTGCGGCGATCCTCCGCGACGGCGGCGGCACCGAACTCCTCCTGGCCGAACACCCTTGGGACGGCAGCTACTTGGTCGGCACCCTGCTGCCCTCCCCGGACCACGTCGACGTAGTCGGAACCGGCGCGCCGCGCACCGTCGTTGCCACCACCGCCCATGGGGCCGCTGCCGACGTGTGCTCACGCCTCCTGCCGGAATTCGAGCAACTGGTGCTCCTGGCGCGGCTTCACGAGGTGCAGGAGGACCTGCGCTGGGTGCGAGACGCCGAGCCGGGGACCGTGCCCACCGTGGACCTGGAAGCCGCGCTGGACCGATTCCTCACCCACGTGCCCTACCTGATCGAGGGCACTCGTTGGGCCGACGGCAAGCCCCTGGCCGTACCGGAGACGGCTGCCCTCGTCCGCCTCGAAATCCTCCCTTCCGGGGTTCAGGCCGACGCCGGCGCCCGAGACGGAGGGGAGCCAGGCGGCATGGGTGAAGCGATGGCGCTGTGGCTTGAGTCCGACGAAGACCTGGTCGACGTGGTCCGGGCCACCATCGTCGGCCCGGCCGAGAAGACCGCCCGCCCAGCCATCGCCACTGCCACGCCGCCCAAGCCGCCGACAGCAGTCGCTGCTCCCGGATGGGCCCGCTGACCTTCCGTTGGCGCCGCCCTGTCCAGACCGATCACGGAAAGCACCCGCGTTGAATTCCCGTACCAGCCGTCCGCCGGCCCGCTCCGCCTCCCGGCCGCTGCTCGCCGAACGCCATATTGCCCGGCTGCTGGTGGGCACCCTGGCCGGGCGGCTGCCCAACGGCATGGTCCCCGTCGCGATCCTCCTCCTGATCGCCGAGCAGGGCGGATCCCTCGCGGTCGGCGGGCTGCTGTGCGCGCTGTACGGGCTGGCCAGCGCCATCGGACAGCCCGCCCTGGGACGGATGGTCGACCGACGCGGGCAGACCCGGGTCACGGCCGCCGCCGTCCTGATTACCACGGTCTGTCTCCTGCTGCCGCCGTACATCGACGCTGTCCTCCAGCCGGCGCTCGCGACCGGCCTCGTGGTCCTCGCGGGTCTGAGCACGCCCCCGCTGGAGGCGAACCTGCGCGCGCTGTGGGGCACCGTGCTGACGGATCCCGAGCGGCGGCGCGCCGCCCTCGCACTCGACACGGGAGCCCAAGGGCTGATCTAGGTCGCCGGGCCGCCGCTGGTCGCCCTGCTGTCCGCCGTGCATGGCCCCGGCGTGGCCATGACGGTCACCGCGGTGCTGGGACTGCTCGGGGCAGCCGCGGTGCTCAGTACCGCGCCGTCCAGGGCGTGGCGTCCTGCCCTGGCACGTGCCGGCGGATTCCTCGGGCCCCTGCAGCACGGCGGGCTGCGGTTGCTGTTCCTCGCCGTCGGCGGTGTCGGCTTCGCCTTGGGATCGATGAACGTGTGGGCGGTGGCGATGGCCGACCGGCACGGCACTGCTGTCCGGACTGATCCCGCCGCGCTGTCCATCGGCAGCCTTGTCGGCGGCATCCTGTACGGCCGACGCCACTGGCCGGGCCGTCTGAGCAGTCAACTCGTCACTGCGGCAATACTGTTCGCCGCCGCCTGGGTGCCGCTCGCCTTGGACCCCGGCCCGCTCGCCGCGACCGCGTTCACGGCACTGCCGGGCCTCTTCCTCACCACGCTGATCACCAGCGCCTTCCTGACCGTGGACGCGCTCGCCCCCGCCGGCACCCGCACCGAGGCGTACGCCTGGCTCATCGCCGCGGTCGGCACCGGGCAGGCCGCAGGCACCGCCCTCGCGGGCGTCCTGTCCACCGGCCCGGCCGCTGCAGCGCTCCCGACCGCTGGAGCCGTCGCCTGCCTGGGAGTAGTGCTCGGCGCCCGCCACCGCCTCGCCACTCCGGGCACCACGCGTCCCCGTGGACGGCACCGCCACGCCCCGGCCCACGCCGCGCATCGCTGACCCTCGCGGGACGACTTCGCGCCCCGGCCAGACCCTACCTTCCCCCCTGAACTGCCCTTCACCGCAAGCAGATCACCAAGCACATGGCTGTTGTTGGTACACCCGGCTATCAGAACGTGCGGAAAGGCGAGTCAGGTAGCTCCGGGCCCGCCTCGCCTTCACCCAACACCCACCTCTTTCCCGCCACCACCGATTGGAGATCCGCCTTGACCGAAGCAGCAGAGCCGTTCATGCCGATCCGGCACACCATCACCGGCGAGATCACCACCACCGGCTACAACGCCGCCGCCCGGCGGATCCTGCTCCAGGACGGCTTCGAAGAGACGCCAGGCTGCGCCTGCCGAGCGACAGAACCCGGTACGGAGTGGACCGGGCCTGCTCGGCAGCCAGCGAGCTGCTCGTCGCCGGCCACCCCCTGCACCTGGACCAAGCCCTCGGTCGGCCGGTGAACGCCGACGGTACGCCCCGGTTGGCCCGGTCGCCGATGTCGGCACAGTCCGTGATCCGCTCCGAGAGCGGCCAACCTCTCCAGCAAGGACCCTCGTTTTGACCACACCCGGACCGCCCACCAGTCCAGCGCGCACCAAGGGCGGCGAACTACGCGCCAAGGTGGCCCGACTGCTGGCAGACCGGCCGGTAGACACGCTCACCATCGGGGACATGGCCAGGCAGCTGGGCCACTCCCACGGCGCCGTCCGCAACGCCGCCCTCACCCTGGTACGACGCGGCGAGGCCGACCAAGGCGGAACCAGACAAGGCCGAACCGGGCAACCGGAGTTCCGCGCGAACGCGAAAACCGCCGCAGCCGCGCAGACCGCTGTGATCAGCCCACCGGGCACCCACTCTCCCCGCGCCCAGGCAGCCACTGCCCGCACGACCATTACCGCCGCAACCACGCCCAGGCAGACCGGCCCGATCCGCCGCGCGGGGGGCCAGCTCTACCACCCCCGCGAGCTGGCCGACCTGCCCGACGTCGAAGCTCTGAATCGCCTGCGCGACGCCGACGTGCCGGTGCTGCTCTACGGCCCTCCGGGCACCGGCAAGACGAGTCTGGTCGAGGCGGCGTTCCCGAACCTGCTCACCGTCGCCGGGGACGGCGACACCACGGTGGGCGACTTGATCGGCGAGTACACACAGGCCGACAGCGGAGGATACGTCTTCCAGTACGGTCCGCTGGTCACCGCGATGACCGAGGGCCGCGCCCTGCTGATCGACGATGCCACCCTGATCTCACCGAAGGTCCTGGCGGCGCTGTATCCCGCGATGGACGGGCGCAGGCAGATCCAGGTCAAGGCCCACAAGGGCGAGACCATCAAGGCCGAGCCGGGCTTCTACGTGGTGGCGGGCCACAATCCCGGCGTCCACGGGGCGGTGTTGACGGAGGCGCTGTCGTCCCGGTTCAGCGTGCAGATCCAGATCGGCACGGACTATGACCTCGCCCAGGCGCTGAGGATCGATGCCCGGGTGGTCCGGGTCGCCCGGAACCTCTCCCACCAAGTCGAACTCGGCGAGCTGGGCTGGGCCCCCCAACTGCGGGAGCTGCTCAGCTACCAGAAGACCGAGGCCGTCCTCGGCACCAATGCCGCGCTCGCGAACCTCGTCGGCATCGCTCCTGTGGAGGATCGGGACGCCGTCGCCGACGCCGTCATCAAGGCTGTCGGCGTCAAGAAGATCGCGCCCCTCACCCTCGGCAAGCAGCTCCCCGCCTCAGCCGCCCGGCAGCCTCCGAGAACCGGCTCCGCACACCGGAGCCGCCCGCGATGAGCGCCCACCACCACGTCCAGTCCCCCGCCACCACCCGGGACGACGACGCCGACCTCGCGCGCTGGGACGACGACGGCGCCCCGCCCGCGCAACCCCGTTCCTCCCCGGCCGCGTGGCTGCGCGTGGGAGCCGAACTCGGCGACCGGCTGGTCGCCCTCTCCGGCCGCCAGGACCTCCTCGTCACCTGCCGCCCCGGCACGCGCAGCGGCGCACCGGCCGTCTACTTCCCCACGCTGGGCGAGGTCGAGTTCGACGCCGCCCTGTTCGCCCCGCTCCAGCCACACGAGATCCATCCGCGGATCGTGGGCGACGAGGAGCGGTATCCCGCCGCCTGGGGCGTTTTCGTCCACGAGGCCGCCCACGCGGCCCACTCCGTCTGGACACAGCCTGCCGGAGCGGACCCCCGTGTCGTCGAAGCCGCGCTCCTGCTGGAGGAGAGCCGCGTCGAAGGCGCCCACCTGATCACGCGGCCCACGGACCGCACGTACCTGCGCACCAGCGCCCGAACCCTGGTCATGCCCGACATCGCCCACCCCACCCTCCAGGGCATCGAGCACGCCGCCGGCGTGGCGGCCCTGATCCTCGGCCGCCGCGACGTCGGCATCCTGGACGCCGACGAGACCCGGGCCGTCGCCGATCTGTGCGAAAGAGTGCTGGGCGCAGACCTGCTGGCCACACTCACCCGCATCTGGACCGCATCCCACCAGTGCGCCGACCACGACGCCACGACCATGCTCGCGCACGCTCAAAAGTGGTGCGACGCTCTGGACACCGCGGTCCCCGCCCTGCCCGTGCCGGAGAACCTCGCCGATCTACTGTCCGGCGCCGTGGGGGTCGTCATGGACAGCACGGCAGCCACCGACGCCGCCGACCTCGCGGCCCAGGCCGCAGCGACCAACGCCATGGCCACGAAGTCCAAGGCACAGGCCCAGGACCGCGCCCAGCGGGCCGGCCAGCGACGCAAAGCCGCCGCCACCGCCAAGTCGGTCTTCAACACCCGTCGCACCACCGTCACCCCCGACGGCACACCGGCGCCCAACAGCAACCCGGTCACCGGCACCCGCAGGCCCACAGCCGCCGAGCAACAGGCCGCCGCGCGCCTGAGCCGCGCCCTGCGCGCCGCCGCCTACCGCGAGCGGACCGAGGAGCGGACCACCAGCCCCACCCCGCCCGGCCGCCTCAACATGCGCGCGGCCCTCGCCCGCGACGCTCAGCGCGCGGCCGGATCGGTCCCCACCGCGGAACCGTTCACCCACACCCGCCGCCGAAACTCCCCCACCCCACCGCTGCGCGTGGGTATCGCCGTCGACGTCTCCGGCTCCATGCGTGCCGCCTGCGCACCCGTCGCGTCCGCTGCCTGGATCGTGGCACGCGCAGCAGCCCTGACCGGCCCCGACTCCCTTACCGCCACCATCGCCTACGACAGGCACCTGACCGCACTGACCCGACCCACCCACCGAGCACCAGAGCGCGTGACGGAGTTCGATGCCACCGGCGGCCACCACAACCTCGGCGCCGCCATCGACGCACTCGACCACGGCCTCGAACTCAGCCGCCCCGGCGCCGGCCGCCTCCTCGTGATCGTCACCGACGCCCGGTACCGCAGCGACGAAACCGCTCAAGCCGTCACCCGCGTCAAGCAGCTCACGACCGCCGGCTGCGCCGTGCTCCAGCTCATCCTCACCGCGAAGTCCAGCCACTTGCCGGGGACCACCTTGCTGCACCTGCCCCAGCCCTCCAGCGCTCCCGTCGCCATCGCCACGGCGGCCACAGACGCCATCCGCAGGACACGCTGAGGCGCGGAAGCGTCCCCGAGACCACTGCCAAGCACTCCAGACCACCTCCGTCCGCCGCACGAATCGTGCATCTGATGCACCACCCTCCGCAACGACGCAGGCCACCACCCCAACCGCCACCGAAGGGCACTCGATTTGAAGCCCCAGACCAGCAGCTCGACCTCGAACGCAACGCCCATCAAACGGAATTCCCCGGGGGTCCCCACGAGCTGGAAAATTGCCCACAGCTGTGGACATGAAGTGACGCACGACCTGTCCAACCGTCCGGCCGACCGGCGCGCCGGATTCGCACGCTGGCTCGAAGGCCGCGACTGCACCGCCTGCTGGAAGACCGCACGCGACTCCGACACGGAGTCCAAGCAGGCATGGCTCGCCGCCAAGCGTGCCAAGGAGCAGCAGGCTGCAACGGAGTGGGCCGAGCAGTTCGACATGCCGCCGCTCGAAGGACCCGAGCGGGCCCTCGAATGGGGCGAGCGCTCCCGCCACCAGCTCGTCACCACCGCGTACGGCGCGCTGGTGAACGAGGGGACCTGGGACGAGGCCGACTGGGCCGTCCTGGAAGACACAATCCGCACCGTCACGCGGGCGGGATGGTGGATAGACCAGCGCGACGCCGAGGGCTCTGACCTGCCCGAACTCCTGGACGCCGCAACGTCCGACGACATCGGTACCGAGAACCCGTTCCGGTAGAACGCGGGGTCATATACCCGACGATCCCCGGTTACCGAAACCGGGGATCGTCCGGATCCTTGTTCCTCCCACCGCCTCCCCGCGCACCTCGTGGAAGGAACCTCCTGCTGTGCCCGTCTCCCGCCACCCGCATGCCCTGGGTGACATCGTCACCCCCGAACGCGACATCACCCACGCTCACTTCCGGCCCGGCGACCAGGTAGTGATCCTCAAGGGCGTCGCCGGAAGCGAACTGTGGGGCGACGCCTACAAGGTCGTCACCCCCTCCTGGCACACCCCGACCGACGAGGACGGCTGGCGCCTGTTCGACCCGGCCGGCGGCGAGCGCACCTACATCACCGCGCACCCCCGCTACCTCGTACACCTCTCCAGTCGATGCCTCGACTGCCTCATCTACCAGCAAGCCCTACGCACCTACCTGGTGGCGCGCCTGTCCGGCGCCGACGAGGACATCGACTGCGGCTGGTACTCGGTCACCCACCTCAACCAGGTGGTGCACGTCGCCGATGCCCGGGGCGGGAAGTGACGCACGCCCTGCCGAGCCCGGAGCGCGCCGCCGCTCTGGCACGCGCGGCGTCGATCGCCATCGAAACGATCTCCGGCTCTCAGTGGCTGGCACGCCTCGCCGAGGCGCTGCGTGAACTGGATTCGACCTGGCAGGAGTCGGCCGACATCTGCGCCGATATCGCATGGCAGGCCCGCGCCGCCGGGAACAGTCCGCTCGTGCTGCTCACTGCCGAATACGTCACCGACGAGGGGCCCGACCCGGTCGTCCAGCAGACGTATCGGCACCTCTACCTGACAGGTCTTCGCTATGACTTCCGGTGCCGCTCCATCGAAACCCTGTTGAATCAGGTGCCGTTGAGCGTACTGAACGCGGACCCCTACAGCTGGGCGCTGTACGCCTTCGCCCGCCTGGGACAGTCCCGATCCGACGGGCTGGCGGTGATGGAGCGGGTTCTCTCCACAGCCTCGGATCACCCCAAGACGCTGCACGTCCTGCTGCACGGGGTATGGCTCGGCGGCCTGCTGCCCGACCGGGCAGCCTTGCTGCTCGCCCTCGTGGACCGGCTGCCGGAGCACGGCAGCAACGATGCTGTCGCGCAGTTCCGCAAGGCATCGGCGCATCGCGCCCACGGCCACTACCGCCAGGCGTACACGGCGATCGGCCGCGCGCTGGAACTCCTACCCCCGGGCGAGCTGGCCGTCCACGCCGACCTGGCGCGTGAACGCTCCCTGATCACCGCCGCCCACGACCTGCCCCTCCTCAACCGCAACCTCCCGGACCCCTCTCCATGATCATCCGTATCAACCCGCGCGACCTCAGCTCCCACGCGCCGCTCACCGAGGCCCTCGGCCGCCCCTCCAGCGGCCAGATCCTGTCCGACGAAACAGTGGTCGCCCACTGGCTGGGGCTGGACGACTACACACCCCTAGACGATCACTGGATGTCCGTCGAGTGGGCCGAGCACCTGGACGCCCCCACCTGGGAGCACCCCTTCGCTGCCAGCTCGCACGGTGACCGCCGCGCCATCTGGCACGCGGACGTGCGCCTGGCCCGCGACGACCGCGACCTCACCGGACCCGAGTGGTCCGAGATCGCCCACCGGACCGCCCGCACGGCCGGCATCCAGCGCCCCGGCGACAATAATGGCTGCCGCTGGATCGCCGTTCAGGCACGGCCCGGCCGTCTCGATCTACTCGCCAACCTCATCCGGCCGGACGACACATGGACGGCGCAGCCACCTTGGCTTCTCGCGCTCCTGGCCGCCGAGAGCCGACGCATCGAGACCGAACTGGACCTCATCTCGCCTCGGACCGGAGGTCCTGACCCGGATTCGGCCGCTCGGTTCGCCCGGCGCGCCACCCCGCAGGCCGACGTTGCTGGCGCCGCCACGCAACTCGCCGGGCTGCTGAGGCAACTCGCCGACGAGAACACCGGGCCGCTGTCCACCGTCCGCGGTCTCGTCGAGCACGCGGCTCATCGCCTCGGCCGTCTCTCACACGCTCATGCCCAAGGCAGCGCACATCAGTTGGAGTTGATTGCACGCCGCCTGCACGGCATTCAGCAGGATCTCGACGCCACAGTCGCCGCCCTGCCCACCGCTCCAGCGGTCCCGGCGCGACCGACACCCGCGCCGTACCGGGCAGCGGCAGCCCCCGTCCCGCCCGGCGCCCGTCTTGCCCGCTGACCCGTCAGAGAGAACCCCGACTTGGCCCTTGCCGATCGTTGCCTGACCCTGGGGCGCGACGAGCACTCCGGGGAAGTCCTCGCCCGCGGCGGCGATCCCGAAGCCCACAGCATTCTGCAACGCAGCAACTTCGTCCCCGTCGTCCGCCTCCACGAGACCTATCACCGTCTACCTGTCGCCCTCGACGAGGCTGAGGAGAAACGCCTCGCCATCCGCGCCGTCGCCCGGCTCCGCGCCGTCAGATACCACGTCGAGGCCGACGAAGCCTTCGACACGAGACGCGCGAGCCTCACTACCTGCCGCTTGGATCACAGGTCGCGCACCTCGCCGAGCAGATCCGCGAAGCCACCACCAGCGACGAGGTCGCCGACGTACTGACCGAGCTGACGGCCTCCCACGACGGCGTGCTCATCGCCCTCGGCGAGGTCCTCACCGCGGCTGCCGCGTTCTACTCCGATCTCGGCCAGGCCCTGGATCCGCACACCGCCAAGCGGCTGCAGTACCTCGTCGAGCACCAGCTCGGCGTCCTCTGGTCCGACCTCACGCCCATGCGCAACGACCTCGCCGACCGCCACTAGGACCATCCCCAGCGCCGCGCCTGCGCCACCGAGGTCGGACCGGACGAACGCGAAGCATCCGCCGTCTGCGCCTGCCCGCCTCCGCCGCGCCTGGCCACCAGCCCCGTCGCACCGCCTGGAGCACCCGCCCCCGCGGCACGTCCCCGGCACTGACCCCGCTCCCCCTTCCTTGTCTGAGGAGACCATGCACGACCCCACCCCCGACACCGGCCTCGGCTCGTTCGCTGCCGTCCTCGCCGGCGAACTGCCCGGCGACTGGACCAGCACGTACCACCCGGACCGTGGCGGCCTCAACGTCCTCACCGACCGCGTGTGGGACATGGATGACGTCGCCGACGCCCTGGCCAACCACACCGTGGACCACTGCGCCGTGCTGCGTCGCCATGACGGCACCCGCCTCTTCGTCGCCGAGCAGCCGGGCCACGGCGAGGGATACCTCATTGCCGCCATGGCCCCCGACGACGCACCGGACGAGGCGTTCCGCGGCGTACGCGAGCCCGACGGCCTCGCGGTCGACGCCGATCCGTTCAGCGCCGCCGAGGACGTCACCTTCGACCTGCTGCCCAGATACTACGTAGCGCTCGCCCAGGCGCGCGGCAACGCCGACCGGCTTGCGCTGCCGCAGTCCGCCCCACAGCGCATCGTCATGACCTGGTCTGACGGCTCCCTCGTCGTCGACAAGCCCGACCGCCCCGACATCGCTCGGGCCCTGACCGACAGCGGCTTCACTTTCGACCCGACCCGCGGCGTCCTCGTACTGTCCGGTGATGACACCGCCCATCAGGCCGCCTCCGCACGAGCCGCCGGAGCCCGCCTGGACGAACTGGGCATCGGCGTCGTACTGCGTCACCCGCAGGCCCGGTCGGCGCTGGGCACCGCCTCGGTCGCGCCGCCGACCCCGACGGCCGTCTCTCGGCACCGAGGCCGATGACGCGCCGCGTGCCACGTGCCGCCGAGACCGAGCAGGACTTCGCCGCGGTCCTGACCGAGATCTCCGCCCCGGAGGAGGGGCTGCTCCCGCATCTGGTGCAGTCCTTGATCACCACGTGGGTGACGTGGGGCGAGCACCGACGCCAAGCCGGGCTGGATGAAGGACCGGCGGACCAGCTGATGAAGACCACCAGCAGCCTGTCCAACCACGCCCAGCAGATCACGCAGATCCGCAACCAGGCCGCCCGGCACACCCGCCAACCGCCGCTCCCGGAAAGAGCCTCCCGCCTCCAGCCCCCTCGGCCGCTCCGTCTGCGCGACGGCGGTAGCCCCGACTCGTAGGAGCCACCTTCACGTGGGAAGCCGTGCCGACGACGAAGGCACCGACGTCACGATTTACCTCAAGGCCCTGACCGGCACCGTCCACGCCGACACCCCAACCGGCGCGCCCGAACAGCTCTTGGCCCTGCTCGACCGCCTCGGCTTCGAACGCCAGACCCTGGCCACCGCCGGGCCCGACTACATCTGGCACGAAGCGCCCGGCCACCTCGACGAGGCCGCGAAGAAGCAGCTCGCCACCCATGCGGTGCCCTGGCTACACAAGGCCGGATACATGGTCCACATCACCGATGACGTCTGGGACTCCGCCGCCTATACCGAGGCCGTCATGGCGATACGCAACCAGAGCGTCCCGGCCCCGCCGCCGACCGTGGCCGCAGTCCGGATCACCGACCGTCAGCCAAGCACCCGCCGCCGGTGAGACGACCAGCACCAGGAGCGCGCCAGCACCCACACCGCGCTCTGCTTGCGCGCGCCGTACCCGCCGGCCACCCGACCGCGCCGGCCCCGTACCACCGGGCCGCCACCCACCCTCACCAGGAGCCCCCGTCACCGACGAACCCGGCCGCACACCACCACCCATCAGCACCAGCCGCAAACCCCGCCTGGCCACAGCCCTGTTCCGCCGATACTTGCGCGCCGTGACCGTCGGTAGCCGCGAACGCGCCATCCCACTGGCCGACGGACGCTCCCAGGCAGCACTCGACGAAGCCCGCCGCCGCGACGCCATCCTCCTCGTCGACAGCTACCGCCTCCGCCACCACGACTAACACCCCGAACCGTCCTGTTCAGGAGGCCCATGACCGACTCGAACCTCCCCTCCGTACAACTGGCTGAAGCCATCGCCGGGCAACTCGGCCGGCTCCGTCGCCTCCTCGCCCTGGCGCCGCCGCACGAGGCGGCCCGGATCCTCGCCGGCGTCCTCGACTACGACACCGGCATCCTCGGCGAGGTCACCCAACTCGTCGAAACCGGATCGCGTTTCGCGAAGGTCCACTCCGAGCATGGCCTCCTGCCCCCCGAAGTCTGGCTGGCCCTCGGCCGCGCCGCCAACGAACTCGACAGCGTGGGCGGAGACCTCGCCGAGCACACCGGCACGATCAAGCAGGTAGCCAAGCCCACCGCCCCCTCCAGCAGGCCGATCGCTGCGCCGGTTGAGTCCGCGATGGTCATCAGGCGGCGCCGGTGAAGAAGAACCAGCAGTGGGCCGGCTGGGGCCCCACCAGTCAGCAGGCCCAGCAGTACTACCTCGTCGAGCCCCGCCACCTCGCAGGCGGCGGCGACATGCGCCACGTCACCGAGTTCTTGCGCGCCTCCGGGTGGAAGGACAAGTCCAAGACCGGCGGACCTGTCGTCTTCGACAGCCCCGACAAGTCCGTGCGCATCGGATACGACCCATTCACGCAGCCCGGCGGCTGGACCATCAGCGGGAAGCAGACTAAGAAGCAGGAGGCATGGCACGCCACCCTCGGCCGCCAGGTCCCCGTCGAGATCGTGGCCGGCATCACCGACGCGCTCACTCGCCCGCGATCCGCACACGCCCCAAACGTGTGGGAACCTCTGCAGGAACAGGACTGGGAGACCGAGCGGGGACAGCACTTCACCGCACGCAGCCCGGACGGAGACGCGTTCGTCCGCTTCCACCAGTCCGCCCCCGGCCAAGCGCACTGGTGGGCCGGCGCCCGCAATGAACACGGCCGGGTGTGGGAGGCCGTGTTCACTCCGACCACGCCGATGCACCTCGTGCAGGCGTTCAGCACCGCGCTCGCCGATCCACAGCCCCTGATGCGACCTCTCGGCCACGTCCCGCCCTCCCAGAGGATCCGCACCACCTCCGTGTCGGTGCTGCCCTCACAGCTCAGCGCCTGGCAGCAGGCCCGCATCACCGCGGCCCGCGCCAGCACCTGGGCCAGCAACGCCTTCGCCGCCAACAAGGCGCGCCCTCAAGGCCCGGGAGCACGCCCGTACGCAAAGGCCGGGCGGATGCGGTGAGCCACGAACGCTTCCACTCCCGCGTCAACGGGCCCCACCCTGCATCGCGTCAACACCGTCCGCTGGCTGGATGAGGGTTCACTGCGCTCACCGAGCCGGGCCCGCTGATGCCCGACGAGGGCCAGACCCTGACCCTCACCTTCGGATACCTCGACTCCCATCGGAGCGTCGTCACCCCAGAACAGCACCGTCGCCAGCAATTGCAGTACCTCGAATCCGTTCAGCGTCCCGGCCCTTCGGACCCGTCGCTGGCAACGCCGCCCCCATCCCCGCCACGCGGCCAGCCCCGCCACAAGAAAAACCGCTGACCAGGCGCCCGCACTCCCTCATCTTGCCCCTCCACGAAGGACGTTGATGCCCAACCCCTCTGTGCCCAGCGCCGACCAGGTCGCGCAGGCGACCGCCACCCTGGCCCAGACCAAGGACTACCTGCGTACCCGTCCACCCGTATCCGACGTACTGCCGCTTCTCGCCGGACTTCTCGACGAGGACACGGGCGTGCCCATCCTGCTCGGCGATGTCCTGCGCAGCGCCGCCCGCCTCGTCGACCAGCAAACCAGCGCCGACACCGACGAGATCCGCCTGATCATCACCGGACTCCGGGAAGCCGCCCAAGAGGCAACGGACTGGCATGTCCTGCACTGGGACGTGCAGCGCCTGCGCGGCTACGCGTTCGAGACAGCCGGACCGCCGACCACCACGTGACGCGTCCCTACATCGCCAGCAAGGCCGACGATCCCTGGTCCCGTATCTGGTGCGACACCACGCCCCGCCAACTCGCCGGTCCCGGCGACCCGCGCCATGTCACCCAGGCGCTACGGGCCGGCGGATGGCAGAACTTCGGCGACCCCGACTTCCCCCACGTCGTCCTGGCCAGCCCCGACTACCAGCACACGCTCGTCCTGGAACCCACGCCGGAGACGTACAGCTCCTGGTGGCACATCTCGTCAAAGCAATGGCACGCGTCCTTCGGCGGCAACACCCCCGCCGAGATCATCGCCGGATTCACCGATGCGCTCCTGCAGACCACACCCGAGGTCGAACCGGACGTCTGGCCGACGCTACAAGCGGCCGGCTGGACGTACCAGCGCGACGAACGAGGCAACGAGCACGCGCACCACCCGGACGGCATCACCACCATGGAGCGGCGGACGACGCTGACCAGCGACCACTTCACCTGGACTGCCGAAGTCGCCCTGCCCAGCGCGCTCGGCAACCGGCTGTGGCACGCGTACTTCGACGACGGCACTCCTCGCCACCTGCTCGCCGGTTTCGCCACCGCCCTCGCCGCCCCAGCCCCCGTCTCCCGCGGCCACTACGACGTCCCGCACTCCCACCTGGTCACGCAGGTCGAACGCGGAGCCCAGGGGGATCAGCTTTCCGCCGCCCACGACGCGCGACTGAAGGCCATACGGTCCGCCACCCGCAAGGCGCGCCGCGCTTCCGCGCTCACCACGCACCCGACCTCGGCCCCCGGCGGGCAGGCGACCAAGCCTGCGGCCCGAGGCCGCTGAACGGTGCGGAGCGGCCCGAGCCGCTCCGCACCACGTCCCGATCACAACCGCTCTCCCGAAGGCCCTTCTTGACCATCTCACTCGAACCCGGGAGCCCGGCGCACCGGCTCTACCTGAGCCGGTGCGCCATCTACCTGCGGCACAGCCGGCAGATCCTCGCCTCCTGGGACCAGTACTCCACCCGCCACTCCGACCCCGAAACGTTCCAGCCCCACGACGAGGACGCGTACGGCCTGCGCCAGCAGCAACGCGACGCCGACACCCTGGCCGCCTTCGGCCGCGTGTACTACCACGCCGACGAACTCGTGCACGTCGCCGAGCAGCAGCTCGCTCTACTGGCTCCCTCCGACCGGACCCGGCGCTACGCCTGGCAGGTAGGGGAGCTGCACGAGGCGACCCAGCACCTGTATGCCGTCCATGCCGACTGGCGTACTGAACGCGCCGCGCTGCCTGATAACGCGCGGCCCGGCACGAGGGCGTACGAGGAACCGCTCGCCGAGAGCTACGCAGAAGCCTGGTCCTACCTGGACCAGTGGGCGATCCACGGCCAGGCCCTGTTCGCCGTCAACGCGCTGGCCGAACGACAGTCGAGGGCCGGCGCACCCACTGCGGTCGCCGCGCCTCCGGCTCCCGCCGCCGCTGCTGCCGTACGGCGATGAGTGCCGTGACCGACACCGTCGAGCAGGCGTTCATCGCGCCGCGCTATCTGGCCGGTGGCGGTGATCCCGCATGGGTCACCGTGCCGCTGAACCGTGCCTGCGGCTGGAGCCGCGGCAATGACCTGCTGATGCCGCGGGTCATCCTGACCAGCCCCGACTGGCGTGCCCAGCTGCGGCTCGAACCGACCCCGACCCCGGGCGAGCCGTGGTGGAGCCTTCGCCACACCGGAGACGGCCAGCAGCGCCCATGGTCCATCGTGTTCGACGCACAGGCTCCAGTCGAGATCATCGCTGCGATCACCGACACCCTCACCGACCCCAGTGCACCGCCGTCGGTTCCGAACGACGACCTGTACACACCGCTGCGCACTGCCGGTTGGTATGCACCGCGTCACCACGACGGGTTCACCTCGACCGAAGGCATGTCCTCCCCGGATGGGCTGGCTCGCGTCGACCGCATCCGCGACAAGGACCACACGGCCAGCTGGATCGTCGAGGCGTCCGTCCATCATCTGCCCGCTTTCTGGCGCGGCTACCTGGACAGCAGCACCCCGACCCACCTGGTCTCAGCGCTCCTGCACGCCCTCGCCGACACGACACCGTTGATGCGCGCCCCGAACCGCGTGCCCCACCAGGCCACCACACACGGCGCCACCAGCATTCGGCCCGTGAGCGCCGAGGACGTCGACCTCGCGCTGGAAGACCGCACGACCATGCTCGCCCAGCGGCGCGCTGCCCCAGTCACCCAACCGGTGCCCGCACCTCCGTCGGCCAAGGCACCGCGCCGCGTCCGCTGACCTCGCCGCGTACCCCACTGCCCCTTCCCTGGAACAAGCCCCTTGCCCCAGCCCAACCCCTCATCCACCGACGGCTACGACATAGCCTTCCGCGTCCTGGGCGTCGCCCTTGCCATCGCGGTCCCCCTGTCCAACCTTGCCTGGCTGGGCGGCACCATCGCCGCCCGGGTCACCGACGCTGGCCCTGGCGCCCCTTACCAGCCCGTCCAGGCCCTGCTCCAACCCGATCAGCTGTGGCCCCACCTCGGCGAAGCGTCCCTGCTGATCGGCACGCGCATCGTTCCCGGCGCCCTTCTGCTGTGCCTCGCCGTCACCGCCGCCATGCTCTACAAGCGATACAAGGGCGGCGGAAGCGGACGTAAGAAGCGTGTCGTGGGTATGGCCAAGCACAAGGACATCGAACCGCTGATGTCCAAGGCCATCACCGCCAAGGCCCGTTCTCTGCGCCCGAGCTTGAAGGACGCCAAGCACATCAGCGCGGCCGACTCCGGCATCCTGCTCGGCAACCTCCAGGGCACCAAGTACGAGGTGCGGATGGGCTACGAGGACGTGGCCGTCGCGATCATGGCGCCCCGATCCGGGAAGACCACATCGCTGGCGATCCCGTCCATTCTGGCAGCGCCCGGTCCCGTCCTACTCACCTCCAACAAGGCCGCCGGCGATGCGTACACCGCGACCCTCGATGCTCGGGCCGCCGTCGGCCAGACCTGGTCCATGGACCCACAGCAGATCGCCCACGCCGAGCGGGCCATGTGGTGGAACCCGTTGGCCGACGCCAAGACCCTCGACGGCGCCGGGCGCCTTGCCGGCCACTTTCTCGCCGCGAGCGTCGACGCCAGCCAGCAGGGCGACTTCTGGTCCAAGGCCGGCAGCAACATCCTGTCGCAGCTGCTTCTGGCCGCCGCACTCGACGACCGGCCGATCACCGACGTGATGGCCTGGCTGGCCTTTCCCGCCGACCGGACCCCGCTGGACGTGCTGCGTGACCACGGCTTCGCCGCAGTCGCCGCGCAGCTCAAGGGAACAGTAGAGGGGCCGCCGGAAACGAGGGATGGAATTTTTGAGACGGCCAGGCAGTACGCCGCCGCCCTGCTCAACAGCCAGATCGCCGCCTGGGTGACCCCACAGAAGGGCGTGCCGGAGTTCAAACCGAGCACGTTCGTCACTTCGACGGACACGCTCTACCTGCTCTCGAAGGACGGTGGAGGCGGCGCCAGTGCGCTGATCGCCGCGTGTGCGGACAGCGTGATGCGGGCCGCGACCGCCCAGGCCGAACGTGCTGGTGGACGCCTCGACCCCCCGATGCTTGCGATCCTCGACGAGGCCGCAAACGTGTGCAAGATCAGCGATTTGCCCGACTTGTACTCCCATCTCGGCTCGCGCGGCATCATCCCGATCACGATCCTGCAGTCCTACCGCCAGGGCCAGAAAGTCTGGGGCGACGCGGGCATGGACGCCATGTGGTCCGCCTCCACGATCAAGGTCATCGGCTCCGGCATCGATGACCCGGACTTCGCGGACAAGCTCTCCCGCCTGATCGGCGACCACGATGTCGAGACGAAATCCACCTCGACCTCGGAGTCCGGGAAGTCCACCTCCGTCTCGATGAGGCAGGAACGGATCCTGGCAGCCGACGCCATCCGCGCCCTGCCCAAGGGCACCGCGCTCGCGTTCGCCACCGGCATGCGCGCGGCCATGCTCGATCTGCGCCCCTGGTATCTCGAGCCCGGCGCCGACAAACTCTCCGCCGCCTCCGCCCGCACCTCCAAGGGCATCACCGAACGCGCCGTCGCCAAGGCTGCGCCGAAGCAGGCCGACTTCGGCCAGGCCGCTTAACCGTCACCGCGCCTGCGATCCCGTCCCACTCGACTGGAGAAGAGACTCATCGCCCCCTGCCCGCCCGTACGGCGGCTCTCATGACCGAGCCGCCCGCCGAAGCCCTGTTGTTCGACGTCCCGCCGCCGCCCACACCCGTCGAGCGGCTGCTTCGCCTGGCCGACCAGTACACCCAGCACAACGACGCGCTCGATCTCCTCCTGCGCACCGCCGCCCCGTCCGGGCGGGATACCCACGCCGACTCGGCGCTGCGCCTGGCAGCCGACACCCAGTCCGCGGCCAAGGCGATCCAGGGCGAACGGCGCTACGAGAGCGTGGAGCTGACCGAGACGGTCATGCGGCTGCAGCAGCTCGCCTTCCTCGCCACCGCCTCGACGGACCTCGGCACCGGGGCGGCCCGCGAGCTGACCGCCCTGGCCCCGGAAGCCGCCGTCAACTGCGCGGTGACCCTGGCCACCGAGACGCGTCGGCGCCGCTGGGCATCAGCCCCGGACGCCGACCAACAACTGAGTTCCGTTCAGTGCGACGCCTTGAGCGAGATCGCCCGCGGTCACGTCGTGGCCAGCAGCTCTCTGGGCCGCGAGTTCACGCGTTCCCGCGAGCCGCGGGTACTGATGAGCACCCTGCGCGCCCTGGAGGCGAAGGGCCTGGTCGAGCGAACCGCGAACTCGGCGCACGCCGCCTACGTCGGCGGTCCGCCTCTGGATCGCGTTCGCCTTACGTCAGCAGGCATCACCGCCCTCGCCTCGGTCATCGGCCTGCCCCCGGCACGGCCGATGACCGCTCCCGGAACGACGCCCCGCCCCCTTCCGTCCCCCGCACCGGCCACCGCCCGAAGCCGCTGAACCAACCCAGGAGCCCCCATCCCTACACCCCCGGTCGACCTTCACAAACAAGTCCGCCAACTCCGCAAGTTGGCGCGTGACTTCGAAGACCTCAAGGCACGCGTGCGCGATGTTTCCTACGCGCCTCGCACGGAAGCAGTACGCCACATCGGCCCCCTCCTCCTCCAGGCCCAAGACCTCACCGCCACTGCCCTGGTGCGCCTGACCTCGC
This sequence comes from Streptomyces sp. 840.1, assembly GCF_003751445.1. Lineage (NCBI taxonomy): Bacteria > Bacillati > Actinomycetota > Actinomycetes > Kitasatosporales > Streptomycetaceae > Streptomyces > Streptomyces sp. 840.1. Next base: position 5,144,445 of record NZ_RJUU01000001.1, on the reverse strand, counting down.
TCTACAACAGCGCCTACACCGACGCCGCCGGCAGCCGCGCCAGTCTGGACCTGCTGGCCTCGGTCGTGTCCTCGTCGTCGCTCGCCGGCACGGACCTGGCCCACGAGCTCCTCGCCAACCCTTACGAAGGGGCGGAGTTCGCTGGGCACCCGGCCGACAACGAAGCGGTACGCACCGCCCGGCACGCCGAGGCCCTTCCGAAGATGAGCGAGCACCTAAACGATGCCGTCCATCAGCTCGACCTGTGCGCGACAGGCTGCCGCTACCTCGCCCACGGCATCGCCGAGAACCACGTCTCCGCTCAAGATCACAGGCCGCCGGCCGTACAGCAGACGACAGGGGCCGCGCTCAGCCCCGCCCAGTACGACGCCCTCACCGCGCTGGCCGCCGGCGGACAACTGTATGAGAGTTCGACGCGGGGGCTGGGCGTCACCCGGGTCGCCACCCAGGACGGCACCCGCGTCTCCATCGCCACCTACCGCGCTCTGGCCAAGCGCGGCCTGGTCTGCTCCGACACCGGCACCTCACTGTTCCAGGGCCAGAAGATCACCGTGACCGGCGAGGGGCAACGCGCACTGGCCGAGCCTCGGCCTCGCGCCGCCCTGTCAACGGCGGCGTCCACCGCCCCGAAGGCCGCAGCGGCGCAGGGTGTTCGCCGATGAGCCCGTACCCGCCGGACGAGCGGGTCATGGTCTCCCCGCGGTACATGGCCGGCGCCGGGGACCGGATCGCCGACGTGATCGGCCCCCTTATCCACCTCTTCGGCTGGAATGTCGAACACGACGCCGGCAACGGCGACGTCGGCATCAACAGCCCCGACGGCAGCGTGTCGGTCGACTTCGTCCCGCTGCACCCACTCGGACGCTGGTGCAAGGTCGTCCACCACGAACCCTACTGGGAAGCGGTGTTCAGCCGACAGGCACCGCTGGAGGCAGTGGCCGCGTTCACCCAGGCCCTGCCCCAGCTCCTCGGCGATGACCGCCATGCCGAGCAGATCCCGCTCACACGCGAGCCCTTGGACCAGGTCGCCGCCCTCAACGGCTGGTCTGCCGAGGGCAGCTCCTTCGTCTCGCCCGACCTGTACTGCCGAATCGAGCACACGCCGGACGCGGACGATGCCTGGAAAGTCGAGCACGTCTACTTCGAGAAGGATCCGCTGGCCACCTTCATGCGGCGTACACCAGAGCACCTCGTCGGCAACTTCTTCGCCCATCTCGCCACGCCGATCGCGGTGGAGCGCGCCTTCGCCGACATCCCCCTCAGCACCCGGTACGAGAACAGCGGCCTGATCACCCCGGTCCGCGGGGCTGCGATCAACCCACAGGTCGCTCACGCCCTCGCCCAGCTCGGCCGCCCCCGCCGTCGCTAACCATCTCCTGTTACGGAGCCACCCCTCTCCGAGAAGACCCTCTCCGTTGAGCCGGCCGAGCACCTCCTAGCCCTGGCTGCCGACTTCACCCGCTTCCACGACCTCCATCTGCGACACGCGGTGAACGGGAACCGGCCCGCCGACATTCTGAACGCGCAGGCGGCGCGTGCCCAAGACCTGGCTAACTCTGCGCTCGACATCGTCACCACGCTCAACAAGGAGTCGATGTACCACAGCCCCGTCATCAGCGCCGTCTACGCCCGGATTCGCCAGCTCGCCCACCTGGCCTATGACGCGGCCGCCCATCTGATCGACGCCGAGGACGTCCTCATCCATGCACAGGCGGGACTGCCCATGGAGCTGGGCGACGGCTTCCTGGCCGTCCCGAGTGAGCAGGACGCCCGCCAGGAGATCGGACGGCGCTTCACCCTCGTTTCGCAGCTCACCGCTCTCGGCGCCTCCGACGCCGTGGTGACCGCCGAACAGTACGTCGCCGAACGCCGCCACTACGGCTACCTGCCCGCGCATCAGCCGCCCGCCCTGTCGCGGACCCAGAGCAGCACACTGCTTGCGGTCGCCCGTGGGGAAGTCGCCATCAGCAACGGCCGGCCGTGGAACCGCCGCGAGCTCGACAACTTCAGCATCAGCACCATCCGCGCGCTGGAAAGCCGCGACCTGATCATGCGCGAGGACTGCCAGCTGTGGCTCGTGGACGAGCGCGTGCACCTGAGCCCGGCCGGGCGCCGCGACCTCTCCGCCTCTTTCGCCTATCCCCACCCGGCCGCCCTGACCACCACGCGCCCCGCGGCCCTGCGGCCGAGCGGCGCTCCGAAACCGGCCCGTATCCGATGACCCGGCCACCGAATCCCGAGAAGGCAGCGGGCGGCGCAGCCGCTGCCGCGCGGACCCCGGACACACGGATGGGCCGCTACGACTGGGAGAAGGCCCGCGGTCCCATCACCGCATTCGGCGAATCCAAGGCGCTCAGCTCGTGGGCCGAGGATCCGCGCTGCCAGGTGAAGAAGGAAGCACTTCGGACACGGCTCGCCCTGGGCTGGGTCCCCGAGGAGGCCCTCACCCGGTCCAAACACGAGCAGCCCACCCTCCAGTTCAGGCACGGCGAGCGGACGTTGACCCTTCGCGGCTGGGCCGAGCAGTCTGGAATCAAGTACCACACGCTCTACGGTCGCATCCGCGCCCAGGGCCTATCCCTCGAAGAAGCCCTCAACAAGGGGCCCGACGGTGACCACTTCCGTCAGCCCGTGACCGCCTTCGGCGAGACCAAGCCCGTCTACCAGTGGGGAGTGGACCCGCGGGCCAACGCCTCGACCAGCACCATCCGGAAGCGCATCAAGGCGGGCTGGAATCCGCAGATTGCCATCACCGAGGAACCCGAGAACCGGTCCACCCTCGGTACCGGACAGCCCTACAGTGCGTGGGGCAAGCGGATGAGTCTGCCCGACTGGGGTCGCCTGTCCGGCATCCCCGAAGAGGTCATCCGTGGCCGGATGCACGGCCACGAACTCACCCTCGAATCCGCCCTGCACTCCCTTGGCTGGACCCCCGAAGCCTCTGCCACCGCCACATCGCTGCTGACCGTACAGGTCCACCAGCTACAGCCGGGCGACCTGATCGTTTCAGCCGAGGCACCTTCCGGCGAGATCACCGTGCGCCGTCACCACGTGGACACCCCGCCCCCTCGGCACGCTTCACGCCCGATGGCACAAAGGCCGGCCACCCCACCGCTCGGTCCGCAACCTGCTCGACGCTCAGCCGGGCGCTGAACATTCACCTCTGGACTTCCTACGCCTTCCGACACTCCCTCCGTGCACGACTTCGCCCGTGTGCTCGCCGACCAGATCCCCGGCGCCGAACAGCAGGGCGCGGTCCTACAGCAGCTCGCCGAGCAGCTCCGCAACGCCGCCGAGATCCTCGAATGGGCACGCAACCACGCCTACTGGCGTCAACTCCCCGGCCCCACATGGGAATGGCTGCGCGACGCCACGGACCGTACGCGCGACCTCGCCGACGGCCTCGACACCGCCGAACCGCCTGCACGCGCGGCGCCGCCCCAGCCAGTCCCGCATCCCGCCGCAACTACGCCCGTCCCGTCGGCCGGCCATCGCCGCTGACCTGCGACGCCCCCTCCACTGAGAAGGACACGCCCTGGCAACCGCCGCCACCCACCTCCACACGCTCCTCATCCAACCCCGTTGCGCCCTTGGGGTGTTCGTACCCGCCGGCGTACATCAGCCGGACATCCAACGCCGTCAGCTCGATCACCTCGCCCAGGCCGGGACTGACCTGTTCGAGATCGGTCTGCCCTGCGCCAACCCGGCCCTCGACGGTAGCCTCATCCGGTCCGCCTATCACCGTGCCCTGGTCAAGGGGGACGTCATCGACCGCGCCGTCGGTGCCGTCGCGCACGCCGCGTCGCTGCGTCCGACGGTGGTGATGACCTACTGGGAACCCGTCCGCCGCCACGGCCCCGAACACCTGGCTCGCCTGTTCGCCGACGCGGGCGCTGCGGGAATGATGGTTGTCGACCTTCCTCACGACGAGACGCTCCGCTGGCACCACGCCGCCCACGCCGCAGGACTGTCCGCGCCGCACCTCGTCCCGCGCGCCACCGCAGACGCCGGCCTCCGCGCCGCGATCGAGGGTGCGTCCGGCTGGCTGTACGCACCCGCCAGCACCGGCCACACCGGCTACCGCGGCCCCCTCGACCTGTCGGCCCTCAACGCATTCGCCCAGCGGCTGCGCGCCGCAAGCCCGCTGCCCGTGGTCTCCGGGGTAGGCATCTCCAGCCCCGGCCTCGCGGCCCACGTGGCACCCATGGTCGACGCCGTCGTCATCGGCACGCCCATCGTCCGGGCTCTGCTGTCAGACCCAGCCCCGGCCGCCGCCGTGACGGCCTCCTTCGCCCAGGCGCTACGCACCCGGATCGGCACGGCACCCGATGTCTGAGTCCTCCAGCCCGCACGAGGGTCTGGCCCACATCGCGGCCGACGCACGCGCCCTGCGGCAGTCTCTGCGCCACACCCCCATCGACTGCGCCCGGGTCCTGACCGACCGGGCCACCGAGGCACAGGCACTCGCAGCCACGCCGCGCACCCGCTGACCCGAATCCGGCATCGGTCCACCCCGGAGGGACGCAGGTCCTCCGCAATCGACAGCCCGTCTGATCGGCGAACTCACGCCCCGCCTTGACCGGCCCCGGCTGCGCCTTCACCGCACGGGTCACCACCCTCACCCCTGGAATTCCATGAACACACCCACCCTGAGAGTCCTTTCGCTAGGCGCCGGCGTCCAGTCCAGCGCCCTGCTCGCCCTGTCCGCCGAAGGTGTCCTTCCCAAGGTCGATTACGCGATCTTCGCCGACACCGGATGGGAACCCCGCGCCGTCTATGAGCACCTCGCCCGCTTGGAGCGTGAGATAGCCGCCCCGGCCGGCATCCCGGTCCTGCGCGTGTCCACCGGCAACATCCGCGATGACGCCCTCGACCCGCACCACCGGTTCGCCTCCATGCCGCTCCACATCCTCAACCAGGACGGCAAGGCCGGGATGACCCGACGGCAGTGCACCGGCGAATATAAGATCAAACCAATAAAGAAGCAGGCCAGGACCCTCCTCGGCTACCCCTACCCCGCACGGATCCCGCCGGAGGTGTTCGTCGAGCAGTGGGTCGGCATCTCGACCGACGAGTTCCACCGCGCCAAGGACGCGGACGTGAAGTACATGCGCAACCGGCACCCGCTCATCGACCTGGGCTGGTCGCGCACCGACTGCATCCGGTACCTGACTTCGCTCAACCTGGCGAACACCCCCAAGAGCAGCTGTCTGGGATGCCCGTTCCACGGCAACGCGCAATGGCGTCACATCCGCGACACGTCGCCTGCCGAGTGGGCGGACGTGGTGGCCTTCGACGCCGCCATCCGCCAGGGAAACGCCCGCGCGAACGCCAGCGGCAACCGGCTGCTGGGCGAGGCATTCCTGCACCGCTCCCGCGTGCCCCTGGCCGACGCTCCTATCGATCACGTCACCGCCGCCGAGTGGGCCGCTCTCCAGCAGGAGCTGGGCAGCGCCGAAGACGTCGCCGTGCTGGAGGAGGGCGTCCCGGACGGCTGCTCGCCCTGGGCCTGCCGCGGCGACGCGGACGCGTTGGCCTGCGACGACTTCGGGCTGGCCACGTGATCGTGCTCGACCTGTTCGCCGGGCCCGGCGGCTGGAGCCACGCCCTGACGATCCTCGGGGTGCGCGACGTCGGCATGGAATGGGACGAGTGGGCCTGTAAGACCCGCTCGGCGGCCCAGCAGTTGACCATCCGCACCGACGTCGCGATGTACCCGGTGGGGCCCTTCCTCGGAAGGACCACCGGGCTCATCGCCAGCCCGCCCTGCCAGGCATGGTCGATGGCCGGCAAACGTCTCGGGCTCCTCGACCAGCCGCTGGTCCACCAGGCCGTCGCCGACCTCGCCGTCGGCCGCGACACCCGTGAACAGCTCCTCACGGCCTGCCAGGACAAGCGCTCTCTGCTCGCCGCCGAGCCCATGCGCTACCTGCACGCCCTGCACCAGCACGGCCAGCCCGAGTGGATCGCGATGGAGGAAGTCCCCGACGTCCTGCCCTTGTGGCGTCAGTACGCCGCGATCCTGCGCAGCTGGGGCTTCTCGGTGTGGACGGGGATCCTGAACGCGGCGGACTACGGGGTGCCGCAGACGAGGCGACGCGCGATCCTGCTCGCCTCCCGCACCCGCACCGCCGAGCCCCCGCCGCCCACACACGCCAAGGCCGCCGAGCCGGAGTCGCTGTTCGGGCCGGGCCGCGCCCGGTGGGTGTCCATGGCCGAAGCCCTCGGCTGGGGCGCCACCGACCGCCCGGTGCCGACCGTGTGCGCCGGCGGAGGCCCGGGAGGCGGCCCGGAGCCCTTCCCGTCCGGATCCCGCAAGACCCTCAGCGACGCCCGCGACCGCGGAACCTGGAAGCCCCAGAGCACCCGCATCCTGCAGTCCCGCCAGGAAGGCGCGGAGCGGACGGCTCGGCACGGAGCCCGCGGGAACCGGCCTGCCGACGAGCCGGCCCCCACGTTCACCGGCGAAGCACACCGCTGGTCATGGTCGCTGCGCAGCAACAACCAGTCCAACGCGACCGTACGCCGGTCCGACGAGCCGGCCGGCACCCTGTTCTTCGGCCATCGCGCCAATGAATGCGTCTGGATCGCCGAACCCGCTCCCAGCACCACGGGCGAGAAGCAGCCGGCGCCGGAGTCCATCCGGATCACCGCCCAGGAAGCCGGCCGCCTGCAGACCTTCCCCGCCACCTACCCCTGGGCCGGGAACAAGGGGCAGCAGTTCTCTCAGATCGGCAACGCGGTGCCGCCCCGGCTCGCCGCCCATCTGCTGGCCCCGCACCTCGGCAAGACCCTCCGCCCCGACGACTTCACCCTGGCCGCCTAGATGCCCCATTCCACCGACCCGTACGAGGACGACCTGCCCTCTCCGCAGCCCGTCCACTACGCCGAGCAGTCCCTGCTCGGTGCGCTCCTCCTGGAGCCCCACCGGCTTCCCGACATCCGTGTCCTGGAAGCGGACCAGTTCAGCAACCACACCCACGGCGCTCTCTTTCAGGCCATGCGCACGGTGCCGCTGCCCGACCCGGAGGCCCACCGCTCCGATCCCGCCTGGCTCAACGCCGTCCTCGACGCGGCCCGACCCCAGGCCCCCGGGCTGACCATCTCCTACCTCCACACCCTCGTCCAGGTCTGCCAGTGGCCCCAGCACGCACCGACGTACGCCCGGATGATCCAATCCGATCACGCCCGGCGCACGCTGCTCATACGCGCCCAGCGCCTCGCCCAGACCGCGGCCGACGCCGCCCTGCCCAACCGGGCCGTCGCCACTCTGGGCCAGGCCGACGCCCTCGCACAGTTCCTGGACACGCTCGCCGGACAGTTCACCCCGCACCCCGGCTCCCTACCACGCACCGTCCTGCCGAAACAGCCCACGGCGCGCAGCAGCGAGGAAGCCCTCGACGAGGAACGAATCCTCCTCTCCACCGCCACGGCGCATCCGGCAGCTCTGAAGGGCATGCGCTGGCTCCAGCCCGACGATTTCACGCGCTCCCTGCACGCAGCCCTGTGGCAGTGCCTGACCTCGCTGGTCCACCGCGCGGAGCCCGTGGATCCGGTCACCGTGCTCTGGGAAGCCCAGCACCGCGGACTCCTCGCCGGCGACCTCGCCGCCGGTGACCTGATGGCTCTGGTCACCGCCCCCGTCGGGTCAGCCGAGTACTGGGGTGAACGCATCCTTCAACGCGCCCTGCTGACACGCGCGTGCGACGTCGCCACACGGGTCGCCGCCTACGCCGAGGATCCGGCCAACACCCCGCACCAGCTGATCAACGGTAGCCGCCGTGCGCTGGCCGACCTCACCGCCCTGCGCACCCGCTGGCAGCGCAGCACCGCCCCCACACCACCGACAGCGCCTCGTGCACCGCGCAGCCCGGCCGTCGCCCGCGCTGGTCCGCCGCCCCGAGCCACCACAACACGAGCACTCCGATAACCCCGCTCCGACCGACCCGCGCAGGGCGGAGCCGCGAAACGAGACCAGATTGCCGCACCCCGAAGCCACCCCTCACATCCGCCTCGACCTGTACCAGGTCCGCTCAAGCGCCGTCGCCGCCACGATCACGGGCACCCCCACCCGCACGATCCACGCCCTTCTCGCCGTCCACGGCTTCGAGCCGCTGGACGATCAGACGATGGTCATGGCACGCATCGACCGCGAGGAACCGCACTACGCCGAGCGAGCCGCGCGCGCCCTGCGCGCCGAGAACATCCCCGTGGACATCACCGCCGAGCTGCGCGAGGAGATCGACACCGAATGGACCTGGGCCAACTACCCCATGCCCTGGTGCTCGCGCGAGGAGATCCGCGAGGTTTCCGGCGACGCCCAGAAGATCTACGACGACATCCGGCACGGGCGCCTGATCGTCCACGCCCACGCCCACGACGGCTGGACCACCGTCGCCGTCGGCACCTACCTCGACGGCCCGAGCATCCACCTCCACGGGGAAAACCACCTGCGCACCGAATCGTCCCGGTACGACAACCCCGTTGAAGCCATCGCCGAGTTCGAACGGCTCTACGGCGACGCCGTACGCCCCGGCCCCGCCCCAGCCACGGACACCGAACGCGAGGCCGAACAAGCACGCACCCCACCGTCCCCGGACGCCCAGGCTGGCGCCGAGCCGTCTCTCGCCACCACCGAATCCCCCACAACCGAGGCTGACGACCACGAAGCACTCCTGAACGACTTCCTCGCGTCGCACGGAGAGTGGGAGAAGTGGCGCACCTGGCCGGACGACACCACGCATGCCGTCCACGAATCCCTCGTCCTGCGTGCCGAGTTCGTTCACGAGGCCGAAGCCGGCGACGTCCAGTGGAAGATCGCGGCGTACGAGAGCCCGGTCGGCGAGCGCCTGTGGCACGCCACCGCGACTACCAATGTCCCCGTCGAGATGATGCGAGTCCTCCTCGACAGCCTCGCCTCCGGGGACGCTGCAGAAATCGCGGCAGGCAACCAGATCTCCCAGGTAACCATCGAAGCAGCCACCCGCCCGATCGCCGACGCCGGCTGGGAGCAGACCCTCGACGGCCGATGGATTCGCTGGCAGGCCCCCGGAAATCACCCCGTCGGTGTGGCATTCGACGCCTTCGCTGCCCACGCGCACCACAGCGCTCTGCCCGCGTGGACGATCTGGGCGGGCAGCGACCCTGCCAACCCCCGATGGGCCCTGCGCCTCTCACCCCACGCCGCCGCCTCCGTACTGCGGGACGTCGCCTTCGAGTTGGGCGACCAATACGCCGTTGCGCCGGCAGGCGCCCAGCGGCAGAGCGGTCTGCACAGCGCATCGCCCATCCCGTACCCGACCGCTGGCATCCCGGCCAAGACGCGCTGACAGCACCAGCACCCCGTCGCGACACCCGTCCGCATTCCCGGATCCACCGAGTCGCACCCGCATTCCCTAGGAAGCGAGCATCCTAGGGAGGCGAAGCCGCCGAGCCGGGACTCCGCTCGGGGGCCTCGCCCCGCTTCCGCTCACTTGATCCGCCGTAAGGGGCCGCTCGTCGGCAGTCCGAGGCCCCCGAGCAGCCAGGTGATCATGTGCGTGCCACAGCATCGATCTTGAGGATGGCGCCGCCGGGGGACGGAGGTTGCGTTCGCCCGTCTTCTGGCGCCGCATATTGGCGCATTGCTGCTGCTCCTTCGGCCATTGTCGGTCCGGGTGCAGGCGACCGGGTGGGCAATGCGCTGCCGTGCACCCGCGATACAGCACAACAATCGCCCGCTACAGGTGAGTTGCTGCCCCCACCCAGCGGTGGCGTCCCCTGGACCGGCCGCGACGCTGATCAGTCAGAGGGCTACCGAGTCCAGGGCGTAGCGAGTCACCGGGATCTGATGGTGAACGGCCTCCGACAGGCGCCGTCGGCGAGTTCGACGATAGTCATCGAGCCGGTTCGTCCGACGAGCCCGCGTGCGATGGCGGCCAGGGCGGCCCGCGTAAGGGCAGTAGTGGCGGATAGCCACTCTTTCGCCAACCTGAGCCACCCCGTCGCTATGGGTGGAGTTCAGGCCATTAATTCCCTGCGGAAGGACCAAATCCGCTTTTACGTTAATTCGAACGCTTCCTCGTATTAGCACACCGAAAGAGAGCCCTTTCGGGGGACGGTGTCGCCCCTCCTTATGGGCCTACGATCATCACTCGTTCCATCGTGCCGTGAAATTTCATCAGCCTTGATATTTCCACGGGCAAGCCGATGGGGCTCGGGCAGGTTCGGGACAGGGTGGCCTGATACGTGCAGGTCACTGAAGGAGAGGGCTGAGATGATCCATTTTCAGAACGGTGCTACGGCGTCTTCAATCAGCGGCGTCCAGTGGGTGAAAAGCTCCGCCAGCAACCCCGCCGGAGGGGACTGCGTGCGGTTTGCGGAGCTGCCGAACGGCGAGGTCGCGATGAGCAATTCACGCTTCCCGGAGGGGCCGGCGCTGGTGTTCACGCGTTCGGAAATCGCGGCCATGTTGGCCGGGGTGCGTCAGGGAGAGTTCGATGGCATGGCTGTCTGATTCCCTCTGCGGGGCAAGCGGTGCCTAGTTGTGTGGCATCCTCACTCTGAGACGCTATGAGCGATACAGCGATCAAGGGGTGGGATGTTGAGCGGGCAGCCTCTTTTTGTGGTGCCGGACGACGGTAAGCCGTCCAGCATTCAAGCGGGCGCAGGTCGGGTACTCGGTGCCCGCCTGCGCCGGCTTCGCGAAGGCCAGGGGCTTCGCCTTGCGGATGTGGTTGCGGCCGGCGCCATCGGCTCCGTCGCGACACTGAGCCGCATCGAGAACGCAGCTACTCCCCTGCGTGAAGAGACCGTGCTTGTCCTGGCCCGGCATTACGGCATCAGCGATACCGAAGAGCTTGACATCATGGTGGGCCTCGTCGAGAAGTCACGCACCGACGCCTGGTGGGGTGCGTTCCACGATGTGGTGCCCGGCTGGATGGAACGGCTGATCAGTGTCGAGGCGTCCGCCAGGTCAATCCGCACATACCAACTGCAGTACATCCCCGGACTTCTGCAGACAGGCCCGTATGCGAGGGCTCTCATGCAGGCTCACTGCGAACCGGGGATGGACGCAGCCCAGATCCAGCGGAATGTCGAGCGGCGGTCCGACGTACGCCTCATTCGGCAGAGGCTTCTCCAGGGCTCCTCGCCACCACAGTATTACGCGGTGATGGATGAGAACGTCTTGGTCAGAAACGTGGGCGGAACTGCGGTCATGCGTGAACAGCTCCGCCAGCTGTACAGCTGGGAAGAGAACAGGGAGCACGTACACCTCCGCATAATTCCCTTCGACCGGGGCGCCGAGGCTCTCGCCCCAGCTGCGTCCATGACGCATCTAGCATTTCCCCCAGGGCGAGAGATGGACATGATGTATCTCGAAGTGCCTGATGGCGGAACCTATGTGACGAACCCGCAGGACCTGCACCGCTACAAGCTCGCCCTGACGTCACTTTGGAAGCTGGCGGCGAGCCGGACTGAGACCTTGGCGATTTTGGACCGCCGAATCAGGAGCATGGAGGGCTGACCCCTACGGGATCCGGGCCACTCCTCCGTACTCGACCCACTCTGTCTGCTCTTGCCGTGGTGCCAGGTCGCTGTCCGGCCGCCATCGCGACACGTCGCAGAGCTCACCAACGACGTCAAGGCCCTCGAAGAAGCGGTCCACTTCCTCGAAGGACCTGACTCGCCCCCACTTATCCCCAGTGACACGCCGCATAAGCGCGGTCACATCGTCACGGAGTTGAGCATCATCACTGGCCAGGTGGCAGAGCACGATATAGCTGCCGGAGGGGAGTTCACGGACCACTCTGCGGACCATCTGCCGCGCATCGTCGTCGTCGCGAATGCAGTGAAGGACTGAGACGAACAAAGCTGCTGTGGGGCGACCTGGTTTGTAGAGTTTCAGTTTTTCCGCACGATCGAAGATCTGCTTCGTCTGGAGCATGTCGGCTTCGATGACTGTGGTGTTTGGATTCTCCTCCAACATCATGCGCCCGTGCGCTAAAACTATTGGATCGTTGTCCACGTACACGACACGCGCGCCACTGTCAGCGCGCTGGGCGACCTGATGGACATTGTTCTGGGTCGGCAGACCGGATCCGTGGTCGATGTACTGGTCCACTTCTCCGGTGCCCGCAATATATTTGACGGCCCGTACGAGGAATTGACGGTTGATTAATGCGATCTGCTGCGTGCTGGGAGCGACACGCAGCAGTTCCTCGCAGGCGGCCCAGTCCGATTCGTAATTGTCTGTGCCGCCCAGCAAGTAGTCGTACATGCGCGCGACACTAGCCTTGGTGACGTCCTCCATGGTGAGCCCCCGCTGTCATATGCCCGCGCGATATCCCCGTCCGTGTGGTCGGAAAGCGCAGGCTGTCGCCCTGGTGGCGCCCATCGTAGGAGTTATCACCCAGCTCAGCCACACGAATGCCGGTCGGTTCCCCGAAAGGTGGAGCAAAACTCGCCAACCCCGCACCGGCGGCTACGGCGAGGCCGCTGTACGTGTGTCCCACGGGCACTGCGAGGGGGCAGAGAGCGGTGCGGCGCTAGGGAAGAGATCTCAGCGCCGCACGGGAGGCCACCAGGACGTCGGCAGTTGCGATCCCCATGATGTCGGCTGCGTCTCGTGCCGTCAGCCCGAGGCGGTAGCGCAGAAGCACTACGTCGGCCTGCCGTGCGGACAACGACTTGTGGAGCCGGTCTGCAGCCTGACCTCGGACGGAGCGAGCGACCCTCCGCGACAGCAGGTGCCAGGACAACGCTGCAGGCGACGGGCTTTCCAGAGCTTCCTGCCACAGCAGGGCCAGGTCGCCGAGCGCGGCTGCGGCAATCTCAGTGCCTGCCGCCCAGTTGCTCGTACGAAGGGAGCTGTACCGGGCGTAGAGCGGGCACCGGCGGGAGCAGAACGCCGCGAGATCGGCGGGGATCAGCACTTCCAGCACTTCGATGCCACCCATCGGTATGGCACTCTGAACCAACCTCGCGGGAATGAGTGGGCGGCGGTGGGGTGTTCGCGTGCCGCAGAGGATTCTCGGAGGCGCCAAGCGCGGCTCACCGCCCATCTGATGCCGCCTTCACGGACAGAGTGAAGATGCTGTACTGCACGTCTTCCCACAGGTGGCGGAACTGCTCCGGCTGACCTCCGAGGTGACGGACAAGCAGCTCGGTGTCCTCCCAGCCGGCCATCGAGTCGCCTGTGAGAGCAGACTCCAGGATCCGCTGCCTGTCGAGACCGAGACCGCTGGGCAGACGGAGCTCCCCCAAAGTGGGTCGACCCGCAGCGAGATGCTGTCCGCGCATCGCACTGCGGAAGCGGGCCAGCGCGGTGGCTCCTGCGGGCGCTGTCGTCGAAGCCCGGCCTTTGGCCCATTCCCACAGTGCCCTTAGATCCTCGGGGCAGCCGTCGAGGATGGTCGTGAGGGTGAAGACGGTCGGCCACTCCGGAACCTGCTTCCCGGTCAGAAGCTGGGAAAGGCTTCCGACCGGCACTCCGGCTTGCTCTGCTACGGCACCGGCGGTGCGTCCGCTGGCTCCGAGAAGGACCCGTAGAGCGGATCCCAGCTGCTCCTTTGCCGTGCGGGACGCGGCCGTCTTCTTCTCGGCACGGTTGAGCCCGGCGCTCTCGATCGTCTGATCGCCGAGTGCGGGAGGGGCGTCCTGGCTCACGCGGTCCGGCCACTTCCGGCGAGCCATGTCCGGGCGCAATCGAACTCCCCGCCCGACGAAGTCCCAGCTGTGATTCTGCTCCCGGGCATCCTGGACAGCGGCTCCGACGTAACGCTCGACACCCTCGGCCACAGCGGCAGCAGCCTTCACGAGGTCCTCCAACTGCGCATCACGGTGTTCGCCGTCGAGCAGTTGACTGGTCAGCAGCTGCAGATGCTCAGCAGCGGCCTTGCCGTTCCCCACCGGGTTGTGCCGCGAAGCGGCAGATGCACCGCGGCCGTCCCGCAAGTGCTGTGCCAGTCGCCGGCAGGCCGGGCAGCAATAGGACCGGGGGCGGCCGGGGCCGCGCGGGCGGCGAAAGCGCCGGCGGCAAAGCGCGTAACGGCACAGGGCATAGTCGTACTGACTACCCCGGGAATGGGTCTTTGGCTGAACCACACTCTTCTCCACTTCGTCAGGGAGCAACGGGGCGCGGAGCGCCCCCGTCACGACAAGGCGCGAGCCGGGACCCTGCCCGCAGGCAGGGTCCCGGCTCGTGGGCTAACGGCGGCGGTACCGCCGGTACACCAGTACGGACTGGTCAGCGGCGCATGCCGCGGCCAGCACCCACAAAACGCCCGACGGAACGGGGTTCGCCTTCACCGGCGCCATGGCGACCAGCACGCTCAGAAGCACTGAGCCCCACGTGAATCGGATGGCGAAAATGCTGAACAGTGTGGTTTGCGGTAGCAGAAATGACGGAAGGGTAGTCTCGGTCGAAGTCGTCTGCACAGCACCGTGCAGTCGGCGGAGAAGGTGGCGCATGTTCTCTCTCCTATGGAGATCTGGATGGGCACACCAGGCGGGAGTCCTGAGGGCAATCGGGGCTCCCTCCGTCGTGGTGGCCTCGGAAGGGCGACACCACGGAAAGCTACCCCTCCTGCCGTCAGCACGCGGGGCGGGAATCCCGTGAAAACGGGTCGCGAGGAGAGAAGTTGACCCCGCCAAGGCCATTTTCGATCGAAGCTGAATTTCAGTGATCGATATCGGGCTGGACCGACCCAATCCGGAGCATCACACAGCAATTAAGTGTGATACACGCCACTTTGCGTTTATCTCGCACTAGATCCTTATGCCCCGATATGCCCGTCGTAGTGCGTCGCTCTTGAAAACGGAATCTATGGGACCGACCCGGCCTGAGGTCTCCCGAACGTCCTTGGGCGCCCAGATCCAAGCCGTACTCACTGCTGCGGCGGGCGATCAGCGGCTTCACGCCGAGATCACCGAAGGCCCGGTGGTTCCGCTCCCGCAGGGAGAGTGGAAACACCGGGCCTGGAGAGGGCGCGCCTCACCCCATGTGGACGACGGTGAGGCGACCCTTCGCGCCTTCGGGCAGCGTGCAGCGCGGTACCGGGCCGGGCGCGTCGAGCGAGGAGGCAAAGGCGGCGACTGGACCGGTTCGGGCTGGTGCAGCAAATGCGCCGGCTACGCGATCCGAAGGCTGAATGACGAACAGTTCACCCACTATTGGACGAGCGTTCGAGCCGCTCACGCCGCCTGGGCGAATACGCCTCGGTAGGTCGAGGCGCAATATAGCGGTGGATCCCCGGTTACCGAAACCGGGGATCCACCGAATACTTGTAGCTCCACCGCCACTCCTGACCGCCCGACGAAAGGCAGCACAGCGACGATCCATGACGTCACCGCCACACGGCACGCAATACCCGGTCCTGGCCCGTTAAGCCGAGGCGTAGCTCAGCCGGAACAGGTCCTGGGCGCGCTCCAGGTCCCGCTCGGTGCGCAGCTGGACCTCCAGGTCGCCCGTGCCATGGTGGCCGAGCCCGGTCACGTCCCGGGTAAACCCGGAGGCCAGATCCACAGCCGTCGGATCAGCCTTCAGGTAGACCAGCACCTTGGTCTGCTGGGGCGGGATGAGGCAGGCGAAATTCCGCAGCCGCTGATAGGCGCGGTACTGCTTGCGCTGCACCCGAGTGACGCCACTGCCGAGGCCGACGAGGACCTCGTCGACCGCCTCCGCCAGATCGGCCATCGCAGCGCCCTGCTGCCGAACCGGCGGCGTGCCGGGCGCCCTGCGGCGTACCCGCTTGGCCTCAGTCGAGCGCCCCGTGACCGAGGCCACGGTCTCAAGGCCGAAGTGGTCACTGCCGAAGTACCGGTAGCGGACCAGGTCGATCGAGCGCCGGTGCTCGCGTACGGCGTGCGCGTCGTAGCGGGTGAAGTCGCCGGCCACGCAGATAAGCCGCGGTGCGCTCCACAGGATCTGGGACGCGGCCGCCACTCCGAGCCGGTCGCGCACCAAACTCCGGAAAGCGTCCTTGTGGCTCATCAGCCAGGCCATATAGAAGAGGCCCTGGTTGATGACACCGGCGTCCGTGCCACGCTTGTACTCCACGATCACGGGCGCACCGTTCTCGTCGAGCCCGAGCGAATCGATACGCCCGCCGTCGACGCAGTCGATCACGTACTCGCTCGCAAGGAACGTGACGCCCAGCATCGCCTCCATGTGCGCCTCGACGAGGTCCTGCACATCCGCCTCGACGTCAGCAAGACGCGGCGTGACCTCAGTCACGCCGCTTTTCGTCGTGTGAAAAAGTTTCAGTCCCGACACCTTCGCAACGCCCCCTCGGCTAGGAGGTCCATAACGTCGGGCGGGTGCAGATCTATTTCCGCACGAGGCCGCGAAGCCGTGAAGCCGTGAAGCCGTGAAGAAAGCGTGTGGATGAACCCTCTCCTGACTCACCCGCCACACTGGGCAGCGCACTGCCCGAAACCCAGCACGGGCATTCCCATCCCATCCCAGCACGATCCCAGCACGGCAGGGATGATCAGGGGTGATGACAGGTGACGAGGGGTCAGCTATCCCAGCACCATCCCAGCACGGGAAAGAACAAAGGGCCCGACCCCCAAGAGTCGGACCCTATTTGACCTGCATGTTTGCCAGATCGGCAAAGTGGTGATATGTCAGCCGCTAGTTATTGAAGCGGAATTCCACCACGCCGACTGCCGCGGCCTCCGCCACTGGAAGGCCGGCGAATCCCACGCACGCACCTGCGCTGGCCTGGAACGCGAGGCAGGGGAGGGAAGCTGCGAGAGCGCTGGTCCACGCGGATGTTCACGCCGGGCCTCGGCCGCCGGAGCGACAGCGCGTCCCACCCCCACTGTCCCGGAGATGGCAGCGCCGAAGCCTCCCCCGCGAAATCCTGACGGCAAGTCAACTGCACGAACAGCCACCTGACTACCCATCAGAACGTGCGTCAAACGTGCGTCACGTGCGTCGAATATGCGTCAAGATATCGCCCGTAACGCCCACAGCGCACATAATGCACACTCGGCGAAACCGCAGGTCAGACACCCTTTGCGGCAGGCTCAAGGATCGCGACGCACTCGACATGATGGGTCATCGGGAACAGGTCGAACGCCCGCAGCGTCCGCACCTTGTAGCCGCCCTCCGCGAAGTACGCCAGGTCCCGTGCCAGGGCCGCCGGGTCGCAGGCCACGTACGCGATGCGGCGGGCGCCGAGGGCGGCGAGGCGCTTGACCGTCTGCTTGCCGGCGCCCGCGCGGGGCGGGTCGAGGACGATCAGGTCGGCCTCGGTGATGCCGGTGCGGGGCAGGATCTGGTCGACCTTGCCGTGCTCGATGCGGACCCGCTCCAGGTCCTTGAGGTTGTGGCGGGCGTCCTCCACCGCGCGCTTGCCGGACTCGATGCCGAGGACCGCGCCCTTGTCGCCGAGGCGTTCCGCGAGGGAGCCGGCGAAGAGGCCGACGCCGCAGTACAGGTCGAGGGCCATTTCGCCCTTGCGCGGCATCAGGCCCTGCATGACGGCCTTGACCAGGGTGTACGCGGCCTGCGGGTGGACCTGCCAGAAGCCGCCGGAACCGACGCGGTAGGTGCGCTCGTCGGCGCGTTCGCGGACGAAGCCCCGGCCGTGGACGCGGTGGACGCCGCCGTCGTGCTCGTCGACGCGCAGGACCGAGACGGGCTTGTCGAGCTCGACCAGGGGCAGCCGGCCGCCGGTGCGGGGGGTGAGGATGACCTGGCGGTCGTTGGAGCCGGTGGCGGCGATGGCCTCCACCGTGGCCATCTGGGGCCAGTCCTGCTTCTCGATGCCCAGTTCGGTGACGCCGGGGGCGGCGATCAGGCACTGGTCGATGATCTCGATCTCGTGCGAGCGGTGCTTGCGCAGGCCGACCCGGCCGTCCTCGTCGATCGCGTACTGGACGCGGGTGCGCCAAGCCGGGACCTCGCCCGGCGGGAGCTTGTCGCCCTCGGCCGGCATAACGGTGCCGTCCCAGCCGGCCTCCTCCGGGGTGAGGCCCGCCAGGTGCTGGAGCTGCTCGGCGATCACCTCGCCCTTGAGCCGCCGCTGGGCGCCGGGCTTGGCGTGCTGCCAGTCGCAGCCGCCGCACTTGCCGGGGCCGGCGAACGGGCAGGGGGCCTTCACCCGGTCCTTGGACGCCTCGATGATCCGCACCGCGTCGGCGCGCAGGAAGCGGGCGCCGACCGTGCCGTCGGTGACCCTGGCGACGACCGTCTCGCCCGGGAGCGTGTGGCGGACGAACAGGACCTGGCCCTCGGCGGTCCGGGCGATGCAGTGGCCGCCGTGTGCGACCGGGCCGACCTCGACCTCGTACTCCTGCCCCACCAGAGACTCTTCCGCCTGCGCCTGTGCGGCCTGCGTCTCCCCGGTCTGCGGCGAAGTGGATTCGTTCTGCATGAGGGGAGGGCTCCAGAGATCAAGGGGTAAAGGCGAACGGCGAACGGCCGGACAACAACCTACGAGTCTACGTGGGTGTCGTACGGCCGCTTACCAGGGCGGGACGGGACAGGAGAGGAAAGGAGCGAACCGCGACAGCCGATGCCGGTCAGCTCTTGTGCGAGTGCTCCTTGGACCTGCGTTCCACCGGGCCACGGCGCACCGAGCCAGGGGCCGTCCAGT
The DNA here is from genome assembly GCF_003751445.1 of Streptomyces sp. 840.1. Lineage (NCBI taxonomy): Bacteria > Bacillati > Actinomycetota > Actinomycetes > Kitasatosporales > Streptomycetaceae > Streptomyces > Streptomyces sp. 840.1. The sequence goes on along the minus strand of NZ_RJUU01000001.1, from coordinate 5,125,858 downwards.
CCGCGCGCCTGCGGGCGCGCTTCTTGGCCGCTTCGGAGGACTCCAGCTGGTACGGGACGGAGGTGACCATCACACCCGGGGTGAAGAGCAGCCTGCCCTTGAGCCGCAGGGCGCTCTGGTTGTGCAGCAGGTGCTCGTACCAGTGGCCGACGACGTACTCGGGGATGTACACGCTCACGACGTCGCGCGGGCTCTCCCTGCGCAGGCCCTTGACGTACTCGATCACCGGGCGGGTCACTTCGCGGTACGGCGAGTCGAGGATCTTCAGGGGCACGTTGATGCCGCGCCGCTCCCAGTCCTCCCTGAGGACCTTCGTCTCGGCGGGGTCGACGCTGATGGAGAGCGCCTCCAGGTGGTCCGAGCGGATCAGCTTGGCGTAGGCGAGCGCGCGCAGGGTCGGGCGGTGGAGCTTGGAGACCAGGACGATCGAGTGGACCCGGGAGGGCCGGATGCTCTCGTCGGACGGGGTCTCGTCGGCGGCGATCTCCGCGGCGACCCGGTCGTAGTGCTTACGGATGGCGGTCATCGTGCCGTAGAAGATCACCATGCCGAGCAGCGCGACCCAGGCGCCGTGGGTGAACTTGGTGGCGAGGACGACGACGAGCACCAGGCCGGTGAAGAAGGCGCCGAAGGTGTTGATCGCGCGGGAGCGGATCATGTGGCGGCGCTTGAGCGGGTCCTTCTCGGCCCGCAGGTGACGGTTCCAGTGCCGCACCATGCCGGTCTGGCTGAGGGTGAAGGAGACGAACACGCCGACGATGTAGAGCTGGATCAGCCGGGTCGAGTCGGCGCCGTAGATGACGACCAGCAGGATGGCGGCGCCGGCCAGCAGCACGATGCCGTTGGAGAAGGCGAGCCGGTCGCCCCGGGTGTGCAGCTGGCGGGGCAGGTAGCTGTCCTGGGCCAGGATCGAGCCGAGCAGCGGGAAGCCGTTGTACGCGGTGTTCGCGGCCAGGAAGAGCACGAGTGCGGTGGCGGCGGCGAGGATGACGAAGAAGAACGTTCCGTCGCCGAACACGGCGGCCGCGACCTGGGAGATCACCGGGTCCTGGACGAAGCCCGAACCGACCGGGGAACCGTTGTTGATCAGGTCCTTCGCCGGGTTCTCGGCCATCTTCACGTCGGTGGCCATGGCCAGGCCGATGATGCCGCAGAACATGGTGACGGCCAGCAGGCCCATCGCCGCGAGGGTGGTTGCGGCGTTCTTGCTCTTGGGCTTGCGGAACGCGGGGACGCCGTTGCTGATCGCCTCGACGCCGGTGAGGGCGGCGCAGCCGGAGGAGAATGCCCGCAGCAGCAGGAAGACGAGGGCGAAGCCGGCCAGCCCTTGGTGCTCGGCCTTGATCGTGTAGCCGGAGGTCGGAGCGTGCATGGTGTCGCCGAGGACGAGTCCGCGGAAGGCACCCCAGATGATCATGATGAAGACGCCGGCCACGAAGAGGTACGTCGGGATCGCGAAGAGCTTCCCGGACTCCTTCACTCCGCGCAGGTTCATCAGCGTGAGCAGCACGATGGCCGCGACGGCACAGGCGGTCTTGTGCTCGACGACGAACGGGATCGCGGAGCCGAGGTTCTCCACCCCGGAGGCGATCGACACGGCGACGGTGAGGACGTAGTCGACCAGCAGGGCGCTGGCCACGGTCAGTCCGGCCTTCGGGCCGAGGTTCGTGGTCGCGACCTCGTAGTCGCCGCCGCCGCTCGGGTACGCGTGCACGTTCTGCCGGTACGAGGCGACGACGGTGAACATCAGGACCACGACGGCGACCGCGATCCACGGGCTGAAGTGGTACGCCGACACGCCTGCGATGGACAGCACCAGGAGGACTTCTCCGGGCGCGTAGGCCACCGAGGACAGCGGATCGGATGCGAAGACGGGCAGGGCGATGCGTTTGGGGAGGAGTGTCTCCCCCAGCTTGTCGCTGCGCAGGGCCCGTCCGATCAGGATCCGTTTGGGCACGTCGGTCAGTTTGGACACGCTGTGGATCGTAAGGGTTCCGTATGGGGCCCGCCCACGCACCACCCCCGTATCACTTGAATCTCCTGCACTCGGACGGAAAAGCCACGAAATCCTTAACGCAATCCTTGCGCCGTGACCCTCGAAAACACACCGGAACAGTCCGCGAGCCGCCCCTTTGCCATCGCGGGCCCGGGGAAAGGACACTCGAATGAGGCAACCGACCCGGCGCCGCATAAGCTCATCCTGGGCAACGGGACGAACCGTTGCCCCATTGTTTGCCCGGCCAGCCGAGGAAAGAGTGTGAGCAGGGTGTTTTCGCAGGTCAGCCGGACGACCAGGAGTGCGAGGTAGGCGCAAGGTGCACATCGTCATCATGGGCTGCGGGCGAGTCGGAGCCGCTCTCGCGCAGACCCTGGAGCAGCAGGGGCACACGGTCGCCGTCATCGACCAGGACCCCACCGCATTCCGGCGCCTCGGCTCCGGTTTCGGCGGCCGCCGTGTCAGCGGGGTCGGTTTCGACCAGGACACCCTCCGCGAGGCGGGGATCGAGGAGGCCGGTGCGTTCGCGGCGGTGAGCAGCGGCGACAACTCGAACATCATCGCGGCCCGGGTGGCGCGCGAGATGTTCGGCATCGAGAACGTCGCGGCCAGGATCTACGACCCCCGGCGCGCCGAGGTGTACCAGCGTCTCGGTATTCCCACGGTCGCCACCGTGCGCTGGACCGCGGACCAGATGCTGCGCCGGCTGCTGCCCTCGGGTGCCGAGCCGCTGTGGCGGGACCCGAGTGGCGGTGTGCAGCTCGCGGAGGTGCACACCACCCCGTCCTGGATCGGCCACAAGATCAGCACACTGCAGGAGGAGACGGGCGTCCGCGTGGCGTTCCTCACCCGGTTGGGCGAAGCCATACTGCCGTCGTCGCAGACGGTGCTGCAGGAGGGTGATCTGGTCCACGTGATGATGCGGACGGACGAGATCGCGAAGGTCGAGGCGGCCTTCGCCGAGGGCCCTGAGGAGGGCGGTCACTGATGCGTGTCGCGATTGCCGGGGCCGGTGCGGTGGGCCGTTCCATCGCGGCCGAGCTGCTGGAGAACGGCCACGAGGTGCTCCTCGTCGACAAGGCGCCGACCGCCATCTCGGTGGAGCGGGTGCCGATGGCCGAGTGGCTGCTGGCGGACGCCTGCGAGATCACCTCGCTGGACGAGGCGGCGCTGCAGCGCTGCAACGTCGTGATCGCCGCGACCGGCGACGACAAGGTGAACCTGGTCGTCTCGCTGCTCGCCAAGACGGAGTACGGCGTGCCGCGGGTCGTCGCCCGGGTGAACAACCCGAAGAACGAGTGGCTGTTCAACGAGTCCTGGGGCGTCGATGTGGCGGTCTCGACCCCTCGGCTGATGTCGGCCCTGGTCGAGGAGGCGGTGAGCGTCGGTGATCTGGTCCGGCTGCTGCGCTTCAGCCACGGTGACGCCAACCTGGTCGAGCTGACGCTGCCCCCGGAGTCGGCGCTGGCCGGCACCCAGGTCGGGGAGGTGGCCTGGCCCGAGGACACCTCGCTGGTGACGATCATCCGCGGGCAGCGGGTGCTGACGCCGAGCGCGGAGGAGGCCCTGGAGGCCGGTGACGAGCTGTTGTTCGTGGCGGCCCAGGCGCGCGAGGAGCAGCTGGAGGACCTGCTGTCGGTGCGCCGGGGGGACCCGGAGAGCTGACACGCGTACACACGGGAAAGGGGCCCGGTAGCGCCATCAGCGCTACCGGGCCCCTTCACGTGGTACGCGGGCCTCAGTACTCCTGGCCGCGGGCGGTCTCGGCGGCGGCTGCCGCGCGGGTCTGCTCGGCCTTGCGGTCCTTCTCGGCCTGTTCCTCGGCCTCCATCTCGGCGAAGACGTCGATGGGCGGCGGCGCCTTGGCCAGGAAGACCCAGGTGAGGTAGACGGCCAGCAGGAACGGCGGGATCTTCAGCGCCACCAGGACCCAGCCGAACTGGGTGGTGTCGCCCCACCAGTACAGCGGGAAGAGGATCGCGCACTTGGCGAGCAGGATCAGTCCCCAGGCGTAGCTGGCCTTGGCGTAGGCCTTCTTGCGGCCGGGGTTCCTGGTGCGCCAGGAGAGGTTCTCCTTGAAGACCGGGCCCAGGATCAGGCCGATCAGCGGCAGTCCCGCCACCGTGGTGACCAGGTAGGCGAGGGCCAGCCCGAGCGTGTAGATCATGCCCGGGAGGTAGAAGTCCTTGGCGTTGCCGGTCATCTTCGCGAAGACGACACCGAAGGCCACACCGAAGACGCCGCTGAAGGCGTGCTTGACGGTGTCCCGGCGGATCAGCCGGACGGCCACGAGCACCAGCGACACCGCCACGGCCGCGATGGCCGAGTACGTGAGGTTCTTGTCGATGGTGAAGATCGTGACGAAGAGCAGTCCCGGCAGGACTGTCTCCACCATGCCCCGGATGCCACCGAAGGCCTCGAAGAGCGCGGCCTCGGTGACCGCCTTCGCGTCGGCCTCCTGCTGGTCGGTGCGGGTGGTGGGGTCCGTGTCGGACGTCGGCTTGTCAAGAGACGTCACCGGCTACTCCTTGCCGAGCGGTCGGAGTTCGTATTTGGGGTTGAACAGCACCCGGCGCCCGTGGCTCATGGAGATCCGGCCCGAGGCGATGAGCTTGCGGCCCGGCTCGATGCCCACGATCGAGCGGCGGCCGAGCCAGACCACGTCCAGCGGAGCGGTGCCGTCGAAGAGCTCCGCCTCCAGGGCGGGCACTCCGGCGCGCGGTCGCAGGGTGACCGTCCGCAAGGTACCAGTGACCTTCACGATCTGGCGGTCGCTGCACTCGGAGATCCGGGTGCATCCCGAGGCGTGCGAGTCCTCCGCCAGCTCCTCGCACTCCAGGTCCTCCTGGGAGCTGGAGAGCCGGTCGAGCATCCGGCGGAAGCGCCCGGACGGCCGCTCGGCCTTCCCGGCCTTCTCGAATCGAGGAACAGCACTCATAACCGAAGGGTACCGGTCCCCGGGGGCGGTGGCGGGTGGCCACCGTCTCACTCGAACGGGTTACGGGGAGAGGCGGCCGGCTGACGTCAGGCGCGCTCGAAGCGGTAGCCCATGCCCGGTTCGGTGACGAAGTGCCGGGGGTGCGAGGGATCGGCCTCCAGCTTGCGCCGCAGCTGCGCCATGTAGACCCGCAGATAGTTGGTCTCAGTGCCGTACGACGGCCCCCAGACCTCCTGGAGCAGCTGCTTCTGGCTGACCAGCCGGCCGCTGTTGCGGACCAGTACCTCCAGCAGATGCCACTCGGTGGGGGTGAGCCGTACGTCCCGGCCCTCGCGCTGGACCTTCTTGGCGGCCAGGTCGACGGTGAAGCCCGTGGTCTCGACGATCACGGCCTGGTCGCCCCCGTCCTGCCCGACGGGCTCGGCGCGTCGCACCGAGGCGCGCAGCCGGGCCAGCAGCTCGTCCATGCCGAACGGCTTGGTGACGTAGTCGTCGGCCCCCGCGTCCAGCGCCTCGACCTTCTCGTCGGAGGTGTGCCGGGCGGAGAGCACCAGGATCGGCACCCGGGTCCAGCCGCGCAGCCCCCTGATCACCTCGACGCCGTCCATGTCGGGCAGCCCGAGGTCCAGCACGACGACGTCGGGGTGGCGGGCGGCGGCGAGCTGGAGGGCGGTCGCCCCGTCGGGCGCGGCGTCCACCTCGTACTTGCGCGCCTTCAGGTTGATCACGAGGGCGCGTACGATCTGCGGCTCGTCGTCGACCACAAGCACCCGGGTCATCTCGGTCCTGCCTCTCTGCTGTACGTCGGGGCCGCGGAGCTCTCCGTGGAGTTCGCCGCGGATCATGAGGTGACCCGCGCGGGCAGGTCGGGGGCGACCGGGACGTGTCCCGGTGCCGCCCTCAGGGTCAGGACCATGGTGAGGCCGCCGCCGGGGGTGTCCTCGGCGTCCAGCGTGCCCCCCATGGATTCCACGAAGCCCCGGGCCACGGCGAGGCCGAGGCCGACGCCGGCGCCGCGCGGGGCGTCGCCGTAGCGCTGGAAGGGTTCGAAGATGCGTTCCTTGCCGTCGTCGGGGACGCCTCGGCCCCGGTCGGCCACCCGCAGCTCGACGCGGGCGCCGAGCGCGCTGGCGGCCACCGTGACGCGGTCGCCGTCGGGGCTGTACTTGACGGCGTTCTCGACGATGTTGGCGACGGCCCGCTCCAGCAGCCCGGGGTCGACGGCGACCATCGGCAGGGTCTCGGGGATGTCCAGGTCGACGCTGTCCTCGGGCACCCCGCCCAGGGCCATGGGCACGACCTCGTCGAGGTCGATCTCGCGGATGAGCGGGGTGACGGTGCCGGTCTGCAGGCGCGACATGTCCAGGAGGTTGCCCACCAGGTGGTCGAGGCGGTCGGCGCCGTTCTCGATGCCTTCCAGGAGTTCGGCCTCGTCGTCCTCGGACCAGGCGACGTCGTCGGAGCGCAGGGAGCTGACGGCGGCCTTGATCGCGGCGAGCGGGGTCCGCAGGTCGTGGCTGACGGCGGCCAGCAGCGCGGTCCTGATCCGGTTGCCCTCCGCGAGCCTGCGGGCCTCCTCGGCCTCGCCGACGAGGCGCTGGCGGTCCAGTACGACGGCGGCCTGGGCGGCGAAGGCGCCGAGCACCCGGCGGTCCTCGGCGGGCAGCACCCGGCCGGAGAGCGCGAGGGCCATGTGGTCGCCGACGGGCATGTCCACATCGGCCTCCTCGGGCCGGGCGACGGGCCCCGGCCCGACGCTCCCGGCGCACGTCCACGGGTCGACGTCGCTCTGCCGCTCGAGCAGCGCGACGGACTCCATGCCGAAGGTCTCGCGGACCCGGTCGAGCAGCGCGGCCAGGGTGGTCTCGCCGCGCAGCACGCTGCCGGCCAGGAAGGACAGGATCTCTGACTCGGCGCGCAGTCTCGCGGCCTGGTGGGTGCGGCGGGCCGCCAGGTCGACGACGGAGGCCACCGCGACGGCCACCGCGAAGAAGATCACGATGGCGACGAAGTTCTCGGGGTCCTGGACGGTCAGGGTGTGGGTGGGCGGGGTGAACCAGTAGTTCAGCAGCAGCGAGCCCGCGGCGGCCGACGCGAGGGCCGGCAGCAGCCCGCCGAGCAGGGCCGCGGCGACGGTCATGAAGAGGAAGAGCAGGACGTCGTTGGCGAGCCCCGGGCCGTTCTCCAGGCCCTTGAGGAGCAGCGCGAGGAGGACCGGGCCGCCCACGCCGACGATCCAGCCCCAGATGATGCGGGCCCGGCCGAGCCGGGCGCCGCGGGCGATGGGCAGGCCGCGGCCCTTGGCGACCTCGTCGTGGGTGACGATGTGGACGTCGAGGTCGGTGCCGGACTCGCGGGCGACGGTGGCGCCTACGCCGGGCCCGTAGATGTACTGCCAGGCCTTGCGGCGGCTGGAGCCGAGGACGATCTGGGTGGCGTTGACGCCCCGGGCGAATTCGAGGAGGGCCGAGGGTATGTCGTCGCCGATGACGTGGTGGAAGGTGCCGCCGAGGTCCTCGACGAGCGTGCGCTGGACGGTCAGCTCCTTGGGCGAGGCCGAGGTCAGTCCGTCGCTGCGGGCGATGTAGACGGCGAGGATCTCGCTGCCGGAGCCCTTGGCCGCCATGCGGGAGGCGCGGCGGATGAGGGTGCGTCCCTCGGGGCCGCCGGTGAGTCCGACGACTATGCGTTCGCGGGCCTGCCAGGTGGTGCGGATGTTGTGCTCGCCCCGGTACTGCTGGAGGTATTCGTCGACCCGGTCGGCCACCCAGAGGAGGGCCAGCTCGCGCAGGGCGGTGAGGTTGCCGGGGCGGAAGTAGTTGGAGAGCGAGGCGTCGATCCGGTCGGGCTTGTAGATGTTGCCGTGGGCCATCCGCCTGCGCAGCGCCTGGGGCGACATGTCGACGAGTTCGAGCTGGTCGGCGCGGCGGACCACCTCGTCGGGCACGGTCTCGCGCTGGCGTACGCCGGTTATCGACTCGACGACGTCACCGAGTGACTCCAGGTGCTGGATGTTGACGGTGGAGACCACGTCGATGCCGGCCTGGAGGAGTTCCTCGACGTCCTGCCAGCGCTTGGCGTTGCGGGAGCCGGGCACATTGGTGTGCGCCAGTTCGTCCACCAGGGCGACGGCGGGGGCCCGTTCCAGGACCGCGTCGACGTCCATCTCGGTGAAGACCGCGGAGCGGTACTCGATCTCGCGGCGGCGCGTCTGTTCCAGGCCGTGCAGCATGACCTCGGTGCGCGGGCGGTCGTGGTGCTCGACGAAGCCGACGACGCAGTCGGTGCCCCGCTCCACCCGGCGGTGCGCCTCGGAGAGCATGGCGTACGTCTTGCCGACGCCCGGTGCCGCACCGAGGTAGATCCGAAGTTTGCCGCGCGCCATGGCCCCATTGTCTTCCCGAAACCCGGCTGCGGCCGATGCGGCAGCCTCTGTCGAAGCTACCTCGTGAATTTCCGGCATATCGGGCGGGGGGTGCTGGAGCGGACCGTATTGACGTAATTCTGATGCCGCTCCCCCGCCCGCCCGGGGCGTGGTCCGCCGCCCCGGCAGGGCCGGGCCCGGGTCAGGGGTGCTCGATGATGTGCCCGTCGCTGAGTTCCAGGACCCGGTCCGCGAGGCCGAGCAGCTGGGCGTCGTGGGTGGCGACGAGCGCGGTGACGCCCTCGCTGTGCACGACCGCGCGCAGCAGCTCCATCACCGCGAGGCCGGTCTCCGCGTCGAGCTGTCCGGTCGGCTCGTCCGCGATCAGCAGGGCGGGCTTGTTGGCGAGCGCGCGGGCGATCGCCACCCGCTGCTGCTGGCCGCCGGAGAGCTCGCCGGGGCGCTGGGCGGCGTGGTCGGCGAGGCCGACCAGGGAGAGCAGCAGCGACACCCGCTCCTCGCGCTCGCGCGGATCGGCCTTGCGCAGCCGCATGGGCACGCCGACGTTCTCCGCCGCCGTCAGGATGGGAATCAGGCCGAACGACTGGAAGATGAAGCCGATCCGGTCGCGGCGCAGTTCCAGCAGCCCGTTCTCGCCGAGGGAGGACAGGTCGGTGCCGTCCACGGTGATCCGGCCGCTGTCGGGGCTGTCGAGCCCGCCGACGAGGTTCAGCAGGGTGGTCTTGCCGGAGCCGGAGCGGCCCTTGAGCGCGACCAGCTCCCCGCGCGGCACCTCGAAGGACACCCCGCGCAGCGCGTGCACGGCCCCGGCGCCCGAGCCGTACGACCGGTGCAGGTCCTCGATCCGGACCATGGGACGCTCCGCGACGGTCGTGCCGCCCTTCGCGCCGGTGCCCGCCGCGTCGATGCTCTCGGTCATGTCGCTCCCCGTACGTACTCGGTCCTGTCGGCCGCCAGTATGTGCGGGAGGCCCTGGAACGGGCAATGCCCGGGTCCGGCCGCGGCGGCCGGACCCGGGCGTCGTGTGCGGTCAGTGCCCCGGGGCGGGGCTCACCAGCTGCTTCAGGGCGATGTTCAACCGGAGGACGTTGACCCTCGGCTCGCCCGCAAAGCCGAGGATCCGGCCGTCGGTGTGCCGGTCCACCAGTTTCGCCACCAGCCCCGGGTCCAGGTGGTTGCGCTCGGCGACCCGTCGCACCTGGAGCCGTGCGTACGCCGGGGAGATGTCCGGGTCGAGCCCGGAGCCGGACGAGGTGACGGCGTCGGCCGGCACCTGGGCGGGACGCACCGGGTGGCCGGGGACGGAGTTGTCCTTCACCACTGCGGCCTTGGCGGCGGTGACCCAGTCGATCAGCTCCTTGTTGTCGCCGGAGCGGTTGGTCGCGCCGGAGACGAGCAGCGAGTACCGCGTGTTGACGCTGTTGGTGCCGAGGCCGTTGGAGGGGCGCGGCTGGAACCATCTGAGGTCGGGGTCCGGGGTCTCCTGGCCCTTCTTCAGCGGCAGGTCGTAGCGCTGCCCGATGAGCTCGGAGCCGACGGTCCCGCCGTTCGCGGTGACTTCGGAGCCGTTGGCCCGGCCGGGCATGAGGCCTTGGGCGACCGCGGTGACGGCGAGCGGGTAGAGGACGCCGCAGACCAGGGTGAGGACGAGCAGGGCGCGCAGTCCGGCCCAGAGCGGCCGGGCGGAGTTCACTACGGAGTGGTTCATGGCAGGTCAGCCGATTCCGGGGATGAGGGAGATGATCAGGTCGATGATCTTGATGCCGATGAACGGGGCGACCAGGCCGCCGAGCCCGTAGATCCCGAGGTTGCGCCGGAGCATCGAGTCGGCGCCCGCCGGCCGGTAGCGCACGCCCTTCAGGGCGAGCGGCACCAACGCGACGATGATCAGCGCGTTGAAGATCACGGCGGACAGGATCGCGGACCGGGGCGAGGACAGATCCATGATGTTGAGCCGGTCCAGGCCCGGATAGACCACGGCGAACATGGCGGGGATGATCGCGAAGTACTTCGCGACGTCGTTGGCGATGGAGAAGGTCGTCAGCGCGCCCCGGGTGATCAGCAGCTGTTTGCCGATCTCGACGATCTCGATGAGCTTGGTCGGGTCGGAGTCCAGGTCCACCATGTTCCCGGCCTCCTTGGCGGCCGAGGTTCCGGTGTTCATGGCCACGCCGACGTCGGCCTGGGCGAGCGCGGGCGCGTCGTTCGTCCCGTCGCCGGTCATCGCGACGAGCTTGCCGCCGGCCTGCTCCCGCTTGATGAGGGCCATCTTGTCCTCGGGGGTCGCCTCGGCGAGGAAGTCGTCGACGCCCGCCTCCTCGGCGATGGCCTTCGCGGTCAGCGGGTTGTCACCGGTGATCATGACCGTGCGGATGCCCATCCGGCGCAGCTCGTCGAACCGCTCGCGCATCCCCTCCTTGACGACGTCCTTGAGGTGGATGACGCCCAGGACCCTGGCTCCGTCCCCGTCGTCGACCGCGACCGGCAGCGGCGTACCGCCCTCGCGGGAGATCCGGTCGGTGAGCGCGGTGACGTCCGGGTGGACCGTGCCGCCGCGCTCCCGGACCCAGGCGGTGACCGAGCCGGTGGCGCCCTTGCGGATCCGGCGGCCGTCGAGGTCGACGCCGGACATCCGGGTCTGGGCGGTGAAGCCCACCCAGTCCGCGGTGGCCAGCTGCCCCTGATGCCGCTCCCGGAGCCCGTACGCCTCCTTCGCCAGGACGACGACGGAGCGGCCCTCCGGTGTCTCGTCGGCCAGTGAGGAGAGCTGGGCGGCGTCCGCGAGCTCGGCCTGCGTCACGCCCGCGACCGGGAGGAACCCGGCGGCCTGCCGGTTGCCGAGGGTGATGGTGCCGGTCTTGTCGAGCAGCAGGGTCGAGACGTCGCCCGCCGCCTCGACGGCGCGTCCCGACATGGCGAGCACGTTGCGCTGCACCAGCCGGTCCATGCCGGCGATGCCGATCGCGGAGAGCAGCGCGCCGATGGTGGTCGGGATCAGGCAGACCAGCAGTGCGGCCAGCACGGTCATGGACTGCTCGCTGCCCGCGTAGACGGCGAACGGCTGGAGGGTGACCACGGCCAGCAGGAAGACGATGGTCAGCGAGGCGAGCAGGATGTTCAGCGCGATCTCGTTGGGCGTCTTCTGCCGGGCGGCGCCCTCGACGAGGGCGATCATCCGGTCGATGAACGTCTCGCCCGGCTTGGTGGTGATCTTGATGACGATGCGGTCGGAGAGCACCTTCGTACCGCCGGTCACGGCGCTGCGGTCGCCGCCGGACTCCCGGATGACGGGTGCGGATTCGCCGGTGATCGCGGATTCGTCGACGCTGGCCACGCCCTCGACGACGTCTCCGTCGCCCGGGACGATGTCGCCGGCCTCGCAGACCACCAGGTCGCCGACGCGCAGTTCGGTGCCCGCCGTCCGCTCCTCGTTCCGGCCGGTGAGCCGGCGGGCGACGGTGTCCGTCCTGGCCCGGCGCAGGGTGTCGGCCTGGGCCTTGCCGCGCCCCTCGGCGACCGCCTCCGCGAGGTTGGCGAAGACCGTGGTCAGCCAGAGCCAGACGGTGATCGCCCAGCCGAACCAGTCCCCCGGGTCCATGGCGGCCAGCACGGTGGTGAGCACGGAGCCGGTCAGCACCACGAACATCACCGGTGACTTGATCATCACCCGGGGACGCAGTTTGCGTATCGCGTCGGGGAACGCGGCGATCATCATGCCGGGGTCGAACAGACCGGCGCCGACGCGCCCTTCGGGGCCGTGACCGGACGGGGTGTCCCGGTGCGGTGCGCCGACCGGTGTGACGGTGGACATCTCGTCCTCCTGCTTCGTACGGAGGGTCATGACGCCAGCCCCTCGGCCAGTGGGCCCAGAGCCAGGGCCGGGAAGTAGGTCAGACCGGCGACGATCATGACGGTGGCGGCCAGCAGCCCGCTGAAGAGCGGCCGGTGGGTGCCGAGTGTGCCGACGGTCGCCGGTACGGGCCGCTGCTCGGCGAACGAGCCGGCCAGCGCGAGGACGAACACCATGGGCAGGAACCTGCCCAGCAGCATCGCCAGTCCGATGGTGGTGTTGAACCACGGGGTGTCCGCGGCCAGTCCGGCGAACGCGGAGCCGTTGTTGTTGGCGCCCGAGGTGTAGGCGTACAGGATCTCGGAGAAGCCGTGCGCGCCGGTGTTGGTCATCGAGCCGGCCGGGGTGGGCAGGGCCATGGCGACGGCGGTGAAGCCGAGCACCAGGGCCGGGGTGATCAGGATGTAGCAGGCGGCGAGTTTGATCTCGCGGGTGCCGATCTTCTTGCCGAGGTACTCGGGCGTGCGGCCGACCATGAGACCGGCGATGAACACGGCGATGACCGCCATGATCAGCATTCCGTAGAGGCCGGAGCCGGTGCCGCCGGGGGCGATCTCGCCGAGCTGCATGCCGAGCATCGTGATGCCGCCGCCGAAGCCGGTGAACGAGGAGTGGAAGGAGTTCACCGCACCGGTCGAGGTGAGGGTGGTCGCCACCGCGAAGAGGGACGAGCCGCCAACGCCGAAACGATTCTCCTTGCCCTCCATGGCGCCGCCCGCGATATCGAACGCAGGCCCGTGGTGGGCGAATTCGGTCCACATCATCAGCGCGGTGAAGCCGAGCCAGATGACGCCCATGGTGGCGAGGATCGCGTAGCCCTGCCTGAGCGAGCCGACCATCCGGCCGAACGTGCGGGTCAGCGCGAACGGGATGAGCAGGATCAGGAAGATCTCGAAGAGGTTGGAGAGCCCGTCGGGGTTCTCGAAGGGGTGGGCCGAGTTGGCGTTGAAGTACCCGCCGCCGTTGGTGCCCAGCTCCTTGATGACCTCCTGGGAGGCGACGGCGCCGCCGTTCCACTGCTGCGAACCGCCCATGAACTGCCCGACCTCGTGAATGCCGGAGAAGTTCTGGATCACCCCGCAGGCGACCAGCACGATCGCGCCGATCACCGAGATCGGCAGGAGGATGCGCACGGTGCCGCGCACCAGGTCGGTCCAGAAGTTGCCGAGTTCACCGGTACGGGTGGCGGCGAGGCCCCGTACGAGCGCCACCGCGACCGCGATGCCGACGGCGGCCGAGACGAAGTTCTGCACCGCGAGGCCGCCGGTCTGCACGACGTGGCCCATGGCCTGCTCGCCGGAGTACGACTGCCAGTTGGTGTTGGCGACGAACGACGCCGCCGTGTTGAACGCCTGGTCGGGGTCGATCGGGACGAAGCCGAGGGAGCCGGGCAGCGAGCCCTGGAGCCGCTGCAGCAGATACAGGAAGAGGACACTCACGGCGGAGAAGGCCAGGACGCCGCGGAGATAGGCGGGCCAGCGCATCTGCGTGTTCGGATCGGCACCGATGGCCTTGTAGATCCACTTCTCGGCCCGCAGATGCCGGGGCGAGGTGTAGACGCGGGCCATGTGGTCACCGAGCGGGCGGTACGCCAGACCCAGCGCCACGACGAGCGCGAGCAGCTGGAGCACGCCTGCGAGGACGGGGCTCATATCGGGCTCAGAACCTCTCCGGGTACAGGAGGGCGAGGACGAGATAGCCCAGCAGGGCGACGGCCACGACGAGGCCGACCACGTTTTCGGCGGTCACAGCTTCGTCACCCCCTTGGCGATGAATGCCACCAGCGCGAAGACAGCGATCGTGGTGACGACGAAGGCCAGATCGGCCATCGGGTGCTCCTGGATGAGGTGCGGATTTCTCGGACCTCATGAGCAAACCCGTCACAGACACCGCTTTGACCTGCGTTGATGCCTTCCATACGGAGATGGGCCGGCCCTTGACGGCGCCTGTACGTGCCCGATACGCGCCCCATACGGGCCGCGCTCCCCCGGGCGCCGCGAAGCCGCCGGACATACGAAAGCCGGTGGGCCGTACCCCTGGGAAGGAGTACGGCCCACCGGCCGGTGCTTACGAGTGCGGGGTCAGCGCACCTCGGTGATCTCGGGGCCGCGCTGCAGGCCGGCCATGCCACCGGAGAACTTGGAGCTCTCCTGCTCCTCCTGCTGCACGCCCTCGGGCACCATCTGGGCGTCGTTGGGGAGCTTCAGGACGATCGGGTCGCGCGGGGCCATCGGGCCGTCGCCACGGACCACCACGGTGTCCCGGAAGACCGTCTCCAGGAGACCGGCGGCCTCCGGCTGCACGGCGCCCTGGCCGGAGATCACACCGCGTAGGAACCAGCGCGGGCCGTCGATGCCGACGAAGCGGACCAGCTGCACGCCGTTCGCGCCGTCGGGAAGCTGTACGGGGACCTGCGCGCGCAGCTCCCAGCCCAGCGGGCCCTCGACCTCGTCGATGATCCCGCCCTGCTGGGTGATGCCGGAGGCGATCTCGTCGCGGACCTCGCCCCAGATGCCCTCCTTCTTGGGGGCGGCGAAGGCCTGCAGCTGGATCGCGCTGTCGCGCAGCACCACGGTGGCGGCGACGATCGCGTCACCGGCGACCTCGACACGCAGCTCCATGCCCTCGACGCCGGGCACGAAGATGCCGCCCAGGTCGACCCGGCCCTCGCCGGGCTGGGAGACCTCTTCGATGTCCCACGGGCCGTCCGGCCGCGGCGCCGGCGGAAGGTTCATCCGACGCGATCCGCCCTCGGCGGCATCGGCGTCATCGAGCTCGTCGACGACCTGCTCGGCCTCGCGCGCTTCGTCCGCCTTGTCCTCGGCGGAACCACTGTCCTTGCGACGTCCGAACACGTCACTGTCCTTCCCGGTCGGATTCGACCGAAGCGTAGCTGTTCCCGCCCTGGGGAACCCCGCCCCGGACGCCATCAACATCAACGGCGGCATGACCGCCGGTGGACCCGAAGCCCCCTTCGGCCCGCGCCGAACCGGGAAGCTCCGACACTTCGTGGAAGCGCACCTTCTCGACCTGCTGCACGACCAGTTGGGCAATCCGGTCGAACCGCTCGAACCGCACGGACTCGCGCGGGTCGAGATTGATGACGATCACCTTGATCTCTCCACGGTACCCGGCATCAACCGTCCCCGGGGCATTCACCAGTGCGACTCCGCAGCGCGCGGCGATCCCGGACCGGGGGTGCACGAACGCGGCGAACCCGTCGGGCAGCGCGATCGAGACCCCGGTGGGCAGCACGGCCCGCTCGCCCGGCGCCAGCTCGGCGGCCTCGGTGGTCACCAGGTCGGCTCCGGCGTCGCCGGGATGACCGTAGGACGGAATCGGCACGTCCGGGTCGGTCCGGCGGATCAGCACGTCCACGGGATGGCGCATCAGGGGTTCACCTCGAAGGCGCGGGCCCGCTTGACCTGGTCCGGGTCGGCCATCGCCGCCTGGATCTCGGCCGGGCGGCCGTTCTCGATGAAGTGGTCGACCTTGACCTCGATGAAGAGGGCCTCGGCGCGGACCGCCACGGGCCCGTCCGGGCCGCCGATCCGGCCGGTGGCCCTGGAGTAGATTTTCCGGCCGTGCACCGCGGTGATCTCGGCGTCCAGGAACAGCACCGTGTCGACCGGCACCGGGCGGACGAAGTCGGTCTCCAGCCGTCCGGTCACCGCGATCACCCGCAGCAGCCAGTTCAGCGAGCCGAGCGTCTCGTCGAGCGCGGTGGCCAGCACCCCGCCGTGCGCGAGGCCGGGGGCGCCCTGGTGGGCCGCCTGCACGGTGAATTCGGCGGTGACCTCGACGCCCTCGCCGGCCCGCGCCTGGAGGTGCAGCCCGTGCGGCTGTCCCTCGCCGCAGCCGAAACAGTGTTCGTAGTGCGCGCCGAGGAGTTCGCCGGGGGCCGGCGCGTCGGGATGCCGGACCGGTTTCACCGCGTCGGCCGGGGGCTTCAGAGCCGCAGATGTTCCACTCACAGCCGCAGACCTTACCCGCGCGGCTACCCGCAGGTCGCGCCGTGCCAAGCTTGGGCTCATGCAGCCTTCCGCCCCGCCCTTCGACGAACGCCTCACCGCACCCCGTTCCTGGTGGGTGATCTGCCTCCTGTTCGGCATCGCGTGCGCGCTGATGCTGCTGCCCCTGGGCACCCTGCCGCTGCTCGCCGGCCTGGTCGGCGGCACGGTCGCGTCGGCTGTGGTGGTGAGCTCGTACGGCTCCGTCCGGATCCGGGTGGTGGGCGACGCCCTGGTGGCGGGGGACGCGCGGATCCCGGTCTCGGCGCTCGGTGAGGCCGAGGCGCTGGAGGCCGAGGAGGCGCGGGCCTGGCGCTCGTACAAGGCGGACACCCGGGCCTTCATGCTGCTGCGCAGCTACATCCCGACGGCGGTGCGGGTGAAGGTCACCGATCCCGAGGACCCGACCCCGTACGTCTATCTGTCGACGCGCGAGCCGAAGGCACTGGTGGCGGCACTGAAGGCGGCCGTACGGGCCTAAGGCCTCAAGGGCTGTCCGGCGGATCGCCCCGAGGGGGTTCGTAGGGCAGCGCGGGCCGCTCCAGCGGCGGCAGCTCGGGCAGCCGGTCCCAGGGGACCTGGCGCTCGCGCAGATCCTTCCTGATGCGTTCGGCGAGCCTTCTGGTGTCGCGGCGGTTCATCATCGCGCCGACGGTGGCGCCGATCATGAACGGAATCAGGTTCGGCAGATCGCGCACGGTGCGCTTCATGATCTGCTGGCGCAGCTCGCGCTTCATCTGGCCGCCGAGTGCCGCGTTGACGGTCACCGGACGGGTGACGTCGATACCCCGCTCCTCGGTCCAGGAGGTCAGGTAGGCGGTGGAGCGCTGCGGGAGGCCGCCCGGCGGGCGCAGTCCGTACACCTCGTGGAGTTCGGCGACGAGCTTCATCTCGATCGCGGCCACGCCGGTGATCTCCGCGGCCAGCTCGGCGAGCATGGCGGGCGGTACGGGCATCATGGCCGCCGCGCCGATTCCGGCGCCGACGGTGGCGGTGGCCTTGCCGGCGCCCGCGATGAGCCGGTCGGCCAGCTCTTCGGGCCCGAGGCCGGGGAACTGCTTGCGCAGGGTGGCGAGATCGCGCACAGGGACGCGGGGAGCGATGTCGATGATCCGGTCCGCGATATGACCGATCGCCGCCCTTGCGCTCTCCCCGCCCTTGCGTACGCCCCGTTTCACTGATTTCAGACGGCCTGCCCCGGTCACGGGCTCCGTCCTGTCGACCTGTTCGGCCCTGTCGGCCGTGTCGACTTCCGCGGCCGCATCGGCTGCGTCCGCTGCGTTCGCTGCTTCGAACGAGGCCGGCAGGCCCCGCTCCTCATCCTGCCCGCCCGGCGAGGGTGGCAGGGCGGACGGCTCGGCAGGCGCTGTCAGGCCTTCTGCCGGGCCGGTACCGCCCTCATACGCCTCCGACTGCTTTCCGCGCCGGGGGCGCCGCTTCCGGAACGGTGTGTTCCCTGCCACGGCCGACCGGACCTCAGTCGCAGTCGCGGCAGATCGGCTGGCCGTTCTTCTCGCGGGCCAGCTGACTGCGGTGGTGCACGAGGAAACAGCTCATGCACGTGAATTCGTCGGCCTGCTTGGGCAGGACCCTTACGGCCAGCTCTTCGTTGGACAGGTCTGCGCCGGGCAGCTCCAGTCCTTCGGCCGCGTCGAACTCGTCGACATCGACGGCCGATGCCGTCTTGTCGCTCCGACGAGCCTTGAGCTCTTCAAGGCTGTCCTGATCGACGTCGTCGTCGGTCTTTCGTGGGGTGTCGTAATCCGTTGCCATGTCGCTCTCCCCCTCTGGGTGTCTGCGGTGTCTCAGCGCACGTAACGCGTGAGAGGCCGGACTTGTGCCCGACCCGAGGCGGAGATTTTGCCTCACATCAAGGTCTGTTACTCAATCGACACCCAAAAGGACCGCTCGATAGTGATCGGCTTGGGTGGCGATGGGGACCGTACACGGTCCGGGCGGCGCCGTTGACCGGCACCACCCCGTGTACTTCCCGTGATAATGGCCCCCGAAAACCCCGACTTTTGCCGGATTTTCGGTGCGGGCCCTGATCACGGAGCGTGGACGGCCCATAATTCGCTCTTGTGATCGATCACACACGGGCCCTTCGGGAGCGGGTCCCGAAAATTCCGCTCAAAGCGAACAAAATAATCTTCGCGAAAATCGCTTCGTCCGGCCTGTCAGACAGGCAGTGAGACGCGCATCACAAGACCACCGCCCTCGCGGGGCTCCGCGATGATACGGCCTCCGTGAGCGCGCGCGACGGACCGCGCGATCGACAGGCCGAGCCCCACCCCCTTGTCGCTGCCTGTCCGCTCCGTACGCAGCCGCCTGAACGGCTCGAAAAGGTTGTCGATCTCGTAGGCGGGCACCACCGGTCCCGTGTTCGAGACGACGAGCACGGCCTGGCCCGGCAGGAGTGCGGTGGTGACCTCGACCCAGCCGCCGTCCGGGACGTTGTAGCGCACCGCGTTCTGTACGAGGTTCAGCGCGATCCGCTCCAGCAGCACACCGTTGCCCTGGACCACGGCCGCAGCCAGCTCGCCGCGCATCTCCACGTCCTTGGCCTCGGCCTCGGCCCGGGTCTGGTCGAGGGCGCGCGAGGCGACCTCGGCCAGGTCGACGGGTTTGCGCTCGACGATCTGGTTGTCGCTGCGGGCGAGCAGCAGCAGGCCCTCGACCAGCTGCTCGCTGCGTTCGTTGGTGGCCAGCAGCGTCTTGCCGAGCTGCTTGAGCTCGGGGGGCGCCTGCGGGTCGGAGAGGTGGACCTCCAGCAGCGTGCGGTTGATCGCCAGGGGCGTGCGCAGCTCGTGCGACGCGTTCCCGACGAACCGCTGCTGCGCGGTGAAGGCCCGCTCCAGCCGGTCCAGCATGTCGTCGAAGGTGTCCGCGAGCTCCTTGAGCTCGTCGTCGGGGCCGTCCAGCTCGATGCGCCTGGACAGGTCCGTGCCGGCCACCCGCCGCGCGATGCGGGTGATCCGGCCCAGCGGCGAAAGCACCCGTCCCGCCATCGCGTATCCGAACGCGAAGGCGATGATGCTCAGGCCCACGAGGGCCAGCAGCGACCGGTTGAGGAGCGTGTCGAGCGCCTGCTGGCGCTGGTGGTTCACGCAGGAGTTCATCGCCGCGTTGACCGAGCTCGGTGAGCTCCCCTCCCCCAGCAGGTTGCAGATCTTGCTGGACACATGGCCGTCGACGATCTCGAACGGCAGCTCGCTGCCCACGTGCAGGGCCTGTGCGGCGAGCATGTAGATGATCGACAGCAGCAGGATGCCCGCGATCAGGAACATGCCGCCGTACAGCAGGGTGAGACGTATCCGGATGGTCGGGCGCAGCCACGGGTACGGGGGCTCCTGCTGCTTGGGCTCCCAGGTGGGTTTGGGTGGCGCCGTCGCGGGCGGCGGGACGGTGGGCACCCGCGTCAGATCCGGTAGCCCGAGCCGGGCACGGTGACGATCACCGGCGGCTCGCCGAGCTTGCGGCGCAGCGTCATGACGGTCACCCGGACGACGTTGGTGAACGGGTCGGTGTTCTCGTCCCAGGCCTTCTCCAGGAGCTGCTCGGCCGAGACCACGGCGCCCTCGCTGCGCATCAGGACCTCCAGCACCGCGAACTCCTTGGGGGCGAGCTGGACCTCCTGCTCGCCCCGGAAGACCTCGCGGCGGTTCGGGTCGAGCTTGATCCCGGCGCGCTCCAGGACGGGCGGCAGCGCGACCGTCGTGCGGCGCCCGAGGGCCCGTACCCGTGCGGTCAGCTCGCTGAAGGCGAAGGGCTTGGGCAGGTAGTCGTCGGCGCCGAGCTCCAGTCCCTCCACCCGGTCGCTGACGTCTCCGGAGGCGGTGAGCATCAGGACCCTGGTCGGCATGCCCAGCTCGACGATCCGGCGGCACACGTCGTCGCCGTGCACCAGGGGGAGGTCCCGGTCCAGCACCACGACGTCGTAGTCGTTGACCTCGATGCGCTCCAGTGCCGCCGCACCGTCGTACACGACATCGACGGCCATGGCCTCCCGGCGCAATCCGGTGGCCACCGCATCGGCGAGCAGCTGCTCGTCCTCCACGACGAGTACGCGCACGGCGCTTCCTTCCTTAGAACTTCCACAACGGAGCCGCGCAGTGTCCGAAAGGGACCGGCGGAACGTTCGAATCGGACCGGTGGCCCGTGGTCCGGGCCGCACCCGGACCCGGCCTGTGCGCCTCCATCCTGCCCGTAACGCGTATAAACCGGCGGTAAGACGGCGCGGTCCCACCTGCGGCTTCCCGGAAGGCGGCGGTTTTCCGGGCCAGTTGAGGTTTCTCTGAGGGTCGGGCTGGGGAGGACGAATTCACACCCGCGATCACGTCTCGTTTATGGCGTGCCACTGGCCCCTCCGTTCCCCCGGAGGACGCGTGATCACCCGCCCTACCGCTTCGGCGGAGGGAAACCCGGGCACACCCCCGTGCCACCGACCCACGATGAGGGGGCGCCTCATGGACGCTTTCACCGCAGGTCTGCTGCAACGCATCCAGACCACCGAGTCCGACCTCACGAAAGCCCGCGAGACGGGTGACGACTTCCTCGCGGACGTCGAGCAGAGCGAGCTGGAGGATCTGCACCGCCTCGCCGCGGAGCACGGAGTCCACATCGGCGCCACAAGCGTCTGAGCCGTCACGAGAAGGCCCCGCGGTGCCGTACCGGCGCCGGGCGGGGCCTTCCTCGTTCCGGTGCCGCCCACGGCCCGCACAGCGGCTCGCGCGGGCATCCGGCACCCTGTCAGTCGTGCCAGGCGCCGAGTTCCTCCAGCAGGGCCTGCAGCGGCTCGAACACGCCCGGTGAAGCGGCCACCGTCAGGCCGCCGTCGGCGGGCGTCCCCGGCCGCCCGCCGGTGAGCGCGCCGGCCTCCCGCGCGATCAGGTCGCCGGCCGCCAGGTCCCAGGGGTGCAGGCCGCGCTCGTAGTAGCCGTCGAGGCGGCCCGCGGCGACGTCACAGAGGTCGATCGCGGCGGATCCGCCACGCCGGATGTCGCGCACCTGCGGGACCAGGACCCGCGCGACCTCGGCCTGGTGCGCGCGGACGTCGGCCACGTAGTTGAAGCCGGTCGACACGAGCGCCTGGTCGAGCGGCGGGGCGGGCCGGTGGCGCAGTGCGGCACCGGCCCCGTAGGCGCCGCCCTTCGCGTACGCGCCGCCGCCGAGGACCGCGTGGTAGGTCTCCCCGCGCATCGGGGCCTCCACCACGCCCACGACCCGCTCGCCGTCCCGTTCGGCCGCGACGGAGACGGCCCAGGTGGGCAGCCCGTACAGGTAGTTCACGGTGCCGTCGAGCGGGTCGATCACCCAGCGGACGCCGCTGCTTCCCTCGGAGCTGGTGCCCTCCTCCCCGAGGAAGCCGTCGTGGGGCCGGCGTCCCGACAGGAAGCCGGTGATCAGCTTCTCGGCGGCGATGTCCATCTCGGTGACGACGTCGACCGGGCTGGACTTCGTCGCGGCCACCCCCAGGTCGGCGGGGCGTCCGTCGCGCAGCAGCGCGCCGGCCCGGTGGGCGACGTCCAGGGCGAGGTCGAGCAGTTCGGACAGCAGGGGGTCGGTCACGGCGCTCCCAAGGGGGGGTGAGGGGACGGGGGTGCTACGCGTACGGGCTGTCGGCGCCCGCCGCGGCAGGCCTGGCCGTACGGGCCGGGCAGCAGCCGGCCGGGCAGAGGTCGTGGCTCGGCCCGAGCGCTCCGAGGGCACACCGCTGCGGGCCGCGGCCCTGTTCGGTCGCGGCCCGCTCCAGCACGAGCTCGCGCACCGCCGCGGCGAACCGCGGGTCGGCGCCGACCGTCGCGGACCGGCGGACCGGCAGGCCGAGCTCGGCGGCCTTCTGTGTGGCCTCGGTGTCGAGGTCGTACAGGACCTCCATGTGGTCCGAGACGAAGCCGATCGGCGCCATCACCACGGCGGGCACGCGCTCACCGTGCAGCAGCTCCAGGTGATCGCAGATGTCGGGCTCCAGCCACGGGATGTGCGGGGCGCCGCTGCGCGACTGGTAGACGAGCTGCCACGGGTACTCGACCCCGGTCCGCTCCCGGACCGCCTCGACGATCACCCGGGCGACGTCGAGGTGCTCCGCGACGTACGCACCGCCGTCGCCGTGCGCCTCGGCGGGGCCGGAGGAGTCGGCCGCCGAGGTGGGGATCGAGTGCGTGGTGAAGGCGAGGTGAGCCCCGGCCCTCGCGTCCTCGGGCAGGTCGGCCAGGGAGGCGATCACGCCGTCCACCATCGGCTCGACGAAGCCGGGGTGGTTGAAGTAGTGGCGCAGCTTGTCGACGCGCGGCACCGGCAGCCCCTCGGCCTCCAGGACGGCCAGGGACTCGGCGAGGTTCTCGCGGTACTGCCGGCAGCCGGAGTACGAGGCGTACGCGCTGGTCGCCAGGACGGCGATGCGACGGCGTCCGTCCCGGGCCGCCTCGCGCAGGGTGTCGGTCAGGTAGGGCGCCCAGTTGCGGTTGCCCCAGTAGACCGGCAGGTCGAGTCCGTGGTCCGCGAAGTCCTTGCGCAGGGCGTCGAGCAGGGCCCGGTTCTGGCCGTTGATCGGGCTGACGCCGCCGAACAGGAAGTAGTGCTTGCCGACCTCCTTCAGCCGCTCCTCGGGGATACCCCGGCCGCGGGTCACGTTCGCCAGGAACGGGACCACGTCCTCCGGGCCTTCGGGACCCCCGAAGGAGAGCAGCAGCAGGGCGTCGTAGGGAGCGGGCTCATGCAGATCGGACATGGCATCGATCCTGCCACCCGCCCCCTGCGCCGCTCCCACCGACATCCGCCCCGCGCGCCCGCTGTCCCCCGGTCCGGGCCGCCCGCCGCTCCCCGCCCGTGGCCCCGTCGGCGGACGCGGATGAGGTCGTAAGCTGTGCAAGCCGTATTCACCCCTGACACCGCGTGTGACCGCACCACGCGTACCGGAGTACCCCGTGCCCAGTCCCTACCGCGCGATCTTCGCCGCCCCCGGCTCCAAGGGGTTCTCCTCGGCCGGCTTCCTCGGCCGGATGCCGCTGTCCATGATGGGCATCGGCGTGGTGACCATGGTCTCCCAGCTGACCGGCCGGTACGGGCTGGCGGGCGCGCTCTCCGCGACGCTGGCGATGGCCGCCGCCGCGGCGGGGCCGCAGGTGTCCCGGCTGGTCGACCGGTACGGGCAGCGCCGGGTGCTGCGCCCGGTGACCCTCGTCGCCCTGGCATCCGTGGCCGGCCTGCTGGTCTGCGCGCAGCAGGGGCTGGCGGACTGGACGCTGTTCGTGTTCGCGGCGGGCGCCGGCTGCGTCCCCAGCGTCGGCTCGATGGTCCGGGCCCGCTGGGCGGAGATCTACCGGGGCTCGGCCCGGCAGCTGCACACCGCGTACTCGTGGGAGTCGATCGTCGACGAGGTGTGCTTCATCTTCGGCCCGATCATCTCGATCGGGCTCTCCACCGCCTGGTTCCCGGAGGCGGGCCCGCTGCTGGCCGCCGGCTTCCTGCTGGTCGGCGTCTTCTGGCTGACCGCGCAGCGGGCCACCGAACCGGTGCCGCACCCGCACGCCCGCCACACCAGGGGTTCCGCGCTGTCCTCCCGCGGCCTCCAGGTCCTGGTGGTGACCTTCGTGGCCACCGGCGCGATCTTCGGGGCGATCGACGTGGTGACGGTGGCCTTCGCCGAGGAGCGCGGCCACAAGGCCGCAGCGAGCCTCGTGCTGGCCGTGTACGCGCTGGGATCCTGCCTCGCCGGGGCGGTGTTCGGGCTGCTGCACCTGAAGGGCAGGCCGTCCACCCGGTGGCTGGTGGGAGTGTGTGCGATGGCCGTGAGTATGATCCCCCTCCAACTGGCCGGGAGCCTGCCGTTCCTGGCCGTGGCGCTCTTTGTCGCGGGCCTCGCCATCGCACCGACGATGGTCACCACGATGGCTCTCGTCGAACAGCACGTACCGCGCACGAGACTGACCGAGGGCATGACCTGGACCAGCACCGGGCTCGCCGTAGGTGTGGCGCTCGGCTCCTCGGCCGCCGGCTGGGTGGTCGACGCGTCCGGGGCCGAGGCGGGGTACGCGGTGCCCGCAGTGGCGGGGGCGGTCGCGGCCGCGGTGGCGTTCCTGGGGTACCGCCGGCTCAGTGGGCCGGTTCCTACGGAAGGGCGCGGGGAAGATGACCGACACCTACGCACGGACGGCGACGAGCGCGTGGCGTAACTGGGCGGGAAACGTCACCGCCCGTCCGGTACGGACCGTGTCGCCCGCCTCCGTGGACGAGCTGGCCGAGGAGCTGCGCAGGGCCTCCGAGGACGGCCTGAAGGTGAAGGCGGTGGGCACCGGTCACTCCTTCACCGCGGCCGCGGCCACCGACGGGCTGCTGATACGCCCCGAGCTGCTCACCGGGATCCGGGAGATGGACCGGGCGGCCATGACGGTGACCGTCGAGGCCGGCACCCCGCTGAAGCGCCTCAACACCGCGCTGGCCCGCGAGGGCCTCTCGCTCACCAACATGGGCGACATCATGGATCAGACGGTCGCCGGGGCCACCTCCACCGGCACCCACGGCACCGGCCGGGACTCGGCGTCGATATCCGCGCAGATCCGCGCCCTGGAGCTGGTCACGGCGGACGGCACGGTGCTGACCTGCTCCGAGACCGAGAACCCGGAGGTGTTCGCCGTCGCCCGGATCGGGCTCGGCGCCCTGGGCGTCATCACGGCGATCACCTTCGCCGTGGAGCCGGTGTTCCTGCTGACCGCCCGCGAGGAGCCGATGGCCTTCGACCGGGTCACGGCCGACTTCGATCAGCTGGTGGCCGAGAACGAGCACTTCGAGTTCTACTGGTTCCCGCACACCGGCAACTGCAACACCAAGCGCAACAACCGCAGCGCGGGCCCCGCCGCCCCGCCCGGAAAGGTCAGCGGCTGGATCGAGGACGAGCTCCTCTCCAACGGGATCTTCCAGGCGGCCTGCGCGCTCGGCCGGGCGGTACCCGCCACGATCCCCTCGATCGCCAAGCTCTCCAGCCGCGCCCTGTCGGCCCGCACCTACACGGACATCCCGTACAAGGTGTTCACCAGCCCGCGCCGGGTGCGGTTCGTGGAGATGGAGTACGCCCTGCCGCGCGAGGCGGCCGTGGAGGCGCTGCGCGAGGTCAAGGCGATGGTGGAGCGTTCACCGCTGCGGATCAGCTTCCCGGTGGAGGTGCGTACCGCGCCCGCGGACGACATCGCGCTCTCCACGGCCTCGGGCCGCGAGAGCGCGTACATCGCCGTCCACCTGTACCGGGGCACGCCCTACCAGTCGTACTTCACGGCGGTGGAGCGGATCATGACCGCCCATGAGGGCCGCCCCCACTGGGGCAAGGTCAACACCCGTGACGCCGGGTACCTGGCCGGGGTGTACCCCCGCTTCGGGGAGTTCGCCGCGGTCCGGGACCGGCTGGACCCGGACCGCCTCTTCGCCAACGACTACCTCCGCCGGGTCCTGGGCGACTGACCGCCGCCCGCGCTCACTCCCCGGTGTCCGTGCCGGCCGGCGGGTTGTCCTGCGCCGGGGCGCTGCCCGTGCCCGCCGGGTCGGGGGCGGTGCCGGCGCCGCCGTCGGTCGCCGACGGGGTGGGCGTGGCCGACGGGTCCGCGCCGCCCGCGGAGTCCGACGGGGTGGGCGTGGGTGTCGGTTCCGCCGCCGGGCTCTCGCCCCGGTCCGTCTCCGGACTCCGGCTCTGTCCGCCCGGCTCCTGGCCGGTGCCGGGAGCGGAGCTGCCGTCCTGCCCCGGGGTGGGCCGGTCCTGGCCCGGGTCGGTGCTGTGCGACGGGGCGGGGTCGGCGGGCGCGGAGCCGCGCTCGCCGCGTACGACGGAGCCCACGGTGGTTCCCTGACCGCCGCTCAGGTCGTTGCCCGAGACCAGCTCGAACGTGGTGATCCCGGCCATCGAGACCGCGAAGACCACCGCGGCGCCGAGCGCCGAGCGCTTCCAGCCGCGGATCCGGGTGCCGTGTGTGGTCGCCTGCGAGAACTCCTCGTCACCGGCCCCGGTGACCGCCCCGAGCGGCCGGGTTCCGTCGACCGCCCTGATCAGCTGGGTGCGCCCCGGGTCGCCGGACGCCTTGCGCAGGACGGTGGTGGCGTCCACGGCACGCAGCATCGTGGTGGCGTCCGCCTCCTCGGGCCCGGCCGTCGCGTCCGCCCGGCGCAGGACCGTCGTGGCGTCGACCGCGCGCAGGACCGTCGTGGCGTCCGTCGCGCGCGGCACCGCGGCGGCGTCGGCGGACCCTGCCGCCTCCCGCACGGCCACCCGCGTCTCGGGGGTCCCCCACGTCCCGTCCGGGTCGCCGGCATCACGCGTCTGGCGCGTGTGCACGGTCACCTCGCGGTCCGGGTGCTTCACCTGGACCGTGACCTCGCGGATCTGCTCACCCGTACGACGGAAGAAGTGCTGGAAGACCGAGCCCCCGCAGGTGGCCACGATGCTCATCACCCCGGCGCCGAGAATCGTTCCGTACACGCCGAGTTGTGAGGCCGCCACCGCCGCCGCGACCGCCGCGACGGCACTGCCCGCGACCTGGGGCAGGCTGAGATCGATCCGCCTTTCTCTGGGTTCTATGTCACTTTCCGGCTTCTGCACCATTTCCAGCCCTTGATTGACATCGCTCCCACCATGCAACAAGAAGGGACATTTGAGCGAAGCCGATAGTTCCGCTTACGGTGATTCTGTGAAGCAGGACACGCGGGAGGGCCACCCCGCCCCCAGTGGGGCGGGTCAACTCCCGTACCTCACGAGAACTTCGGCGGCGCGGCGGTCCACCCACATGGCCCGAATGGAGTACTGTGGCGAGCCCTGGGGCCGGACTCCCGCGTGGAAGTCCGGAACCTTCGGGAGGGGGCCGAAGGAGGCACTCGATCCGGCGGCGCCGCGGCATCGCACGGGGCAGGCTACACTGAGTGACCAACAGTCACTTTGTGTTGCGTAAGGGGTCACCGTGTCACACCGGCGATCAAGGGCTCACGCCCGACACGCCGGGCAACACGGCAATGTTGTGGCAGGCTGCACCCGGGCAGGTCACACTCGACTAGCGGAAGCAGCGACGCACGTGACGTCGGCAGGCACCACCCGGGAGGTCCCCATGCCCGAACTGCGTGTCGTGGCCGTCTCCAACGACGGCACACGACTGGTGCTCAAGGCTGCAGACAGCACGGAGTACACCCTCCCGATCGACGAGCGGCTGCGAGCCGCCGTGCGCAACGACCGCGCGCGGCTCGGCCAGATCGAGATCGAGGTGGAGAGCCACCTCCGCCCCCGGGACATCCAGGCGCGGATACGAGCCGGCGCATCGGCGGAAGAAGTCGCCCAGTTCGCCGGGATTCCGGTCGACCGCGTCCGCCGCTTCGAGGGCCCCGTTCTCGCGGAGCGCGCCTTCATGGCCGAGCGGGCCCGGAAGACTCCGGTCCGGCGCCCCGGCGAGAACACCGGCCCCCAGCTCGGTGAGGCGGTGCAGGAGCGCCTCCTGCTGCGCGGCGCCGACAAGGAAACCGTCCAGTGGGACTCGTGGCGCCGCGACGACGGCACCTGGGAGGTCCTCCTCGTCTACCGCGTCGCCGGTGAACCGCACTCCGCGAGCTGGACGTACGACGCCCCGCGCCGGCTCGTCCAGGCCGTGGACGACGAGGCGCGCTCGCTGATCGGTGAGACCGACGACGTCGCCGCGCCCGAACCGAGCTTCCCGTTCGTGCCCCGCATCGCCCGGCTGCCGCGCGACCGGCCGCTGGACCGCGCCCTGGACCGCCAGATCGAACGCCCCGCGCCGCCTCCGGCCCCGGAGCCGGAGGAGCGTGTCGGCGGGGTCACGGCGAGCGAACGCGACTCGCTGACCAGCCTCCTGGAGGCCGTACCGAGCTTCCGCGGCGACATGGTCGTACCGGAGCGCCCCGCACCGCCCGAGCCCCCGGCGATCGAACCGGCCGCGCAGGAGCCGGAGGCCGAGGAGCCGCCCGCCCCGGCGGCCTCCGCAGGCGCCGGTTCCGCCTACGCGGACGTACTGATGCCCCGCGCGGTGGCCGGTCACCGCGACCGGCTGACCGGGACGACCGACCGCCAGGCCGAGGCGGACGGCGTCCGGCCGGGCCGCCGGGCCGCGGTGCCCAGCTGGGACGAGATCGTCTTCGGCACGCGCCGCAAGAAGCAGGACTGACCGAGGCATGACGAGGGCCCGTACGCGAGCACGTACGGGCCCGGTCACGCCGCGTGGCCGGACCTCCTCGTCCCGGTCACGGCCGGCCGTACCATTACCCGGGTTCGGGGCCCGTCGCGACCGGCCGGGACTCGTCGGCCGACCACTGCGACCAGGAGCCCGCGTAGAGCGCTGCGGTGAACCCGGCGACCTCCAGGGCCAGCACCTCGTGCGCGCCGGAGACCCCCGATCCGCAGTAGACGCCGACCTCCGAAGCGTCCCCCTCGGCGCCCAGTCCCGCGAAGCGTGCGGCCAGCTCCCCGGCGGGCAGGAAGCGTCCGTCCGCCCCGACGTTCTCCGTCGTGGGGGCCGAGACCGCGCCGGGAATGTGCCCGGCCACCCGGTCGATCGGCTCCACCTCGCCCCGGTAGCGCTCGGCGGCCCGCGCGTCGAACAGCAGGCCCGACCGCGCCAGAGCCGCCGCGCCGTCCGCGTCCAGCAGCGGCAGCGCCCCCGGCTCGGGAACGAAGTCGCCCTCGGCGGGGGCCGGGATCTCCTTCGACAGCTCGCCGGTCCAGGCCGCGAGACCGCCGTCCAGCACCCGGACATCCCGGTGCCCCGTCCAGCGCAGCAGCCACCAGGCGCGGGCCGCCGCCCATCCCTGGCCGCCGTCGTACACGATCACCGAACTGTCCCGGCCGACCCCGGCGCGGCGCATCACCGCGCCGAATTCCGCCGGGTCGGGAAGCGGATGACGGCCCCCGCCGCCCGGCGGGGCCGCGAGCTCGCCCTCCAGGTCGACGAAGACCGCACCTGGGATGTGCCCGGCCTCGTAGTCGGGCCGGCCGGGCGGGCCGCCCAGTTGCCAACGTACGTCCAGGAGCACCGGCGGCCGAGGCCCTGCCGACTCGCTCGCACATTCGGATGCGGAGATGATGGGCTTCATGGGAGCCATCCTCGCGCAGTGGCCTGCCCACCCGTAACAACGACGAAATGGTCGTACCAGCACAAAGCGGAACCTCGTCCGTCGAGATCACGGAAAGTGCGGCGCGGCCGGGGCGCATCGGGCGCCGGGTGGTGCGAGCATCTGCACGGGGCGTACACATCCCGTACCGCACGACGGCGCGCAGGCCCGTTCCCCCGTACGGCCACCACGATGGTCCGAGGAGATAGTGACGATGACCGAGGCTGCCGCTCGGCGTACACCCGGAACACCTTGCTGGGTGAGCCTGATCGTGCACGGCCTGGACACGACCCAGAACTTCTACGCCGAACTGTTCGGCTGGGAGTTCGGACCGGGCCCGGAGCAGCTGGGCCCGTACGTCCGGGCCCTGATCGACGGCGAGGAGGTCGCGGGCATCGGGCAGCTCTCTCCCGACCGCCACCTCCCGATCGCCTGGACGACGTATCTGGCCACCGACGACGCCGATCTCACGGCGGAGGCGATCCGTGCCTGCGGCGGCACGGTCGGTGTCGGGCCGCTCGACGCGGGCGACGCGGGCCGGATGGCCATCGCCTCCGACCCCAGCGGGGCCGTCTTCGGGATCTGGCAGGCCGGCCGGCACATCGGCACCTCGACGGCGGGAGCGCCCGGGATGCCGGTCTGGAACGAGCTGGTGACCCGGGAGACGGCGACGGTCGCCAAGTTCTACCAGGCGGTCTTCGGCTATGGGACGGAGGCCGTGGTCTCGGCCGACTTCGACTACCAGACCCTGCACCTGGACGGCCGACCGGTGGCCTCGCTGCACGGTGTCGGCCACGGGCTGCCGAGGGACCGCGGCCCGCACTGGATGACGTACTTCGAGGTCGCGGACACCGACGAGGCCGCACACCAGGTGGTCGAGCTCGGCGGGCACATCCTCCAGGCGCCCAGGGAGGGCGCCTCCGGCAGGGTGGCGACGGTCGCCGATCCCGAGGGCGCCGCCTTCACGATCGTGCAGTCCACGAAGCGCTGACGCGGCGGGGGCGGGGCCGGGTATGGGGGGCGGCGACCGCCGCCGCCCCCGTCCGTCCCCACGGTCCGGCTAGCTCTGCGCCGCGAGCCAGTCGTACCAGTGGGTCAGGCCCTCGCCGCTGGTCGC
Organism: Streptomyces sp. 840.1; assembly: GCF_003751445.1. Lineage (NCBI taxonomy): Bacteria > Bacillati > Actinomycetota > Actinomycetes > Kitasatosporales > Streptomycetaceae > Streptomyces > Streptomyces sp. 840.1. The sequence continues at coordinate 5,095,473 of NZ_RJUU01000001.1, read as the reverse complement.
GGAGACCGTCAGTACGCGCACGTCCGGGTTGACCGAGCGCGCGTGCCGGGTGCACTGCTCGACGTCGAAGTCGACGTAGGGCAGCAGATCGGCCTTGTTGATCAGGATCAGGTCGGCGGCGGCGAACATGTACGGATACTTCAGCGGTTTGTCCGTGCCCTCGGTGACCGAGATGATCACGGCCTTGGCGCGCTCGCCCAGGTCGAACATGGCCGGGCAGACCAGATTCCCGACGTTCTCCACCATGAGCAGCGAGCCCTGCGCCGGCGACAGCGCGGTGAGCGCGTCCCGCATCATCTCCGCGTCCAGGTGGCAGCCCGCCCCGGTGTTCACCTGCACCACGGCGCAGCCGGTGCGGCCGATCCGGTCGGCGTCGAGCCTGGTCTCCTGATCACCCTCGATGACCGCGACCGGGCGGCGGCCGGCGAGATCGGTGATGGTGCGCTCGAGCAGGGTGGTCTTGCCCGCGCCGGGTGAGCTCATCAGGTTCACGGCCACGACGCCGCGCCCGGTCAGCCATGTCCGGTTGTGCTCCGCGAGGAGGTCGTTCTTGGCGAGGACCTTCTGCTCGATGGTGACGGTCTCCACGGCGCCGCCCGGCTGAGGGCCGGGGTGCGGGTGCGGGTGCGGATGTCCGTGATCCGGCTCGTCCTCCCGCAGCATCGTGATCCGGGTGCCGCCGGACTCCTCGGAACAACCGCAGGTGCCGCACATGGTTCAGCCCACTCTCATGGAGACGATCTGCAGTTCCTGTCCCGATGTGATCTCCACATCCGCGCTGCCGCAGGGACACAGCAGAATCAGGTCGGTCAGGGTGAATTCGACAGCGCAGGTCCGGCAGCGTCCGGCGCCGGGCCGCTGCTCGATCTCCAGCTCGGCGCCCTCGGCGGCCGTTCCCTCGGTGACCAGGCCGAAGCAGAAGCGCATCGAGTCGGGCACCACGGCGGTCAGCGCACCGACGCGGACGCGGACCGTGCGGACCGGACGCCCCTCGGCCCGCTCGCACACCGAGTCGACGACGCTCTGTGTGATGGCCAGCTCGTGCACCGGTTCGCCTCGTCCTTCCTGGGGTGGTCCCGACCGTAGGGCGGCGACGGCGCCCGTCCGCGTCCGACCGGACCGGCGCCCGGCGGGATCACCCGACCGGTCCACGGCCTGCGGTCATTCGGCCCCCGGGAACGGGGCGGGCCGTGAATTCCCCGTGTTGCCGGTCCATCCGAAACGAGGCGTGATGGTAGCAATGTGCGCGTACCCATCCGTGGGGGCCGATGGCCGGTGGGCCGTCATCCTGAAAGGCGGCACTTCCATGCCGACAGAGGAAGCGGTAAAAGCGGAGGACACCCTGATCCACGTTCTGTGGATCAACGCGGGACTGAGCTGCGACGGCGATTCCGTTTCGCTGACCGCCGCCACTCAGCCGAGCATCGAGGAGATCGCGCTCGGCGCCCTCCCCGGACTGCCGAAGATCGCCGTCCACTGGCCGCTCATCGATTTCGAGTGCGGCCCCAACGGCGGTGCCGATGATTTCCTCGAGTGGTTCTTCAAGGCCGACCGCGGAGAGCTGGAACCGTTCGTCCTGGTCGTCGAGGGATCCATTCCGAACGAGCAGTTGCACGACGAGGGTTACTGGTGCGGATTCGGCAACGACCCCGCGACCGGGCAGCCGATGACCACCAGCGAGTGGCTCGACCGGCTGACCCCGAAGGCCACCGCTGTCGTCGCGGTCGGCACCTGCGCGACGTACGGCGGCATCCACGCCATGGCGGGCAACCCGACCGGCGCGATGGGGGTGCCCGACTACCTGGGCTGGGACTGGAAGTCCAAGGCCGGGATCCCGATCGTGTGCGTTCCCGGCTGCCCGATCCAGCCGGACAACCTGTCGGAGACGCTCACCTACCTGCTCTACATGGCGACCGAGCAGGCGCCGATGATCCCGCTGGACGACGCGCTGCGGCCGGCGTGGCTGTTCGGGTCGACGGTGCACGAGGGCTGCGACCGCGCCGGGTACTACGAGCAGGCGGACTTCGCGACGGAGTACGGCTCGCCCAAGTGCATCGTCAAGCTCGGCTGCTGGGGCCCGACGGTCAAGTGCAACGTGCCCAAGCGCGGCTGGATGAACGGCATCGGCGGCTGCCCCAACGTCGGTGGCATCTGCATCGGCTGCACCATGCCGGGGTTCCCGGACAAGTTCATGCCGTTCATGGACGAGCCCCCGGGCGGAAAACTCTCGACCAACGCGGTCGGGCTGTACGGGTCGACGATGCGGCGGCTGCGCCGTATCACCACCCACACCCTGGACCGCGAACCGAAATGGCGTAAGCCCGGCAGGGAACTCATCACCGGCGCCACACGCACCTGGTAAGTGACCGCGCACATCACCGCAACGGACAGAAAGATGAGGCGGCGCACATGACCGCGACGCAGCACAAGGGTGCCCGGGGAGGCCAGGGAAAGAACGACCTGGTCGAAATGGCATGGGATCCCATCACCCGGATCGTCGGCAGCCTGGGCATTTACACGAAGATCGATTTCAAGCAGAAGGTGGTGGCCGAGTGCCACAGCACCAGCTCCATCTTCCGCGGCTATTCGGTCTTCATGAAGGGGAAGGACCCGCGGGACGCGCACTTCATCACCAGCCGCATCTGCGGAATCTGCGGTGACAACCACGCCACCTGTTCCTGTTACGCGCAGAACATGGCGTACGGAGTGAAGCCGCCGCACCTGGGCGAATGGATCGTGAATCTCGGCGAGGCCGCTGAGTACATGTTCGACCACAACATCTTCCAGGAGAACCTGGTCGGGGTCGACTACTGCGAGAAGATGGTCGCGGAGACCAACCCCGGGGTGCTGGAGCAGGCCAACCGCACCGAGTCCCCGCACGCCGAGGCCCACGGGTACAAGACCATCGGCGACATCATGCGGTCGCTGAACCCGTTCACCGGGGAGTTCTACCGCGAGGCGCTCCAGGTCAGCCGGATGACCCGGGAGATGTTCTGCCTGATGGAGGGGCGGCACGTCCACCCCTCCACCCTGTATCCCGGCGGCGTCGGCACCGTGGCGACCATCCAGCTGATGACGGACTACATCACCCGGCTCCAGCGGTACGTCGAGTTCATGAAGAAGGTCGTGCCGATGCACGACGACCTCTTCGACTTCTTCTACGAGGCCCTGCCCGGGTACGAGCAGGTCGGCAACCGGCGCATCCTGCTGGGCTGCTGGGGCTCCTTCCAGGACCCGGACCACTGCAACTTCGAGTACAAGGACATGACCGACTGGGGCCGGAAGATGTACGTCACCCCCGGTATCGTCGTCGACGGGAAGCTGGTCACCACCGACCTGGTGGAGATCAACCTCGGCATCCGGATCCTGCTCGGCTCGTCGTACTACAACGACTGGGACGAGCAGGAGACGTTCGTGTCCCACGACCCGCTCGGCAACCCGGTCGACCGGCGCCACCCGTGGAACCAGCACACCAACCCGCAGCCCCAGAAGCGGGACCTGGACGACAAGTACAGCTGGGTCATGTCGCCGCGGTGGTTCGACGGCAAGGACTACCTGGCGCTCGACACGGGCGGCGGGCCGCTCGCCCGGCTGTGGGCCACCGCGCTGGCCGGCCTGGTCGACATCGGCTACATCCAGGCCACCGGCCACAGCGTCAAGATCAACCTCCCCAAGACCGCGCTCAAGGGCCCGGTCGAGCTGGAGTGGCACGTCCCGAAGTGGAGCAACACCATCGAGCGCAACCGGGCGCGCAGCTACTTCCAGGCGTACGCCGCCGCCTGCGCGCTGCACTTCGCGGAGAAGGCGCTCGCCGAGATCAGGTCCGGCAACACCAAGACCTGGGAGAAGTTCGAGGTGCCCGAGGAGGGCGTGGGCTGCGGGTTCACCGAGGCGGTGCGCGGAGTGCTCTCGCACCACATGGTGATCCGGGACGGCAAGATCGCCAACTACCACCCGTACCCGCCGACCCCGTGGAACGCGAGTCCCCGCGACACCTACGGCACTCCCGGCCCGTACGAGGACGCCGTGCAGGGCCAGCCGATCTTCGAGGAGAACGACCGGGAGAACTTCAAGGGCATCGACATCATGCGCACGGTGCGCAGTTTCGACCCCTGTCTGCCGTGCGGCGTGCACATGTATCTCGGCGAGGGCAAGAAGCTGGAACTCCTGCACTCCCCCACCCAGTCCGCGGGCAGCGAGTGATGGCGCGGCAGGACGCCCCGCCGGCGCCCGACTGGCGGGCCACCGGTGACCGTATCGACACCCTGATCGCCGCCAGCGGCTCGGGGGGCGCGGTCGCCCGCGAGCGCAGCGAGGAACTGGTGCGGCTGGTCGTCGACTTCTACGGCGCGGGCCTCGAGCGGCTGCTCGACCTCGTGCACGAGCAGGGGCGGCTGGACGACGGCGTGCTGGCCGCGCTGGCCGGTGACGATCTGGTGGCCAGTGTCCTGCTGGTGCACGGGCTGCACCCGTACGGCGTGGAGACCAGGGTCGAGCAGGCGCTGGAGAGCGTGCGGCCCTATCTGGGCTCGCACGGCGGTGACGTCGAGCTGCTCGCCGTCACCGACGAGGGCACCGTCCGGCTGCGGCTGCTGGGCAGTTGCGACGGCTGCCCGTCGTCCTCGGTCACGCTGAAGCTGGCCGTGCAGGGCGCGGTGGAGGCGGCGGCTCCGGAGATCACCTCGATCGAGGTCGAGACCGCCGCCGAGGAGTCCGGGGCGGCGGAGCCGCTGGTGCCGGTGGACTCGCTGTTCGCGCGGCTGCACACCGACGCCGGGGCGGCCCCCGGGGACGGCGCGTCCTGGGAGGTCGTCCCGGAGCTGTCGGGTCTTGAGTCCGGCACCGTGGCCCGGGTCGAGGTCGGCCGGATGCCGGTGGTGGCCTGCCGGGTGGGCAGGGATCTCTTCGCCTTCGAGGACCGGTGCGCGCGCTGCGAGCGGCCGTTCGAGGGTGCGGCGCTGGCGCGGCGGCTGGGCGGTGGCTCGGGCGACGCGATCCTGCGCTGCGCCGGCTGCCGGGCGCACTACGACGTGCGGCGGGCGGGTGTCTGCCTCGACGAGGACGGCGCCCACCTGGCCCCGCTGCCGCTGCTGTCGGAGGGCGGCGAGGTCTCCGTTTCGGTGCCCGTGACGGTGGCGCCGTGATCGCGGCAGGGCGTTCCGCGTCCCCGGCGTCGACGCTGCTGCGGCTCAGCCGGAACCGGCCGCAGCCGGCCGCCGGGGAGCGCTGCGAGATGTGCGCCGAGCCGATCGGCCAGGAGCACTCGCATGTGGTGAACCTCGACAGCCGCGCCCTGATGTGCGGCTGCCGGGCCTGCTACCTGCTGTTCACCGACGAGGGGGCGCAGCTGCGCTACCGGGCGGTGCCCGAGCGCTATCTGCACTTCGCCGGTCTGACGGTCGACGGGCGGGCCTGGGACGAGCTGCAGATCCCGGTCGGGCTCGCCTTCCTCTTCCGCAACTCCGTGCAGGACCGGATGGTCGCGTTCTACCCGGGTCCGGCCGGGGCCACCGAGTCGGAACTGCCGCTGGACGCCTGGGAGGCCGTCGTCGAGGCGAGCCCGGAGCTGGCCGGCCTGCGCCCCGATGTCGAGGCGCTGCTGATCCGGCGCACGGCCGGGGGCGGCGGCTCGTGCCACCTGGTGCCGATCGACGCCTGTTACGAGCTGGTGGGGCAGCTGCGCACGCTGTGGCGCGGCTTCGACGGCGGCTCCGAGGCACGCACCGCGATGGACGCCTTCTTCGCCCGGGTGGCGGACCGCAGCCGGCCGGCCGAGGGGATCGGGGCGCCGTGAACGACTTCGCGTTCTCCGTGCTCGACATGTTCGCCGAGCCGTACGCGGCATCGCCGCAGCTGACGGCGAGGCTGCGGATCGAGGAGCGGACGGGCCGGCGCATCCACGCCGTCGCGCTGCACTGCCAGGTCCGCATCGAGCCGCAGCGGCGCCACTACGACGATGCCGAACAGAGCGGTCTGCACGCCCTGTTCGGCGGCCGGGAGCGCTGGACGGACACCCTGAAACCGTTCCAGTGGATGAGCTGCGACACCACGGTGCAGGGGTTCAGCGGGTCGGCTGAGGTCGATCTCGCGCTGCCCTGCACCTACGACTTCGATGTGATCGGCTCCCGCTATCTGCACGCCCTGGGCGAGGGTTCGGTGCCGCTCGCCCTGATGTTCTCCGGCACGGTCTTCACCCGCGGCAGCAAGGGCTTCGGGGTCGAGCAGGTGCCGTGGGACTGCGAGGCCCGCTACGCCATGCCGGTCGAGGTGTGGCGGCAAATGGTGGCCGCGCACTTCCCGAACACCGGGTGGATCAGGCTGGACCACGAGGTGCTGGCGCGCTTCGCGGACTTCCGGGCCCGGCGCGGGCTGATCAGCTGGGACGAGACGGTCCAGGCACTCCTGGCCGGACACGACGAGATGGGTCCGGTGGGCGTCGGACCGGCGCTCCCGGACGAGGCGGTCCCACGATGAGCCCTGACCGGGCGGGTTCGGAAGAGGTGGTCCTGTGAGCCTTGACCAGGTGCGTTCGATCGCGGACGCCGTCCTGTACGAGGGCTATCTGCTCTACCCGTACCGCGCGAGCTCGCACAAGAACCGCTCGCGCTGGCAGTTCGGGGTGCTCGGCCCGCCGAACGCCTCGGCGGCGAGCTTCGGTGAGCGGCCGGGGATGGAGACCCAGGTCCTGCTGGCACCGCACGAGGGACCCGCCGCCGTCACCGTGCATCTGCGCTTCCTCCAGCTCCAGGTCCGCGAAGTGCGGAGCCGGGACGCGGACGGGGTGGAGGAGCCGGTCGAGCGGCTGACCGTGGACGGGGCCGAAGTGATGTCGTGGGACGAGGCGGTCGAGCGGGAGATCGTGCTGGCCGCGCTGCCGTTGGGTGAGGCGGTGGACACCGTCCACGAGGTCTCCGGCGGGGAGGACAGCGAGCCGCTCACCGACGCGCATGGCGCGGTGGTGGGCCGGATCGTGCGGCGGCGGCTGCCGCTGGCGGTCCGCATCCGTACGGAGGCCGTCGTGGACGACGGCTGCACGCGACTCACGGTGGCGGTGAGCAACGAGCACCAGGAGCCGGTGGACACCAAGGACGCCGCGATCCGGTCCTCGCTGATCGGCGCGCATCTGCTGCTGCGGGCGCACGACGCGGAGTTCGTCTCGCTGCTCGAACCGCCCGCCGGGGCGGCGGCCGCCGCGGGGCGCTGCCGGCAGAACAGGTGCTGGCCGGTGCTCGCCGGCCCGAAGGGGACGACGGACGTCCTGCTCGGGGCGCCGATCATCCTGTACGACTACCCGGAGGTCGCCGAGCAGAGCCCCGGCGCCCTGTTCGACTCGACCGAGATCGACGAGATCCTGACCCTCCGGGTGATGACCATGACGGAGGCGGAGAAGGCGGAGGCGCGGGCCACCGACCCGCGCGCCCGGGAGATCATCGACCGGTGCGACGGCATGTCGCCCTCCGCGCTCCAGGAGCTGCACGGGCTGCTGCGCGACCCGCACCTGCCGCGTCCCGAAGCCGAGGTGCGCCCCCCGGACGACGTGGGGTCCGCCGCCTTCGACACCGCGGGCGCCCCGTGGTGGGACCCGGCGGCCGATGCCTCGGTGCGGCCGGACAGCGACGCGGTGGTGATCGACGGGGTCCGGGTGGCCAAGGACAGCCTGGTGCGCGTACATCCGTCCCGGCGCGCCGACGCGCAGGACCTGTTCTTCGCCGGCCAGGTGGCCCGGGTGACCGCGGTGCTCTCGGACGTGGACGGCGGCACGCACGTCGCCCTGGTCCTCGTCGACGACCCGGCGTCGGACCTGCACGACTGGTACGGCCGCTACTTCTACTTCGCACCCGACGAACTGACCCCGCTGACCGTCGAGGAGACGGCGCGGCACCGAGAGGAGAACCGATCGTGAAGACCCTGGGCATCATCACCGCCGGCGTGGCGGCGGCCGTGGCGCTGGTCGCCGTGTGCGTCGGCGTCAAGTCGATCCCCGACGTCCGCCGCTATCTGCGCATCCGCTCGATGTGAGCCGCCGGCACCGATGACGACGACAAGCGAACCGGGCACGGCCCAGCGGGTACTGGTGGCCGGCATCGGCAATCTGTTCCTCGGCGACGACGGGTTCGGCCCGGAGGCCGTCCGCCGGCTGGCCCGGGACGGCGGACTGCCGCCGCAGGCACGGGTGGTGGACTACGGCATCCGCGGCATGCACCTCGCGTACGACCTGCTGGACGGGTACGACGCGCTGGTGCTGGTCGACGCCTACCCGGGTGGCGGAGCGCCCGGGGAGCTGACCGTGCTGCGCATCGGCGCGGAGGACCTCGGTACGGGTGAATTCGATGCCCATGGGATGAATCCGGTCGCTGTCCTTGCAAACCTGGATCAATTGGGCGGTACTCTTCCGCTCACCTACCTCGTCGGCTGCACACCCGCCGGAGTCGAGGAGGGCATCGGGCTCAGCGAAGCCGTCGAGAACGCGCTGCCCGAGGCCGTACAGACAGTGCACACCCTGGTCCGACAGCTCGTGCCGGACCGGCCGCCCGTACCCACCGCGTCCGTGAAAGGCGCCGAACCCCGGAGATCCTGATCATGTGCCTGGGCATTCCTGGTCGCGTCGTGGAGATCGTGGACGGGTATGCGGGCCAGCTGGCTCTGGTCGATGTGGAGGGCGCCAGGCGCCGCGTCAACATCGGCATGCTCGACGAGGCACCCGGCCGCGACGACTGGGTGCTTCTGCACATGGGCTTCGCCGTCGAGCTGATCGACCGGGCGAAGGCCCGCGAGGCGCTGTCGGGCCTGGAGATGATGGGCCGGGGCCGGGCCGAGCGCGTCCGACGCAGGTTCGAGGTGTGCGGGGTCGTGCAGGGCGTGGGCTTCAGGCCCTTCGTCTACGTCACCGCGTCCGAGCTGCTGCTCACGGGCACGGTGACGAACACCGGCGACGGGGTGCTCGCCGAGGTCGAGGGCGACGCCGACGCGGTGGAGGAGTTCGGCCGCCGGCTCCGTGCCGACGCCCCGCCGCTCGCGGTCGTCGTGGACGTGCGCACCAGCGAGCAGCCGACGCGCGGCGGTACGGGCTTCACCATCAAGGTGTCCGGCGGTGACGGCGGCCGGGCCAGGACGCTCGTCTCGCCGGACACCGCGACCTGCCGGGAGTGCCTGGACGAGCTGGCCGACCCGGCGAACCGGCGCCACCGCCACCCGTTCATCACCTGTACGCACTGCGGCCCCCGCTTCACGATCGTCACCGGCCTCCCGTACGACCGGGCCGCCACCACGATGGCGGACTTCGAGATGTGCGGGGCCTGCCGGGCGGAGTACGAGGACCCGGGCGACCGGCGCTTCCACGCCCAGCCGATCGCGTGCCCCGACTGCGGGCCCCGGCTCGAACTGGTCGGCGGCGACGGGGTGTCCCGCTGCCGCGACGAGGACGCGCTGCGCCGTGCCCGGGAGTTGCTCGCCGACGGCGGGATCCTCGCGGTCAAGGGGCTCGGCGGCTACCACCTGGTGTGCGACGCCCGCGACGACGCGGCCGTGGCCGAGCTGCGCCGGCGCAAGCGGCGCGGCGGCAAGCCCTTCGCGGTGATGGTGCCGGGGCTCGACGTGGCGCGGGAGCTGGTGACCGTGACGGCCGAGGACGAGGAACTCCTGACCGGCGGCCGCCGGCCCATCGTTCTGCTGCCCCGGCTCTCCGGGGACGGGGCCGGGGACGGCTCCGGGGTGTCTGCCGCCGTGGCGCCCGGGAGCCCCGACCTCGGGCTGCTGCTTCCGTACACCCCCCTGCACGTGCTGCTCTTCGGCCTCGGGGACGACCGGCCGGGGCCGGACGCGCTGGTGATGACGTCGGCCAATCTCTCGGGCGAGCCGATCGTCACGGACGACGCGGACGCGCTGACCCGGCTGGCCCCGCTGGTGGACGGCTGGCTGCGGCACGACCGGCGCATCCACGTGCCGTGCGACGACTCGGTCAGCCGCTGGGTGGCCGGCGCCGAACTGCCGGTCCGCCGCTCTCGCGGATACGCGCCCCTGCCGATCGCGCTGCCCTTCGAGGTGGAGCCGACGCTCGCCGTGGGCGCCGACCTCAAGAACACCTGCGCGCTGGGCGAGGGCCGCTACGCCTGGCTCAGCCAGCACATCGGCGACATGGACGACCTGGCCACGGTGGACGCGCTGACCAGGACCGAGAAGCACCTGGAAGACCTCACCGGGGTGGCGCCCGCCCAGCTGGTGGCCGACCGGCACCCCGGCTACCACTCCGCCGGCTGGGCCCGCGCGCACGCGGCCGGGCGGCCGGTCCGCACGGTCCAGCACCACCACGCGCACATCGCCTCCGTGATGGCCGAGCACGGGCTGGGCAAGGACGAGCGCGTGATCGGCATCGCCTTCGACGGCACCGGGCACGGCGACGACGGGGCGGCCTGGGGCGGTGAGGTCCTGGTGGCGGGTTACGCCTCCTTCCGCAGGGCCGCGCACCTGGGTTACGTACCGCTGGCCGGGGGCGACGCGAGTGTGCTGCGCCCGTACCGGATGGCCCTCGCCCACCTGCACACGGCCGGCATCCCCTGGGACGGGGACATTCCGCCGGTCGCCGCGTGCCCGCCCGCCGAACGCGAGGTGCTGGCGCATCAGTTCGCCACCGGGTTCGGCTGTGTGCCCACGTCGGGCATGGGCCGGCTCTTCGACGCCGTCGCGTCCCTGGCCGGCCTCCGGCACGAGGTGGCGTACGAGGCGGAGGCCGCCATGGAGCTGGAGGGCGCGGCCCGCGGCGCAGCCGGTTCCCCGGTGGCCCCCGAGGACGGCTACCGCTTCGGGATCCGGCCCGGCGCGGGCGAGGAGCCCTCGGTCGCGGACCCGGGCCCGGTCGTGCGGGCCGTGGTGTCCGACGTACGGGCGGGCGTCCCCGCCGGGCTGGTCGCCGCACGCTTCCACGCGTCCGTCGCCACGCTGATCACCGAACTCGCGGACCGCTGCCGCACGCAGACCGGTCTCGGCACCGTGGCTCTGGGCGGCGGTGTCTTCCAGAACGCGGTACTGCTCGAAGCGGCGCAACACGGTCTGGCCGAGAGAGGTTTCACCGTCCTGCGGCCGAGGCTGCTGCCGCCGAACGACGGCGGGATCGCGCTCGGCCAGCTCATGATCGCCGCGGCGGGCTGACCGCCTCGCACCTCCCGTACCCCGGGGGACCCACAGAGAAGAGGAACCATGTGTCTGGCTGTTCCGGGGCGTGTCCTCAGTACCGCGGAAGTCGACGGCACCGTGATGGCCGAGGTCGACTTCGGCGGCGTGCGCAAGGAGGTCTGCCTCCAGTACATCCCCGATGTGACCGTCGGTGAGTACGTCATCGTGCACGTCGGCTTCGCCATCCAGCGCCTCGACGAGGCCTCCGCCCTGGACACCCTGGCCAACTTCGAACGGCTCGGCATCCTCGCCGAGGAGTTCGGGGACGGCTTCGAACTCGCCGCACAGCAGAGCACGTCACCCGAAGGAGCCGGCCGGTGAAGTACCTCGAAGAGTTCAGCGACCCCGACCTCGCGAAGAAGCTGGTCGACCAGATCCACGCGGCCACCACACGGAAGTGGGCGATGATGGAGGTCTGCGGCGGTCAGACCCACTCGATCATCCGGCACGGCATCGACCAGCTCCTGCCCGAGAGCGTGGAGATGATCCACGGCCCGGGGTGTCCCGTCTGCGTCACCCCGCTGGAGATGATCGACCGCGCGCTGGCGATCGCCGCCCGCCCCGGCGTCATCTTCTGCTCGTTCGGTGACATGCTGCGGGTGCCCGGCAGCAGCCAGGACCTGTTCTCCGTCAAGAGCGCCGGCGGCGACGTGCGCGTCGTGTACTCGCCCCTGGACGCGCTGAAGCTGGCCCGCGAGAACCCGGACCGCGAGGTCGTCTTCTTCGGGATCGGGTTCGAGACCACCGCCCCCGCCAACGCCATGACGGTGTACCAGGCCAAGCAGCTCGGCGTGCGGAACTTCTCGCTGCTGGTGTCCCACGTCCTGGTGCCGCCCGCGATCGCCGCGATCATGGAGTCCCCGGCCTGCCGGGTGCAGGCGTTCCTCGCCGCCGGCCATGTGTGCAGTGTGATGGGAACGGCCGAATACCCGCCGCTGGCGCAGAAGTACAAGGTGCCGATCGTGGTCACCGGCTTCGAACCGCTGGACATCCTCGAAGGCGTCCGCCGGACCGTCCTCCAGCTCGAATCGGGCCGCCACGAGATGGAGAACGCCTACCCCCGGGCGGTGCGCGACGAGGGCAACGCGCCCGCCATGAAGATGCTCGCGGACGTCTTCGAGGTGACGGACCGGACCTGGCGCGGCATCGGGGAGATCCCCCGCAGCGGCTGGCGGCTCTCGGAGAAGTACCGCGAGTTCGACGCGGAGCAGCGCTTCGACGTGACGGGCATCCACACCGCAGAGTCGTCGCTCTGCCGCTCGGGCGAGGTCCTCCAGGGCCTGATCAAGCCTCACCTGTGCGAGGCGTTCGGCAAGGAGTGCACGCCGCGCAACCCGCTCGGCGCGACCATGGTGTCGTCCGAGGGCGCCTGCGCCGCGTACTACACCCACCGCCGCCTGGAACTGGTCGATGCGAAGTGACTGACGCGATGCAGGACCTGACGGACGTGGCGAGCGGCGTTCCCGGCGCGCTGCCGGGACAGGCCGGGCTGGACTTCGAGGGGTGGTCGTGCCCGGTACCGCTGCGGGACGTCCCGACGGTCGTGATGGGCCACGGCGGCGGCGGCGCGATGTCCGGCGAGCTGATCGAGCACCTGTTCCTGCCCGCGTACGGGGCCGCGGCCGCCACCGACCTCGGAGACTCGGCCGTTCTGTCGGTCGGCGCCGGCACCCGGCTCGCGTTCTCGACGGACTCGTTCGTGGTGAAGCCGATGTTCTTCCCCGGCGGGTCGATCGGTGACCTGGCGGTGAACGGGACGGTGAACGACCTGGCGATGTCCGGTGCGACGCCGCTGTTCCTGTCGACCGCCTTCATCCTGGCGGAGGGCACCGAACTGAGCGTCCTCGGCCGGATCGCGCAGGCCGTGGGCCGGGCCGCCGAGGACGCCGGCGTGCGCCTGGTCACCGGGGACACCAAGGTCGTGGAACGCGCCAGCGGTGACGGTGTCTACCTCAACACCTCGGGCATCGGTGTCGTGCCGGCCGGCGTCGACATCAACGCGCGCCGGGCCCGCCCCGGCGACGCCGTGCTCGTCAGCGGCGACATCGGGGTGCACGGAGTGGCGGTGATGAGCTGCCGCGAGGGCCTGGAGTTCGGTACGGCGGTCGAGAGCGACACGGCCGCGCTGCACGGGCTGGTCGCCGCCATGCTCGCCACGGGGGCCGACGTCCATGTGCTGCGGGACCCCACGCGCGGGGGCGTCTCCGCCTCGCTGAACGAGATCGCCCGCGCCTCGGAGGTGGGCATCGAGCTGGTGGAACGGCTGCTGCCGGTGCCGTCCGAGGTCCGGGACGCGTGCAGTCTGCTCGGGCTCGACCCGCTCCAGGTGGCCAACGAGGGCAAACTGATCGCCCTCGTTCCCGCCGAGGACGCGGACCGGGTACTGGCGGCGATGCGGGCTCATCCGCTGGGGCGGTCCGCGTGCTCGATCGGCAGTTGCGTGCCGGACCACGCGGGGATGGTGGTGGCGCGGACGGGCCTGGGCGGGAGCCGGGTGATCGGGCTGCCGATCGGTGAGCAACTGCCGAGGATCTGCTGAGACCGTGGCGGACGACTACCGAGGACCGGCCGAGTGAGTGCTGAGGGCGCGCTGCTGTTCGCGCGATACGCCTACCCGCCCAACGAGCTCGGCTACTGCGGGCCCGCCGACGCCGCCGCGCTCCTGCGCCGGGAGGAGACCGCGGGCATCGAGCGGCGGGCCCGGCAGTTCGAGGGGGCCTGGTGCTATCTCCAGTTCCTCGCGGAGGCGGCCGGGATCCCGGACCCGCTCGATGTGCGGGTGGTCGAGGCCTACTGGATCGGCAACGAGCTGCTGGACCTCGCCGATCCGGCCGCCCTGGTCGAGCGGCTGTCCGACCGGTTCCGCGGCCAGCTGGGCGGCACCTGGCGGGAGGCGGCGGGGCGGGCGCTGGCCCACCACAGCTTCCAGGTGTTCGAGGTGTACCCGTGGGCGCGGATGCTCGGGCCGGACGGGAACCCGACGGCGCTGTCCGTCCTGGACCGGTGCCGCATCCGGACGGGCGTGGTGCTCACGGGCGGCGGCGAGGTGGCGACCGTCCGGTCCCGCCCGCTGGTCTGGGACGGGAGCGGGACCGCCGCCGGTGACTGGCGGGAGGAGACGGTGCGCCTCGCGGCCGGCGGGCGGACGCTGATCGACGGCGTCCGCCCCGGTGACCGGGTGGCGCTGCACTGGGACTGGGTGTGCGACGTGCTCAGCGACGAACAGGCCCGGCGCATCGAGTCCTTCGAGGCGCGCACGCGTGGCGGGCTGGGCCTGCTCGCGGGGCAGGCGCTGCCCCACGCCTCGGTCAGAGCGCGTTGATCTCCCCCTGCGAGAGCACTCCGGCCCAGGTGTGCACCTCGTCGATGTCGCCGTCGAGGTAGTGGGCGCCGACCCCGTCGGCCGCCGAGTCCCGGCCTGCCTGGAGGTACCTCGCGGCCTCCCAGGCGTCGGCCGCCGCGTACGGCGCACTGCCGGCGAGGGTGCCGTCGATCCAGAGCTGGACGTTGCCGGCCCTCTCGTCGTACTGCAGCAGCAGCGTCTGGATGCCGCCCCGGGCGGGCGCGCCGATCCGCGTCGTGGTGGCGTCCGGCTCGTCGGCGTGGGCGAGGACGGCCTGCCAGGTCCGGTCCGCCGCCCGGTAGCGGAGGGTGAAGGCGTCCGCCTGCCAGCCGATCTGCGAGAGCACGGCCATGTCCCGGTCGGGAGTTCCGTGCAGCCGGACCTTCGCGGAGACGGCCCAGCTCCTGGACGTGTCGAACGGCGGGATGTCGCTTTCGAGGAAGTCACCGTCGCCGTCCAGCGAGACGCTGCCGCCTCCCGCCAGCGCGTCATCAGTGATGACATGGGCGTCGCCGCCGGCCAGGAAGTGCGCGCGGTGGTTCACTTCGGGGAAAACCGGCTGCCCGTCGCCCCAGTCCTCGGCGCCCTCCAGCGGCCAGTAGGCCCTGAGCCGCGGCTTGCGGCGGCCGAGCTCGGCGAGCTCGGCCGGATCGATGACGGAGTCCCACAGCCTGACGTCCGCGAGATAGCCCTCCCACTGCTTCGAGCGGTCGTTGCCGTCGCGCCCCATCACGAAGTTCCACAGGACGGTGTCCTCGGGCACCGCCGCGTCCCCGGCGGCCGCCTGAGCGCCGTCGACGTAGAGCCGCGCGGTGCCGTTCGCGGGGTCGTAGACCCCGGCGAGGTAAGCCCACTCGCCCGCCTGCGGGGTACCGCCGGTGACGACGGTGCGGCCACCGTCGGCCGACGGCAGCGTGAAGGCGAAGGCGGGCTTCCCCGCGTCGTCGGTGGTCGTGCCGAGGGAGAAGTTGGGCACGGTCGAAATACCGGCCTGGTTGATGGCCGTCATGTCCCGCCCGGTGTCATCGGGGCGCACCCATACGCCGGCGGTGAAGGCCTGTCGGGTATCCACGGCCCCGGCGTCCGTGTTCACGTAGCTGAAGTAGCCCCCGTCGAAGTGCGCGGTGCCCGGCGTCCTGCCGTCGGGGCCCTCGTCCCCGAAGCGGACGCCGGGGCCGGGCAGGCCCCGGAAGATCCCCGCCCATTGCGCCGCGTACGCCGAGCCGTTGCGGTCGTCGAGCCGCCAGGCGGCCACCGGCTGGGTCTCGGTGACGGCGGCGGACGGCGCCCCGGCGGGTGGCCGGGGTGTCAGGTGCTCGGCGGCCGACGCCGAGGGGGTCGCGGTGACGGTCGCCGACAGCAGTGCGACGACCAGAGCGGTACGAGCCACGAATCGCACGTGCAAGGTCCCTCCCAGTGTGTGATGAGGGTGGGCAGAGCTCTCCCCGACACACATCCCCCGTCCCGGCACCGGCCCGGCCACCCCCCGTACAACCCGCGACTCTAGAACAGGAGTTCGGCACTACGAGAGGGGTCGCACGGCGGTTTTCGGCCAGCGATTTCCGGAACCGTTATGCCACGGATCACTCCGCGCGCCGAGCACGGCGAAACCGGCCGAAAATCAGCCATCGGCGCCGCCGCAGGTCACCGCACGGAGCAGCCGCACCCGGAGTCAGGAGGGCGACACCGGCAGGACGTCGGGCGACAGCGCCCCGGCCCTCGCGGACGCGGCGGTCACCCGGCGCGAGTGGTGGCGGCGGCACAGGACCTCGTAACCGACCTCGCCCGCCGCGCGGTTCACGTCACCGACCACGACCTGGGCGCCCTCGACGACCATCTCGCCCTCTATCGTCCGGGCGTTGTGCGTCGCACGGGCCCCGCACCAGCACAGGGCCTCGACCTGAAGCTGCTCGACCCGGTCCGCCAGCTCGATCAGCCGCTGCGAACCGGGGAACAGCTTCGTACGGAAGTCCGTGGTGATCCCGAACGCGAAGACGTCCATCTCCAGGTCGTCCACGACGCGGGCCAGCTGGTCGATCTGGTCCGGGGCCAGGAACTGCGCCTCGTCCACGATCGCGTAGTCGACCCTGGCGCCCTTGGACAGCCGGGCCACCACGTACGCGTACAGGTCCATCCCTTCGTCCGCCTCGACCGCGTCCGTCACCAGGCCCAGCCGGGAGGACAGTTTCCCCTCCCCCGCCCGGTCGTCCCGGGTGAAGATCACGCCCTGGAGGCCCCGTGCCGACCGGTTGTGCCCGATCTGGAGTGCGAGTGTGCTCTTCCCGCAGTCCATGGTTCCGGAGAAGAAGACCAGCTCGGGCATGAGGGGTCGAGCACCTTTCGGGACGGGCGTGGAGGGTCGGAGGACCGAGTTCAGGAGCGTACTTCGAGGAGCGGGACGAGCTGCTCGACGGGGGTCATCGAACCGTGCATGCCCACCATCGCGGACTCGTGGGGCTCGTTGTCGGAAGCGATGATCACCACGTCGTCGTGGGCCGCGGCGACCACGTCACCGATCCGGCCGACGACCCGGTCGTCGACGCGGGGACCGAACCAGCCCGCCGCCACCGCCTCGTCCCGGCTCGCCACCCAGAACTGCTCGCCGAGCACCTCGCGCCAGACCGTCAGCACATCGGCCTCGGCACCCGGGACGGCGTACACATGGCGGGCGCGGCCCTCGCCGCCGAGCAGCGCGACACCGGCGCGCAGCTCCCAGTCCTCGTCGAAGTCGATCCGGGACTGCTCGTCGAACGGGATGTCGATCATGCCGTGGTCGGCGGTGATGTACAGGGCCGAGCGCGGCGGGAGCTGTTCCGCCAGCCGCCTGGCCAGTCCGTCGACGTGCATCAGCTGGCCGCGCCAGGCGTCGGAGTCGACGCCGAAGCGGTGCCCCATGCCGTCGACCTCGCTGTAGTAGGTGTAGACGAGCGAGCGGTCACCGGCGGCCAGCCGCTGGGCCGCGACGTCCATCCGGTCCTCGCCGGTCAGCCGGCCGAGGAACGAGCCGCCGCTGAGCGCGACCTTGGTGAGCGGGGTCTGCTCGAAGGAGGGCGCGGACACCTGCGCGGTACGCACTCCGGCCGCGTCGGCCAGCGTGAAGACGGTGGGATGCGGCTGCCAGACCTTGGGCTCCGCCCAGGGCCGCCAGCGCAGCTGGTTCATCAGCGCGCCGGTCGCCGGATTGCGCACGGTGTACCCGGGCAGGCCGTGCTCGCCCGGGGGCAGCCCGGTACCGACCGAGGCCAGCGAGGTCGCCGTGGTGGCCGGGAAACCGGCTGTTATCGGGCGGCCGGTGCCGCCGCGCGAGGTGGGCAGCAGCGAGTACAGGAAGGGCGCCTCGTCGGGATGGGCCCTGATCTGCTCCCAGCCGAGGCCGTCGATCAGGAAGACGCAGTTGCGGTCGGCGGGCGTGAGCTCCGCGATCGCCTGCGTGAACCCCGGCACACCCTGTCCCGCGACGAGCGTGGGCAGCAGATCGGCCAGCGAGCCGCTGCCGTACTCGGGCACGGGGGCGGTGTCGACGCCCAGCGGCTCCGGGTCCTGCCAGGCCGGCTGGGCCATCAGCGGTCGGCCGAGGCGGTCGCGGCCGTGGCCTCCGAGAGCGCCTGCGCGAAGGCGAGGGTCTGGCGCACGGTGTCGGGGCCGTCGCCGGCCTCGCTGACCCGCAGGCTCAGGTCGTCGGCGGTGGAGCTGCCGGTGTAGCCGTGGTCCGCCTCGCAGTTGGGGTCACCGCAGGCGGCGGGCTCCAGGTCGATCCGGGAGACCGCGCCCCAGCCGATGGTCAGGACGACCTCGCGGGGCAGCGTGCCGGGGACGTACTTCTCCGGGTTGGCCACGACGCGGCTCACCACGACCGAGGAGATCCGGTCGAGCTTGACCGACTCGGTCGAGGTGGTGGCGTAGGGCGTCGGGGAGCTGGTGTCGGCGTTCTGCTCGTCGGTGTGGCTGACGACGAAACGGTTGTCCGTGAGCACCAGGACGGTGACGTGCCGGCGCACCTCGTTGGAGTCGAAGGTGGTCTCCTGGTGCACCAGGTACGAAGCGACCGGCTCCCCGCCGACGGCGGCCTCCACCGCCTCGGCCACGAGGGCCGGGTAGTAGCCACTGCGCTCGATCGCCGCGCGCAGCCCCTGGGTCGTCGTACCGGTCTTAGCCATACGGACCATCCTACGGGGGGCTGGTGGCTGCCGGGGACGTCCCGCCCGCCCCGCGCCGGACGGCGTCCGGGGGCGGCGCGGACCGGGGCTGGTCAGTAGTTGGAGAGCCGGCGGGGGCCGAGGTCGGTACGGGCCGGGGGCGGCGAGAGCCGGACGCTCGCCCCGAGGACCGTCAGCCCCTGGGTGGCGACCACGACGGGCTCCAGGGCGACGGCGACCACCTCGGGGTGGTCGTCGACCAGCAGCGAGACCCTGAGCAGGAGTTCTTCCAGGGCCGCGGTGTCCACGGGCGCCGAGCCGCGCCAGCCGAAGAGGACCGGGGCGGCCCGGATCGAGCGGATCAGCTCGGCGGCGTCCCGGTCGGTGGCCGGGACCAGCCGGTGGGCGGTGTCGCCCAGCAGCTCGGAGGGCGCGCCCGCCAGGCCGAAGGAGAGGACGGCGCCCGCGGCCGGGTCGATCGTTGCCCGTACGACGGTGTCGACCCCGCGCGGCGCCATGGCCTGCACCACGGGCCGGAGCTCGGCTGGCTTGCCCAGCAGTTCGGTCAGCTCGCCGTAGGCGCGGCGCAGTGCCGCCTCGTTGGCGAGGTCCAGCCGGACACCGCCGAGGTCGGCGCGGTGGCGCAGGTGGGGTGCGGTGGTCTTCAGCGCGACCGGGTAGCCGAGTCGCGCTGCGGCGGCGACGGCCGCCTCGGCGTCGGGGGCGGGCAGCGTCGGCCGGACGGTGATGCCGTAGCGGGCCAGCAGCTCGCGGGCCTCGTCGGGCGACAGCGGCCTGCCGCGCGGATCGGGGTCCTCGCCGAGCAGGGCCTCGATATGGGCTGCGGCGCCCGGCTCGTCGATGGTGTCGTCGAGGAACTCGGGCACCTTGCCGGGGACCGCCGCCTGGCGTCGCCACTGGGCGTACTTGACGGCTTCCGAGAGCGCGCGGACGGCGCGTTCGGCGGCCGGGTACGCGGGGATCCGGCCGGTGGCGCGGGCTCCCCCGGGGGCGGTCGCCGCAGGCTCGGTGTCCGGTCCGCCGGGCGGCGCGGGGTCCGCCGGGGGCGCTGTGGTGAGCGGTGTCGTGGCCGGGGGCGGCGCCTGGCCGGGGCGCTGCTGGGCCACCGTGCTGGTGGCCGCGGCAAGGGCCTCCGCGAGGCCGCCGATCTCCACGTGGACGACGGCCACCGGCTTGGCCGGTCCCGCGGCGGCCGCCGTGTGCAGGGCGGTGGCCAGCACCTCGCCGTCGCCCTGCTCGGCCTCGCCGTCCTCGCCCACCCAGGGGATCGCCGTCACGATCACCGCGTCGCAGCCCTCGTCGGCCAGCGCCTCGGCCAGCGCGTCCCGGAAGTCCTGCGGGGTGGCGGCGGTGGTGAGGTCGCGCGGCGGACGCGGGCGGAGCCCCTCGGCCAGGCAGGCGTCGTACGTGAGCAGCCCGAGGGACTCGGAGTTGCCGAGGATCGCGACGCGGCCGCCCGCCGGGAGCGGCTGGTCCGCGAGGAGCAGGCCCGCGTCGACCATCTCGGTCACCGTGTCGACGCGGATCACGCCCGCCTGCCGCATCAGCGCGGAGACGGTGGCGTCCGGGATCCGGCTGATGGGTACGGCGTGGCCCGGCGGGGTGGAGCCGCTGTGCCGGGCGCCCTTCACCACGACCACCGGCTTCACGGCGGCGGTACGCCGGGCGAGGCGGGTGAACTTGCGGGGGTTGCCGAGCGATTCGAGGTACAGCAGGGCGACATCGGTGTCCGGGTCCTCGTACCAGTACTGGAGGAAGTCGTTGCCGGAGATGTCGGCGCGGTTCCCGGCCGAGATGAAGGTGGAGAGTCCCGCTCCGCGCCGGTAGAGCCCGGAGAGCAGCGCGATGCCGATCGCGCCGGACTGGGTGAACAGGCCGATGCGCCCGGACGCGGGCCGTTCCGGGGCGAGCGAGGCGTTCAGCCGGACCGCCTCGGAGTTGTTGATGACCCCGAAGGCGTTCGGGCCGATGATGCGCATGCCGTACGAGCGGGCCTGGCGCACCAGTTCGCGCTGGCGTTCGCGGCCCTCGGCGCCCCACTCGGCGTATCCGGCGGACAGGACGACGAGCCCCTGGACGCCGTGTTCCCCGCAGTCCGCGACGGCCTCGGGCACCCGCTCGGCGGGTACGGCGACGACGGCGAGGTCGACCGGTTCGCCGATCCCGCCGAGGGAGCGGTGGGCGGGTACCCCGTCGATGGTGGCCTGATCGGCTGCGTAGGCGCTGTTCACCGCGTAGGTGCGGCCGGTGTAGCCCGCGCCCAGGAGGTTGCGCAGGACCGTGCGGCCGACCCCGCCGGGGTTGCGCCCGGCGCCGATGACGGCGACGGAGCCGGGGGCGAGCAGCCGCTGCACGGACCGCGCCTCGGCCCGCTGTTCACGGGCGCGCTGGACGGCGAGCGACTCGGCGGTGGGTTCGAGGTCCAGGGTGAGGTGGACGGAGCCGTCCTCGAAGCTGCGCTGCTGGGTGTACCCGGCGTCCCGGAACACCTTGATCATCTTGTTGTTGGCGGGCAGCACTTCGGCGGCGAAGCGCCTGATGCCGCGCTCGCGGGCGACGGCCGCGATGTGTTCGAGCAGCGTGGAGGCGACGCCCCGGCCCTGGTGCGCGTCCTGGACGAGGAAGGCGACCTCGGCCTCGTCGGCCGGGGCGGAGGCGGGCCGGCCCGTGGCGTCGATCCGGTCGTAGCGGACGGTGGCGATGAACTCGCCGCCCACCGTGACGGCGAGTCCCACCCGGTCGACGTAGTCGTGATGGGTGAAGCGGTGGACGTCCTTGGCGGAGAGCCGGGGGTAGGGCGCGAAGAAGCGGTAGTACTTCGACTCCGGGGAGACCTGCTCGTAGAAGCTGACCAGCCGTTCGGCGTCGTCCGTGGTGATCGGCCTGATCCGGGCGGTGCCGCCGTCGCGGAGCACCACGTCGGCCTCCCAGTGACCGGGGTAGGCGTGATGCGGGCTCTGCTCCACAGAGGGCTCCATGGGCAAAGCCTACGGCTCCGTCAGCGGTCGCGTGGGGGGCGGGGCCGGGGCAGTCTGGGGGTGGCCGGCCGCCGGCGGGACCGGGCCGCGGAGGGTCTGCGGGTCGGCCGTAGCATCGCGCACTGCATGAGAGACTGGTCTAGACAACCATTGATTCGTGAAGGGCAGAACCATGGCTGAGCGCCGCGTCAACGTCGGTTGGGCCGAGGGCCTGCACGCCCGCCCCGCATCCATCTTCGTCCGTGCCGCCACGGCCTCCGGCGTCCCCGTGACCATCGCCAAGGCCGACGGCAACCCGGTGAACGCCGCGTCCATGCTCGCGGTGCTCGGGCTCGGCGCCCAGGGCGGCGAGGAGATCATCCTCGCGTCCGACGCCGACGACGCCGAGGCCGCTCTGGACCGTCTGTCCAAGCTGGTCGCCGAGGGGCTCGACGAGCTCCCGGAGACCGTCTGACCCAGCGGTCACGACCGCCAGGATTTCCCGCGAAAGAGCCGCGGCACCCCCGACCGGGTGCCGCGGCTCTTTCGTTTTCACGGGAAAGCTTTCCATCGGGCAGACCGCCGAGAACAATGCAGGGCGGCGAATATTCGACGAAACGGGCAGCAGAAAGAATGCCCCGCCGAATAACTGCTCCTTGTATACGGCGTAATTGTTAATGACGGCCGCCGGGGGTGTTTACGGCATGTTGCGAAGTCCTCACCCGGGCGGCCGGGGGTACGGCGGCGGCGCCCGGCCGGCCGGGGCGGCGCAGCCGGTGCGCGGCGGTGGCCCGCTCGGCGTGCTGGGCGGCGAGCGCCCTCGCCCGTTCGGCGTCGCCGCGCGCCACGGCGTCCACGATGGCCCCGTACTCGGCCCAGGCCTCTGCGGGGCGGGCCGGCTGCTCGACCGCGTACATCCAGGCGATCTTGTGCCGGAGCTGGGTGAGCAGCGCGATCAGGCCGGGGCTGCCGGAGGCCTGGGCGAGGGTCTCGTGGAACCAGCCGCCCAGTGAGCGCAGGTCCTCGCCCTCGCCCCGGCGGGCCCGCTCCTGGCCCAATCTGACCAGCCCGCGCAGGACCTTGAGGTGGGCGTCGGTGCGGCGCTGGGCGGCCCGTGCCGCACCGAGCGGCTCCAGGAGCATGCGGACCTCCAGGAGGTCCGCCGCCTCCTGCTCGTCGGGCTCGGCGACGCAGGCCCCGGCGTGCCTGCGGGTGACCACGAAGCCTTCGGACTCCAGGGTGCGCAGCGCTTCGCGCACCGGGACGCGAGAGACCCCGTAACGGCGTGCGAGCACTTCCTCGGTGAGCCGGCTGCCGCGTTCGAAGACACCGGAGACGATGTCGTCACGGATTGCCGTGCATACCGAATGCGCCGGAATGCGCATGTCCGAACCTCCGCCTTAATCCCCGCGAAACGCGGCCGATCGACGCCTGCCCTGTGACTCTATTGCAATGCGGACGCATTTCCGATGCCGGGCCGAAATTCATGAATATCTGCCGGCCCCGGAGACGTTCGGGAACGGGTGCCGGCGGCGGTCCGGCGGCCGGGTACGGCCGAAGGCCCCGGCGCGCTGCCGGGGCCTTCGGTGGGGTGCGGTGTACCGGTCAGACGCTGACGCCGTGGGCGCGCAGATACGCGACCGGGTCCATGTCGGAGCCGTACGAGGGGGTGGTGCGGGCCTCGAAGTGGAGGTGCGGCCCGGTGGCGTTGCCGGTGGCGCCGGAGAGCCCGATCCGGTGTCCCACGTCGACGCTCTGGCCGACGGAGACGTCGATCGAGGAGAGGTGGCCGTACTGGGTGTACGTGCCGTCCGACATCCGGAGCACGATGTTGTTTCCGTACGCGCCGCCCCAGCCCGCCTCGACGACCGTACCGCCGCCGACGGCGACGACGGGGGTGCCGGAGGCGGCGTGGAAGTCGATGCCGGAGTGGCTGCCGGAGGACCACAGGGATCCGCTGGACTCGTAGCCGGTGCTCACGTAGGAGCCCGCGACGGGCAGCCGGAAGGTGCCCAGCCGGGCGCGCTCGGCGGAGCGGGCGGCGCGCGCCCGGCTCTCGCGGGCCTCCTCGGCCCTGGCGGCGGCCTCGGCCTTCTTCTTCGCTTCGGCCTTCTTCCTGGCCTTCGCCTTCGCCTCGGCTTCCGCCTTCGCCTCGGCGGCCTGGTGCCGCTGCGCGTCGGCCTGGGCCTCGATCCGGGCGGCCAGGCCGCCCTCGATGGCGATGATCTGGGAGAGGCCGGTGTCGCCTGCGGCAGGGGCCTCGGTGTCCGCGGCGAGGGCCGGGGAGGCCAGGGAGCCGATGACACCGGCGGTGGCGAGGGTCGCGATGCCGACGGCCTTCGCGCCCCGGCACGTCATACGGCTCGGGGCACGGTGCTTCCCCGTGGCACGGGTGAACGCCATGAAGTGGCTGGTCCTTTCCTTCCTTCTCGCCTACCGGGTTAGCTGACGGGTTCGGAGCAGGAAGGTCTCCTACGGATCCCCGGCCCCATGGAGGCACGGTCATCCGATTCACCCCAGGGACTGTGTGGGTCCCCGGCTCCCCGGGCTCGCGCCTGACGGGGACTCGGCGATGACTGCCCGGTACGTCGCGGATGCGGCATACGAGTGACGGACAGCCGGGCCGACGCTAAGCGGGGGCACTTCCGCGCACCAAACGGACAGGCGGTTTTGTAGCGCATCCCACAGGGCAGACAGGCAACCTCTCCACCAAAGCGGGCAAAAAGGAAGGCCCTGGCGGCAGACGACCCGCCAGGGCCCCGCTCCCGCCCCGCAGTCGGGGGCGGTGGCGGCTCAGCCGGTGACGACCGAGACCTCTCCGATGCCGAGAGCCCTGACCGGCTCCTCGATCTGCGCGGCGTCCCCGACCAGGACCGTGACGAGGCGGTCCTCCGGGAAGGCGTTGACCACGGCTGCCGTCGCCTCGACCGTGCCGGTCTCGGCGAGGCGCGCGTACAGCTGCGCCTGGTAGTCGTCGGCGAGGTGCTGCTCGACCTGGTCGGCGAGGGTGGCCGCGACGGACGCGGCCGTCTCGAACTTCAGCGGTGCCACGCCCACGAGGTTCTGCACGGCCGTCTCGCGCTCGGCGTCCGTCAGGCCTTCGGCGGCCAGGGTCCGCAGCACCTTCCACAGGTCGTCCAGCGCCGGTCCGGTGGACTCCGTGTCCACCGAGCCGCTGATGGCGAGCATCGCGGCGCCGGTCGACCCCGAGGCGGAGTCCCGGGCCGAGGAGCGCAGCACCTGGGCGAAGGCGCGTACGCCGTAGGTGTAGCCCTTCTCCTCGCGCAGCACCCGGTCGAGCCGGGAGGTCAGCGTGCCGCCCAGGCAGTAGGTGCCGAGCACCTGGGCCGGCCAGACGCTGTCGTGCCGGTCGGCGCCGATCCGCCCGATCAGCAGCTGGGTCTGCACCGCTCCGGGGCGGTCCACGATCACCACCCGGCCGGTGTCGTCGGCGGTGATCGGCGGGACCGGCCGGGACGCGGCGGTGTTGCCCGACCAATCGCCCAGGGTGTCGGCGAGCAGGGCGTCCAGGTCGATGCCGGTGAGGTCACCGACGACCACCGCGGTCGCGGTGGACGGGCGGACGTGGGCGTCGTAGAAGGCGCGCACGGCCGCGGAGTCGATCCGCTCGACGGTCTTCTCGGTGCCCTGACGCGGGCGCGACATGCGGGCCGTGGCCGGGAAGAGCTCCTTGGAGAGCTGCTTGGCCGCGCGCCGGGCGGGGTTCGCCTGCTCGTGCGGGATCTCGTCGAGCCGGTTGTTCACCAGCCGCTCGATCTCGCTGTCCGCGAAGGCCGGTGCCCGCAGGGCCTCGGCGACCAGGCCGAGCGCCTTGGCGAGCCGGGAGGCGGGAACCTCCAGGGAGACCCGGACGCCGGGGTGGTCGGCGTGGGCGTCCAGAGTGGCTCCGCACCGCTCCAGCTCGGCGGCGAACTCCTCGGCGCTGTGCTTGTCGGTGCCCTCGGACAGGGCGCGCGACATGATCGTGGCAACCCCGTCCAGGCCCTCGGGCTCGGCGTCGAGCGGGGCCTCCAGGAAGACCTCGACGGCGACGACCTGCTGGCCGGGGCGGTGGCAGCGCAGCACCGTGAGCCCGTTGGGCAGGGCGCCGCGCTCGGGGGCGGGGAAGGCCCAGGGCCTGGCCGTCCCGGGGGCGGGCTGGGGGTGGTACTCCATCGAAACTCCAGTCGCGGCAGTGTCGCTCACTTGTCCGCCCCTTCGTGCGCGTCGGTGTCGGTGGCGGCGTCCGTCCCCGCCTCTTCTGCGGGCTCCGCAGACTCGACGGGCTCGTAGACCAGCACCGCCCGGTTGTCGGGCCGCAGCTGGGCCCTGGCGGCCGCCCGGACCTCCTCGGCGGTGACGTCGAGCACCCGGTGCACGGCGGTCAGGGCGAGCTGCGGGTCACCGAACAGCACGGCGAACCGGCACAGTTCGTCGGCGCGGCCCGCGACCGTACCGAGCCGGTCCAGCCACTCGCGCTCCAACTGTGCCTGGGCGCGCTCCATCTCCTCGGGCGAGGGGCCCTCCTCGGCGAACCGGGCGAGCTCCTCGTCGACCGCGGTCTCGATCCGCGCCACCTCGACGCCGCCGGACGTCTTGACGTCCAGCCAGCCGAGCGAGGGCGCGCCGGCCAGCCGCAGCAGCCCGAATCCGGCCGCGACGGCCGTCCGGTCGCGGCGGACCAGCCGGTTGTGCAGCCGGGACGACTCGCCGCCGCCCAGCACGGTCAGCGCGAGATCCGCCGCGTCGCACTCGCGGGTGCCGTCGTGCGGGAGCCGGTAGGCGGCCATCAGCGCACGCGCCGGGACCTCCTCGCGGACCTCCTCGCGCAGCTCACCGCCGATCACCTCGGGCAGCGTGCCGTCCCGCGGCGGCTGCTTGCCGTCGTGCGACGGAATGGTGCCGAAGTACTTCTCGATCCAGGCGAGGGTCTGCTCGGGGTCGATGTCACCGACGACCGAGAGCACCGCGTTGTTGGGCGCGTAGTTCGTACGGAAGAAGGCCCGCGCGTCGTCGAGGGTCGCCGCGTCCAGGTCCGCCATCGACCCGATCGGGGTGTGGTGGTACGGGTGGCCCTCCGGGTAGGCGAGGGCGGTCAGCTTCTCGAAGGCGGTGCCGTACGGGACGTTGTCGTAGCGCTGGCGGCGCTCGTTCTTGACGACGTCGCGCTGGTTCTCCATGGACTCCTCGTCGAGCGCGGCGAGCAGCGAGCCCATCCGGTCGGCCTCGAGCCACAGGGCCAGCTCCAGCTGGTGCGTGGGCATCGTCTCGAAGTAGTTGGTCCGCTCGAAGCTGGTGGTGCCGTTGAGCGAGCCGCCGGCGCCCTGCACCAGCTCGAAGTGGCCGTTCCCCTTGACCTGGCCCGAGCCCTGGAACATCAGGTGCTCGAAGAGGTGAGCCAGACCGGTGCGTCCCTTGACCTCGTGGCGCGAGCCGACGTCGTACCAGAGGCACACCGCGGCGACCGGGGTCAGATGGTCCTCGGAGAGCACCACGCGCAGGCCGTTGGCCAGACGGTGCTCGGTCGCTGTCAAGCCGCCGGAGCCGGCCTGGGCTGTGGCCGTGTGACCCATGGGCATGTACGTCCCTTCGATCGCGATACTGGATGTGATGCGAGACCTGCCACTGTAAGCAAGCGCACCGACGCCTGGCGAAGTTCCCGTGCCGCGCAAGTCATCGGAAAAGATGGTCCCCGCCCCCTCGGGGCGGGCCCCGAACCCTCCTCGGAACGGGTCGGGAACCGCCTTTGGGACGGGTCGAGGTCGGAGTTGTCAGTGCGGCGGTCCACAATGGTCCGCGTCAGAACCTGAGGTTGCCCGAACTTGAATCCGTGAAGGAGTCGCAGCCGCGATGGCCCGCCGCAGCACGAAGACCCCGCCGCCGGACGACTTCGAGGAGAAGATCCTCGACATCGACGTCGTCGACGAAATGCAGGGCTCCTTCCTTGAGTACGCGTACTCGGTGATCTACTCACGGGCCCTGCCGGACGCCCGTGACGGCTTGAAGCCGGTGCACCGACGCATCGTGTACCAGATGAACGAGATGGGCCTGCGTCCGGACCGCGGCTATGTGAAGTGCGCCCGTGTCGTCGGCGAGGTCATGGGTAAGCTGCACCCGCACGGCGACGCGTCGATCTACGACGCGCTGGTGCGGATGGCACAGCCGTTCTCCATGCGGCTCCCCCTCGTCGACGGGCACGGGAACTTCGGCTCGCTCGGCAACGACGACCCGCCGGCCGCCATGCGGTACACCGAGTGCCGGATGGCCGACGCGACGTCGTTGATGACGGAGTCGATCGACGAGGAGACCGTCGCTTTCCAGTCGAATTACGACGGCCAGGAGCAGGAGCCGGTGGTCCTCCCGGCCGCCTATCCGAACCTCCTGGTCAACGGCACGACCGGGATCGCCGTCGGCATGGCGACCAATATGCCGCCGCACAACCTGGGCGAGGTCATCGCCGCCGCCCGCCACCTGATCAAGCATCCGGGCGCGGACCTGGACACCCTGATGCGGTTCGTCCCCGGTCCCGACCTGCCGACCGGTGGCCGGATCGTGGGACTCGGCGGCAT
The DNA here is from genome assembly GCF_003751445.1 of Streptomyces sp. 840.1. NCBI lineage: Bacteria > Bacillati > Actinomycetota > Actinomycetes > Kitasatosporales > Streptomycetaceae > Streptomyces > Streptomyces sp. 840.1. Next base: position 5,067,278 of record NZ_RJUU01000001.1, on the reverse strand, counting down.
CAAGGACGCCTACGCCAAGGGGCGCGGCTCGTTCAAGATCCGCGCCACCGTCGCCGTGGAGAACGTCACGGCACGCCGCAAGGGCCTGGTCGTCACCGAACTGCCCTTCAGCGTCGGTCCGGAGAAGGTGATCGCCAAGATCAAGGACCTGGTCTCGGCGAAGAAGCTCCAGGGCATCGCGGACGTCAAGGACCTCACCGACCGCGCGCACGGACTGCGCCTGGTCATCGAGGTCAAGAACGGCTTCGTGCCCGAGGCCGTACTGGAACAGCTCTACAAGCTGACGCCGATGGAGGAGTCCTTCGGCATCAACAACGTGGCGCTGGTCGACGGACAGCCGCTCACCCTGGGCCTCAAGGAGCTTCTGGAGGTCTACCTCGACCACCGCTTCGACGTGGTGCGCCGGCGCAGCGAGTTCCGCCGGACCAAGCGCCGCAACCGGCTGCACCTGGTCGAGGGCCTCCTCGTCGCGCTGATCGACATCGACGAGGTCATCCGGCTCATCCGGTCCAGCGACAACTCGGCGCAGGCCAAGGACCGGCTCATCGAGCACTTCTCGCTGAGCGAGGTCCAGACGCAGTACATCCTGGACACCCCGCTGCGCCGGCTCACCCGGTTCGACCGGGTCGAGCTGGAGAGCGAGCAGGACCGGCTCAACACCGAGATCGACGAGCTGACCGCGATCCTCGAATCGGACACCGAGCTGCGCAAGCTGGTCTCCACGGAACTGGCCGCGGTCGCCAAGAAGTTCGGCACCGACCGGCGTACGGTGCTGCTGGAGTCGGCCGGTTCGCAGATCGCCGCGGTGCCGCTGGAGGTCGCGGACGACCCGTGCCGGGTGCTGCTGTCCTCGACCGGTCTGCTGGCCCGTACGGCCAACGGCGAGCCGATCGTCTTCGACGAGGGTGCCAAGCGCGCCAAGCACGACGTGATCGTGTCGGCCGTGCCGGCCACGGCACGCGGCGATGTCGGCGTGGTGACGTCGACGGGACGGCTGCTGCGGCTCGCGGTGATCGATCTGCCGCAGCTGCCTGACACCCACGCGGCGCCCAACCTCTCGGGCGGGGCCATGGTCGCGGAGTTCCTGACTCTGGACGCGGACGAGGAGGTCGTCTGCCTCACCACCCTCGACGAGTCCTCGCCGGGGCTGGCGATCGGCACCGTGCAGGGCGTCGTGAAGCGCGTGGTGCCCGACTATCCGGCCAACAAGGACGAGCTGGAGGTCATCGCCCTCAAGGACGGTGACCGGATCGCCGGCGCGATGGAACTGCGCACCGGCGAGGAGGACCTGGTCTTCATCACCTCGGACGCCCAGCTGCTGCGCTATCCGGCGGCGCAGGTGCGCCCGCAGGGACGTCCGGCCGGCGGGATGGCGGGCGTGAAGCTCACGGACGGCGCGGAGGTGCTCTCCTTCGCCGCGGTGGATCCGGCCTCGGACGCCATGGTGTTCACCGTCGCCGGTTCGCACGGCACGCTCGACGACTCCGCGCTGACCTGCAAGTTCACCCCGTTCGACCAGTACCCGCGCAAGGGCCGGGCCACCGGTGGGGTGCGCTGTCAGCGGTTCCTCAAGGGCGAGGACGTGCTGACGTTCGCCTGGGCGGGCCCGGTTCCCGCCCGCGCCGCGCAGAAGAACGGCACACCCGCCACGCTGCCCGAGCCCGACCCCCGGCGCGACGGTTCGGGGACGCCGCTGGAGTCCCCGGTCGCGGTGATCGCCGGCCCCGTGTAGGCCCGGCCCGGCGACGACGCGTAGGGCCTGTCTGGCGGACAGGCCCTACGCGTCGTCGCCGGGCTGTTGCACGTACCGCAGGACGCCCCACATGGACCGCTCGTGTGCGGCGTCCTGTGCCTCCCCCGATGTGCGACAGTCCTCCAGTTCCTTGCGCAGGGCGCGGGCGTCGATCCCGGAGCCGATCAGCACGAGCCGGGTCAGCCGGGGTCCGCGGCGGGCCCAGGGCTGCGGGGCGAACCGCAGGAACCTGCCGACGGCGTGCAGCGCGTAGGCGTTGTCACGGTCGCCCGCGCCGAAGTCGACGTACCCCTTGATCCGGTAGAGGCCCTCCGGCCGGGAGTCCAGGAAGGCCATCAGCCGGCGGGGGTCCATGGGCACGTCGGAGGTGAAGTCGACACTCTCGTACGCCGCGTGCAGATGGTCCCCGTGCTCCTCGTCCGACTCCGCCGCCCGCTCCTCCAGGTACAGGTCCTCGAAGGTCAGCTGACGCGCCTTCTCCTCGCTGTCCGGCCGCAGCGCGGGGTCGAAGAGCAGTTCGGGGTCGATGCGTCCGTAGCAGGCGGGGACAAGGGCCGCCGTGCTGCCGCCGGCCGCGACGGCCTCCCGCACGCGCTGCCGGTCGGCCTCCCCGGCCCGGTCCGTCTTGTTCAGCACGACGAGGTCCGCGACGGCGAGATGGCGGTCGATCTCCGGATGGCGTTCCCGGGTGGCGGCGAACTCCGCGGCGTCGACCACCTCGACCAGTCCCCCGTACACGATGTGCGGGTTGTCGCTGGCCAGCAGCATCCGTACGAGCTCCTGGGGTTCGGCGAGGCCGCTCGCCTCGATGACGATCACATCGAGGCGGGCGGCGGGCCTGGTCAGGGTCTCCAGGTAGGTGTCGAGTTCGCTCGCGTCGACCGCGCAGCACAGGCAGCCGCCGCCGAGCGAGACGGTCGAGCCGACCTGTCCGGACACGGTCATGGCGTCGATCTCGATGGACCCGAAGTCGTTGACGATCACGCCGATCCGGTTTCCGGCGCGATGGCGCAGCAGGTGGTTGAGCAGCGTCGTCTTGCCGGATCCCAGGAATCCGGCGAGGACGATGACCGGGATCTGCCGGCTGCGGGGCGGTGACGACGGGTTCAACGGAGCCTTCCGGGGATGTCAGGCGGCCGGGACCGGCTGCGGCGGGGGCGGGCCGACGTAGCGGGCCGCCGGGCGGATGATCTTGGAGTCCTCCGCCTGCTCCAGGATATTGGCGCTCCAGCCGACCACCCGCGCCGAGCAGAACGTCGGCGTGAACATCTCGCGCGGCAGCCCGCACAGCTCCATGACCACTCCGGCGTAGAACTCCACGTTGGTGTGCAGTTCCCGCCCCGGCTTCAGCTCCGCGAGGATGGCTTCGACCTGCCGTTCCACCTCGACCGCGAAGTCGACGAGCGGGCCGCCGAAGCTCTGGGCGATGGAGCGCAGCATGCGCGAGCGGGGGTCCTCGGTGCGGTAGACGGGGTGCCCGAAGCCCATGATCCGGTCACCGGCGAGCACCCGCTCGCGGATCCAGCCGTCGATGCGGTCGGGGGTCCCGATGGCGTCCAGGGTGTCCAGGGCCCGGCTCGGCGCACCGCCGTGCAGCGGTCCGGAGAGCGCGCCGACGGCCGCCACCAGGCAGGCGGCGATATCCGCACCGGTGGAGGCGACGACCCGGCCGGTGAAGGTCGAGGCGTTGAAGCCGTGGTCGACGGTGGAGATCAGATACTGCTCGACGGCCCTGACCCGGGCGTCGTCCGGTACGGAACCGGTGAGCATGTAGAGGTAGTTGGCCGCGTACGGCAGGTCGTCGCGCGGCTCCACCGGCTGGAGGCCCTGGCCGAGCCGGTGGAGGGCGGTGAGCACGGTGGGGACCGCGGCGCACGCGGCCAGCGCGTCCGCACGGCGCCGGTCCGCGTCGATGTCGTACACCGGGCGGAAGCCGGCCGAGGCGCCCAGGAGCGAGAGCGCGGTGCGGAGTCCGGCGAGCGGTCCGGACACGGCGCCGGCGCGCGCTATGCCGGGCAGGGCGTCGCGTACCTCCGCGGGCAGCCGGCGCAGTGCGGCGGTGCGGGTGGCGAAGCCGGCGCGGGCGGCCGGGCCGGGCAGCTCGCCCTCGGTCATCAGGTACCAGACGTCCTCGAAGCTGCGGTTCTGCGCCAGCTCGATCGCCGAGTACTGCCGGTAGTGGTAGAAGCCCTCGCGGCCCCGGACATCGCCGAGGGCCGTGTCGGTGACGACGACACCCGCCAGGCCTCGAGGGACGTCGAGCGGGGCTGAGCCGGTCATGGTCGTCATTGCTTCCTCCAGGGACATTCCGATGCTGCGACTCTTGACATTGATTCGACTGTCCATGCTTGACTCGATATCTGTCAATGTTGATTGAATCAATATGGATACGGTGAGCACCATGACGGATCAAGCGGGCGAGGGCGACGGTTCGGGGCGCACGGCGCATCGACTCACCACTCGGGAGACGGCCGAGCGCCTGGGCGTGAAGCCGGAGACGGTGTACGCGTACGTGAGCCGGGGCCAGCTGAGCAGCAACCGTGCGCCCGGCGGCCGGGGCAGCACGTTCGACGCGGCGGAGGTCGACGCCCTGGCGCGGCGCACGGGACGCAGGGAAATGGCCTCCCCCGCAGGCGAGTTCGCCTTCCGGACCGGCATCACGCTCATCGAGGGCGACCGCTACTGCTTCCGGGGCGTGGACGCCACGGAGCTGGCCCGGCGTCATACCTACGAGGAGATCGCCGAGTGGCTCTGGACCGGTGAGCTGCGGACGGGCGCGCGCTTCACGGCCCCGACCGAGGCGCTGGCCGCGGCGCGCCGGGCGGTCGGCGCGCTGCCGGCGCACAGCGGCTCGACGGACCGGCTGCGGGTGGCGGTCGTCGCGGCGGCCGCGGCGGATCCCCTGCGTTTCGACCTGTCTCGCGAGGCGGTGCTGGGTGGCGCGCGGAGCCTGATCCCGACCCTGGTGGGCGCGCTGCCGACGGCAGGCGGCTCGCGGGACGGCGGCGGCCAGGGCGGGGACGCGGGCGCGTCGGCCGCTTCCGGGCTGGCGCGTCAACTGTGGCCGAGACTCACCGCGCGACCGGCCGACGAGGCGTCACTCGAGGTGCTGGACACCGCACTCGGGCTGCTGATCGACCACGACCTGGCCGCGTCCACCCTGGCGGCCCGGGTCGCGGCCTCGGCCAGGGCCCACCCGTACGCGGTGGTATCGGCGGGGCTCGGGGTCCTGGAGGGGCCGCTGCACGGCGCGGCCAGCGGACTGGCGCACCGGATGCTGGCCGAGGCCCTGGAGCGGGGCGGCGCCGCTCCGGTGGTCACCGACCACCTCCGTACCGGCCGCCGGGTACCGGGGCTGGGGCACCGGCTCTACACCGGCGAGGACCCACGGGCCACCTCGCTGTTCGCCCTGCTCGCGGAGATCCCTCGGGCGGCGCCGGCGCTGGCCGCGGCCCGTGACGTGGTCACCACGGCCGCGCGCCACGCCCCGCTGCACGCGAATGTCGACATGGCGCTCGCGGTGCTGTCCGTCTCCTCGGGCATGGCCGCGGAGGCGGGCGAGACGGTGTTCGCGATCTCCCGCACGGCGGGGTGGATCGCGCACGCCCTGGAGGAGTACGGGGAGCGACCGCTGCGGATGCGCCCCATCGGCCAGTACACCGGACCGCGGCCGCCGCGGCCGCTGCCCGATGCCACGGAGTCACCTTCGCAATAGACCGTTCACCGGGCGCAAATTCCCGACGGTCAGCGGGAAGCGTTGCGCGGGGGCTGCGCCGTGGAGCCGCGCACCACCAGCTCGGGCTCGAAGAGCAGCTCGTCGGACGGCACGGCACGTCCTCCGATCTGCACGGAGAGCAGCTCGACCGCCGCCCGCCCCATGGCCTCGATCGGCTGGCGCACCGTGGTCAGCGGCGGCTCGGTGCAGTTCATGAACGCCGAGTCGTCGTACCCGACGACGGAGACGTCGGCGGGCACCGAGAGGCCGCGGCGGCGTGCCGCGCGCACCGCTCCCAGGGCCAGGACGTCACTGGCGCAGATGAACCCGGTGACCCCTTCGTCGAGCAGTCGCATGGCGGCCGCCTGCCCGCCCTCCAGCGAGTACATCGCCCTGGCGACCCACTTGTCCGGCATGGCCGTACCGGATTCCTCGGCGAGCACCCGGGCCGCGGCCAGCTTGCGCTGCGAGGGCACGTGGTCCGAGGGGCCGAGCACCAGACCGATGCGCTCGTGGCCGAGCGACACCAGGTGGCGCCAGGCCTGTTCCACGGCCACGGTGTCGTCGCAGGAGATGCCCGGGAAGTCGAGGTGGTCGATGGCCGCGTTGATGAGGACGACGGGGATCTTCCGGTCGGCCAGCACCTTGTAGTGGTCGTGCGGGGCGTCGGTCTGGGCGTAGAGCCCACCGGCGAAGACGACGCCCGAGACCTGCTGCTGGAGGAGCAGTTCGACGTACTCCGCCTCGGAGACGCCGCCCTTGGTCTGGGTGCACAGGACGGGCGTGAGGCCCTGCTGGGCGAGCGCGCTCCCGACCACCTCGGCGAAGGCGGGGAAGATCGGGTTCTGCAGCTCGGGCAGGACCAGCCCGACCAGCCGGGCCCGCTCGCCGCGCAACTGCGTCGGCCGCTCGTACCCGAGCACGTCCAGCGCGGACAGGACGGCCTGTCGCGTGGCATCGGAGACTCCTGGCTTGCCGTTGAGCACCCGGCTGACCGTGGCCTCGCTGACTCCAACCTTCTGTGCCACCTGAGCAAGTCGTCGCGTCATGTGTGCAAGATTAGCGCAAGAAGCGCAAGCGGATTGCGTGGAGTGGGAAACGAGACAATCTCGCGAAACCCCGGAATGCCGTGCACCATTTCCACGCCGGGCGTGCTATTCGCGCACTGCCGGAACGCCGTGCCCCCTCGGCGGTACCGGCGGTGCTTCCCGCAGGTACAGCTCATGCGGACCGACCATCGCCGACGGCGCCACCGTACTCGTCGCCAGTCTCATTCCGGGACCCCTCGACACGCAACTCGCCACACTGCTCCTGGTTGTGCGGGCGCGCTCCCGCTGCACCTGAGCGAGTCGGGGTTCAGACTGCGCCGGCGCCGGTCAGTGCGCGGACCTCCGTCTCGGCGTGCTTGGCCGCGTCCGGCGGCTCCTGCGAGGTGACCGTGCCGAGCCAGCCGGCCAGGAAGCCCAGCGGGATGGAGACGAGGCCGGGGTTCTCCAGCGGGAAGAGCTGGAAGTCCGCACCGGGGAAGAGCGAGGTGGCGCTGCCCGAGACGACCGGGGAGAACACGACGAGCAGCACGGCGGGGATCAGCCCTCCGTAGACCGACCAGACCGCGCCGCGCGTGGTGAAGTTCCGCCAGAACAGCGAGTAGAGCAGCACGGGCAGATTCGCGGACGCGGCGACCGCGAAGGCCAGGCCGACCAGGAATGCCACGTTGAGGTCCTGGGCGAGCAGGCCCAGCCCGATGGCGGCCACCCCGATCCCCGCGGCGGCGACCCGGGCCACGGCCACCTCGCTGCGCTGCCTGGAACCCGGGCGGCGCAGGGAGGCGTAGAGGTCGTGGGCCACGGAGGCCGAGGAGGCCAGCGTGATTCCGGCGACGACCGCGAGGATGGTCGCGAAGGCCACGGCGGCGACCACGGCGAACAGGATCGTTCCCCCGGTGGATCCCTCACCGCCGCCGAGCACCAGTGCGAGCAGGGGAACAGCGGTGTTGCCGGCGGGATTCGAGGCCCGGACGTCCGCCGTGCCGACCAGCGCCGCCGCCCCGAATCCGAGCACGATCGTCATCAGGTAGAAGCTGCCGATGAGGCCGATGGACCAGACGACCGAGCGGCGGGCCGCACGGGCGGTCGGCACGGTGTAGAACCGCGACAGGATGTGCGGCAGTCCGGCCGTGCCGAGCACGAGTGCCAGGCCGAGACTGATGAAGTCGACGCGTGCCGTCCAGCTGCCGCCGTACCGGAGGCCTGGCGAGAGGAACTTCTTCCCGTTCCCGCTGCGGTCGGCGGCGGAGTTGAGCAACTCGTTGATGTTGCCGTGGAAGTGGACCAGTACGAGCACGGTGAGCACGATCGTGCCCGCCATCAGCAGGACGGCCTTCACGATCTGGATCCAGGTGGTGGCGCGCATGCCGCCGAGCGACACGTAGATCACCATGAGCGCGCCGACGCCGATGACGGTCCAGGACCGGGCGGCACCGCTCGTGCCGCCGAGGAGCAGGGCCACCAGGCTGCCCGCGCCCACCATCTGCGCCACGAGGTACAGCACGGAGACCGTGACGGAGGACGTGCCCGCCGCGATCCGGACCGGACGCTCCGCCATCCGCGCCGCCACCACGTCGGCCAGGGTGAACCGGCCGCAGTTGCGGACGAGTTCCGCGACGAGCAGCAGCACGACGAGCCAGGCCACCAGGAAGCCGACCGAGTAGAGCATGCCGTCGTAGCCGAAGAGGGCGATCAGGCCGGAGATGCCGAGGAAGGACGCGGCCGACATGTAGTCGCCCGCGATGGCGAAACCGTTCTCCATGGGCGAGAAGAGCCGGCCGCCGGCGTAGAACTCCTCGGCCGAACCGTGCCGGTTGCGGCTCACCCAGGTGGTGATGCCGAGCGTCACGGCGATGAAGACGCTGAACAGCACGAGCGCCAGGGTCTGGTGATTGCCGCTCAACGCCCGGCCCCCCGGGTCATCTCCTGCGTCTCCCAGCGCAGATCGAGCGCTGCCCGGTCCCTGCGCAGCCGCGCGTGCCGTGCGTACGCGCCGGTGAGCAGGAACGTCGTGAGGAACTGCCCGAGTCCCGCGACCATCGCGACGTTGACGGCCCCGGCCACCGGTCTGGCCATCAGGCCGGGCGCGGTGACCGCCATGACCACGTAGGCGAGGTACCAGACGAAGAACGCGAGGGTGGCGGGCACGATGAAGCGCCGGTACCGGCGTCGCACCTCCTGGAAGGCCTCGCTCCGCTGTACCTCCAGATAGATGTCCGCCGCACTGTGGCCGCGCTGCGGCACCACGGGGTCGGGCGCTCCGGCAGGCGCGAAGCTTCCCGTACCGTCCAGTTCCCCCCAGCCGGAGGCCAGCGCGTCGTACCACGGGTCGTCCAGCCGCGTCGCTGCGGACTCGCGCCCTGCTTCCTTCTCCACCGAACAACTCCCCTTGTCCACGGACCACTTCGGCCGCGTACCCAAGAATGGGCAGATCGGGAAGATCCCGGGCACTTCATTCGCGAGACTTCACCTCTTCAGGTGAAGGATGTGCCGGGCGGCCGTGCGAGCCCTCGAACGTACGCATAGCGGACCGCCTGGGCCCGGTCGCGGAGCCCCGCCTTGGCGAACAGATTGTTGATGTGGCTCTTCACGGTGGCCTGCGAAATGTGCAGGCTGCGGGCGATCTCCGCGTTGGACATCCCCTCGGCGATCAGGACGAGCACCTCCGCCTCACGGGGGGTCATCCCGTCGGGAAGCTCCGGCTCGCCGCCCCCGGCCGGTGGCAGCGGCCCCGTGGTGACCTGCTCCAGCAGGCGGCGCTGCACGGCCGGCGAGAGCCCGGCCTCGCCCGAGAGGACCGCCTCGATGGCCCGCACGATCTCGTCGCCGCCGGCGTCCTTGGTGAGATAGCCGCGGGCGCCCGCCCGGAGTGCGGGGAAGAGCGAGTCGTCCTCGGCGAAGGTCGTCAGCACCACGACCTGGGTGGCGGGATAGTCCTTGCGGATCCGGCGCGTTGCCTCCACACCGTCGCACCGGGGCATTCTCAGGTCCATCAGGACCACGTCCGGCGCATGCTCGGCGACCAGGGCGACGGCCTCCTCGCCGTCCCTCGCCGAACCGATCACCTCGATCCCGGGGAGCAGGCCCAGCAGCATGACGATTCCCTCACGCACGACCGACTGGTCGTCGGCCACCACCACCCGCGCGCTCACGCGGGCACTCGCAGACTCACCACGAACCCCTCCTCGCCGGGACCGGCCTCCAGCGTGCCGCCGAGCAGTTCGGCACGCTCGCGCATTCCCAGCAGACCGTATCCGGAGCCACTGACAGCGAGGCCGGCCTCAGGACTTCTCCCGCCCCGGTCGCTGACCTCCAGCGCGATCCCGTCCGGCAGGTACTGCAGGCGGATGCGCACCCTGGCCCCCGGCGCGTGCTTGCGCACGTTGGTCAGCGCCTCCTGTACGACGCGCCGGACCGCCTGCGAGGCCTCGGCGGTCAGCGTCCGGCGCTCCCCCTCCACCCTGACCTCGGCCGGCTCGGCGACCACCAGCTGCCGCAGGAAGTCCTCCACCGGCGAGACCTCGCCGCGCAGGGCGGAGAGCGCCTGACGGGTCTCCGCGAGCCCCTCACGGGCCATGGAGCGGGCCGCGACGACCCGCTGCAGGACGTTGTCCCGGAACTCCCCCGCAGGCTCCCTCTCGATCAGCAGCCGCGCCGCCTCCAGGTGGACCAGCTGAGCGGAGAGGCTGTGGGCGAGCACGTCGTGGATCTCCCGGGCGATCCTGGACCGCTCGTCCAGAGCCGCCGTCTCGGCCTCCGCGACCCGAGCGGCCCGCTCCTGCGCGAGAAGCCGCCGCGCGCTGCCCCGGGCCTCGGCGTCCAGGCGCAGCACGTAGCCCGCGAGGCAGAGCCCCGCCGTGGTCACGGCCGTGGACGGCCAGTTGTCGGTGTTCACCACCGCGTACGCGCCGAGCGCCACCGCCGTGGACGGGATTCCCGCCACCAGCGGCAGCCGCTCCAGAGCCGTGACCGCGCAGCCGCACCAGAGCACCACCGCCGGCACGGTGGCGCCGGCCTCCTGTGCCCCGAACGCAGCCAGCATCAGCAGGGCGAGCGCGCCCAGGGAGGGCCGGAGCCGGTTCTCCAGACTCGTCCGGAAGAAGGCCACCGCGAGCACCGCGCAGCCGAGCACCCCGATCAGGCCGACCGCGATCTCCCAGGGCTCGAACAGGCCGCCGGTGAAGGCCCCCCAGAGCATCAGGGTGAGCAGCCCGGCCCGGACGGACCACGCGATGACGCTCCTTGAGCGGGTGCGCTTCTCCCGCGAGAGAGCCTCCCGCGAAGGCCAGCTCGTCCACGATGCGGGTGTCACACACGGTCCTTCCATGCCTGCCGGAACGGCGCGCGGTCAGCGGTCACACCGTACGTCGCCGGTATCCCGGCGGCCCGCCGCACCAGCACCCCGCCGCGCACCAGCAGCGTCACCGCGAGGGCCATCATCAGGGCGGAGCTGCCCTGATGTACGCCCAGGGCCGCCGCCGCCCCGTAGAGGGCCGCCCTCAGCAGCAGGCCCCCGGTCCAGACGTAGACGGTGGCCCTGGTCCCCTTGCTCCAGAGGGAGCCGTCCTCCGCACGCCAGAGCCGGGCCGTCCATCCCCAGGCCGCACCCATGACCAGCCCCACGACGAGCTCGGCCCCCAGGACCAGGACGGAGAGTGTCTCGTGGTGCTGGTCCACGAGTCCGGGCTCGCGCAGCGCCATGACGAACAGGACACCGGGCAGGACCCACCAGCGGCGGTCGCCGGAGATCCGTCGGGCCGAACACTGGCGGACCACTACGAGTGCGATGACCGCGACGATCACCAGGACATTGACGAGCCCGGACATGGGAGCCTCCGAATGGCGGGAAGTTCTACGACTCCGACGCTACGGAAACTGCCAGGTCAGGGGATCGGCCCAGGGGTTGAACGCGGGTGGAGCCGTCGTCTCCACCCAGGGGTGGAGACGACGGCTCCGGTGCCGTGCGGGCCGGTCGTGCGCCGGCCGCGGAATCAGACGTCGATGCGCGAGCGGTCCAGTGTGGCGGCCGAACTGGTGATGAATTCCTTGCGGGGGGCCACCTCGTTGCCCATCAGCAGGTCGAAGACCTGCTCGGACGACTCCAGGTCGCCGATGTTGATCCGCCGCAGGGTGCGGAAGCGCGGGTCCATCGTGGTCTCCGCGAGCTGGTCGGCGTCCATCTCGCCCAGCCCCTTGTAGCGCTGGATCGAGTCCTTGTACCGGACGTTCTTGCGCTGGAGCTCCAGCAGCCGCTGGCGCAGCTCGTTGTCCGAGTACGTGTAGATGTACTTGTCCTGGCCCTTCTTCGGCTGGACGAGCTCGATCCGGTGCAGCGGGGGCACCGCGGCGAAGACCCGCCCCGCCTCGACCATGGGCCGCATGTACCGCTGGAAGAGGGTCAGCAGCAGGATCCGGATGTGGGCGCCGTCCACATCGGCGTCGACCAGCAGGACGATCTTGCCGTAGCGGGCGGCGTCGATGTCGAAGGTCCGCCCCGACCCCGCTCCTATGACCTGGATGATCGCGCCGCACTCGGCGTTCTTCAGCATGTCCGACACGGACGCCTTCTGAACGTTGAGGATCTTGCCGCGGATCGGCAGCAGCGCCTGGAACTCGCTGTTCCGGGCCAGTTTGGCGGTGCCGAGCGCGGAGTCGCCCTCCACGATGAACAGTTCGCTGCGCTCGACGTCGTCACTGCGGCAGTCGGCGAGCTTCGCGGGGAGCGAGGAGGACTCCAGAGCCGTCTTCCGGCGCTGCGCGTCCTTGTGCTGACGGGCCGCGATCCGGGTGCGCGCGGCGGCCACCGCCTTGTCCAGGACCGCCCTGGCCTGGGCCTTCGCATCGCGCTTGGTGGACGTCAGGAAGGCCTTGAGCTCCTTGGTGACCACGTTGGCGACGATCCGGTTGGCCGCGGAGGTCCCGAGCACCTCCTTGGTCTGCCCCTCGAACTGGGGCTCGGCCAGCCGCACGGTCACGACCGCGGTGAGGCCCTCCAGGGCGTCGTCCTTGACGATGTCGTCCTCGGCGACGCGAAGGATCTTCGCCGAACGGAGCACTTCGTTGACCGTCTTGGTCACCGAGCGTTCGAACCCGGTCACGTGGGTGCCGCCCTTGGGGGTGGCGATGATGTTGACGAAGGACTTGAGGGTGGTGTCGTAGCCGGTGCCCCAGCGCATGGCGATGTCGACGACCAGCTCCCGGGTGACCTCGGTGGCCGTCATGTGGCCGCGCTCGTCCAGGACGGGCACGGTCTCCTTGAACGTGCCCTGCCCGGACAGGCGCAGGGTGTCGCAGACGGCCTTGTCCTGGGCGAGGTAGTCGCAGAACTCGCTGATCCCGCCGTCGAAGCGGAACGTCTCCTCGGTCTTGCCCTCCCCGTTCAGACCCCGCTCGTCGCGCACGACGATGCTGAGACCGGGGACGAGGAAGGCGGTCTGGCGGGCCCGCTGGTGGAGCGTGTCCAGATCGAGCTTGGCGTCCTTGAGGAAGATCTGCCGGTCGGCCCAGTACCGCACCCTCGTACCGGTGCGCGCCTTCGGGACCCGCTTGCCCTTGAGCAGCCCGCTGGCCGGGTCGAAGGGGCTGTCCGGCCCCTGCTCGGTGAACATGCCGGGGACCCCGCGGCGGAAGCTGATCGAGTGGGTCGCGCCGTGGAGGTCGACCTCCACGTCGAGCCGGGCGGAGAGGGCGTTCACGACGGAGGCGCCCACGCCGTGGAGACCGCCGGAGGCGGCGTACGCGCCACCGCCGAACTTGCCTCCGGCGTGCAGCTTGGTCATCACGACCTCGACGCCGGACAGGCCGGTCTTGGGCTCCGCGTCTACGGGGATGCCTCGGCCGTTGTCGCGGACCTCGACGGAGTTGTCGTCGTGGAGGATGACCTCGATGTGATCGCAGTAACCGCCGAGAGCCTCGTCGACGGAGTTGTCGATGATCTCCCAGAGGCAGTGCAAGAGGCCGCGGCTGTCGGTGGACCCGATGTACATACCGGGGCGCTTGCGAACCGCTTCGAGCCCCTCGAGTACGAGCAGATGCCGCGCGGTGTAGTTGGAACCGTCTTGGTCTGCTCCGGTCAGCAGCGCAGTGGACGGCACGGACGTATCGGCGGTCACGCGGTTCGCTCCTCGCTGAATTTCATTTGGGGCCCAGTGGGTAACGGGCTCGGCTTCGGTTGCCGCTGAGAGGGTACCGAGGCCTGGTAGAGCGGGTGTAACGCCACCCCAGGAGAACCCTCACAGTAGTCCAGCCTCGCATACACGTTCGATCCCTCGTCTGAGTGACGTGCACATCACGTTCCCTTCCAGGCATGAACCATTTAGGCTCCGGGCACGTCCTCATGAACAAGTCGGCAAGCCAGCCGTCCGGACGGACCCACCAAGACAAGCAACGCGAAACCGTAGCGCCACGCAATACGGCACATTCGCCGCGAACCGGCAACAGACAGCCATCCCGAGAAGAAGTTTCGAAGAAAAGCCACGAGCGGGAACGTTTTCGGCCTGGTTGGATGTTGACCCTGGTACGACAGCTCGTCGAGCTAGAGAAGAGGCGACGTGACTACTGTTCTGACCCCCGCGAGCCCGCTGACCGCAGCAGACCGCTGTGACCGTTGCGGCGCCCAGGCATACCTGCGCGTCGTCCTGATCAGTGGCGGTGAACTGCTCTTCTGCGCCCACCACGGTCGCAAGTTCGAGCCGGAACTCAAGAAGATCGCCGCGGAAATACAGGATGAGACGGATCGGCTGACGGCCGTGCAGGCCCAAGCCGCCGAAGAGGAACAACACTGACACCTCGCATCCACGACGAGCCAGGGGCCGGTCCCGTACCGACCGACGGGCGGCTCCCTCCACAGGAGGGAGCCGCCCGTTCTCGTACTCGGAGCCGCGACGGTCAGACCGCGTCCGCCATCCACCCGATGGCGGCGGAGATCCGCGTATAGACCCCGGGGCTCCCGGCCCGGCCGCAGCCCGCCCCCCAGGAGACCAGCCCCACAAGCCGCCCATGGGCCACCAGAGGCCCTCCGCTGTCGCCCTGGCAGGCGTCGTACCCGCCCTGCGGTTCGCCCGCACAGAGCATCGCTGAGGCCTCGTACGTGCCGCTCCTGCCGCCCGGGTAGGCCTCCTCGCACGAGCTGTCCGGCAGAATGCTCACATTCGCGGACCGGAGTGACGAGGCGTAGTCACCGTTGCCCGTGGTGTCCCCCCACCCGTAGACGACCGCGGCGGTCCCCGCCCGGTAGCCGTCGTCACCGGCTTCGGCCATCGGGATCACGTCCTGCTCGGGCAGCGCCTCGGCGAGGGTCAGCACCGCGACGTCCCCGCTGTTGGTGGTGGCGTCGAACCCGGGGTTGACCCACGTACCGCTCACCGCGATCTCCTTGCCGCCGGAACCGTTCAGCTCGTCCCGTCCGGAAATGATCCGCAGATCGCTCACCTGGCTGACATCGCTCCCGAGCGCCTCACTGCTGAGGCAGTGCGCGGCCGTCAGCACCTTCTTCGGCCCCACTGCCACGGCGCCGCAGAACTGGCCGGCGCGGGCATCCCCGAACCGGCTGCGGCTGGAGAGCGCCACCACCCACGGACTGTCCTTGACATGAGCGGGCTGCCCCCCGATGACGATGCTGTCCGCGACTGCCGAGGCGGGGGCGGCGAGCGGTATCACGGCCGCGGCAGCGGTGAGGGCGAGCGCCCCCGTCATGGTGCGGACGACGGTACGGGACATACGTACTCCTGACTCTGTGATGGACCATGCCTACCCAGAGTCATTCCGCCGACGCCGATCCGCACCCCCACATAGGCCGAGGGCCCGCGTCCCTCTGGGATGCGGGCCCTCGTTCCGGATACTCCCCGACCTAGTCGAGGTAGTCGCGCAGCACCTGCGAACGCGACGGGTGACGCAGCTTCGACATGGTCTTCGACTCGATCTGCCGGATGCGCTCACGCGTCACCCCGTAGACCTTGCCGATCTCGTCCAGCGTCTTGGGCTGTCCGTCGGTGAGACCGAAGCGCATGGAGACCACACCGGCCTCACGCTCGGACAGGGTGTCGAGCACCGAGTGCAGCTGCTCCTGGAGGAGCGTGAAGCTGACCGCGTCGGCCGGGACGACCGCCTCGGAGTCCTCGATGAGGTCACCGAACTCGCTGTCCCCGTCCTCACCCAGCGGGGTGTGGAGGGAGATCGGCTCGCGGCCGTACTTCTGGACCTCGATGACCTTCTCGGGGGTCATGTCGAGTTCCTTGGCCAGCTCCTCCGGGGTGGGCTCGCGGCCCAGGTCCTGGAGCATCTGACGCTGCACGCGGGCGAGCTTGTTGATGACCTCGACCATGTGCACCGGGATACGGATGGTGCGGGCCTGGTCGGCCATGGCGCGGGTGATCGCCTGACGGATCCACCAGGTGGCGTACGTGGAGAACTTGTAGCCCTTGGTGTAGTCGAACTTCTCGACCGCGCGGATCAGACCGAGGTTCCCCTCCTGGATCAGGTCCAGGAAGAGCATGCCGCGGCCGGTGTACCGCTTGGCCAGCGAGACCACGAGACGGAGGTTGGCCTCCAGCAGGTGGTTCTTGGCGCGGCGGCCGTCCTCCGCGATGATCTCCAGCTCGCGCTTGAGCTTCGGCGCGAGCTTGTCGGAGTTCGCCAGCTTGTCCTCGGCGAACAGGCCCGCCTCGATGCGCTTGGCGAGCTCGACCTCCTGCTCGGCGTTGAGGAGCGGGACCTTGCCGATCTGCTTCAGGTAGTCCTTGACCGGGTCGGCCGTGGCGCCGGCGACGGCGACCTGCTGCGCAGGTGCGTCGTCCTCGTCGTCGTCGGAGAGGACGAAGCCCTTGTTCTCGCCCTCGCCCTCCTCTTCCTCACCCTTGCCGGCCTTGACTTCCTCGGCTGCGTCGTCGCCGTCGAGGGCTTCGTCGTCCTGCTTGCCGGCCTTCTTGGCCGCGGTCTTCTTGGCCGCGGTCTTCTTCACGGCGGTCTTCTTGGCAGCCGTCTTCTTGGCTGCCGCCTTCTTCGCGGGGGCGGCCGCGGTGGCGTCATCGGCCACCACGTCCACGGTCTCGGCGGACGGGGCGGCGGTGGCCGCGACGGTACGCGTCACGGTGGTCTTGGCCGCGACAGTCTTGGTGGCGGTGCGCTTGACCGGGCTCTTGGCTGCGACGCTCTTGCGGGCGCGCTTGGACGGCTCCGCGGCACTGACCATCAGCGTCACACCCTCTTCCTCGAGGATCTGGTTGAGGCTGCGCAGAACGTTCTTCCACTGGGTTGGCGGAATCTGGTCAGCCTCGAAGGCCCGACGCACGTCATCGCCGGCGATCTGCCCATCAGCCTTTCCCCGCTCGATGAGCGCCATCACAGATTCGGACTCGGCGATCTCCGGCGGGAGCGTACGGGATGTGCTGGCCGACACGAACAACCTCTCGGAACGATGGAAACGGCTTCCGGCCCGGCCCCGGAGAGGGCTGAACCGACGACCGTCGGCTGGGAATGTGCCGACGGCGCGGGCTATGCCTCAGAACTGCACAGCGCACTGAATGGCTGCTGTATTCCTTCCGCGGCGGTCACCTCTTAAGTCATCGCGCTGTTTCGAGGAGTGTTACGCCCAATCCGCGTGGCCCGAGTCACACCCCAATTCCGACGAACGCGACCATGAGGGGCATCCCCTCACAATTATGCCGCCGGACCGCGGAGGCCCGGCGGCACACGGCCGGTACACCCGCCAAGTGCAGTGCTCAGTGCTCGCGCTCGCGCGGGGCCGGCACCACCGGTTCGGCCGACTCGGACTCCAGCGGGACCGTGAGCAGCTGGCGCATGGCCGATTCGGCGCCCGCGGAGTCGCCGGACGCGAGGGCCTCGACGATCCGCGCGTGATGGCCGAGCGATCCCTCGTTCGGACGGTCGCAACCGGTCACCGGGCCACCCGAGACATGCAGGGCGGCGGAGACGATCCCGGAGAGGTGCTCAAGCATGCGGTTGCCCGCGGCCTGGATCAGAAGGGCATGGAACTCCGCGTCGGCGCGGGCGCAGGTGATCACGTCCCCCTGTCCGAGCGCGTGCCCCATGATCTCGACCATGTCGGCAAGGCGCTGCTGAAGGTCATCCCGGCCGTGGCCCGCGGCGAGGCTGGCGGCGAGGGGTTCGATCGTCCACCGGAGCTCATTGAGCTCGCGACGCTGGTCGTCGCGCTGCGGGCCGAAGGCGCGCCATTCGATGATGTCGGGGTCGAGCAGATTCCAGTCACTGACAGGCCTGACCCTGGTACCCACATTGGGCCGGGCGCTCACCAGCCCCTTCGCCTCCAGCACGCGCAGCGACTCCCGCACGACGGTGCGGGAGACCTCGAAACGCTGGCCGATCTCCTCCGGCACCAGAGGGCGGTCCGCGCCCAGGTCCCCGGAAACGATCATCTGTCCCAGCTGCTGGACAAGTTGGCCGTGGAGGCCTCGGCCACGGCTGGCCGATCCCCGCCGGCCCACCCTGCCCAGCTCATTGTCGGTACCGCCCCAGGAACGAATGGCGGCACGCTCGCCGGCCGGCGTCTCCGCGTAGGGGTATCGGTCGAGTTCGCCCGAGCCGGCGAGGCCGGAGTCGGCAGTGCGGGCGGCGGTCATCATGGTGTGCGCAAGGGTACTCACGCATCCTTTGTCGGCGCGGCTCAGCCACCCCTTGAGGTCTTTGGTGAAAAGCACACGAAAGGGTGATCGGCACCCGCTTCTCAATTGACGCCTTATCGGCTCAAAACGGGCATTTCAACTGGAGTTGTGAGACTTTTGGCGTTCCGGCGCCACCCCGTGATCACCAACGCACCCTGCCGCGAACGCTGGTGAACAGATACGCGCAGATGAGGACTGACAACGACAGGGCCAATGCGGTTCCCACCGGATGCGCCGCGACCCGCATCGCGGCCAGTACCCACCGGTCCGTCTCGTGCGGCCACTGCGGCCAGACCAGTTCCCGCAGCCGCCCCGGAAGTCCGGTCGTCGAACGCGCGGTCGGCGCCTTCGGCATCCTCTGGACGAGCGGAACCATCAGCACCGGAACGGCGAGCACCGCGGCCACGCCTGCCGCGGTCACCCGGAACACCCCGGCGGCCAGCAGCCCGGCCCAGGCGCAGCCGATGGTCAGGCCCGACCAACTCACGGCGAGCGACATCACATTCGGCGGAATCCGGAGCAAGTCGCCGCCGTACACGAGGCGAAGAGATGCCGCGGAGGCCAGTACGACGAGCAGGGCGAGCAGCACGGCGACACCTGCGGACACCGCCAGCTTGGCGAGGAGCAGCCCGAGGCGGCGGGGCACGGTTCCGCGTCCGGCGGCGAGCGCGGGATAGCGGAACTCGTCGCCGAAGGACAGCGCCCCCAGCAGACCCGCACAGATCGCGGCGGGCGGCAGCGGGAGCAGGGAGGGCCAGGCGGCAAGCACGTTGGGCAGCGGCGTACGGCCGTCGCGGGCGAGCAGTACGGAGATCCCGGCCGATGCGATCAGGGCGACGGCCATGATCAGGGTCGTGGTCCTGACCCCGAAGAGACGGCGCAGTTCGTAACGCACCGGGCGCAGCGGACCACGGGCGGGCCGCCGCTTGATCGGCGGCGGAAGGCCCGGCCCGGCGGGGGCTGCGGGGTGCGCGAGGTGTGCGACGGGGTGCGCGGTGGGGGCGGCGGCTTTCTCGGTGGGGGTAGTGGGTTGCGCGGTGGGGGCGGTCTCCGTGCCGCCTCGCCCGGTCGTGCCGTGGGCCGGGCGAGGCGGAGCCGTGTGGCCTGCGGCCGGGCCGGTGTCCCCGGTCTCGTCGGCGAGCTGGTGAACGGGAAGCCCGTGCCGGAACGCCGTGTCACCGATCTCCGCGCAACTGCTGCCGTAGACGGAGAGCCGGCTGCTGCTCGCCTCGGTGATGACCTCGACGGAGCGCCGGGCCGCCCGTGCCTCCCGGCTCACGATCGCGGCAAGGCGGGCGGCGTGCGGGGAACGGACCGCGACGCGGGGACGGAGCCGGGTGCGTGCGAACTCCGCGACATCCTGGTCGGCGACGAGCCGCCCGGCGTCGATGGACACCACATGCCCGGCCACCTGCCCCGCCGACCTCGCGGCCTCCTTGGCGTCGCTGGTGGTGTAGAGCACTGTGCCACCCCTGGCGGCATGGGCCCGCAGCAGCCCGTGCAGCCAGTCGGCCTCCCGCGCGTCGAGGCCCTCCGTGGGTTCGTCGAGGATGAGCGTGTGCGGGTCGCCGAGCAGCGCGGAGGCGAGGGCCAGCCTCCGGTCCATGCCCGGGGAGAGCGACGCGATGCGCTGGTCACCGAGCCCGGCCAGGCCGACGGTGTCGAGCAGTTCGTCGGCCCTGGACGCCGGGACGCCCGCCGCGGCGCACAGCATGCGGAGCTGCCCCCGGGCGGTGCGGACCGGGTGGCCCGGCACGTCTCCGAGGACCACTCCCACCTCACGGGCAGGGTGTGCGACGCGGTGCAGGGCTCTGCCGCGGAAGTAGGTGATCCCCCGGCCCGGGTCGAGTTCGAGCATCAGCCGCAGGGCCGAGGTCTTGCCGGAACCCCGCGCGCCCAGGAGGGCGGTGACGCAGCCGGAGCCGGCCTCGAACGTGAGGTCGTCCACGGCGGGCGGTAGTCCGCGGTGGCGGGCGCTGGTGAGTCCGATGGCCTGGAGCATCGCTTCTCTCGCACGAGGTGAGACCGCTCGACGGCAGTGGGTACCGCAGAAAGATAACCCGACATATAGGACTTTTTGCGGAATGCGGTATCCACGGCGTTCCGGCCCTGCCTGCGCGCGTCCGGAGGCAGCTGCCGCACCCCTGTCCCGATCCCGGATTCAGGCACGCACGCTTGTACGGCACCGGCGCGGACGAGCCCGACGCCGCGGGATCAGACCTCGGGACGGAGCATCGGCGGGTTGAGTACGGTGGCCGCGCCCGACCGGAAGAGCTGCGCCGGACGTCCGCCCTGCCTGGTGGTCGTGCCGCCGGAGGGCACCAGGAAGCCGGGGGTGCCCGTCACCTTGCGGTGGAAGTTCCTCGGGTCGAGCACGACGCCCCAGACCGCTTCGTACACCCGGCGCAGCTCGCCGACCGTGAACTCCGGCGGGCAGAAGGCAGTGGCCAGCGAGGAGTACTCGATCTTGGAGCGGGCCCGCTCCACCCCGTCGGCCAGGATCCGCGCGTGATCGAAGGCCAACGGCGCCGGGTGCTCGCCGTCGCGGCCGAATCCGCCCTCGGGCCCGAGCAGGTCCCCGACGGGTGCCCAGCGCGCACTGTTCGCGTCCCCGCCCGCCCGGGGGGCCGGCAGGTCAGGTGCCAGCGCGAGATGGGCGACGCTGACGACCCTCATCCGCGGGTCGCGCCCGGGGTCCCCGTAGGTGGCGAGCTGTTCGAGATGGGCACCGTTCCCGACGGCCGGAACCGCAGCGTCGTGTGCGCAGAGCCCGGTCTCCTCGACGAGCTCACGCGCCGCGGCGGCGCCCAGGTCCTCATCGGCTCTGACGAAGCCGCCGGGCAGCGCCCACCTGCCCTGGAACGGCGACTCACCTCGTCGCACCACCAGCGCGCAGAGCGCGTGACGGCGCACTGTGAGCACGACCAGGTCGACTGTGACGGCGAAGGGCGGGAAGGTCGACGGGTCGTAGGGCGGCATGTCGTGATCATAGTCGTCTGCCTGACGATAAACACTCCCTTCGTCGCGCTCTTCATCCGTCCCGACACCGGCTCGCAGCGCCCCGGCCGCACGCCGCCCCGCGCTCCCCCGCGCCTCGGGGCCCAGGGGCCGGGGCCCTTACCGCGCCTGCCGTCATCGGCGGGTCCTGGCCCCCCGACGGCCGAGCGTCCGGGGCTGGCGGCCCTGTCCGGCGCGGCGCCGGCCGGTCGCTCCGGGCCGGGCGGGCCCCTGCCGCGTCCCGCGCTGCCCGGCCGCCTGAGCGCGTACGGGACGGGCCCCCGCGACCCGTCCCGTGCGGTGGTGGCCCCGCCGTACCGTCCGCGTGGCGCGTTCGCCGCGCAGGCAGCGCCGCAGCGTCTCCGGGTCGAGGCCCTGGTTGCAGGCCTCGTGCAGCAGCTGGGCGAAGGTGTACCCGGGGTCCAGCCGCAGAGCGAGGCCGAGCGCGACCCGCGCGGCCGGCTCGTCACCGGTGGACCACGCGACCCAGCCCGCCAGGGTCAGCGGAGCCGCCGCGTGCTCCACGTACGGCGCGACACAACGGCGGGCCAGCGCTCGCCACAGCCTCAGCGCCGACTCCGCCTCGGGGCCTTCCATCCATTCCGCGGCCCTGTCACGGACCTCCCGGTCCTGGAGGCCGAGAATCACCGCGGCGGCCTCCTCATGGCTGATCAGCCGGTCGTCGTTGAGGTCGGACAGCGAGGGCATCGCCGCAGGCGTCGCCCCGAGGCGCTTCATGAGCTCCCGGGCGAGCTTCAAGGTGGATCCGCCGAGCTCCTTGCGGCCTTCCTCGTCGAGCAGCTTCGGCAGCAGCACGGCCCCCACCCGGTCGAGCGCCTGCTGCTGTTCCCTGCCCGCCGCGGCCGCCAGGGGCGCCAGCCTCGCCTCCATCTCACGCAGCGAACCACGCACTTGAATGCCCGCGTACGCAGCTGCCGCCGCCATGACCGAGGTGCCTGGCACGGCCAGCGGAGTGCCGTCGACCGGACAGCACCGGGCGTCGGGGCAGCAATAGGACCAGTAGCGGTCGCCGGAGATGCAGAGCGCCTCGAGCACCGGCACATCCAGTGCGCCACAGGCCGTGCGCAGTCGCTGGGCGAAGGGCCGCAGCCGCTCCATGATCTGGTTGCCGGTCTCTGCGCCGGCAGGATCCTGGCAGAGGAAGATGACGATCGCGTCGGGCCGGTCGCCACGCCGCTCGCTCCCCTTGATCAGACACTCCGCGAGTTGCTCGGCAACCGATGGCCACTCCTGCGCGGACTGCGGAATGCCGAGCCTGAGCCGCCCGCCGAAGCGCCCCCGGCCGCCGTGCAGAGCGACCATGACCACGCTGTCGTTCGGATGGAATCCCATGAGATACGGGAGTGCGTCGGCCAGCTCGGCCGGGCCTCGCAGGGTGATCTGCTGCTCGTCGGACGGGCCGGTGGATTCGTGGTGCTTGTTCATGCGATGACGGTCTCGTGCCGGGCAAGAATCCGCGACCCCCTGTGGATAAGTTATCCACAGGGGCCGTACGGCCGTTCGCGGTTTGTCGTACCCATCGGGTTGCATGGGTTCATGACCAACGCAGACCGTGCAGAGTGCGGGGGCTTCGGCCGCCTCCGTGTGCGAGGCCTGAGGACCGGTGGCGGGCCCGAGCCGAGCGGGCCGGATTGGTGCAGGGCCCGCGCCGGCTTCGCACGATCAACCCGGCCGGAGTGCATATCGCAGGCCACCCGGCCGGAGTGCATATCGCAGGCCTCTCCCCCGTGGTCGGCTCCGTGACCGAACGAGACGGCCGCTCTAGGTAGCGACAGGAACCCGCCCTCGGGACAGGCGGCCGGCTCCCCAGGCGATGGTGAGGGCTGTGATGACGATGGCACCACCGATCGGTGAGCCCGCAGCTGACGTGGCCCATGGGGCCCCGGCCACCAGGATCGCGAGGATGTGTCGGGGGCGGGCGTCCGGGGCCGCTGTGCGGATGGCGATCAGCAGCATGACGGGACCGAGTTGCTGGATCGCCCCGAGAAAGAAGTGCCGGTCGTCCGAAAGCGCCGCACAGAGGGAAGGCAACCAGGTAATGACGGCGTAGGCCACAGCCGGACGGCGGTCATCTCTGCCTGGCACGGTCCCCGCAGGCATCACCGCCACGAGGGCCAACAGCGGGATGAGCCAGGCGGATCCCTGGGCTCCTGCAATCAGCGCCGTGAGGGAAAGCGCCGCCAGTGCCCGGGACATCGTCCAACGCCCCAGGCAGGCAACCGCGCCGGCTGCCAGCACGGTCATGCAGACCGCTGCGCCAAGGGCGTCCAAACCGGCCGGGCTCCCGCCACGCATTGCGTCCGCCACGGCGGTGGTCAGCCCGGCGGCAGCGATCGACCCGGCAGCCGCCAGGGCGTACGGGGCCGTGACCACCAGGAAGCGGCCGGCCCGGTGGCTGGAGCCGGTATGGGTTCTCACGCGCAACGCATGTGCCGCGATGTCCAGTTGCTCCAGACGTACGGCAGTCGCTGAGGCGCCCTCCACGGCATCCCGGTGCATCTGCAGGATCTCGGGGCCATGCCTTGCCCGGTATCGGCGAGGGTAGAGCGACAGGACACGGGAGGAGTGCCGGGCGTCGGTCATGCGGGGGCTCCGGTCGGTTCGATGGTGGCTTGCTTGAAGCGTCGGGGGGCTTCGCGGGCGGTGGCATCGATACGCCGAACCTCCGCGGCGAGGGCGTCTCGGCCGGTGCGCGTGAGCGTGTACGTGCGCCGGAGCCTCCCCGCGATCCGCTCCTCCGAGAAGACCTCAATCACGCCTTCCCCCTGGAGGCGCTCGAGGGACCCGTAGAGCGTCCCGGTGCGCAGCCGCACGCGGCCCTGAGAAATCGTCAGCACTTCCTGAGCCAGCGCGTAGCCGTGTCGGGGCGTGCCGGCCAGAGCGGTGAGTATGAGCAGGGTCGGTTCCCGCACGGTTGTGCTGCGATCAACCATGCGAGCGACCATAGTACGTTCACCGGACTATTGAAAAGCGGCTGACCAGCACCGTCTCCCTCCGAACAGTCCGCACCGCACGACGATCCAAACAGTGGACAGCGACCTGGCGTCGACGAGCTCGCTTCATCCACCCCGGTCGACGCCACCGACGTCACCACGGCACACCGGCCTTCGACGCCACCCCTCCACGGTCGCCGGGCTATGCGGACTTCGACGACGGCAGACAGCGCAACCGCCCCGGCCCCAGCGAGGCCTGCGCAAGAGGCCACTTGGACGGGAAAAACACAACTTCGACATCGCCCGCACAGGCAGCTACCTTCTCCTGGGCTTCGGCGGTCACACACGGTCGCAGAGAGATTACTTCAGGTAGGCCCGGGAGGAGTTGCTCACGCCCCACCCGTCCTCGCCCCATGCATAGGCGACCGAACCGGGCCCACAGCAGGCACACCCGACCAGGGAGAGACGCATGCCCCATCTTGTTCTGTACACATTCGGCGTCCTGAAGGCACCTCTCGCCGACCCCGCACCCCTCACACGCGAGTTCCACGACGGCGCCTATGCCATCTACCAGAAGATCAGCCAGCACCACGGATACCTTGCTCATGCGCAAGCGGCAGAAGGCGATCAGGGCTCGCACTTCGACTTGGACTGGGGTACATGGGGAGAGTTCGCCGTACCGACCTGGTACGGCAAGGGCCGTACCGCGGAAACCACCGCCCTGGCCGCGACCCTCTCCCTCTGGACCGGTCTGCGCCCCGCCTTCGACGCCATCTACACCGGTCTGCACCGTGAGGCACTGAACAGGCGTTACGACTGGTTCGAAAGGACCGGGCACCCGCCTTACGCGTTCTGGTGGGTCTCCGACGGCGTGATCCCCACCTGGCAGGACGGGGTCTCCAGGCTGGAACACCTCGACGAGCACGGCTCCGCACCGCGCGCCTTCGCCTTCCAGCACCCCTTCGCCCCGGACGGAACTCCGATGAGGATCAAAGACGTCGCACCGAGGAGCGACCGGGTTCACTGACAAGGACGCCCGCAGGTCGGCCCAGCGTGCGACGGGTGGAATCGGACGCCGACTGGGCGGCACGCAGACATCAGCGCACCCCTAGGGTCTTTCGTTTGGATCATGCCGGGCTCGCGGTGTCCGGCACGCACCCTGATCCGGCCTGATCCAAACGAAAGACCCTAGGGTGGCCTGATGTTTGATCGTCTGGAGATCAAGGTGTTGCCGCCGGGAAGCCGGTTCGCCGCTCAGGTGCGGTTCCGGGTCAACAGCGAGGACATCGTCGAAGGGGCCATCGGTGAGGGCGGCCGCGGAACGTACGCCGCCGATCTGCTCCCTGCGGGGCGGCCCAGCCCTTTGCGGGCGGCCGACGAGGCTCGCCGCTTGGAGCTGGGAGAACCGGAGTGCACCGGCGGTTGCTGCGGCTTCCTGTCCATGGCCGTGCAGCGATTCGGGGGGATCGTGACGTGGTCGGACTGGGTGGTTCCGAGGGCGGCCCACACCGGCGACCACTCCCCTCCACCAGAGTTCCATTTCGACGCGTGTCACTACGACGCCGAAGTGGCTCGCGCCGAGTCGGCTCGCTGGGAGCAGGTGCACCCGTAGGCCCAGCACTGCCTGGGCGTGGACTCCCTCCGGCCCCGCGTCCGTGGTCAGCGGGCTGCCGGTCCTGCACCGAGACCGTCACCGCTCAGATGCTTGCCGCCGACCGCGGCCCCCTACTCGCGGGGACCGCGGGCGCCGCCGCAATCGGCTTCCGAGCCGTCGGCACCGGCATCCTTCTGATGGCCGCGGCGGGCATCGCGGTCGAAGATGCCCATGATCTCGCACGGTCCGCCTTCGGCGCCGATGGCGTGCGGCATCATCGTGGGGAACTCCGCGGCCTGGTTGGTCTCGACGCGAAAGCGCCGGTGGCCGAGCATGAGGATGGCGGTACCGGACAGCACCACCAGCCATTCGCGGCCGGGGTGGGCGCGCATGCGGGCCGGGTTGTCGGGCGGCGGGTCGGTCATCCGCTGACGCATCACGCTCATACCGGGGTCGCCCTTTACGGGCCAGCGCATCAGACCGTGCGCGCCATCGATCGTCGGGCTGACGACGACGTCGTCGGCGGCGTTCTCCACGAGCTGGTCCAGGGTGGTGTCCAGCGCGCGGGCGAGGGTGACCAGCTGATCGAGCGCGAGGCGGCGGGGACCGTTCTCGATACGGCTCAGTGAGGACTGGCTGAGGTTGGCGCGGGTGGCCAGCTCCTCCAGTGACCAGCCATGCGCGATGCGCAGCGCGCGGATCCTTTTGCGTACGAGGCTGTCCAGCTGTCCATCGTCTTGCGTCATAGGCAAAATGATATGCCCTTGATGCAAAGCGGTCCTAACGTCGAACTCAGATGGTCTGGCACGGGGGACCACGTACGACGAAAGGGCGCGACATGTCTGCGCGGACTTCCCACTACGAGAGCGACGCACTGCCCACCGAGACCGTGGATGCGGTGGTGATCGGCGGCGGCGCCGCAGGGTTGAACGGCGCACTGATGCCGGCCCGCTCGCGCCGCTCCGTCGTCGTGATCGACAGCGGCACCCCGCGCAACGCCCCCGTCGCCGCCATGCACGGCTACATCGTCCTGGAAGGCACCGTGCCCTCCGACATCCTTGAGTGCGGACGCCGACAGGTTCGCGAGCACGGCGGCCGAGTCGTCCTCGGGACGTGGCCACGGCCCGAGCCGGCGCCCTCGCAGCGGACGGTGATCTGCGGTTCGCCCTCACCCTGGCCGACGGCCGTACGCCGGCGGCTCGCCGCGAGCGGGTAGCCACGGTCCTGCGCGACGTGCTGCCCGAGATACCGGCCTTCGCCGAGCACTGGGGTCACAGCGTGGTGCGCTGCCCGTACTGCCACGGCTGGGAGGTCGGCGACGAGCCGATCGGCATCCTCACCACCGGCCCCGCCTCCGTCCATCACACCTGGCTGTTGCGCCAGTTGACGGATGACCTCATCTACTTCACGCGCGGCACCTAAGGGCTGTCCCGCAGGCGTCCGCCTGTCCGGCGGCACGTTCGTGGCGCGGCGGGTTCTGGCTGCGGCCGCACGACTGGAAGCCCGTACCGAGGGCTTGGAGGGTCTGAAGCTGCCGCTGGAGGACCTGCCCGACAACATCGGCTGCCACTTCACCCCCGCCATGGCAGGCACCACCGAGATCCCCGGCGTGTGGGTGGCAGTCAACGCCGCCGACCTCACCGCTCAGGTCGGCGCGGCCGGCTCCCACAACAACGCCCTGCCGGCCACCGCGGACACCGATGCCGCGCTCGCCGCCGCACAGAAGACCACCCGCTGGACACCCGGCCTCCGCTGCTGAAAATCCGCGCGCCCGGCATTCAGCGGTCCGGGCGCTGAACAAGTTCCCGTCTCACCGGATTGGCGACCGGCTCTGTCCCGGCGCTGATTCCCCATGCCCTTTTCGGAAGGAAACCATGAGCACCAATCAGCCTCCCCAGGCATCGGACGTGCCAGTGGACGGCGCAGGCGCGCCGGATGCGCGTCAGCTCCGCGCGATCCTCATCGCCGTCTCCATCGCGTTGATGGCTGTCATCGCCTCGGTGTCCGGGCTGAATGTCGCCCAGACGCACATGGCAGTCGAATGGGGCGCCTCGCAGAGCACTGTTCTGTGGATCATCAATATCTACACCCTCGCCCTGGCTGCCCTGCTGCTGCCGCTCGGCGCGATCGGTGACCGTCTGGGCCGCAAGCCCATGCTGATCACCGGGCTGATCATCTTCGGTGCCGCCGGCGTCGTCGCGGGACTGGCCCCGTCGGCCGCGGTGATGATCGGCGCTCGCGTGGCCGCCGGCATCAGCGCCGCGATGATCATGCCGATCACGCTGGCCGTCATCACGTCCACCTTCCCCGAGAAGGAACGAGGCAAGGCGATCGGCGTGTGGACCGGCGTCGCCGGGGGCGGCGGCATTCTGGGCATGTTCCTCTCCGCCCTGCTGGTCGACGTCGCCGACTGGCGCCGGCTGTTCGTACTGCCCGTGGTCCTGAGTGTCATCGCGCTGGTGATGACACTGAAATCAGTGCCCAACTCCCGCGAACGCTCCCCCCATTCCTTCGACACCATCGGCGCACTGGTCTCCACGATCGCCGTGATCGGCCTCATCCTCGTCCTGCAGACGGGCCCGGAACGCGGCTGGACCTCCCCCGTCACTCTGATCAGCCTGGCCGTCGGTGTCATCGCCGCCGTCACCTTCGTAGCCTGGGAGCTGCGCCGCCGCGACGCGGCGCTGCTTGACGTACGCCTCTTCCGTGAGCGCGGCCTGGCCGGCGGCTCCGTCACCCTGCTCGTCGTCTTCGGTGTCCAGGCCGGTATCGCGGTCGTCCTCTTCCCGTTCTTCCAGGCCGTACTGGGCTGGTCCGGGCTGCTGTCCACCGTGGCGATGATGCCGATGGCCGTCATGATGATGATGGCCTCCGGCCTGGCGCCCAAGATGGGCGGCAGGATCGGCGCCCGCTCCACCATGACGGTGGGCGTCGCACTGGCCACGCTCGGCCTGGTCCTGATGGCCGTGTTCGTGTCCGTGGACGGCGGTTACCCGTCCATCCTGGCCGGGATGCTCGCCATGGGCATCGGCATGGGTCTGTCGATGACGCCCTCCACCGAGGCCATCACCAGCTCCCTGCCCCGAGCCGGGCAAGGCGTTGCGTCCGCGCTCAACGATGTCACCCGCGAGTTCGGCACCGCTCTCGGTGTCGCCATGCTCGGCGCGCTCCTGGCCACCGGCTACCGCAGCGCCATCGACAGCAGGCTCGACGGCATTCCCGCAGGCGCCGCGGACACCGCCCGCGAAGGCATCGCCACCGCCGTCGAGGTGGCACCCGGCACCGGTTCGCACGCACACGACCTGGTCGACGCCGCGCAGCAGTCCTTCGTCGACGGCTGGCAGCAGGCCATGTGGACCGGTGCCGCAGTCATGGCCGTACTGGTCGTCTACGTCGCCCTGCGCGGCCCCAGGAACGCCGCATCCAGCCGGCCCGGTGACGAGGCAGCCCCGGAGACCGGGGTCGCGGAAGACGTCGCCGCCGGCTGACCTCGCACCGACTCCGTGCGGGCGGAGCACGACGCCGTCGCCCGCACAGCAGACGGCCATCGGGCACACCGCGACACCGCGGTGTGCCCGGTGGCCGCACAGCGCCCCAGGTCCCGGACCGGCACCAGGGTGGCTGCGGCTACCCGGCCAGGGCGAGGACGAGCGGCAGCACCTGGGCTGCACCGGCCTGGCGCAGAAGACGTGCGCCAACGGCCAGGGTCCAGCCGGAGTCGGTGTAATCGTCGACGAGCAGGACCGGGCCGGGGGTCCCGCCCAGGGCGGCGGCGAGTTCAGCGGGCACGGCGAACGAGTCGCCCAGGGCGCGCAGCCTCTGGGCGGAGTTGCTGCGGTGCGCCGCATACTCATCGGCGTTCGGGGTGTACGCCAGACTGCCCAGAAGCGGGAGTCTGCCGACCCGGGCCACGCCCTCGGCCAGCGAGCCGACCAGCTGCGGGCGGGTGCGGGACGGCACAGCGACAACGCCCACGGGCCGCGCCACTGCGTCGGGAGAGCCGCTCGCCCAGCCGCCCGGGGAGCGGGCCCAGTCCGCCAGCACCGTGACGACGGCGTTCAGCACATCGTCGGGAACCTGCCCATCGGCTGCCTGCGCCGACAGGAGCGGCCGCAGGCGGTTGCCCCAGCCGATGTCCGACAGCCTGCCCAGCGCACGCCCGGTGACTGCCTGCTGACCTGCGGGGATACGGCCCTTGAGGTCCATGCCGACCGAGGCGAGTCCGGTCGGCCACATCTTGCGGGGCTCGACCTCGACCCCGGGCCGGTCCAGCTCGCCCGTCGCCGTCGCCAGGGCGGCGGAAGAGACAGCGGGGTCCAGCCAAGGACCGGCGCACCTGTCGCAGCGACCGCACGGCACCGCTTTCTCGTCGTCGAGCTGCCGCTGCAGGAACTCCATCCGGCATCCAGTGGTGGCCACGTAGTCCCGCATCGCCTGCTGCTCCGCAGCCCGCTGCTTCGCAACCCAGGCGTACCGTTCCGCGTCGTACGCCCACGGCTGCCCCGTGGACGTCCAGCCGCCCTTGACCCGCTTGACCGCCCCGTCCACGTCCAGGACCTTGAGCATCGTCTCCAGACGCGAACGCCGAAGATCCACCAACGGCTCGAGCGCCGGAAGCGACAACGGACGACCGGCCTCCTCCAGCACCGACAGCGTGCGACGCACCTGCTCCTCGGGCGGGAAACCGACCGAGGCGAAGTACGCCCAGATCGCCTCGTCCTCCTTGCCCGGCAGCAACAGCACATCCGCATGGTCCACACCACGCCCCGCACGCCCCACCTGCTGGTAGTAGGCGATCGGAGACGACGGTGACCCCAGGTGCACCACGAAACCGAGGTCCGGCTTGTCGAAGCCCATCCCGAGCGCGGACGTGGCGACCAGGGCCTTCACCCGGTTCGCCAGCAGATCCTCCTCCGCCTGCAAGCGCTCGGCGTTCTCCGTCTTCCCCGTGTAGGAAGCCACCGGATATCCGCACTGCCGCAGGAACGCGGCGACCTCCTCCGCCGCGGAGACCGTCAGCGTGTAGATGATCCCCGACCCCTGCAGATCCCCCAGCCGCTCCCCCAGCCACGCCAGCCGGTGTGCGGCATTCGGCAACTCCAGCACACCCAGCCGAAGGCTCTCCCGGTCCAGCGGGCCACGCAGAACCAGAGCGTCCCCGCCCCCCGTGCCCAACTGCTCCGCCACATCCGCCGTCACCCGCGCATTCGCGGTCGCCGTCGTGGCCAGCACCGGTACTCCCGCAGGCAACTCCGCGAGCATGGTGCGCAGCCGCCGGTAGTCCGGCCGGAAGTCATGACCCCAGTCGGAGATGCAGTGGGCCTCATCGACGACCAGCAGACCAGTGGTCGCCGCGAGTTTCGGCAGTACCTGATCACGGAAGTCCACCGAGTTGAGGCGTTCCGGGCTCACGAGCAGAACGTCGGTCTCGCCGCGCTCCACCTCTCCGTAGATCGTTTCCCATTCCTCGGGATTGGCCGAGTTGATGGTGCGTGCCCGGATACCCGCCCGCGCCGCCGACTCGACCTGGTTGCGCATCAGCGCCAGCAGCGGAGAAATGATCACCGTCGGGCCTGCCCCGCGCCGGCGCAACAGCGCGGTGGCCACGAAGTACACAGCCGACTTGCCCCACCCGGTGCGCTGCACCACCAGCGCGCGACGCCGCTCCTCCACCAGGGCCGCCACCGCCTGCCACTGGTCCTCCCGCAACCGCGCCGAACTTCCCGGGGCGCCGATCAGCTCGGCGAGGATGGCGTCGGCTTCGGTGCGTAGCTCCAGTGCGTCCATACCCCCATGCAACCCGATGGCACTGACAATCAGCGAATCCACCCACCGTGACGGCGGGCTCACCAAGGGTGCGCATCGCTGCGTGAATCGAGGGTGCCGGGGCCCGGCCCTCAGCGCCGTGTGCCGGGGGCCGACGGAATCCGGATGTCCCCGGCCGGCAGCGCGCATCGCGTCCTGGCGCCGCACGAGACGTTCGTCGTGGCCCTGGGGCTGACGCGGTGTTTCTGCTGGTCCTGGCTGGTTCAGGCGTGACAGGTGGCGTCATCCGGGGCCCGACTGGGCAGGGATATCCGTGTCATTCCAGCTGATTACCGTCAGCTGCCCCAATTGCTCGTTGCCGCCTGCCGATACGCCAGGGAGAATTGGACTCGCTCCCCGCACAGTTCTTTCGCGGCCCGGAAGGGCTGTGCCGCGGCGCGCCCTCACCCGACCCTGCCCGCATCGTGGGCGCGTATGCGAAGGGAGGACCGTGACCTTCGGATTCGCTCCGTCCGCAGCCACTTCGATGTCGGCAGCCGCCGACTCCGCCAACCGCCTTGCCCGGATACTCGAACCGGCCGAGTGGGCCGCGGCGGGCATACCGCTGCTGCGCAGCCCGCGCGAGGTCGTCAGCGGCCTGCACGCCCGACACCGTCCGACTCCGGCGACCGCCGTCGTGGCCGTGCTCGACCACGAGGAACGCCTGACGGCCAGTGCCTCGTTCGCCCGCCGCTCGGTGACGGCGGACGGCTGGGAGTTCCGTAATTCGCTGCTGGCACACCTGCGCCGGGTCATCCCGCACGATCTCCGTCGCCGTACCCCCGTCCGTACGGCGGTGCTTCTCTACTGCCGCGAGGGGGACGAGCGCTGGACGGAGGAGGACGGGGCGTGGATGTGGGGGCTGCGGGATGCCTGCACCCTGCACGGCCTGAGGTGCGGCGCCTACATCACGCTGACCACCGGTGGCTGGCAGGTGCTGGGCGAGGGCCGGGGCGGACGCCGCCCCAGCTCCACCTCGCGCCCGACCGCCCTCGCGGACACCGCACTGGACCAGGATCCGGCCCCGTCGCGCACCGGCGGCGGGGCCGCCCAGGCCCTGCACCGCAGCGCGGCCCGCTGACCCCGGCCGTGGGCCCCGGCCGCCCTCTCGGGCAGCCGGGTCGCCACAGGAGCCGTTCGCCGCAGGACCGGTCACGGACCGGCCGCGGCACCGCGGCCGCCGTCACCGACAGACCGCGGCACCACGGGTTCGCGCCGGTGCTGCGTCAGACGCTCGCGCCGAGCGCCGCGTTGACCGGCTGCGGGTCACCGCAGACGATCAGCAGGGCTCCGGCGTTCTGCCGCGCGGTGTGCAGCGCGCGAGTGGCGGCGTCATCCACGGCACCGTTGACCGCGATGATCACCACCGGCCGGGACTTCAACCGGTCAACGGCTGCGGCTCCGGCGAAGAACACGTCGTCGCCGGCCTCGTGCTGGGCCCAGTAGGCGGCCTCGCCGAAGGACAGCTCGTGCGTCGCCCACGGGTGCTGCTCGGCCGTGGTGAGCACCAGGATGTCGCCGGGAGCCCGACCGGAGTCGAGCAGCAGGTCGACCGCCTCGTCGGCGGCGGCGAGCGCGCCGTCGGCCGGGGCCGGGATCACCTGGAGCTGCGGTGCGGAACGATTCTCCGGCGCGGCGGCCTGGGGCCGGGCTGCGGGAGTGGGGTGCGGACGCTGCGCCTGCGGCGCGGGCCTCGCGGGGCCGGGACCCGGACGACCGGGGCGCGGCGTGGCCGCTGTACGCGGGCCGGGTACGGGACGAGGGGTCGACGCGGTGCGGCCGGTGGCCGGAGTGACGCGGGGACCCTGGGCGCTCTCGTGAATCTGAGGCTCCTCGGGGATGAGAGGCATGGGTGTTTGTCTATCAAACACTGACGCACAAGACGCCAGTGGGTGGGTACGTGTGTGCGATCAGAAGTCGAAGCCGAGCTGGCCCCCGCTTTCCAGTGCGGCCGCCTCGGCGGAGAAGCGGACCTTCTTGAGGTGCTGCCACCTGGGCAGCGCGTCCAGGTAGGACCACGAGAGGCGGTGATGGGCCGTGGGGCCCCGCTCCTCCAGTGCGGCCCTGTGCACGGGGGACGGATAGCCGGCATTGGCACCGAACGCGAAGTCCTCGTACTCACCGGATTCCGCGCCGAGTTCGGCCATCATCGTGTCCCTGCGGACCTTCGCGATCACCGAGGCCGCCGCGACCGCCACACAGGACTGATCGCCCTTGATGACGGTACGGACCTGCCAGGGCGAGCCCAGGTAGTCGTGCTTGCCGTCGAGGATCACCGCGTCCGGACGTACCGGCAGCGCTTCCAGGGCACGGACGGCCGCGAGCCGCAGAGCGGCGGTCATCCCGAGCTCGTCGATCTCCTGCGGTGAGGCGTCGCCGAGACCGAACGCGGTGACCCACCCCTCCAGCAGCGGCGCGAGTTCAGCGCGGCGCCTGGGGCTGATCAGCTTGGAGTCGGTGAGCCCGGCGGGCGGCTTGCGGAGACCGGTGACGGCGGCACACACGGTGACCGGACCCGCCCACGCTCCGCGCCCGACCTCGTCGACACCGGCGACGGTCCTGGCACCGGTGGTGGCGCGCAGTGAGCGCTCGACGGTGTGCGTGGGTGGTTCATACGGCATGGCGCCAGCAAGCGTACGCCGATGCGGCGGCCGGGAACACCCCGGGGCTCATGCCGGCCGCCGCCGTCCGGCGCCGTACCGCAGAACAGGTCACGACGCCGTCGCGGGGAGGCGCCCCGAACCGTCTGCGGCGGGGAGGTTCAGTGGGCGCCGGAGCGGAAGAACGGCATCGCGACCTCATCGATCAGCTCGGCGATGTCACCGTCGCTCCATTCGCTGCCGCACACCTTGCTCCGATACATCATCATCGCGGGGATCACGTCGAAGGCCATCCCCCGCAAGGCGTCGGATCGGACCTCCCCCCGGTCGACCCCACGGCTCACCACCTCTCTGATGAGTTCGGTCGACGGCGCGATCACGCCGTTGAGGATCACCGACTGGAACCGTTCGGCCGTGCTCGCGTCACATTCGTGAAGGACCGACCGCAGCGCGGCGCCGGACTTGGAGAGCATGCCGTCCCGCAGCGTCCGGCACAGCTGGTAGAGGTCGTCACGGATGTTGCCGGAGTCGGGCGCGTCCCCCATCGCCGGCAGGGCACGGCGCAACGCGTCGGCGACCAGATCCTCCTTGGAGGGCCATCGCCGGTAGATCGCCGCCTTCCCGGTCTGGGCACCGGCGGCGACTCCCTCCATCGTGAGCCCGTTCCAGCCGACCGTGCTCAGCCGCTCCAGGGCGGCTTCGAGGATCGCGCGCTCCAGCACGGATCCCCGGCGGCGAAGGGACACCACCGGCGGCCGAGCGGCGGCTGCCGATCGCGAACTGTCCATGGGCTTCTCTCCATCGAAACGGGTCCGCCGCACCCGCACCGGCCGGACGGGCACGGCGGAACAGGGCGGCACGTGGGCCGGACGGGACCGGGCGGCCCCCGGCCGGGTCGGCGGATCCGGGCACGACCGGGCAACAGCGGATCCAGTGAACGCTTGCGTTCACTGGAGGGGACTCACTACCGTTACCAGGACAGTGAACGGATCCGTTCACTAATTCACTTGTGGGGGATCCATAGTGACAACCTCTCAGTTAGCGATTCAGGACGCACCGAGCCCGGCACGCCGGCAGGGCCGCCCGGGGATCGCCCTGACCGTCATCGCCGCCTGTCAGTTGATGGTTGTGCTCGATGCCACGATCGTCAACATCGCACTCCCACACATCCAGAACGCCCTGAGCTTCTCGACCACCGACCTCTCCTGGGTCCTCAGCGCGTACACACTCACCTTCGGCGGGCTGCTGCTGCTCGGTGGCCGCGCCGGGGACATCCTCGGCCGCCGCCGGGTCTTCATGGCGGGCATCCTGCTCTTCACCCTGGCCTCGCTGCTCGGTGGATTCGCCCAGGAGCCCTGGCAGTTGCTCGCGGCCCGCGCGCTCCAGGGCGTCGGCGGCGCCATCGCCTCACCGACCTCGCTCGCCCTCATCACCACCACGTTCCCGGAGGGCCCGGAGCGCAACCGCGCCTTCGGTGTGTTCGCCGCCGTTTCGGCCGGTGGCGGCGCGGTCGGCCTGCTGGCGGGCGGGATGCTCACCGAGTGGCTTGACTGGCGCTGGGTCTTCTTCGTCAACGTGCCGATCGGCGTCCTGATCGCCGTACTCGCCCCGCTGTACATCAACGAGTCGCAGAGGCATCCGGGCCGCTTCGACATCTCGGGAGCCCTGACCTCGACCCTCGGCATGGCCTCGCTCGTGTACGGGTTCATCCGGGCGTCCGAGGCGGGCTGGAGCGACTCCCTCACGCTGGCTTCGTTCGGCGCCGCGGTGGTGCTGCTCGCCGCGTTCGTCCTCATCGAGATGCGCGCGAAGGAGCCGATCACGCCATTGCGGATGTTCGCCGACCGCAACCGCTCCGGAACCTACGTCATCATGCTCAGCCTGGCCGCCGCCATGCTCGGCATGTTCTTCTTCATCGTGCTGTTCGTGCAGAACGTACTGGCTTACACCCCGATCGAATCCGGCCTGGCGTTCCTGCCCGTAGCGGTCGCGATCGCCGCCGGGGCCGGGGTCTCGCAACGGCTGCTTCCGGTGCTCGGACCGAAGCCCTTCATGGTCACCGGCGCGGCACTCACCGGTCTGGGCCTCGGCTGGCTCACGTTCATATCCTCCGACAGCTCCTACCTGGCCGGGGTCCTGGGACCGATGCTGCTCTTCGGTATCGGCATGGGCCTGAACTTCGTGACGCTCACCCTCACCGCGGTCTCCGGCGTCGCCCAGCACGAGGCGGGGGCGGCCTCCAGCCTGCTCAACGCGAGCCAGCAGGTGGGTGGTTCGCTGGGGCTCTCGATCCTGGTCACCGTCTTCGGCACGGCGAGCCGCAACGAGGCGGAGAAGCAGGTCCCGCAGTTCCTGGCGAAGGCCTCGCCCGGTCAGAAGGCGGAGTTCGCCAGGACCCGGGAACTGCCGGGGAGCTGGGGCCACCAGGTGCTCGCCCAGGGCATCTCGACCGCGTTCATGGCGGCGGTGGCCATGGCGGCCCTCGCCCTGCTGACCGCGGCCCTGGTGATCCGGGTGCGCAAGAGCGACCTGGACGCGCTGAGCGGGAAGGCATCGGCGGGAGGGCCGGCCGCGTAACGCGCGGCCGTCGTGCTGACGGACGTACCGGACACACCGCCCGTACGGACGGTGTGTCCGGCTCAGGTCCGCCCGTCAGCCCTTCAGCCGGTCGGCGGTCGGCCGGGCGGATCAGTAGGGGTCGTACGGATCGTACGAGTCATCGCCGCCGGGCCCGCCGGTGCCGTCGCCGCCCCGTTCGTTCCCCTGATCGCCCGACCCCAGCTCCTGGCAGTTGCGGACCCGCGCTCCTGGATCCCAGTCACCGAGGATGTCCCGGGCCCGCGCCTCGCCCCAGCTCGTCGCATACCAGGGGGCGTCCGAGCCTCGCAGCGTCCGCTGGATCTCGTCGAGGGCGCACGAACGCAGCGGCTCCGGCAACGTGTCCAGGGCCGGCACCGCGTCGGCGGAGAGACCGCGGAGGTACTGGATGTCGATCGAGTGGTCGTCGCGGTACCGCTGGACGTTCTGCTCGGCGATCAAACCGTCCGGCGAGGCCAGCCCGAAGGCCAGGACGCCGACGGCCGCACTCACCGCGACGCCACGCGGAAGCATCTTCGCGCCGAACACCCCGGCCGCCATGATCAGCAGGAGGACCACGCCGAGCCAGAGCTCCACCGCGGCCACGGAAATGCGCAGCCGGGTCAGACCGTAGGCATCGACGTACAGATCCAGGCGCCGGAGCGCGGAAGCGACGACGACGAGGGTGAGCAGGCACAACGTGCCGAGCACGGACCGCACGAGAGTACGGTCGCGGGCTCCGCCGCGCGGTGCCCAGCGCAGCGCGAGGGCGATGACGAGCAGTGTGAGAACGGTGGCCCAGAGCAGTTGCCAGAAGCCCTCACGGGCGTACTGGGCATAGCTGAGTCGGGTCTCGGCCATCACCTTGTCGTAGCCGCCGAGCAGCACGGTGAGCTGGATGGCGAGGAAGCCGGCGAAGAGCAGGTTCAGGACGATCAGCGGGAGCGCCCACTCCAGCCGTCCGCGTGCCGGGCCCGGGGGTACGGTCAGCGCGTCCCAGCGCACCGGCGCGGCGGCGGTGTAGGCGGCCGCGAGGGCGCCCACGAGCCCGATCACGCCGAGGAACAGCCGCCACGGGCCCTCGCCCAGGGACACATCGGGGATCAGGCTGCCCAGGACGTCGGCGAACGCGGCATCGGCGCTCGCGAAGAGCGCCCCGAACACGATGAGCAGCACGACGGCGGCGACCGTGGAGCGGAACGCGACGCCCCAGCGCCCACGGGAGTCGGCCATCCGGTCGCGCACCCCGTGGGCTCCCCAGCCCAGCGATCCGGCGACCGAGGTGAGGAGTCCCAGCGACCCGAGGAAGATCCCGAGCCAGCCCCGGCTGCCGTGCAGTGCGAGCGAACCCACCGCCACGGCGGACACGACGGCGAGGAAGACCGGCCAGCCGGCGTCGCGGAGGGCCGGAACGGCGAGGAGCGAGAGGCCGCCGACGGCCCAGACGGCCGTCCACGGCCGCAGCCGGCGCCCGGCCGCCTGCGCGGCGAAGTACGCCGCGAGTGCCGCGGGTACCGCTACGAGGAACAGGTTCAGTCCGATGCCGTCACCGAGCAGCAGGGCGCCGAGCAGCGCCGTCGCCAGCACGGACCAGAGCGTGGCCGCCGGGATGACCCCGGGCGCGGCGGGGCGGATCTTCATGAGATCCGAGGACGGCTGCCGCCCGGCAGGTCCCCAGGGCGAGGGCGGCTGTCGCGGATGCGGCTGCCGCGCGTAGGCGGGCACCTTGGGCGGCTCGGGCACGGCGGCGCCCGGCGTACCGGACTGCTTGGACATCTGTACCCCGGCCGGGACCGGCTCGGGCGTTCTCGCCCCGGCCGTTCCGGGCGGATCCGCCGGTTCCGGCACGCGCGCGGGCCGGGACGACTCAGATCTGTGATCGGACATGGGACCCCTCCCCACCGAGGTCCGCCCGCGCGAGCCCTGGGCAGCGCGCGGCCCCCCGGCGTCTCTTTCGGTGCACGCCCGTCGTAATGATCACCGAGGGCGGCGTGGCCGAAAGAGTAACCCCCCGTCACCGTCGTCGGCCGAAGGGAGAAGCGCTGTGGCAGTACCGTGACAGTCGGGTGCGGCGCGCCGCTGCTACCGGGCCATCCAGTCGGGCAGGCGCTCCGTCTCAGCGGTCCAGTCCGCCGGTGGCGCACCGGCCGCGCCCGCCGCGACGACCCCGCCGACGATCGCGCAGGTCGTGTCCACGTCCCCGCCCGCCTGCGCGGTCACCCAGAAGGCCTGCTCGAAATCGCCGAGACTGCGGGCCGCGGACCAGAGGGCGAAGGGGACGGTGTCGTGCGCGCTGGTGCGACGGCCGTTGCCGAGGACCGCGGCGACCGTGCCGGCGTCGCTGTAGTCGAGCATGTCGCGGGCCCGGCGCAGTCCCGCGCCGACCGCGCTGCGCGGTACGAGCGCGATGACGCCGTCGAGGAGGTCGGCCGGCTTCGGCGGGCCGGCGGGCGACGCGGCGAGCGAGGCGGCCGCCGCCACGGCCATGGCGCCCACGACCGCTTCCCGGTGCTGGTGGGTCGGGTACGAGGAGATCTCGGCCTGGTGCGTGGCCTGCTCGGGGTCGTCCGCGTACCAGGCACCGAGCGGGGCGATCCGCATCGAGGAGCCGTTGCCCCAGGAGCCCTGGCCGTTGAACAGCGCGGAGGCCAGCTGACGCCAGTCCCCGCCCTCCCGGACCAGCCTGAGCAGCCGGTTCACGGCAGGACCGTAACCTCGGTCGAAATCGTGGTGCACCGCGAAGGACCTGGCGAGCGCGTCCTGATCGATACGGTCGTGCTCCGCGAGCACGGACACGACCGAACAGGCCATTTCCGTGTCGTCGGTCCACTGCCACGGCCCCGGGGGCAGGGAGCGGTCCTTCAGGAGCGGATAGTTGGCGGGCACAAAGAACTGTGAGCCCAGGGCGTCTCCCACGGAGAGGCCGCGCAGGCTGGCAAGGGCGCGTTCGAAGCGCTGGTCGGAAGCCGATTCGGTCATCGGTTCCACTCTATCCGGTGATGCCGTACGGCTCAGGGGTGCGCCAGCGCTCGAACGGCCGGTCAAGTGTGTAGCGCCCGTCCTTTCCCAGCACCAGCGTCCTGGATTCCCCGTTGCCCGGATTCGAGAGTGATTCGAATTCGGCCACGGACCAGTGGAACCAGCGCATGCAGAACAGCCGCATGGTCAGACCGTGCGTGACCAGCAGGACGTTCGGCGGGTGGTCGGGGGCCTCGAAACTCCGGTGCAGGCTCTCCAGGAAGGCTCCCACCCGGTCGTACACATCGGCCCCGGACTCGCCCTGCGCGAAGCGGTAGAAGAAGTGCCCGTAGGCATCCCGGTACGCCTTCTGCAGCCTGACGTCGTCCCGTTCCTGCCAGTTTCCCCAGTCCTGCTCGCGCAGCCGGGGCTCCTCGCGCACCCGCACGCGTTCGAGGTCGAGGCCGAAGGACCTGAACGTCTCGTGCGTCCGGCGGTAGGGCGAGACATACACGCTGACCTGCTCGCCGTCGAAGAGCCGGCGCAGCCGCGCCCCGGTCTCGCGCGCCTGCCGCAGCCCTGTCGAGGTCAGCCTCAGCGCATGGTCGGGCTCACGTTCGTACACCGTGTCATCGGCATTTCCCTCGGACTCGCCGTGGCGGACGAGGACAATGCGTTGCGGTCTTGCCATGTACCGACCCTAAGCGCTGTCCCCCGGTCGCCGCGTTCGAGCGATTGGCCGGAAACCGGTCTTCCAGTGACTGCCGTCGCGCCGAACGGAAACAGCCGGGCCGGGTGCCGGGTCCGTTCACACCGTCCACGACGGTTCGAGCTGCACGACGTCACCGGAGAGCGCCGCGACATCGTCCTCGGTCTGCGCACGCTGCGCGAGCCGGTCGACACTCCCCGCACGGTACTTGCCGCGTTCGGCGCTCGACTGCCACATGGAGAGCACCAGGAATTCGTGGCCCGGCGCCTCTCCGAAGACGCCTCGCAGCATCCCGGGCGATCCGGCCATCGCCGGATTCCACACCCGCTGCTGCATCAGCGCGAAGTGCTCGACCCGGTCCTCGTGCACCTTGCTGTGCGCCACCCTGACCACGTCCGCGTCGGTGAACCCGGGTTCGAAGCCGGTCTTCACGTCGAAGCGGTACTCGAAGAGCTTGACCTGTATGTCGTTGCACGTACCCGACTGCGCTGCGGCCAGGGCATCGTGCCCGCGTGCCATGAACGAGTCGTAGAAGACCCGGTTCTCCCAGAACGCGAAGACGTGCGCCACCTCCGGCCGGCCACGGCTCCAGCCACCGCCCTGCCCCCTGAACCCCGGCTCCCCCAGCAGCCCCGCCCATTTGCGCTGCCCCCGCTCGAAACCGCGACGGTCGACCACATTGCAGCGAATCCACTTGACCAGCACGGCCCAATCGTACGGGTGCCGGACGTGGCGTGGGTCACGCTCTCGCGGAGTGCGCCGGAACCGGCCGAGGCGCGGTCGGCCACAGGGGGTTGCGTACCGGGGTGCCCGGTTCCGGCGGTGGCCCGATTCCGCCGCCCCTGGCCAAGCCGGTTGGTTTCACCGACAGTTACGGAGATGATCTGGTGACAGAGCCGGGGCGACGGCCCGGCGGGCGAAGGAGGGAAGTCCGATGAGCACGCCCAACAAGGACATCGAGAAGGTGGAGGTGAGGGTCAAGTGGGACCCCAGCCCTCAGGGCGAATCCCCCAATGACCTCGACATCATCGCGGCGACCTACTCGACCGAGGAGCCGTTCGGCAGCCCCGCCTATCACGTCCACTTCGACAGCCGCGCGCCCGACGGCACGATCACGCTCGACCGGGACAGCCGGACCGGTCAGGGGCTGGGGTACGACGAGGTGATGACGCTGGAGCTGGACCGGCTCTCGGAGTCGTACACCCGGGTCATCGTGGGTGTGGCGATACAGCAGCGCGACGGCCACAAGACCTTCGGCGCCGTGGAGAACACCGCCGTACAGGTCCGCGAGGGCTACGACATCCTGTCCGAGAACGACTTCTCCTCGGTCGGCGGCGCGACCGCGGCCGTGGTCGCCGAGTTCGTCCGGGACACCACGGGGGCCTGGCAGTTCCACGACGCGGTACGGGGCTTCGACGGGGACGCCGACTCGTTCGCCGCGACGATGGGGAACCGCCCGTCCGGAGCGTAACCCTCCGGATACGGGCCGGGGCGGGAAGACCTCCGAAGAGATCCTCCCGCCCCGAGGCCGGCCGCTGTCCGCGGCTCAGCCGTCGTGCCTCATGCCGTCCGGATCAGCTGCAGCCGCTGGTCGAGCCGCAGCCCTCGCAGATGTAGCAGGATCCGGCGCGCTGCATCTTCGTACCGCAGGAGAAGCAGAGCGGGGCGTCGGCGCTGATGCCCAGCTGCATCTCGACGAGCTCCGCCGAGGTGTGCGCCGTCTTCGGAGCCGGGGTACCGGCCTCCTCCTGCACGGGGGCGACCGCCTTCAGCGGCTCCGGCCGCACGGGGGCGGACTGGGTCAGGCTGTCGATGTCCAGCTCGTCGTCCTCCAGCGAGGCCTCGTACGAACCGGTGTCGAGGTGGCGCTGGCGCTCGTCGGCCGAGTGGATGCCGAGCGCCGAGCGGGTCTCGAACGGCAGGAAGTCGAGCGCCAGGCGCCGGAAGATGTAGTCGACGATCGACTGCGCCATCCGCACGTCCGGGTCGTCCGTCATACCGGCCGGCTCGAAGCGCATGTTGGTGAACTTCGAGACGTACGTCTCCAGCGGGACGCCGTACTGCAGACCGACCGAGACGGCGATGGAGAAGGCGTCCATCATGCCCGCGAGGGTCGAACCCTGCTTGGACATCTTCAGGAAGACCTCACCGAGACCGTCGTCCGGGTAGGAGTTCGCCGTCATGTAACCCTCGGCGCCGCCCACCGTGAAGGAGGTGGTGATGCCGGGACGGCCCTTGGGCAGACGCTTGCGGACCGGGCGGTACTCGATGACCTTCTCGACCGCGGTACGGATGGTGTCCTCGGCCTTGGCGGTGACCGCCTCCTTCTCCTTCTCCTTGGTCTTCGCGGAGAGGGGCTGGCCGACCTTGCAGTTGTCGCGGTAGATCGCGAGCGCCTTGACGCCCAGCTTCCACGCCTCGAAGTAGACCTCTTCGACGTCCTCGACGGTGGCCGTCTCCGGCAGGTTCACCGTCTTGGAGAGCGCGCCGGAGATCCACGGCTGGATGGCCGCCATCATGCGCACGTGGCCCATCGCAGAGATGGAACGCTCGCCCATCGCGCAGTCGAAGACCTCGTAGTGCTCGGGCTTCAGGCCGGGCGCGTCGATCACGTTGCCGTTCTCGGCGATGTGGGCGACGACCGCCTCGATCTGCTCTTCCTGGTACCCCATGCGGCGCAGCGCCTGCGGCACGGTGCCGTTGACGATCTGCATCGAGCCGCCGCCGACCAGCTTCTTGAACTTGACCAGGGCGAGGTCGGGCTCGAGGCCGGTGGTGTCGCAGGACATCGCGAGACCGATGGTGCCGGTGGGCGCGATGACCGAGGCCTGCGCGTTACGGAAACCGTTCTTCGCGCCGAGGCGGATGACGTCCTGCCAGGCCTCCGTGGCGGCGGCCCAGATCTGGTTGTCGAGGTCGTCCGCGTGGACGGCCACCGCGTTGGCGTCGGCGTGCTGCTTCATGACGCGCTGGTGCGGCTCGGCGTTGCGGGCGTAGCCGTCGTACGGGCCGACGACCGCCGCCAGCTCCGCGGAGCGACGGTAGGAGGTGCCGGTCATCAGCGAGGTGATGGCGCCGGCGAGCGCGCGGCCGCCGTCGCTGTCGTAGGCGTGGCCGGTCGCCATCAGCAGGGCGCCGAGGTTGGCGTAGCCGATGCCCAGCTGACGGAACGCGCGGGTGTTCTCACCGATCTTCTCGGTCGGGAAGTCCGCGAAGCAGATGGAGATGTCCATCGCGGTGATGACCAGCTCGACGACCTTGGCGAAGCGCTCGGACTCGAAGGACTGGTTGCCCTTGCCGTCGTCCTTGAGGAACTTCATCAGGTTCAGCGAGGCGAGGTTGCACGAGGTGTTGTCCAGGTGCATGTACTCGCTGCACGGGTTCGAGCCGTTGATCCGGCCGGACTCGGGGCAGGTGTGCCACTGGTTGATCGTGTCGTCGTACTGGATGCCGGGGTCGGCACAGGCCCAGGCGGCCTCGGCCATCTTGCGGAAGAGGGACTTGGCCTCGACCTCTTCGATGACGTCACCGGTCATCCGGGCGCGCAGCCCGAACTTCCCGCCGGCCTCGACGGCCTTCATGAACTCGTCGTTCACGCGGACCGAGTTGTTGGCGTTCTGGTACTGGACCGACGTGATGTCG
Organism: Streptomyces sp. 840.1; assembly: GCF_003751445.1. Lineage (NCBI taxonomy): Bacteria > Bacillati > Actinomycetota > Actinomycetes > Kitasatosporales > Streptomycetaceae > Streptomyces > Streptomyces sp. 840.1. The sequence continues at coordinate 5,023,289 of NZ_RJUU01000001.1, read as the reverse complement.
TCGCCGCCCAGGTCCATGTCGAAGCCCGCGTCACGCAGGGCGCGGATCTTCTCCTCCTCCTTCACCTTGGTCTCGATGAAGTTCTCGATGTCGGGGTGGTCGACGTCGAGGATGACCATCTTGGCCGCGCGGCGGGTGGCGCCACCGGACTTGATCGTTCCGGCGGAGGCGTCGGCGCCCCGCATGAAGGAGACCGGACCGGAGGCGTTGCCGCCGGAGGAGAGGAGCTCCTTGGAGGAGCGGATGCGGGAGAGGTTCAGGCCTGCGCCGGAACCGCCCTTGAAGATCATCCCCTCTTCCTTGTACCAGTCGAGGATCGACTCCATGGAGTCGTCGACGGCCAGGATGAAGCAGGCGGAGACCTGCTGCGGCTGGGGCGTGCCCACGTTGAACCAGACCGGCGAGTTGAAGCTGAAGATCTGGTGCAGGAGGGCGTACGCCAGCTCGTGCTCGAAGATCTCCGCGTCCGCCGGGGAGGTGAAGTAGTTGAAGTCCTCGCCGGCCTTCCGGTAGGTCTTCACGATCCGGTCGATGAGCTGTCGCAGACCGGTCTCGCGCTGCGGGGTGCCTACGGCCCCGCGGAAGTACTTGCTGGTGACGATGTTGACCGCGTTCACCGACCAGAAGTCGGGGAACTCGACGCCACGCTGCTCGAAGTTGATCGAGCCGTCGCGCCAGTTGGTCATGACGACGTCACGGCGCTCCCACGCCACCTCGTCGTACGGATGCACGCCGGGGGTGGTGTGAATGCGCTCGATACGCAGGCCCTGCTTGGTCGCAGTCGACTTGGCTCCCTTGTTGCGGGAACCTCGTGCCGGGCCGCTCGCCGTCTCTGTCATGCCGCCTCCCATATGTGGGCAAAAACGCCCTGAAGTGCCGAGAACTTCCCCGGGCACAGTGTGTGTCTGGTACTTCGGACGCCGCGCGGGGCATCCGGAGCAGGTCTGTGTGCCACCCGGCCGCCGGTCCGTGGACCGGCGGCGGCCGGCCTGCGCCGCTCAGTCGGCGGCGACGGCGGGAACGGGGACCTCGAGGGTCTCGCCGGTCCCGCATTCTTCTACCGGAGGCTGCCGCTCGCGGAGTTCCACGATGGCGGCCTCGAAGTCCTCGAGGCTGTTGAACGCCCGGTACACGGACGCGAACCGCAGGTACGCGACCAGGTCGAGCTCCTGCAGGGGGCCGAGAATGGCCAGGCCCACATCGTGCGTGGTCAGCTCGGCGCTGCCGGTGGCGCGCACCGCCTCCTCGACCCGCTGGCCGAGCTTGGCGAGGGCGTCCTCGGTGACCGGCCGCCCCTGGCAGGCCTTGCGCACGCCGGAGATGACCTTGGTGCGGCTGAAGGGCTCGGTGACTCCGCTGCGCTTGACCACCATGAGCGAGCAGGTCTCCACCGTCGTGAAACGGCGGGAGCAGTCGGGGCACTGGCGACGCCGGCGGATCGAGGTCCCGTCGTCGGTGGTGCGACTGTCGACGACCCGGCTGTCGGGGTGCCTGCAGAAGGGGCAGTGCATGGCTCCCAACCCTCCTTCACAGCACGACTGAATAGCCTCTTCAGGCCCGGTGACGGGCCCTCGAAGCGATCTCAAGCATAGGCGATGACCACACCCCCGATGGACGGGGACCACAACTTCTGGGCGGTCGCGACAATCCAACCACTAGATCTTGGGTTTGGCCGCGCATTCGGCCCTAGCGCGTGTCGCGCATCGCGGGTGGCCGGAAGGCAGCGTACGACCGAGCAAGAGGGTACGGGAAGCATGCGGCGCCGCCGATCGCGGGGCGGCGGCTTCCGGGGGTGCGCGGAGGGCCGGGCGCCGACCCCCGCGCGGTAGCTGCGAGGCAGCGCCCGCTACCGTAATAGTCCGAATTGCCGTTCGACCCGACAGCGGGCAGCGCACCTACCGGCTTCGCTCATACACCCAGTAACGAACACCCAGCGGACTTTTATTTGTTTTTCACTCGAACGTGTGTTTGGCGCAACCTTTCGAAAGCTACTACCGTTGTGCAGCTAGGGAGACCATTCGAGAGGGGCCGACGTGACCACCACCGCAGACAGTGCCATCATCACTGCCCAGGACCGCTCCCAGAGCCGACTCGAGCCGGTGCATGCCATGAATGACTCAGTCACGAACGCGGAGGGGCCCGAGCCGGCGCGCCCAGCGCGCTCGCTTCCCGGGCGTCCTCCTGGAATCCGGGCGGACAGCTCGGGGCTCACGGACCGGCAGCGGCGAGTGATCGAGGTCATCCGGGACTCCGTGCAGCGACGGGGATATCCCCCGTCCATGCGGGAGATCGGTCAGGCGGTGGGCCTTTCCAGTACGTCCTCCGTCGCGCACCAGCTGATGGCTCTGGAACGCAAGGGCTTCCTGCGCCGCGACCCCCACCGCCCCCGGGCGTACGAGGTGCGCGGTTCGGACCAGCCCAGCACGCAGCCCACGGACACCACAGGGAAGCCTGCGGCCTCGTATGTGCCGCTGGTCGGCCGGATCGCGGCCGGTGGCCCGATTCTCGCCGAGGAATCCGTGGAGGACGTCTTTCCGCTCCCCCGCCAGCTGGTCGGTGACGGAGAGCTCTTCGTCCTCAAGGTCGTCGGTGACTCGATGATCGAAGCGGCGATCTGCGACGGGGACTGGGTCACCGTCCGGCGCCAGCCCGTCGCGGAGAACGGCGACATCGTGGCGGCGATGCTGGAGGGCGAGGCCACGGTCAAGCGCTTCAAGCGGGAGGACGGTCATGTCTGGCTGCTCCCTCACAACTCCGCGTACCAGCCGATTCCCGGCGACGAGGCGACCATCCTCGGCAAGGTCGTGGCGGTGCTGCGGCGGGTGTGACGCCTCCACCGCACCAATGGATGGGAGCTCACGGATGGGGCTCGGAGACCGGTACAGCCGGTCTCCGAGCCCCATCCGTACGTCCCGGGGGTGTACCCGTACGTCCGGGGCTCGGACGGGTACCGTGCGGGGCTACTTCTCCTCGGCCTTCGCGGCGGCGTCGATCGCCGCCAGCGAGCGACGCGTCTGATTGCGGTCGGTCGTATACCAGAAGTCGGGGAGCGAGGCGCGCAGATAGCTTCCGTACCGCGCGTTGGCGAGACGCGGATCGAGGACCGCGACGACGCCCTTGTCTCCCGTGGCACGGACGAGCCGGCCGGCGCCTTGTGCCATCAGCAGTGCGGCATGTGTCGCCGCGACCGCCATGAAGCCGTTGCCCCCCGCTTCCTCGACCGCCTTCTGGCGTGCGCTCATCAGCGGGTCGTCCGGGCGCGGGAAGGGAATGCGGTCCATGACCACCAGCTGACAGCTCGCGCCCGGAACGTCCACCCCCTGCCAGAGCGAGAGCGTGCCGAAGAGACAGGTCTCCGGGGAGGCCGCGAAATTCTTGATCAGCTCCCCCAGCGTCTCCTCGCCCTGGAGCAGGATCGGCCTGTCCAGCCGGCCCCGCAGCTCCTCGGCCGCCGCCTGGGCGGCCCGCATGGAGGAGAACAGCCCGAGCGTCCGGCCGCCCGCGGCCTCCACCAGCTCGGCCAGCTCGTCCAGCATGTCGGTGCGGGAGCCCTCCCGGCCGGGCGTCGCCAGATGCCGGGCGACGTACAGGATCCCCTGCTTGGGGTAGTCGAAGGGCGAGCCGACGTCGAGCCCCTTCCACTGCGGGATGTCGTCACCGGCGGTGCCCTCGGGGGCGAGCCCGAGTGACGCGCCGACCCCGTTGAAATCGCCGCCCAGCTTCAGCGTGGCCGACGTGAGGACGACGGAACGGTCCGCGAAGAGCTTCTCGCGCAGTAGTCCGGAGACGGAGAGCGGGGCGACCCGTACGGAGGCACCGAAGCGGTCATGGCGCTCGTACCAGACGACGTCGTACTCGGACCCCTGGGTGATGCGCTCGGCCACGCCGTGGATGGTCTCCACCGAGGCCAGTGCCTGCTTGCGCACGGCGTCCTCGTCCTGGACGGACTTGTCCCGGGTGGAGCCCAGGGCGGAGATCACCGTGCGCGCGGCGTCGCGCAGGGCCATCAGCGCGTACCCCAGATCCTCCGGCACCTCCTCCAGACGGCCGGGAAGCGCCAGCTCCATCACGCGCTCGAAACCCTCCGACGCGCTCTGCAGCGCGTCTGCGGCCTTCTCGTTGACCAGCTTCGCGGCGCGCCGCACCGCGCGGCCGACCTGGCCGGGGGTGAGCTCGCCGGTGGCCACACCGGTGACCCTGGAGACCAGCTCGTGGGCCTCGTCGACGATCAGCACCTCGTGCTGCGGGAGCACCGGAGCGCCCTCGATGGCGTCGATGGCGAGGAGCGCGTGATTGGTGACCACCACATCGGCGAGCTTCGCCCGCTCACGGGCCTGCTCCGCGAAGCACTCCGCCCCGTACGCGCACTTGGTGGCGCCCAGACACTCGCGCGAGGACACGGAGATCTGCGCCCAGGCCCGGTCGGAGACCCCCGGCGTCAGGTCGTCACGGTCGCCGGTCTCCGTCTCGTCCGACCAGTCCCGCATCCGCAGGAGGTCCTGGCCGAGCTTGCTCGACGGTGCCGCGGCCTCGAACTGGTCGAAGAGGCCCTCCTCCTCGTCCTGCGGCACCCCTTCGTGGAGGCGGTGCAGACAGAGGTAGTTCGACCGGCCCTTGAGCATCGCGAACTGGGGGCGGCGGCGCAGCAGCGGATGCAGGGCGTCGACCGTACGCGGCAGGTCCCGCTCCACCAGCTGGCGCTGGAGGGCCAGGGTCGCCGTGGCCACCACGACACGCTCGCCGTGCGCCAGAGCGGGCACCAGGTAGCCCAGCGACTTGCCGGTGCCGGTGCCAGCCTGGACGAGCAGGTGGGATCGGTCGTCCACGGCCGTGGCGACGGCGTCGGCCATGGCGGCCTGACCAGGTCGCTCCGTACCGCCGACGGCGGTCACGGCGGCGTGCAGGAGCTCGGGGAGGGATGGCTTCGTCATAGCCCGACCAGCCTACGGGGCGCCACTGACAGCGGCGGTCACTCCCGGCCTCACGCGGAGGGGTGGAGCGGGTTGGCCACGGTGCCGTGGATCGCCGCGTGCGGTCGCTCGGGCCGGTCCCGGTATCCGTCCTGATGCAGGCGGTTGCGGTTCAGACAGAGGCGTTCGATGCGCGGCGTCAGCATGTCGAACATCTCGAACCTCTCCTTCAGCTCGGGAAAGCGGGCGTGGTGGCGCAGGATCTCCGCCCGGACGAGTGACCAGAATTCGGTCTCCGGGACGCCCAGCTGCTCCTCGCAGAGCGGAGAGAGGAACCGGAAGACTCCGGTGAACAGCCCGGAGTGGATGAACTGGGTGAGGAAGCCGGGCTCCTCGGTCAGCAGGACACGGCGCACGTCGTCCGGCATGCTGTCGTGCTCGGGCAGCGGTCTGGCACTGATGTTCACGTCGTCCACGAAGTCCTTGATCGCCAGCCGGACAGGGACGTCCTGGCCGTCGAAGACGACGATGGCGTTCTCGCCGTGCGGCGAGAAAACGGTGCCGTAGCGGTAGAGGAAGTGCAGCAGCGGCGGGAGCAGCGCCGCGAACAGCCGGCTCAGCCACGCGGTGGGGGTCAGCCCCGACCGGGCGACCAGCTCGGCGGTGAAGGCGCGGCCCTGCGGGTCGGTGAGCAGCAGCGAGGCGAGGGTGCGGGCGCGCTCGCCGGGCGCCAGCCGCGGGAGGAGCGGTTCGCGCCAGATCGCGCCGAGGATCTCCTTGAACTGGTACGGAGTCTCGGGGAGGTGGTCGTACAGCGGGTGCTCGACCGTGACCGACGCCACCTCTCCCAGCAGGATGACGCCGCAGGTGTCACGCAGGAAGGGGTCGTTGTCGCGCAGTCCCTGGACCCAGCCGGTGACGGCGGGGGCGGCGAGGGTGCGTTCGGTCGGGAGTCCGCGCCAGACCAGTGTGTTGAGGATCGACAGCGGCAGCTTGACGGTGTGGCGGTCGGGCCGTTCCAGGTTGGCGAAGGTACGGATGGACTGCTGGGGCAGCCGCAGGTCCGGGTCGGCGTGCAGGGGGACGATGTCGCCCGCGGCGATGGCCGGGGCGAACAGCGGCACGATCCATTCGTCCCACTGCCAGGGATGGACGGGCAGACAGTAGTAGTCGTCGGGGGCGAGGCCCCGGGTGCGCAGGGCCGCCGCGAAGGACTCGCGGACCGCCGGGTCGAGCTCCGTGGCGTAGAGCTGCTCGGCGGTGGCGAGGGAGTTCACGCCCCGGTAGGCGGCGATCCGGGAGGAGACCGCGATCCACGGCAGCCTGACCGGCTTGCGAGCCTCGGGAGTGAAGAGGGACGCGTCGGTGGCGGAGAATCCGAGGCGCCCTTTGTTCGCGACGATCCAGGGGTGGCCGGTCTGGTGTCCTTCGAGTTCGGCGTAGTCGAGGCCGGCCAGTTCAAAGACGGTGAGCGCGCTGTGATCGAGGCGGGCGTCGGCGGTGAGCGTGGTGGTGAGCTCGCGGACCAGGTGCCCGAGCGTGGCGCCGTCGATCCCGAGCAGTCGCCGGGCGCGGGCGAGGAAGAGCAGCGGGTCGCGGAAGGGGTTGCCGAGGGGGGCTTCTGTCGCGGCGGGCGCTGGATGAGCGGCGGGGGGTTCACCGAGGGCGTGCGCCTCGGTCTCGGCGGTGCTCACCTCGCGGATCGAGTCGGGGGCGACCCGCCAGCTGCCGTAGACCCCGCGGCCGGCGGTGAAGACCAGGCTGCCGCCGTCGTCCAGCACGAGGGTGTACGTATCGCCCCCGGCGGTCCGCGCGACCGGCTCGATGACTTCTTCGTAGGCGAATTCGCCGAGCATCTTCGCAAGCATCCGGGCGGCGGCTCGGTCCCACACCGCCCGGTTCAGTTCTGGAGTGCTGAGCAGCGCGGGCGACTCCGCTGAATCATGGCTCGCGGGATATGTGGGCACGGGGACTCCTCGGGATGGAACCGATGGGCTTCGAGCGGTGGAGACAAGGCGGCAGTTGGTTCACAGCAGGGCACGGTGGGCTCGGTCGCGGATCATCAACGCGGCCCGCTTCTGGGGGAGTTCCACCTCCGCGGAGAAGCGGAATCCGGCGTTGAGGAAGGCGGAGACGGAAGGGGTGTTACGAAGGTCCGGTTCGGCGACGACTCGCGTGCACAGCGGGCGGTTGTCGAGTACGAGGTCGCAGGCGGCCCGGAGCAGCGTGGCGCCGACTCCGCGTCCTCGGTCGTCGGCTTCACCGAGGAGGAGATGGATTCCGGTGTCGTGCGGGCGGGCCGGATAGTGACGGGCCAACGGGTCGAGGTCGGCGCGGTAGATCTCCCAGTAGCTCATGGGGACGCCTGACAGCACCCCCAGACAGGGGAGGCTGCGTCCGTCGCCGTCGAGCTGGGACCTCAGGTGGTCCGCCGTGACGGTTTCGGCTCCGGCGAGTTCCCAGAAGGCCGCGACGGCAGGGTCGTTCATCCAGCGGCTGATCACCGCGAGGTCGCGCTCCAGTCGCACGGGGACGAGCTGGAACAGACCGGCCGCCGTGGTGGCGGGTCCCCATCCGGCCGTGGTGCGGGGCGCGCCGGATATCTCCCGCGCCAGGAAGGCGTGGAGTTCATCGGTGAGCTGTGGATCCCGGGTTTTCCCGGCACCCGTACCGGCCCTGGGGGCTGGGCCGGTACCGGGTTCGGCGTGCGCATCGGCGGGAGGCACGGTGGTGCTCTCCTCTCTCAGCAATTCGGACGACGAGGTTCCTTCGGGCACCCGGCGGGGTTCCTTCAGCCTCGGAGGGGGTTGGCGACGGTGACGTAGACGGACTGGGTGTCGACGGGACCGACGAGTTCGTCGAGGCCGTGCAGCCTGGTCAGCATGTTGGCCTTGCAGCGCAGCCGCGGTGTCTCCAGCAGATGTGCGGGAAGCGGGGAGCCCAGCCCGGTTGCCGCTGCCAGGAACCGGCGGAAGGCGGCGAGGAGCATCTGTTCGTCCGCGAGCTGCTGGGCACCGAACGCTCCGATCAGTCCGAACACGTTGTTGATACCGAGGTAGTACGCGAAGCGCTCGTCGGTGACGGGGTCGGAGACGAAGGTGTCGCTGACCGATCCGATGCCGGGGAGCCGGCGCTCAAGGGCCGCGCGGTGCGACTCACGGAAGTAGTAGCCCTGATTGTCGCGGTAGCGGCCACCGACCGGCCAGCCTTCGGCGTCGAGTACCACCAGGGTGTTCTGCTGATGGGCTTCGAGTGCGACCCCTGCGTGCGCGTCGAGCCAGAGCACCGGCCGGACAACGCGGTCGAGGTAGCGCAGGAACCACTCGGCGGCGACGGCGGTCGTGGTCCGTCCGGTGGCGGCGGCGAGGCGGCAGACGATGTCCGCGAGGCGTGAGTGCATGCCCGCCCGGTCCGGCCAGGGGCGCGGCGCGGTGAGTCCGGCGACGCAGACCGCGTCGTCGTGCCGGCCGAACGGGTTGTGGCGCAGCATGACGTCGAAGCCGTGGACGGGCTCGCCGTCCGGGGAGTCGACCGCGAGCCATGCCGGGTCCCGGACGATGTCGAAGCCGGGGTGGGCCAGGTGCAACTGGGTGGCGAGCCCGCTGCGCAGCAGACGGTGGACCTCCACCCCCCGGTGGAGTTCCTTGCGGAGGTTCTCACGGCGGGAGTTGGTGATGCGCAGGCCGAGGGAGAGTTTCAGCATGGTGTCGACGCCGGGCCGCTGCACGGTGCGCACCGAGGAGGTGGGGTGCCAGCGCTCTCCGTACGGACCCAGGTCGTGCACGAGTCCGGCGTCGAGGAGGGCGGCGACCTCGGGCCGGTTCGCCAGCTCCCTGGCCTGCCAGGGGTGCAGTGGGATCGGCGCGGTGTGCTCGGGGAATCGCAGCCCCTTGGCGTGCCGGGCCACGAGTTCCGTCGCCGGTACCGGACGGCCCTGGTCGGTCCATGCGGAGTCCGCTGCCAGTACGGACCGGTCGACGGCCATCCAGTGGAGGGGGAAGGAGCCGTGCAACTCGGGTGAGTAGAGGCGTGCTTCGGAGTCGGAGAGGCCTTCGCGGCTCTTGGGAGAGGGGTGCAGCGGGTGCCCCAGGAGCAGTGACTGCTCCGCGCCGAGGAAGAGGTCGGCCTCGGCGGGTGCCGTTGGACGGCGGCGTCGTGTCTCGATGAACACGGCGGTTCGCCGTACCGAGTCGGCCACCCGGCCCACCATGTCCGCGCCCTCGTTGTGGTCGGCCTCGCGGCCGAGGAGTGCGGCGACGGTGACGGCGTCGGCTGTGGGCGCCGCGTCGGGGGCCTGCGCCAGGACGGGTGCGCCGAAGCGGTGCCAGCCCGTGGCGGACCAGTGGCGGACGGGGACGAGGAGGGCGGTGCCGCTTGCGGGCAGCGGGATGCGGAGGGTCTCCCCGTCGGGGCGGGGCAGGTCGCATTCGCGGACCCAGCAGCGCAGCAGGTTCTCGATGCCGGCGGCGTCCGCTGCCTGGAGCGGGTCCGGGTGGTCCAGGGGGTCGGCGGCCGGTGCCGGGCAGGCGGGCGTTGCCCTGGAGGCGTGCCAGTGACCGTGCGGCTTCTCCATCTGGCGCGGCACGGTGGGCGGCTCGACGGCGAGGTGACCGGCTGTTGCGGTCTCTCCTCGGTGGTGGGCGGAGGGAGGGCCGTCGGCCTCGGGCGCGGGGGTGGGGTTCACGGCGGTCTTTCCTGTGATGGTGTCCGGGGTCAGCGGATCGACCCGGTCGGGGTCCGTCGGTGCGGTGAGCGCTCCGCTGCTGCCATGGCATCGGCGAGGCGGTCGACGACCGCGGTTGCCTGTTCGTCGGTGAGCGTGAGAGGAGGTAGCAGACGCACGACCGTGGAGTGACGGCCGCCCAGTTCGACGATGAGGCCTCGTCGCAGGCACTCCTGCTGTACGGCGAGGGCGAGTAGGGGGTCGGGCGGGGCCTCGCTCCCTCCGTCCACCGGGGCGGCCTCGGGGTCGACGAGCTCCACACCGATCATCAGGCCCCGGCCCCGGACGTCGCCGATGCACGGGTGGTGCGAGGCGAGTGCGCGCAGGGAGGCCAGCATCCTGGCGCCGAGGGTCGCGGCCCGTTCGGCCAGCCGGTTCTCCCGGACGTGGGCGAGGGTGGCCGTGCCCGCCGCCATGGCGAGCTGGTTGCCCCGGAAGGTCCCCGCGTGGGCGCCGGGCTTCCAGGTGTCCAGTTCGGAGCGGTAGACGATGACGGCGAGCGGGAGGGAGCCGCCGATGGCCTTGGACAGCACCATCACATCGGGAACGACCCCGCTGTGTTCGACGGCCCAGAAGGCACCGGTCCTGCCGACGCCGGTCTGGACCTCATCAGCGATCAGGGGGATGGACCGTGCCTCGGTGATGTCCCGCATCCGGCGCAGCCAGCCGTCCGGGGCGGGGTTGACGCCGCCCTCCCCCTGTACGGGTTCGAGGATCATTCCGGCCGGCGCTGGTGTTCCGCTCTTGGGGTCGTCCAGCACCGTCTCGGTCCACCGTGCCGCGATCCGTGCGCCGCGCTCGCCGCCGATCCCGAAGGGGCAGCGGTAGTCCTGCGGGAACGGGAGGCGGGTCACCCGAACGTCCTCGGCGCCACCGGACGCCGCGAGCGCACCCGCCGTCATGCCGTGGTACGCGCCGGTGAAGGCGAGCAGACCGCTGCGACCGGTGGCGGCGCGGACCAGTTTGAACGCCGCCTCCACGGCGTCCGTACCGGCCGGCCCGCAGAACTGGATCCGCGCGTTGTCCGCGAACTCACGCGGCAGCGTGGCGAACAGCTCCGTGGTGAACGCGTCCTTGACCGGGGTGGCCAGGTCGAGCACATGCAGGGGTGCGCCCGAATCCAGGACCTTCTTGATCGCCTCCAGGACGACCGGGTGGTTGTGCCCGAGGGCCAACGTCCCGGCTCCGGAAAGGCAGTCGAGGTAGCGTCGGCCGTCAGCGCCCTCGATGGTCAGCCCGCGGGCACGTACCGGGACGATCGGCAGCGACCTGGCGTAGGTGCGGGCGGCCGATTCGCGCATTGCCTGGCGGCGCAGGATTCCCTCGTACGCCGCGGGCGGTGCCGCCGGAGCTGGTTCGGTCACGGCCACGGCTCTTGATCCTCCCGCTGTAACAGTTGCGTTGCACGTCAGCACGATTGCGCAGGGACGGGCTGCGGGGGTGAACTCTGTCCCTGTGTCCCCCGTACGTACCAACGACGCCGGACACGGAGGATCACGGGCAAGTCCGAAGATCCTTGCGGAGCGGAACCATGCCCCTGCCGTACACCGTCAACACCGGCACCGGCATAGTGGGGGCCGCGCCGAGCCTCCGGGACAGCTCCCCGGCGGCCGCGGCGCCTCCGACGCAGTCCCGGAGCGCCATCCGGGCAGTGAACCGGTGTGCCGTGACGAAGTGCGGTGCGCCGTGCGGAAGTGCAGTACAGAAGCGTTGAGTTACGAAGTCCCAGGGGGATCACCAGATGCGACTCATTCGACCAGCAGCCACCGCACGCCGTGGGGGGCGCGCCCGCCGCCCCTCTCCCGTGCTCGCGACGGCGGCGGTCGCCGCCGTCCTCGCACTCACCGCGACCGCCTGCGGGCCGGACGACGACGGTGCGAGCGCCGAGCCGAGCGGCAGCTCCGCCGGACAGACGTCGGACAACAAGATCACCGTCCCGGACGATGTGAAGGACCGGCTCAAGGAGCACGGGATCGACCTCGACCAGTGGAAGAACGGCGACTGGAAGAACTGGGACAAGGACAAGTGGCTCCGTGAGGCCAAGGACTTCGTCAATCCGATCATCGCGGGCCTCTGGGACCCGGACCGGATGCGGGACGCCGACAAGTCGCCCGAGAAGCCCGTCGACAACGACATCTCCGGTGACGAGGGAGTGACCGACCCGACCCCGGCGCCGGTCCGGGCCGTGGGCGTGAAGACGCCGTTCCACGCCAACGCCGCCGAGTCCGGGAAGCTGTTCTTCGACGGCCCCGAGGGCTCCATGGTCTGTTCGGCGACCGTGGTGAAGGACCCGGCACACCCCGGCAAGTCCAACATGGTGTGGACCGCCGGCCACTGTGTCCACGCCGGCAAGAAGGGCGGCTGGTACCGCAACATCGCCTTCGTGCCGTCCTACAACGACAGCGGCCTGTCCGCGGACGAGCTCCGCAACAACCCGCCCAAGGAGAAGGTCGCCCCGTACGGCGTGTGGTGGGGCGCGTGGGCGCAGACTTCCGACCAGTGGATCGACCAGGGTGCCTCGGTCGGCGGGCTGGGCGCTCCGTACGACTTCGCGGTGCTGCACGTGACGCCGGAGAAGGGCTCGGACGGAAAGTCCCTCGAGGAGACGGTCGGTTCGGCGCTGCCGGTCGACTTCAACGCCCCGGCCGTGCCGAAGATCGCCGACATGACGGCCACCGGCTTCCCCGCCGCCCCGCCGTACGACGGCCAGCAGCTGTTCCAGTGCAAGGACAAGCCGGGCCGGCTCTCGCTCACCAAGGACGACCCGACGATGTACCGCATCGGCTGCTCCATGACCGGCGGTTCCTCCGGTGGCGGTTGGGTCGCCGCGGGCCAGGACGGCAAGCCCGCACTGGTCTCGAACACCTCCATCGGCCCGGTGACGGCCGGCTGGCTGGCCGGACCGCGCCTCGGCAAGGAGGCCAAGGGCGTCTACGACTCGGTCAGCAAGAAGTACGCGGGACAGTGACGTACGCGGGTCGGTAGCGAGGGGGCCGTCCCCCGCACAGGCGCGGGTGACGGCCCCCTCGCAACGATCAGTGCCCGGACCGGGGCAGGGCCTCGGTCCGGGCCGCCAGAGGGGGCCGCCATAGAGTGGTCCGCATCATCTCCGACAGCCGGGACGACCGGCGTTACGCATGACACGGTCATGCCATGTGACACGTTCATGCCAATTACAGGTTTCAGGGGGACTCTCTTTCCATGCGATCCATACGTCCGCTGCTGGCGGCCACCGGACTCGTCGCCGCACTGGCGCTGACAGCAACGGCCTGCGGTCCGAGCGAGGACAAGGCTGACGACAAGCCCGCCGCCACCGAGTCCGCGAGTACCGGGGACGGCGGCCTGTCCGCCGGTCTGGCCGACACGCTGAAGAAGCACGGTGTCGACCCGGAGAAGTGGAAGGACGGCGAGTGGAAGAACTGGGACAAGGACACGTGGCTGCGTGAGGCCAAGGACTTCGTGAACCCGGTCATCGACGGGCTGTGGAAGCCCGACCGGATGAAGTCCGCCAAGGACCCGGCCAAGACCATGTCCGCCGGTGACCTCTCCGGTGGCCAGGGCGTCAGCGACCCCGAGCCGAAGCCGGTCACCGCCGAGCGCGAGAAGACGCCGTACCACGACTACGCGGCCCCGGTCGGCAAGGTCTTCTTCGACTCCCCCGAGGGCCACATGGTCTGCTCGGGCACGGTCGTGAAGGACCCGAAGAACCCGGGCAGGTCCAATCTGGTGTGGACCGCCGGCCACTGCGTCCACGCCGGCTCGAAGGGCGGCTGGTACCGCAACATCGTCTTCGTCCCCGCGTACAACGACAAGGGCAAGGGCGCCGCCGCCCTGCAGAACGCGCAGCCCCAGGAGATCGCCCCGTACGGCGCCTACTGGGCCGACTGGGCCACCACCTCGGGCGAGTGGCTGGCCGACGGCGGCCCCACCGGCGGTGAGGGCGCGCCGTACGACTACGCGGTGCTGCACGTGAAGCCGGAGAACGGCACCAAGTCCCTGGAGGAGACCGTGGGCAACGCCCTCGCGGTCGACTTCGACGCCCCCGAGGCCAAGCAGATCAGCGCGATGGGCGCCTGGGGCTACCCGGCGGCCCCGCCCTACAACGGCCTGATCATGCACAAGTGCGTCGACCGTCCCGGCCGGCTCTCCATCAGCCCCAGCACCCCCACCATGTACCGCATCGGCTGCACCATGACCGGCGGTTCGTCCGGCGGCGGCTGGTTCAGCGAGGGCGATGACGGCAAGCTGGCGCTGGTCTCCAACACCTCCATCGGCCCGGTGACCTCGGGCTGGCTGGCCGGACCCCACCTGGGCCAGGGCGCCGAGCAGATCTTCACGATGATGAGCGACAAGTTCGCCGGTCGGTAACGACCGCGCACCTCACAGGCCGACGGCCCGCCCCCTTCGCAGGGGGCGGGCCGTCGGCCTGTGCAGTGCGGCGCTGCGGTCAGTGCACCGCGGGTACGAACGTGGAGAGCTCCGCAGCCAGTTCCTCGTGCACCAGCGCCTTGAGCAGGGTGCCCTCCTGAGTGTGCTCCTCGGAGATCACCTCGCCCTCGGCGTGCACCCGGGAGACGACTGCGCCCTGGGTGTACGGAACGAGCGCCTCGATCTCGACCGAGGGGCGCGGCAGTTCGGCGTCGATGAGCGCGAGCAGCTCGTCGATGCCGGCGCCGGTCCGGGCCGATACCGCGATCGCGTGCTTCTCGATGCGCAGCAGCCGCTGGAGCACCAGCGGGTCTGCGGCGTCCGCCTTGTTGATCACCACGATCTCGGGCACGTCCACCGCGCCCACCTCGCGGATCACTTCGCGCACTGCGGCCAGCTGCTCCTCCGGCACCGGGTGCGAGCCGTCCACCACGTGCAGGATCAGGTCGGACTCACCGACCTCCTCCATGGTGGAACGGAACGCCTCGACCAGGTGGTGCGGCAGATGCCGTACGAACCCGACGGTGTCGGCCAGCGTGTAGACCCGGCCGCTCGGCGTCTCGGCCCGGCGCACGGTCGGGTCGAGGGTGGCGAACAGGGAGTTCTCCACCAGCACGCCCGCACCGGTCAGCCGGTTCAGGAGGGAGGACTTGCCGGCGTTGGTGTAGCCCGCGATGGCGACCGAAGGCACCTTGTTGCGCTTGCGCTCCTGGCGCTTGATCTCGCGGCCCGTCTTCATCTCCGCGATCTCCCGGCGCATCTTCGCCATCTTCTCGCGGATCCGGCGCCGGTCCGTCTCGATCTTGGTCTCACCGGGGCCACGGGTCGCCATTCCGCCACCGCCGCTGGAACCGCCACCGCCCATCTGACGGGACAGCGAGGCGCCCCAGCCGCGCAGCCTGGGCAGCATGTACTGCATCTGCGCCAGCGAGACCTGCGCCTTGCCCTCTCGGGACTTGGCGTGCTGGGCGAAGATGTCGAGAATCAGGGCGGTCCGGTCGACCACCTTGACCTTGACGACATCTTCCAGGTGGATCAGCTGGCCGGGGCTGAGCTCACCGTCACAGACGACGGTGTCGGCCCCGGTTTCGAGGACGATGTCGCGCAGCTCCAGGGCCTTGCCGGAACCGATGTACGTGGCCGCGTCGGGCTTGTCGCGACGCTGGAAGACCGCGTCGAGCACCTGGGCTCCGGCCGTCTCGGCCAGGGCCGCGAGCTCTGCGAGCGAGATCTCCGCGTCGTGCACGGTGCCCGAGGTCCAGACACCGACCAGCACCACACGCTCGAGGCGCAGCTGCCGGTACTCGACCTCGGTGACGTCCTCGAGCTCGGTGGAGAGGCCCGCCACTCGCCGCAGCGCGGCGCGCTCGGAGCGGTCGAGCTGTTCGCCGTCGCGCTCTCCGTCGATCTCGTGGCTCCAGGCGACGTCCTCTTCCATCAGGGCGTCGGCCCGAAGGGGCTCGGTGAGGCTCTCGGTCACGTTCTCCGTGGCGCTCTGCGCATCCTGCGCGTCCTGGGGAAGGGAAGAAGAGGAGGTCATTGGATCCTTACGTCGGTAGGAATGGTCTGCAACAGTCACAACGCGTGACCCTCCCGGATGATTCCCGCGCGGGGAGCGCTCCGGTCCGGCGCTGCGGCGACCTGTCGATGGTTGCATGGCGCGCCCGGCCCGTCACCCGGGTTTTCCGGCCCGTCACGGCCGGGTTTCCCGGCCTGTCACGTCTTTCCGCCGCCCGCCGGTGCCGCGGTGTGCCAGTCCGGGTGGCCGGGCATGGGGGGCGTGCTCGTCCCGTACAGCCAGCCGTCGAAGAACGTGGCCAGGTCGCGTCCGGCGACCTGGGTCGCCAGCCGGATGAAGTCCTGGGTGGCGGCGTTGGAGTCGCGGTGCTTGCGTACCCAGAGCCTCTCCAGCCGGTCGAAGGCGCTGTGGCCGATCTCCTGGCGGAGCGCGAACAGGACCAGCGCGCTGCCGTCGTAGACCACTGGCCGGAACAGGCTGATCTTCTTGCCCGGGGCGGGTGCGTCGGGCCGTGCGGGCGGCCCGCCGTCGGCGCGCCAGGCGTCCGAGTAGGTGTAGGCGTCGCGCATCCGGCGTTCGAGCGTCCTGCCGCCGTGCTCCTGCGCGTAGCGCGCCTCGTACCAGCTGGCGTGTCCCTCGTTGAGCCAGAGATCGGACCAGGTCCTCGGCGAGACGCTGTCGCCGAACCACTGGTGGGCCAGCTCGTGGACCATGACGGAGTCCACGTACCACTCGGGAAAGCGCGGATCGGTGAACAGGCGGCGTTCGAAGAGCGACAGGGTCTGGGTCTCCAGCTCGAAGCCGGTGTCGGCGTCCGCGATCAGCACGCCGTAGTTCTCGAAGGGGTAGCGGCCGACCTGCTTCTCCATCCATTCCAGCTGACCGGGGGTCTTGCTCAGCCACGGTTCCAGCCGCTTCCGGTCGGCGGCCGGCACGACGTCACGGACCGGCAGCCGGTGGGGGCCGGTCCGCCGCACGACCGCGGACTTCCCGATGCTGACCTGGGCGAGTTCGGTGGCCATCGGGTGTTCGGTGCGATACGTCCAGGTGGTGCGGTCGCCGTGCCCGGTGCGTCCGGTGCGCACACCGTTGGCCACCACGGTCCGGTCCTCGGGGGCGGTGATCCGGAACGTGAAGTACGCCTTGTCGGCGGGGTGGTCGTTGCTGGGGAAGACCAGGTGCCCGGCGTCGGCCTGGTTGGCCATGACGAGTCCGTCGGCCGTCCGCACCCAGCCCCCGCTGTTCCGCTCGCCCCGGGGATCGCTGGTGTGCCGGACGGTGATCCGCAGCGGCACGCCGGCCGGGAGCCGGCCGGGCGTCTCGATGATCAGGTCCTCGTCCTGCAGCGTGTAGTCGGCGCGCAGGCCGTTGACCGTGACCGAGTGCACGGTGCCCCGGGTGAAGTCGAGGTTGATCCGGTCCAGCGGCGCGGTCGTCCGCGCGTCGATCGTGGTGACGGCTTCGAGCGGTTCGCTGTTGCTGCCCCGGTAGTCGAGACCGAGGTCGTAGGCGAGTACGTCGTACCCGGGGTTGCCGAGGTGGGGGAAGAGCGGGTCACCGATGCCGAGCGGCACCGGGGCGGGCAGGGTGGCGGCGACGAGTGCGGCCGACGCGGTGGCCAGCAGAGCGGCCCGCAGGCGGCGGGAGAGGAACGGCATGGACTACGGCTACCAGCGTCGCCCCGCCCGTCACGGGACGGCGCGCGCCGCGCCACTCGAACGAGATCCGTCGCGGCGCGACAGCACCGGCCCCGGCCGGGGCCGCCTCGGTCAGAGAACGGCGGCCGGGTGCTGGGCGCGGCTCACGTCGTACACCCCCGGTACGTCGCGCATCGCGCGCATCAGCGCGGGCAGCCCTGCGGCGTCGGGGAGTTGCAGGGTGTAGGTGTGCCGCACCCGCTGTTCGCTGGGCGGTTCGACGGTGGCGGAGACGATCGCCGCGTCCGCCCCGGCGATCGCCTCGGTGAGGTCGGCCAGCAGCCGGGGCCGTCCGAAGGACTCCGCGACCAGCGTCACCCGGCATTCGGACGCCTCGCCCCAGCTCACCGCGACCGGTACCCGGCCGACGGCCTCCATGCGGGCCGCTGCCGGACAGGTGAGCCGGTGGACGGCTACGGCGCCGCCCCGCACGGTGAAGCCGGTGACGTCGTCGGGCGGTACGGGGGTGCAGCAGCCGGCCAGCCGTACGGTGGCGTCCGGGCGGTCGACCAGGGCGCTCGCGGCGCGGCCGGCGGAGCCGGTTGATCCGGGCGGCGCGGGCTGCGGTCCGGGCCTGGGGTCGGCGGGCGCGGCCTCGGCGTCCTGCGGGTGGGCATCCAGCCAGCCGGTGATCGCGATCCGGGCGGTGGGGGTCCTGGCGTGGTCGAGCCAGCCGGGTGAGGGCCCCGACGCGGCGTCCTCGGCCAGGAGCAGCTGCACGGTGTCGCCGTCGCCGAGGGCGGTCCCGAGCGTTGCCAGCCGGCCGTTCACCCGGGCCCCGATGCAGCTGTGCGCAGCGTCCCCGTACTGGGCGTAGGCGGCGTCCACGCAGCTGGCGCCCGCGGGCAGGCCGAGCGTGCCGCCGTCGGTGCGGAAGACGGTGATCTCGCGGTCCTGGGCGAGGTCGGCGCGGAGCGTGGTCCAGAAGGTGTCGGGGTCGGTGGCGGACTGCTGCCACTCCAGGAGCCGGGACAGCCAGCCGGGCCTGGTCGGGTCGGCCCGTTCGCCGTCGGCCGGCTCGGCGCTCTGCGCACCGCTGTCCGCGGCGTACGGATTGCCGAGGGCGATGACGCCCGCCTCGGCCACCTTGTGCATGCGGTGGGTGCGGATGAGGACTTCGGCGACCTCACCCTCGGGTCCCACCACGGCGGTGTGCAGCGACTGGTACAGGTTGAACTTGGGGGCCGCGATGAAGTCCTTGAACTCGGAGATCACCGGGGTGAAGCAGGTGTGGAGCTCACCGAGGACGCCGTAGCAGTCGGCGTCCTCCCCGACGAGGACCAGCAGCCGGCCGAAGTCGGTGCCGCGCAGTTCGCCGCGTTTGATGCCGACCCGGTGCACGGAGACGAAGTGCCTGGGCCTGACGAGGACTTCGGCGGGGATGCCGGCCTCCCGCAGTACCGAGGCGACGTTGCCCGCGATGGCGGTGAGCGGGTCCGCTCCTCGGGTGGCGGCGGAGATCACGGCGTGCGTGTGTGCGTACTCCTCGGGGTGGAGGATCGCGAAGACGAGGTCCTCCAGCTCGGTCTTGAGCGCCTGCACGCCGAGCCGTTCCGCGAGGGGGATCAGCACGTCGCGGGTGACCTTGGCGATCCGGGCCTGTTTCTCGGGTCGCATCACGCCGAGCGTGCGCATGTTGTGCAGCCGGTCGGCGAGCTTGATCGACATCACCCGGACGTCGTCGCCGGTGGCCACCAGCATCTTGCGGAAGGTCTCGGGCTCGGCCGCCGCGCCGTAGTCGACCTTCTCCAGTTTGGTGACGCCGTCGACGAGATAGCGGACCTCGTCACCGAACTGCTCCCCCACCTGGTCGAGGGTCACCTCGGTGTCCTCGACCGTGTCGTGCAGCAGGGAGGCCGTCAGCGTCGTGGTCTCGGCGCCGAGTTCCGCGAGGATCAGCGTGACCGCCAGCGGGTGTGTGATGTACGGCTCGCCGCTCTTGCGCATCTGTCCGCGGTGCGAGGTCTCCGCGAGGACATAGGCCCGGCGCAGGACGGTGAGGTCGGCGTCGGGGTGGTGGGCCCGGTGCGCCTCGGCCACATGGCCGATGGCGTCCGGCAGCCGGTCCCGGGAGACCGGGCCGAGCAGGGCGACCCGCCCGAGTCTGCGGAGGTCGATCCGGGGACGGCCCCGCCTGCGGATGGGAGCACCTGGGTTGGTGGCCTCTGCGCTCATGGGGCACCTCCGGCGACGTCGACCGGCGGTGGATAGGTGCGGTCGCGCCTCCGGGCCGGTGCTTGATGCTACCGACCCCACCACGTGGCGGAGTCCGGCTCTCGCCCAGCGTGAAACGGATCACCCATTCGAGCGAAGCGCTATCCGTTCAGCGTTTCGAGCCAGGCCGGATCGATCTTGCCCGCTGCGACGATCACGGCGGGTCCGGTCATCTCGATCTCGCCGTCCGGGTGCTCGGTGATCACCAGCGTGCCGCCGGGGAGGTCGACGGTGTACGTGACCGGGGTGCCGGTCAGCGCGGGGTCGGCCGCGTCCCGGCGGGCGGCGGCGACGGCGACGGCGCAGGCGCCCGTGCCGCAGGACCGGGTCTCGCCCGAGCCGCGCTCATGGACGCGCATCGCGACATGGCGGGGGCCGCGGTCCACGACGAACTCGATGTTGACCCCGTCGGGGTAGACCTCGGCCGGGCCGAAGGACGGCTCGCAGAACAGGTCACCGGCGTGGGCCAGGTCGTCGACGAAGGCGACCGCGTGCGGGTTGCCCATGTTCACGTTGCGGGCGTCCCAGCGCCGTCCGCCGACGGTGACCGTGACTCCGGCGGCCGGGAGCTGCGCGCGGCCCATGGAGACGGTGATGTCGCCGTCCTTGGCGAGGTGCACCTTCTTCACGCCGCCGCGGGTGGCGACCGCGAGATCGCCCTCCTCGACCGCGCCGGAGCGCTGGAGGTAGTGGGCGAAGACCCGTACGCCGTTGCCGCACATCTCGGCGACCGAGCCGTCCGCGTTGCGGTAGTCCATGAACCACTCGGCCTCGTCCGCCATCGCCCGCGCCTCGGGGTGGGCGGCGGACCGCACGACGTGCAGCAGCCCGTCCCCGCCGATGCCGGCCCGGCGGTCGCAGAGCCCGGCCACGACGGAAGCGGGCAGGTCGAGGGCGTTGTCCGGGTCCGGAAGGATCACGAAGTCGTTCTCGGTGCCGTGGCCCTTGAGGAAGTCGATCTGCGAGGTGGTCACGGGACAACTGTACGAGGCGATGCCGACAGCGCCGAAAACCGCCTGGCCCGGCGGCGCCGGCCGAAGCGGCCGGCCCGCCGCCGTCAGGAACGCGGCCGGCCGTCGCCGTTCAGGAACGCAGCCGCGCCACGCGCCACACGGCCAGCGCGACCAGTGCCGCGCACACCGCGACGTACAGCACGATCACGCGCCAGTCGGGCCGCTCGCCCGAGCCCCTGGACGGCAGGCCGGGCCAGGTGTGTCCGACGCGGCGTGCCGCCATCATTCCCCAGCCGGCGGCGCAGCAGCTGATCAGCAGCCCCAGCATGGCGACGACCGCGCCGCCGTCGCCGAACTCGAAGGCGAGCGGGAAGGCGAACATCAGCGATCCCATCGCGGCGAGCGTGACGATCGGCGCGAGCTGCCAGATACGCAGCCGTCGGGCGGGGCGCAGCTCGACCTGGACCTCGGGGGTCACTTCGAGCTCATCGGGCCCGTCGGGGCTCAAGCTTCCTGCCTCGTGCTGCGTGTCCGGTGCGTCTTGTTCTGTGTCGCGAGGGCCGGCCTCCATCGCCACGCGCCCTCCCAACTCGGACTCCACTGGTCGATCGATGCTCGATGATGGCACGCCGCGGCTCGCCGAACTGACGGGCAGGGCTTCCCGATGCCATCACGTGATCAGGCTGTAACCGCCCGTTCGACCAACGCCAGCGCCTGGCCCGGGAGTTCCCCGCGGTGCTCGGCGGCGCCGCTCAGCCAGTGGACGCGCGGGTCGCGGCGGAACCAGGAGTCCTGACGGCGCGCGAAGCGTTTGGTGGCGCGCACCGTCTCGCCGCGCGCCTCCTCCTCGGTGCACTCCCCGGCCAGCGCGGCGAGCACCTGCTGATAGCCGAGCGCCCGTGAGGCGGTGCGCCCCTCCCGCAGCCCCCGCCCCTCCAGCGCACGCACCTCGTCGACCAGTCCCGCGTCCCACATCCGGTCGACCCGCAGGGCGATGCGCTCGTCGAGTTCGGGGCGGGCCACGTCGACGCCGATCTGGACGGTGTCGTAGACCGCATCGTTACCGGGGAGGTTGGCGGTGAAGGGCTTGCCTGTGATCTCGATGACTTCGAGGGCCCGGACGATCCGCCGCCCGTTGCTCGGCAGAATGGCGCGGCCCGCCTCCGGGTCGGCCGCGACGAGCCGGGCGTGCAGCGCGCCCGAGCCGCGTTCCGCGAGCTCCGCCTCCAGTGCGGCCCGGATGCCGGGGTCCGTACCGGGGAACTCCAGGGCGTCGATCGCGCCCTTCACGTAGAGCCCGGAGCCGCCCACCAGGACCGGGGTGCGGCCCTCGGCGAGCAGCCGGTCGATCTCGGTGCGGGCCAGCCGCTGGTACTCGGCGACGCTGGCGGCCTCGGTGACGTCCCAGATGTCCAGCAGCAGGTGCGGGACGGACCCGCGCTCCTCGACCGTCAGTTTCGCGGTGCCGATATCCATCCCCCGGTAGAGCTGCATGGAGTCGGCGTTGACCACCTCGCCCCCGAGCTGCTGGGCGAGGAACACCCCCAGGTCGGACTTTCCGGCTGCGGTGGGACCGACGACGGCGATGACCCGCGGTGCGGGAGCTGGGCTTCTCACTGGCACAGTCTCGCAAACCGGCGGCCCGTTCCTGAACGGATGACGTGACGGGCGGGAGGGCGGCGCGTCCGGACAGCCCGTCAAGTAAAATGCGAAGCAGATATGGGTGTTTTCTCACGGTTCAGGGAGTGCGCGGCAGCACGGCGGGTACCCGGGCCGGAGAGAAGACGCGTACGCACGCACTCCCCCAGCAGAGAAGGTGTCCGATGGGCTTCATGGACAATTTGAAGGCGAAGCTGAGCCCGGCGAAGGAGAAGGTCAGCGACCTCGCGCAGCAGCACGGGGGCAAGATCGACCAGGGGCTCGACAAGGCCGCGCGGACGGTGGACGAGAAGACCAAGGGCAAGTACAGCGACAAGATCGTGTCCGGCACCCAGAAGGCCAAGGACGCGGTGGAGAAGCTGTCCCACAAGGACGGGGGCACCACCCCGCCCGCTTCCTGACCCCGGTCCGGCAGGACACCGTGGCGGCCGCGGAGCGACAGCGCTCCGCGGCCGCCGTGTGTCGTATGCCGTGTGCCGTGTGCCGTGTGCCGTGCAGTCGCGTACGGGAGCCTGCGGGCCGCTTTTGGACTGTCGCGTACGGGAGCCTGCGGGTTCCTGACCCCCGGGTGCCGGGGGTCAGGACCAGGCGGCGACCAGGTAGCCCACGCCGTACGGCGCGTCGTCGTACAGCAGGCGGCCGTCGAGTCCGGCTCCCTCCGCTGCCCCCGCGAGCACCTGCCAGGGGGCGCGGCCGGCGGCCTTCAGCTCGCGTGCCAGCGCCTCGTCCAGCGCGGTCAGCGCACCGGTGTCCGCCGCGCCCAGGGCCCGCGCGGCCGCCGCGTCGAACTCGGTGGCGCGCTCGTCCAGGTAGCCCGGGGCCTTGAGCGTGCGGCAGGCACTCCCGTCACCCATCACCAGCAGCGCCACCCGGTCCGCCCGCGCGGCCAGCGCCCGCCCGGCATCCGCGCAGCGGGCGGCCTCCAGCGACTCCCCCACGCCCAGCGCCTCGACCGGCGCGTCCGCCCACCCGGTGCGGGCCAGCAGCCAGGCGCCGACGGCGAGCGACGCCGGGAGCGGCCGCCCGGCGACCGTGTCCAGGTCCCGCCCGAGCCGCACCCGGAGATCGACGCCGAACTCCTTGAACGAACCCGTGGCGCCTTCGGGATGGGACCCTCGGCCCGCGAGGTCCGCCGGGCCGATCACGATCAGCAGATCCGGCCGGGAGGCGGCCAGCACGCCCAGTGCGTCGGTGCACGCGGTCCGCGCGGCGTCGAGCTCGGGCGCGGCACCGGCGGCGACGTCGGGGACCAGCAGGGGCGGGCAGGGGCAGACAGCGGCGGCGACAAGCATGGTGGGCAGCGTACTGGCTGGGCGCCGCCCGGCCGTCAGCCGCAGCCGCCCGCCACCGCTGTCAGTCGCAGCCGCAGCCCGGGGCCGAGGCGGCGGGCAGCGGTGCCGGGGCGCCGATGCCGGGCAGGCCCAGCATGACGCCGGCGGGCTTGGCGGCCGAGGCGGCGTTGCGCTTCTCCCAGGCGTCGCCCGACCGGGTCCGCCGGACCCCGACGGGTGCGCCCTCCGCGAGCAGGTGGTGCGGCGCGGCGTAGCTGATCTCGACGGTCACGACGTCGCCGGGCCGTACGTCCTGGTCCGGCTTGGTGAAGTGCACGAGGCGGTTGTCGGGGGCCCGGCCGGACAGGCGGTGTGTCGCGCCGTCCTTGCGGCCCTCGCCCTCCGCGACCATGACGTCCAGCGTGCGGCCGACCTGCTTCTTGTTCTCCGACCAGGAGATCTCCTCCTGGAGGACGGACAGGCGCATGTACCGCTCCTGGACGACCTCCTTGGGGATCTGGCCCTCCATGTCGGCGGCCGGGGTGCCGGGGCGCTTGGAGTACTGGAAGGTGAAGGCGTTGGCGAAGCGCGCCTCCCGTACGGCGTGCATCGTCTGCTCGAAGTCCTCCTCGGTCTCGCCGGGGAAGCCGACGATGATGTCGGTGGAGATCGCGGCGTCCGGCATCGCGGCACGCACCTTCTCGATGATCCCGAGGAAGCGTTCCTGCCGGTAGGAGCGGCGCATCGCCTTCAGGACCGTGTCCGAGCCGGACTGCATCGGCATGTGCAGCTGCGGCATCACGTTCGGGGTCTCGGCCATCGCGGCGATCACGTCGTCCGTGAAGTCGCGCGGGTGCGGCGAGGTGAAGCGGACCCGCTCCAGGCCCTCGATCCGCCCGCAGGCGCGCAGCAGCTTCGAGAAGGCCTCGCGGTCGCCGATGTCGGAGCCGTAGGCGTTCACGTTCTGCCCGAGCAGGGTGATCTCGGAGACGCCCTCCGCGACCAGGGCCTCGATCTCGGCGAGGATGTCGCCGGTCCGGCGGTCCTTCTCCTTGCCGCGCAGCGCAGGGACGATGCAGAAGGTGCAGGTGTTGTTGCAGCCGACGGAGATGGAGACCCAGGCCGCGTACGCGGACTCACGGCGGGTGGGCAGCGTCGAGGGGAACGCCTCCAGGGACTCGGCGATCTCGATCTGCGCCTCCTCCTGGATACGGGCGCGCTCCAGCAGCACGGGCAGCTTGCCGATGTTGTGCGTGCCGAAGACCACGTCGACCCAGGGGGCGCGGGCGACGATGGTGTCGCGGTCCTTCTGCGCGAGGCAGCCGCCGACCGCGATCTGCATCCCGGGGCGCTTCGTCTTCATCGGGGCGAGCCGGCCGAGGTTGCCGTAGAGCTTGTTGTCGGCGTTCTCACGCACCGCGCAGGTGTTGAAGACGACGACGTCGGCGTCGCCGTCGGAGCCCTCGGGGGCCCGTACGTAGCCGGCGTCCTCAAGCAGCCCCGACAGCCGTTCGGAGTCGTGGACGTTCATCTGGCACCCGTAGGTGCGCACCTCGTAGCTTTTTCTGACGTCCACTGCTTCGCTCCGGTTGCCGCTGCTCATGCGACAAGGGTAGGCGCTGCCCGGACACCTCCCGCCGCGGGCGGCTTCCGGACGCCCCTCCCGGCCGCGGTGGAGCACGGGAGATCCGCCGGCACCCCTGGCCATGGCCGGGAATGACCTGGCAGGATCGCCGCCATGTTCCCGGCGGCACTGTCCCGAATCGGCCGGCGTCGCTCCCTGCGGGCGGGCGCCGCCCTCGTCGTCGTGCTCGGGCTGCTCCTGTGGTGGCTGCTTCCGCTCCGGGACTCCGCACCGACCGGGAGCCTGTCGTTCAGCACGGGCGTGCGCAGCGGCGTCTACCAGCGCTACGGCGAGCGGCTCAAGGGCGCGCTGGCCAAGGATCTGCCCGATGTGTCGATAGAGCTGCAGACCAGCGAGGGGTCCCAGCAGAACATCGCCCGGGTGGCGACGGGCAAGGCCGACTTCACCATCGCGACCACCGACGCCGTGGCCACCTACCTCCGGGACGGGAAGCCGGGCGCCGAGCGGCTGCGCGGCTGTGTCCGGCTGTACGACGACTACATACAGCTGGTCGTGGACCGGGGCTCGGAGATCCGCAAGGTCTCCGACCTGCGCGGCAAGAAGGTCGCTGTCGGCCAGCCGGGCTCGGGGGTGCGGCTGGTCGCGGACCGGCTGATGACCGCCGCCGGGCTGGACCCCGTCAAGGACGTGACGGCGATACCGGCGGGCATCGACACCATGCCGAAGCTGCTTCAGGACGGGAAGCTCGACGCGTTCTTCTGGTCCGGCGGGCTGCCGACCACCGCGGTGGCGGATCTCTCGGACCGGTTCGCGATCCGGCTGATCCCGCTGGAGGACAAGCTGATCAAGCAGCTCCAGGCGGCGGGCGGCTCCACCCGCTTCTACCGCTCGGCCGTGATGCCCGCCGACGCCTACCGCAACGCGCAGCAGGGCCAGGCCGTGCCCACCGTGGCGGTCGCCAACGTGCTGGTGACCACCGACCGTACGGACGCGGCGATGACCGAGGCCTTCACCCGGACCGTGATCGACAGCCGGGACCGGATCGGACGCGAGGTGCACGCCGCGCAGCTGGTGGATCTGCGGACCGCGATCTACACCGATCCGCTGCCGCTGCACGAAGGGGCCAAGCGCTACTACCGCTCGGTGAAGCCCTGAGCGGAGGGTCCGGCCGGACCGGATCAGACGTGCCGACCGGCTCAACCGGGACGCCTGCTCAGCCGTGCCGACCGGATCAGCCGTGCGGGCCGTTGCGGGGCACGGACACCGTCACCCGCAGGCCGTGCGGTTCGTGGCGCTCGTAGGCGATGGTGCCCCGGCAGGCGGCCAGGAGCGCCTTCGAGATGGAGAGGCCGAGGCCTGATCCCCGTACGTTCTGGTGCTGGGAGCTGCGCCAGAAGCGGTCTCCGACGCGCTCCAGCTCCTGCTCGGTGAGGCCGGGTCCGCGGTCCGCGACAACGACGGTCACGCTTTCGCCGCCGGAGGCGACCGTGACCCGGACCTCCTCCTCGGCGGGCGTGAACTTGAGCGCGTTGTCGATGATGGCGTCGAGTGCGCTGGACAGGGCGATGGGATCCGTCCAGGCGGTGACGGCGGGGGCGCCGTCGGCCCGGAGCCGTACGCCCTTCTCCTCGGCCACCGGCCGCCAGGACATGACGCGTTCGGCGGTGAGGGCGCCGATGTCGGTGAGCTGGAGATCGGCCGCCGCGTGTTCGGCGAGAGCCAGGTCGAGGAGATCGTCGAGGACCTGGCCGAGCCGCTTTCCCTCGGTGCGCACGGAGGCGATCTCCTCGTTGCCCTCCGGGAGTTCGAGGGCGAGCAGCTCGATCCGCAGCAGCAGCGCGGCCAGCGGATTGCGCAACTGGTGCGAGGCGTCCGCCACGAAGGCGCGCTGCTGCTCCAGCACGTCCTCGACGTTGTCGGCCATCTCGTTGAACGAGCGGGCCAGCCGCCTGAGTTCCGGCGGCCCGCCGGAGGCCGCCACCCGGGAGCGCATCCGGCCGCTGGCGATGTCGTGGGCGGCCACGTCCAGGGTCCGCACCGGAAGCAGGACCCAGCCGGTGAGCCGGATCGCCGCGCCGACGGCCACCAGCATCGCGACCACCTCGCCCGCCGCGATCAGCAGCCAGCCGCGCAGGGTGTCGGAACGCATCTGCGCGGTGGGCGAGTCGATGACGACGACGGCGACCACGTCACCGTCGCGCACGACGGGCGAGGCGACGACCACCCGGCCGTCCTGCCAGGGCCAGACCTGCGGCGGATCGTGGCTGCGACGGCCGAGCAGCGCCTCGTTGAACGCCTCGCGGCCCTCCCCCTCGACGGGCAGCCGCCAGGTCGCCGGGGCCTTCGCCATCGCGGAGTCGTCACGGTAGAAGACCCCCGCCCGGATGCCGTAGACCGAGTCGTACGTCTCCAGTTCGGTCTGGAGGGTGCGCTGCCGCTCGTCGTAGCCGTGGGTGCGTTCGGTGATGAACTGAGCCAGTGCGGCGAAGCGTGCCGTGTCGTCGATGCGGTCGATGACGACGCCCTGCTGCTGGGCCGCGGCCACACTGACGGCCAGCGGGAAGCCCAGCGCGAGCAGAACACTCGCCATGAGAACGATGAGCAGCGGAAGCAGCCTGGTGCGCACCGGAGACGTACGCCTCTACGCGGACGGGGCGACGAGGCGGTAGCCGACCCCGCGCACCGTCTCGATCAGTGCGGGCAGCCGCAGCTTGGCGCGCAGCGAGGCGACGTGCACCTCAAGCGTGCGTCCCGTCCCCTCCCAGCTCGTGCGCCAGACCTCGCTGATGATCTGCTCGCGGCGGAACACCACACCGGGCCGCTGGGCGAGGAGCGCGAGCAGGTCGAACTCCTTGCGCGTGAGCTGGACTTCGCTGCCGTCGACGCTGACCCGCCGGGTGGGCAGCTCGATGTGCACATGGCCCAGGCGCAGCGCGGCGACGGGCGTGGGCCCGGTGTCGTCCGCGGCGGGCTTGCGCCGGCTGACGGCGTGGATACGGGCGAGGAGCTCGCCGGTGTCGTACGGCTTGGTCACGTAGTCGTCCGCGCCGAGGTTCAGCCCGTGGATGCGCGAGCGGACGTCGGCCCGCGCGGTCACCATGATCACCGGTACGGCACTGCGCTTGCGGATCTTCCCGCACACCTCGTAGCCGTCCTGGTCGGGCAGCCCGAGATCGAGGAGTACGACGCCGAAGGGTTCCGCGTCCGTGGGGAGGAGCGCCTGGAGGGCCTCCTCGCCGCTGCGGGCGTGCACCACCTTGAAGCCGTGCCGGCCGAGGATGGCGGACAGGGCGGCGGCGACGTGGTTGTCGTCCTCGACGAGCAGCAGTCTCATGGGCCCCCTCTCCGGGGTCGCGGGGTCGGTGCGGTCGCGTACGCCCCCTGGTCACTTCCCCGTATCGAGGCGTTTCACGTCAGGGTGTACCAAGGCATCCACTCCGATGACCGGTGGGCCAGTCAAGTGCCTGCCGGTTGCATCGATGTTTCCGTTATGCACCCGGTACGCCCGGACGGCCCGCGTGACGTCCCGTTCACACGGAGTGTCCGGTTGCGGCCGGATCGTTATGCTCAATTTCCGCTCAGATGTAATGACGCTGGTCGCACTGCGTCACTAAGGTCCTTGCCAACCGAGGAGGACGGAGCAAAAAGCCGATGAGCGGAGTTTCAGTGACCAAGGGCGCCGAGGACGCTGCACCCGCGGCCGGCGGCGACCTGGTCGTGCTGAGCAACGTCAACAAGCACTTCGGCGCGCTGCATGTGCTCCAGGACATCGACCTGACGATCGCCTCCGGCGAGGTCGTGGTCGTCATCGGGCCCTCGGGGTCCGGGAAGTCCACGCTGTGCCGCACGATCAACCGCTTGGAGACGATCGACTCGGGCGCGATCACGATCGACGGGAAGCCCCTGCCCGAGGAGGGCAAGGAGCTGGCGCGACTGCGTGCCGATGTCGGCATGGTCTTCCAGTCGTTCAATCTCTTCGCCCACAAGACGGTGCTCGAGAACGTGATGCTGGGCCAGGTCAAGGTCCGCAAGACGGAGAAGAAGGCGGCCGAGGACAAGGCGCGTTCACTGCTTGACCGGGTGGGTGTCGGGACCCAGGCCGACAAGTACCCCTCGCAGCTCTCCGGCGGCCAGCAGCAACGTGTGGCGATCGCACGGGCGTTGGCGATGGACCCCAAGGTCATGCTGTTCGACGAGCCGACCTCCGCGCTCGACCCGGAGATGATCAACGAGGTGCTGGAGGTCATGCAGCAGCTCGCCCGCGAGGGAATGACCATGGTCGTCGTCACCCATGAGATGGGTTTCGCCCGTTCCGCGGCGAACCGGGTCATCTTCATGGCGGACGGAAAGATCGTCGAAGAGGCCGTGCCCGACCAGTTCTTCAGCAACCCGCGCAGTGACCGGGCCAAGGACTTCCTGTCGAAGATCCTTCACCACTGATGGAGCCTTCAGCGCCGGTTTCCGGGCCGGCTGATCACGCACATCGCGTCAACTCTAGGGAATTTCACCATGCAGCTTCGTAAGGTCACCGCCGCCTCGGCAGCCGTGCTCGCCCTCGCCATGGCCGCCACCGCCTGTGGCTCCGACAAGAAGGACGACGAGTCCGGTTCGGGCGGCGGCAAGAAGATCACCATCGGTATCAAGATCGACCAGCCGGGTATCGGGCTGAAGACCCCGGACGGCAAGTTCACGGGCTTCGACGTCGATGTCGCCACGTACGTAGCCAAGGAACTCGGCTACGACGCGAAGAACATCGAGTTCAAGGAGACCAAGAGCGCCGACCGCGAGACGTCGATCGACCGCGGTGACGTGAAGTTCATCGCCGCCTCGTACTCGATCAACGACGAGCGGCTGAAGAAGGTCGACTTCGCGGGTCCGTACCTCCTCGCCCACCAGGACATCCTGGTCCGCGCGGACGACACCTCGATCAAGTCGGCGAAGGACCTGAACAACAAGAAGCTCTGCTCGGTCACCGGCTCGACCTCGGCGCAGAACATCCACGACACGCTGGCCCCGAAGGCCCAGCTCCAGGAGTACGGCGGCTACTCGGAGTGCCTGACCGGCCTGGAGAACAAGGCCGTTGACGCACTGACCACCGACGACAGCATCCTGGCCGGCTACGCCTCGCAGGACGCCAACAAGGGCAAGTTCAAGCTGGCCGGTCTCAAGATGACCAACGAGAACTACGGCATCGGCCTGAAGAAGGGCGACGCCGACCTCAAGAAGAAGATCAACGACGCGCTGACCAAGATGGTCTCGGACGGTTCGTGGGAGAAGGCCGTGAAGGCCAACTTCGGCCCGGCGAACTACAAGAACGAGCCCGCCCCCAAGATCGGCAACGTCGTCAAGTGAAGCAGGGCTGACCGGGCGCGCCGCCACTGACGGCGGCGCGCCGTGCCCTCCTACACGCGGAAGCGCGGGAGATCGTGTTCGACTTTCTTGATGGTTACGACCTGCTGGGGGCCTTCTGGGTGACGGTGCAACTCACCGTCTACTCCGCCCTCGGCTCCCTCATATGGGGAACGCTGCTGGCCGGCATGAAGGTCAGCCCGGTCCCCCTGATGCGCGGTTTCGCGACCGGCTATGTGAACGTGGTCCGGAACATTCCACTGACCGTGATCATTGTGTTCTCCTCTCTGGGGCTGTACTCGACGCTCAACATCAGCCTCGGTGCGTCCGACATCACGGACGTCAACTTCCGTCTCGCGGTACTCGCCCTGAGCGCCTACACCGCCGCCTTCGTGTGCGAAGCGCTGCGGTCCGGGATCAACACGGTGCCGGTCGGCCAGGCCGAGGCGGCACGCGCCCTCGGCCTGAGCTTCACCCAGGTACTGCGGCTGATCATCCTTCCGCAGGCGTTCCGGTCGGTGGTCAATCCGCTGTCCAACGTCCTCATCGCGCTGACGAAGAACACCACGGTCGCTTCCGCGATCGGGGTCATGGAAGCTTCGTACCTGATGAAGGGCATGATCGAGAACGAGGCTCAGCTGATCCTGATCTCTGCCGTCTTCGCGTTCGGATTCATCGTTCTGACCCTCCCGACCGGCCTCATCCTCGGCTGGGTGAGCAAGAAGGTGGCGGTGAAGCGATGAGTTCCGTCCTCTATGACGCCCAGGGACCGCGCGCCAAGCGGCGGAACATCCTCTACACCGTCCTGTTCGTGCTCGTCGCCGCGGCCGTGGTGTGGTGGGTGTACGACGGTCTCGCCTCGAAGCACCAGCTCGACTGGATCAAGTGGAAGCCCTTCTTCACCAGCTCCCAGCCGTGGGAGACGTTCATCTGGCCGGGTTTCCAGAACACGATCAAGGCGGCGTTCTTCGCCCTGATCATCGCGCTGCCGCTGGGCGCGCTGTTCGGGATAGGCCGGCTCTCGGAGCACCGGTGGATGCGGGTGCCTTCCGCCGTGGTCGTGGAGTTCTTCCGCGCCATCCCGGTGCTGATCCTGATGGTCATCGCCAACCAGGCGTACTCCGAGTACACCGAGCTCGACCCGGAGACCCGACTGCTGTACGCAGTGATCACGGGTCTGGTGCTCTACAACGCCTCGGTACTCGCCGAAATCGTGCGGGCCGGGATCCTGACGCTCCCCTCGGGGCAGACGGACGCGGCCAAGGCGATCGGCATGCGCAAGGGCCAGACCATGCTCTTCGTACTGCTGCCGCAAGCAGTGACCGCCATGCTGCCCGCGATCGTCAGCCAGGTCGTGGTGATCGTGAAGGACACCGCTCTCGGTGGCGCGGTGCTCAGCTTCCCCGAGCTGCTGGCATCGGTCCGGCCGATGGCCGCGAACTACGGTGCGAACACCATCGCGTGTTTCACGATCATCGCGGTGATCTACATCGCGCTGAACTTCACCCTCACCTCGTTCGCGAGCTGGCTGGAGCAGCGGCTCCGGCGCGCGAAGAAGAGCACGGGCGCGGTCGTGGGCACCGGTCCGGGGGGCGACCTGGAGACGATCGGTGCGCCGTCGCTCAACATTGATGACGGACGCGCCGTCTGACGGCTGATCAACAGAGGTCCCCGAGGGGCGGTGGCGCATTCGCCACCGCCCCTCGCCGCGTTCCGGTGTCACTTGACGCAAGCACCGGCAGTAGGTTGCATACGTTCTGTGATCGCGCCCCGAGCCCCCTACGCCGCCGCATCTCCGTCGCCGCCGTCCCCGGCCTCCGGGGCCGCTCCGGACCGTCCGCTCCGCCCGTGCGCCGCCACGCGTCCGACCGCACACGTTCCGGGGGCCGCGCCGTGGACCCGGTGATCATCGTCGGCGCCGGGCCGGTCGGCCTGGTGCTGTCGCTCGCCCTCGCGGCGCAGGGAGTGCCTTCCGTGCTCCTCGACGAGGACCCCGGCAAGGAGGAGACGCGCCCCGCCCGCACGGTGGTGCTCCGCGAGGACACCGCAGCGCTGCTGGAACGGCTCGGCTGCAAGACGCTCCAGGACGAGGGCCTGCGCTGGTCCGGCTGGCGGTCCCTGCGCCGCAAGCAGCTGGTACGTGAACTGCCGCTCGGTGAGGGCATGCCGTCCGGGGACGCGCCGGCCGCCCCGGTCCATGTACCGCAGCACGCCCTGGTGCGCGGACTGCGGGACGCGGTGGCCTCGCAGAGCCTCGTACGGACGGCACGGCACAGCCGCGTCGATACGCTGGAGCAGGACCCGGCCGGGGTCACCGTGCACACCAGGGAGCCCGGTTCGACCTGGTGGCGCGGGAGTTACCTGGTCGGCTGCGACGGGGCGCGGTCCACCGTGCGCAAGCTCCTCGACATCCGGTTCCCCGGGCGCACGGCGGTGGAACGGCATGCCGTCGCCGCCCTGCGCACCGAACTGCCCTGGCCCGGCGAGGCCGTGCTGCACCGGCTGCCGCCATGGCGCTCCGGCGGCGCCGAGGTGACCGCGCGGCCGCTGCCGGAGGACGTCTGGCGGCTGGACTGGCTGCTGCCGCCACGCGGCGAGCTCGTCACCCCCGACGTCCTGGTCGCCCGGGTCCGGGACACCCTGGCGGGCTGGTGCGGCGAGACACCCCCGTACGAGCTGCTGGACACCGGCGTCTACACGCTGCACCACCGGCTCGCCCGGCGTTGGCGGGTGAAGCGGGCCTTCCTCGCCGGGGACGCCGCCCATCTGCTGGGTGCGCTCGGCACCCAGGGGCTGGACGAGGGGCTGCGGGACGCCGAGAACCTCGCCTGGAAGCTGGCGCTGGCCTGGCACCACGGCGCGTCCGACGTACTCCTCGACAGCTACCAGGCCGAGCGCCGGGCCGCGGTCGCCGCACGGCTGCGCGCCGCCGACCAGTCGCTGCCGATACTGCGGGGCGGCGGAGGGCTGCGGACCCTGGTCCCGGGGAGCGCACGGGGGCACGATTCGCTGCTCACCGACGGGCATCTGGGCTGTGGCCCCCTGGGTGCGCCCCCTTCCTACGCGCTGTCCCCCCTTGCGCCCCCGCGCGCCGAGGCGCATGCGTCCGTGGGTACGCCCCCCGGTGCGCCGGTGGCCGATGTGCGGGTGACGGCACCCGACGGCACGCGCGTACGCCTCCGGGAACGGCTGGGGCAGGGGCGGCTGCTGGTCGTCCTGGTGGCCCCCGGTACTGGAGTATGGGACCGGCGGCACTGGATGGGGGCCGGAGTGATGCCCCGGCTCGTCGAGGCGGTGGACGCCCTGCCGGTGAAGGGCGAACTGCTGGTGGCGGAGAGCTACCCGGGGGCGTCCGCGCACACCGTTCTGCTGGTCAGGCCGGACGGTCACCTGGCGGAGTCGTTCAGCGGGGTACGGCCCGCTGAGCTCCGGGCGGCGGCCGACGCGGCGCGCGGCGGTGCGGCCCGCACGTCCGAACGCTCCGACCGCACCGCAGACATCAATTGACCCCCGCGGGCGCACATGGTCTACTCCGGAACATGACCGACACCGATGTGCGCCTGTGGCGGAGGGTCCATATGGACCTGCTCCGCTATGCGGGCTGCGTGTGTCGCCCGTCCTGCTGAATCGCCTTCTTCTGCTCCGCCGTGCGTCATGACGTACGGCAGGACATCCACGCGAACTCTCAGGACGGTCCCCGTGTCTGCTTCTCCTGCCCCCGTACCCGCAACTCCCGCCCCCGAGCTCCCGGTTTCCGTACGCACTCCGGCCTCCGGCCCGACGGCTGCGGAACTGCTCGACTTCGTCCGCCGTACCGCCGCTGACGCCGCCCTCATCGCCTCGCTCCCCCTGGATCCCGAGGGCCGCACCTGGATCCGGCTCGACGGACCGGGCGGCAGTGAGGCCTGGCTGATCGGCTGGCCGCCCGGCACCGGCACCGGCTGGCACGACCACGCCGACTCGATCGGCGCCTTCCTCTCCGCGAGCGGCACGCTCAAGGAGCACTCGCTCGCGGCACGGCTGCCGACGGACGGGTGGAAGACCCTCGAACTGACCGAGGACATCGACCGGTCCCGGGAGCTGACCGCAGGTCAGGGCAGGGCCTTCGGCAGGCACCACGTGCACGAGGTACTGAACGAGTCCACCGCCGAACACGCCGTCTCCGTCCACGCGTACTACCCGCCGCTTCCGCAGATCCGGCGCTACAGCCGCACGGGCGCGGTACTCCGCCTCGAACAGACCGAAAGCCCGGAGGACTGGCAGTGAGCCACACACCGCACGAAGCCACGGGAGCGCACGGCAAGCAGCCGGACGGTTCGCAGCGGGTGGGGATCGACGAGCTGCTGGAGCGGGTCAGGTCCGGATACGAGCGGCTCGGGCCCGAGGAGGCCCGCGCGGCGGCCGCCGGCGGGGCCCTGCTCGTCGACATCCGCTACGCGGAGCTGCGCGCGCGGGACGGGCTGATCCCGGGGGCGCTGGTCGTCGAGCGCAACGAGCTGGAGTGGCGGCTGGACCCGCAGGGGAGCCATCGCGCGGCGGAGGCGGTGAGCCACGGGCTACGGGTCGTGGTGATCTGCAACGAGGGCTACGCGTCGAGCCTCGCCGTCGAGTCCCTGCACCGGCTCGGGCTGTACCGGGCAACCGATCTGGCGGGCGGCTTCCAGGCCTGGCGCGCGGCGGGGCTCCCGGTCGACGTGTGACCGGGAGCCCCGCCCGGGGCCGCCGGTACGGGCGGGCCCGCCCCCCGGTCACTGGCCCGCCGTGACCGCCTCCACCGGGCGGGCCTTCAGCGCCATGCGGCCCGGCAGTGCCGTGGCCGTCAGGGCCAGCAGCGCCGCGGCGCCCACCACCGTCGCGTACACCAGCGGCAGAACGGCGGGCGCCGCGCCGCCCGTCATGCCGATGCTGAACGCGGTCAGCACGGCGAGCGCGATTCCGGAACCGAGAACGGCGGCGAGCAGCAGCACCGACAGGGTCTCGATACGGAGCATCCGCAGCACCTGGCGGCGCGTCGCCCCGGCCAGCCGGAGCAGCGCGAACTCCTTGAGGCGCTCGGACACCGACATGGCGAGCGTGTTGACCACCGCGATGGCGGTGAAGGCCAGGACGAGGCCCATGGCCAGGTAGTTGACCTCGGCGTTGCTCTGCTGCCGGTCCGCCTGGAGCCGGTCGGCGGCCGTCGGGGCCAGCACCGCGATTCCGGGGAACTTCTTTACGGATGCCGTCAGTTCGCTGCGGGAGGCATCTCCGGAGACCAGGACGGTGGCGGCCAGGGGGTTGTCCATGTGCTGGGCGACCAGGTCGTGAGGCAACGTCAGATCACCGAATCCCAGGCCCCTTCGGTAGACGGCGGCCACGGTGAGGGTGGCGGGCGTGCCGTCGCCGAGGTGCAGGTCCAGTCTGCTGCCGGTGTGGAGGCCGAGCCGGTCGGCGGCGAGTTCGCTGATCGCCGCGGTGCGCGGGCCCGCGGTGAACGCGGCGATCGAACCGCTCGTCACCCCGGGGTCCCAGGTGCGGGCGAGTCCGGCCGGGGTGACGCCCTGGGCCGGGTACTTGTCGAGCCCGACCCGGACCGTGGTCCGGACGACCTCCGTGGCAGCGGTGACACCGGGCGTCGCGCGCACCGCGTCGACGGCGGCGGCCGGGACACCGGGGCCCTGCGCGCCCAGCACCCAGGTCGCGCGGGTGCCCTCCCGGGCCTGGGTCAGGGCGGCGTCCCCGAGGGTCGGCTGGATGAAGAGCACCGTGCACGTCATGCCGATGAGCAGGGTGAGCGGGGTGACGACGGAGGCCATCCGGGTGGAGTTCCCACGGATGTTCGCGTTGGCCAGCTTCCCGATGGACCCGGCAGGCCGGAGCACCGGACCCAGTACGGCGGAGGCCGCCCGTACCAGGTAGGGGCCCAGGAGCGACACCGACGTGGCCAGCACCACCACGGCCAGGAAGGTGACGGGGGTCGAGGCGGCCTCGGTGCGCAGAATGCTCAGTACGGCGACCAGCACGCCGCCGCCGACGAGCAGGACCAGACCGGCGACGGTCCGCGCGCGGGCGGGGCGGGTGCGCTCGACCGAGGCTTCGGCCATGGCCTCGGCCGGCCGGAGCCGGGCGATGCGACGGCCGGAGATCCGGGCGGCGGCCCAGGCGCCGATGAGGGTGACGGCCAGCGCCGCACAGGCCGGGAAGATGCCCGCTGTCCGCTCCAGGGTCGCCGGGATCGCCCCCATGTCGATGAATCGGCTCTGCAGCCAGGCGGCGAGCGGCAGTCCCGCCAGCGCGCCCAGGACCCCGGCGACGGCACCGACCACCAGCGCCTCACGGCCGAGCAGGCGGCGGATCTGCCGTGAGGTGGCGGCGATGGTGCGCAGCAGGGCCAGTTCACGGTGGCGTTGCTGGACGGAGAGCGCGAAGGTGCCGACGACGACGAGCACGGCGACCAGCAGCGAGGTGCCTCCCATGGCCGCCCCCATGGAGACGAGCTTGACCCGGGCGCCCGCCGCGTCCAGGAATTCGACCGGCCCACGGTCGTCACCCGTGGCGACCTGAGCTGTCGTCCCCCTGAGCGCCTGTGCGACCTGCTGCCTCAGCCGGCGGGTGTCCGTGCCGGATGCGGGCAGTACCCCGAACGCGGAGACCTGGCCGGGCCGGGCGGCGAGGCGTTCGGCCTCCGCCGTGGAGAAGAACAGCGAGGTCTGTTCCCGCAGCCGGTCGCCGCCTTCCGGGGCCGCGACGCCGCTGACGCGGTACGTGCGAGGGGCCTGGGTGGACTGCACGGTGAGCCGGTCGCCGGCGGTCAGGCCCGCCCGCCGGGCGAGGCCCCGGTCGATCACCACGTCGTCGGGGGCGGCCGGGGCGCGGCCCGCGGTGAGGGCGAACGGGGTGAGCGGGGCGGAGCTCCAGGCGTGGCCGTAGGAGACGGGTCCGGCGGTTCCGTCGCCCCCGGGGAGGCTGAGCGGCCGGGCGATGAAGGTCAGTTCGGGGACGACCGCGCGGACGCCTTCCAGTGCTCGGAGCCGGTCGCCGTCGCCTGCGGGAAGCCAGGCACGTTCGGCGACGGGCTTCGCCTTGTGCTTGACCTTGGTCTTTCCGTTGCCCTTGTGCTTGACGGTGGTCTGATGGACGTTCTGATCGGCGGAGACGACGAGCGGTGTCGCGGCATAACGCTCGGTGGCGATGCGTCCGCGCAGGCCGGTCTCCAGCAGGGTGCCGCAGGCGGTGACGAGGGCGGCGGCGCACATGAGGGCCAGCAGCGCGCCGAGGAATCCCCCCTTGCGGTGTCCGATCGTCCGCAGTGCGTAGCGCAGCATCATGATGCGACCGTCTCTTTTCCGTTGTCGTCCGCGGTGTCGTTGCCCGAGCCGCCGCCGTTTCCGGGCCCGCTTGCCCGGCCGTGTCGGGGGCCCGCTTGCCAGGCCTTCGCCGGGTCCACCTGCCGGGCCGTGCCGGGCTGTTTCGGCGTGCCTCACACCCTGCTCCGTGCATGGGTGCCGGCGCACTGGAGCGTCCTGCCGTCTTGAGGCGGGGGCTTTCCCCCGCAGCGGGAAACCTGCTCCGGCCCGCGCCCCGGGGCCTCTTCGGCCCGAATGCCTCGCGACACACCCGGATGGCCTCGCTCCGGTGGAGCGATCTCCGTGCGGGACGGACATTCGGCTCAACGACAAGGCCGCTACGACGGGGAGCCCGCACCGATGCCGACCACAGCTCTGCCCCCTGCCCTGACCCCTGACGAGCTGGACGTTCAGGCCGCTCGTCTCCATGACACGGACGCGTGGCGGCAGATCGTCACAGGGTGGGACCGCACGGCTTCCGGCCCCGTACATCCCGTCACGGCGGAGCCTGATCCGGACCGGCCCGCCCCCGCCACAGCCTCAGGCCCGGCCCCGGCCGACTGGCGCGACCTGCTGTCCGTGCCGGTCGGTCAGCTGATCGCGGACACGGTCCGTGCCCTGCCCGCCGCCGCACCGCGCGAGCGTCCGCTCCCCGGGCGCCTCGGTGCGGTACTGCCCGACCGGCTCCACTCCTGGCGCCGCATCGGACAGCCCGAGGTACGGCCCTCCACCCATCTCGCCCACGCGCGGCGGATCCTCACCGAGTGGGGCTGGCAGAACACCCCGTACCGGCTGCGCAACGCGAGGGGCGCCCGCTGTGTGTGCGGTGCCATGCTCACCGCGCACCGGCTCGGCTACGGTTCGGCGGCCACCGTCGACCGGGCCGGCGCCTGGCTGATCACCGAGCTCCGTTCGCAGGGCTGGACCGGGCTGATCGGGCCCTGGAACCGGTACCCCGGACGCACCGCCGCAGACGCCGTCGCACTGATCGACGCCACCATCGACCGCGCGGCCCGCGCCGGGCAGTAAGGAGGAACCCGGCTCACCGGACGGGCCGGCGGGGCCGGTGAGCTGTGGGCCGGTCGGCCCGGCCGCTCAGAAGGGCTCGTCCAGCCCTTCCGTGTCCTCGCCCTCTTCTTCGAGCGCCCTGCGCACCACGCGCAGGGCCATTCCCTCCCCGTATCCCTTGCGGGCGAGCATGCCCGCAAGCCTGCGCAGCCGCTTGTCCCGGTCCAGCCCCCGTGTGGAGCGGAGTTTGCGGGATACGAGTTCGCGCGCGGTCGCCTCCTCCTGATCCGGGTCGAGCCGGCCGACGGCCTCGTCGATGACCGTCGTGTCCACACCCTTGGTCCGCAGCTCACGGACGAGGGCGCGGCGGGCGAGCCCCCGGCCCCGATGCCTGGACTCCACCCAGGCATCGGCGAACGCGGCATCGTTGATGAGCCCGACGTCCTCGAAGCGGGACAGCACCGCTTCGGCGGCCTCGTCCGGGATCTCCCGTTTGCGTAGGGCGTCCGCGAGCTGCTTGCGGGTGCGGGGAGTCCCGGTGAGCAGCCGCAGACAGATGTCCCGCGCCTGCTCGACCGGGTCTCGCGGCTCCCCCTTCTCGGCCCTCGACGAGGAGGGGGAGCCGCTGCTTCTGGAACGGGACCGGGAACGGCGCCCGCCCCCTTCACCGAACCCGGAGCCCGAGCCCGATCCCCTGCCCCGGCCGGCCCCCGCTGCCGGTTCGTGAGGGAGATCGGACCCGGACCCGGATCCGGTGGTGTGCCCGGCGGCGGATTCGGGGCCGGGGCCCTCGCCGGACTCGGCGGCGGTGCCCGGCCACTCCGTACGACGCGTCACGGTCTAGCTCTTGGCCGCCGCCGTCTTGGCCGGCTTGGTCTTGCCGGCCGCGGCGGACACCGGCTTGGCCGCAGCGTCGGCCGGAGCCGCCGCAGCGCCGGCAGCGTCCGCTCCGGGCTCGGCGGGGGCCGCGTCGGGCCGCACACCGACGCCCAGCTTCTCCAGGATCTTCTTCTCGATCTCGTTGGCGAGATCGGGATTGTCCTTGAGGAAGTTACGGGCGTTCTCCTTGCCCTGGCCGAGCTGGTCGCCCTCGTACGTGTACCAGGCGCCGGCCTTGCGCACGAAGCCGTGGTCCACGCCCATGTCGATCAGACCGCCCTCGCGGCTGATGCCCTGGCCGTAGAGGATGTCGAACTCGGCCTGCTTGAACGGCGGCGCGACCTTGTTCTTGACGACCTTGACACGGGTGCGGTTACCGACGGCGTCGGTGCCGTCCTTGAGCGTCTCGATCCGTCGGATGTCGAGGCGCACCGAGGCGTAGAACTTCAGCGCACGGCCACCGGTGGTGGTCTCCGGCGAGCCGAACATCACGCCGATCTTCTCGCGGAGCTGGTTGATGAAGATCGCGGTGGTCTTGGACTGGTTGAGCGCGCTGGTGATCTTCCGGAGCGCCTGGCTCATCAGCCGGGCCTGCAGACCCACGTGCGAGTCACCCATCTCGCCCTCGATCTCCGCACGGGGCACCAGGGCCGCCACGGAGTCGATGACGATCAGGTCGAGGGCGCCCGAGCGGATCAGCATGTCCACGATCTCGAGGGCCTGCTCACCGTTGTCCGGCTGGGACAGGATGAGGTTGTCGATGTCGACACCGAGCTTCTTCGCGTACTCGGGGTCGAGGGCGTGTTCGGCATCGATGAAGGCCACCGTGCCGCCGAGCTTCTGCGCGTTCGCCACGGCGTGCAGCGTCAGCGTCGTCTTACCGGAGGACTCCGGCCCGTACACCTCCACCACACGGCCGCGCGGCAGGCCGCCGACGCCGAGCGCGACGTCCAGTGCCGTCGAGCCGGTGGGGATCACTTCGATGGGCTCGTTCGGCCGCTCGCCGAGGCGCATTACCGCGCCCTTGCCGAATTGCCGCTCGATCTGTGCGAGTGCGGCGTCCAGCGCCTTCTCGCGGTCGTTTCCTGCCATGGGTTCCACCCGATTTGCTTGAGTCGATCGCTTCACGTCTCAGACGCTAACCCCTGCCACTGACAATGGGCCTCGACGTCCTCCCGGCCTGTGGACAACTCCACGGTCGAGCCCGGCAAAACCCGGCCGGAATCCCATGAGAACGGATGTTCGATTTTGGTGTCAAGCGCGCCACACCACACCGACTCGCCCTCAGGATAGCGCTGCGGCATCAGGCATTGTCGGAACAATGCCGCCCATCGGGCATCACACTCAAGCCACCGCGATACGGGCACCGGGGACCGGAATCGGCGCCCGCGCCCCTGCGGGCCGGCCTCAGGAGCGCGGCCGCCGCCCCTGCGGCCCCTCGCCCGTGTCCGGCCCCTGGCCCTCTTCCGGCCCTTCGCCGGTGCCCGGCCCCTGCCCGCCGTCGTTCTCCGGGGCAATCCGGAGGCGGCGCAGCCGCGCCGCCAGCGGTTCGCCGAACCGCCACTGGTGCTGACCGTGCACCCTCGGGTCGTCCGTGACGTCGTACCGCTTCACGTAGGCGCCGAGGAAGGCCTGCAGCGTGGCCACCGCCGGGATGGCGATCAGCGCGCCGACGGCGCCCATCAGCGCCGTGCCCGCGATCACCGAGCCGAAGGCGACCGCCGGGTGGATGTCCACGGTTCTGGCGGTCAGCTTGGGCTGCAGCACGTAGTTCTCGAACTGCTGGTACACCACCACGAACCCGAGGACCCAGAGGGCGTACCAGGGGTCGACGGTGAAGGCGATCAGCATCGGCAGGGCGCCCGCCAGATAGGTGCCGATCGTGGGGATGAACTGCGACACGAGCCCGACCCAGACCGCGAGCGCCGGAGCGTACGGCACTCCGAGTGCCGCCAGCAGGATGTAGTGCGCGATTCCGGAGATGAGCGCCATCAGGCCGCGCGAGTAGAGGTATCCGCCGGTCTTGGCGACCGCGATCTCCCAGGCCCGCAGTACCTCGGCCTGGCGGGAGGGCGGGAGCACGGAGCACAGCCCTCGGCGCAGCCGGGGTCCGTCGGCCGCGAAGTAGAAGGAGAACAGGAAGATCGTCAGCAGCCGGAACAGGCCGCCGAGCACCGTGGTCGACACGTCGAGCACACCGGTCGCGCTGTTCTGGACGTACTTCTGCAACCAGTCGGAGTGCAGCAGGCTGTCCTGCACCTCGACCCGGGAGAGCTCCGTGTGGAAGGTCTGGTTGACCCAGTTGATCACCGAGTCGAGGTACTTGGGGAACTCGTCGACCATGTCGACGATCTGCCCCGCGAGCATCGAGCCGAGCATCACGACGAAGCCGACGCTCGCGATCAGCACGGCGAGGAAGACGAGGAAGGTGGCGAGGCCCCGGCGCATACCGGCGGCAGACATGCGGCTCACCGCGGGCTCGATGGCGAGCGCCAGGAAGAAGGCGATCAGCACATTGATCAGCAGCCCGATGAGCTGGTCGAACGCCCAGCTGCCGAGCCGGAAGCAGGCGTAGAGCGCGAGGGCCAGCACCATCGCACGCGGCAGCCAGGCAGGCATGCGGACCGGACCGGCACCCGACGGCGGGGCCGGTGGCTCGACCGGCGGGACGGGCGGGGTGAGGGGCGGCTGGGTCTGAGCGGTCTCGTCTGTCGGTGCCACGGAACCAGTCTCGCCTACGGCTGCGGCACCCCGGCGCGCACCCCGGGCAACCGGCCTCCGGAGGAGGGCGCTGAGCTGCGCCTCAGCGCTTGTCCGCAGGGATGCCGACCGCCGTGCAGACCCCGCGCCAGACGTCTTTGGTCTCCCAGCCGGCGGCCAGTGCCTCATGGACCGTGCGGCCTCCGAGCTCGGCCATCACGTGGTCGCGCGCGAAGGAGTCGGCGTAGCCCTCGCCGAAGTGGTCAGCCATCCGTTCCCAGAAAATCGTCAACCGCATGCCTTCAGTATCCCGCTCCTGAGAGTGCAGCCGGGCCGCCTGCCCTTGCCGGGAGCTCGTACCGGCTTACGGTCGGTCCATGGCTGGAACCGGAGAAAATCCCCTCAACCGTGCCGAGCAGTTCATCTGGCTCACGGCCCGTGTCCTCGAACAGCGGCGGTTCGCCCATCACTTCCTGAGCGGAAGCGCCGATGCCGTGGAAACGGCGCTGGCCGCCTATCTCAACGAGGACGGCGGGTACGGTCACGCGCTCGAACCCGATCTGCGCGGGCCCGTCAGTCAGCCGCTGCACACGGCCCACGCGCTGAGCGTGCTCGATTCCATCGGCCGCTGCAGCGGGATCCGGGTGGAGCGGATCTGCCGCTTCCTTACGGACGTGTCCACGAAGGAGGGGGCGCTGCCCGCCCTGCTCCCCTCGCAACGCGGCTATCCGGCCGCGCCCTTCA
Source organism: Streptomyces sp. 840.1 (assembly GCF_003751445.1). Lineage (NCBI taxonomy): Bacteria > Bacillati > Actinomycetota > Actinomycetes > Kitasatosporales > Streptomycetaceae > Streptomyces > Streptomyces sp. 840.1. Next base: position 4,980,325 of record NZ_RJUU01000001.1, on the reverse strand, counting down.
TTCCGATCGTCGACGACCCGCCGGCGGAGCTGCTGGCCACCGGTCCCGTTGTCGGGCTGCTCCACCGCAACGCGGTGTGGCATGCCTGGCTGTTCCGGGCCACCGACTTCTGCTGGGCCGCCGTCGACGCCCTTCAGGTGTCGCATCCGTACGAGATCGAGGCGGCCGTCGCCTTTCTCGACGGAGCCCCGGACCGCTCACGGGCCGAGGCCGCGGCCGATCGGCTGGGGCGCCTGGTGCGCGACCAGAGACTCGCCGTGCTGGATCCGGAGCAGCGGGCGCAGTACCCGGTGGCGGCCGGTTACGCACCGGGCGAGCAGCACTTCCCGTACGACTACGCCCGCGCCCCGGAGTCGCTCGCCCGCCGGTGGTTCACCGACGCGGAGATGGAGCTGTCGCTGGACCATCTCGCGGCCGGGCAGGAGGCGGACGGCGGCTGGCCGGTGACCTGGCGGCAGTGGGCGCCCGGGACCGCTCTGGAGGGGCGGCCCCTGGTGACGCTCAGGGCGTTGCAGACGCTGCGCGCGCACGGGTGGCACCTGGGCTGACCCGGGCCCGCCCCGCCGCGCGCGTTCACCCGAGGGCGCGTACTGCGGCGGTGACGACCACGGCGGCGCCCACCACCACGAGGAAGGGGGCGCGCAGGACGAGCGCGAGCGCTGCCGCGGCGAGACCCGCGCCCCGGGCGTCGAGCACCAGATGCTGTCCGTCGCCAAAGGTCTGCTGCGCGGTCAGGGCGGCCAGGAGTGCCACCGGCAGCAGCGCGGCGAGGCGTTGCACGACGGGGCGTTCCAGGGCTCCGGCGGGCACCAGGAGGCCGAGGAGTTTGGCGAGGTAGCAGCCGGCGACTGTCAGTGCGATGGCGATCCAGACGTTCATCGGCCGTCCTCCGGCGTGGTCGTGCGCGGGCCCTTCGTGCTCGGCGCGTTCTCGGGGTGCTGCGGGTCCGGCCCCTTGCCGCGTCCCTTCACAAAGAGGACGACGGGCGCCGCGAGCGCGGACACCAGTACCGGCACCCCGGCGGGGAGCACCGGCAGCAGACCGAGGGCGAGGACGACCGCGAGCCCCGCGGTGACGCGCTCCGTCGTGGTCTTCAGCATCGGCGCGAGCAGGGCGAGGAAGACGGCGGGGCTGGCCGCGTCCAGCCCCCAGGCGTCGGTGTCACCGAGCGCCCCGGCGCCCAGGGCGCCGACCAGGGTGGTGAGGTTCCACAGGACGTAGAGCGTGAGCCCGGTGACGGTGAAACCGATCCGGGCGGCGCGCCGGGTGGGCTGGGGCAGCGTCACGGCTGTCGTCTCGTCGATCACCCAGTGGGCGGCGAAGGGGCGCACGGCGCGGGGGAGGGCGAGCAGCTGCGACAGCCGCAGGCCGTAGAACGAGTTGCGCACTCCGAGGAAGAAGGCTCCTGCTGCCGCGGTGTACGGGTTGCCACCCGCCGCGAGCGCGCCCACCAGAGCGAACTGGGAGGCGCCGGTGAAGACCAGGAGGCTGAGCACGCAGGTCTGCAGCAGGCTGAGTCCGGAGCCGGCCGAGGTGACGCCGAAGGCGAAGCCGGAGAGCCCGACGGCTATTCCGACGCCGAGCGCGTCCCGTACGACGGCCGCGTCCGGCTTGGTGCCGGCGGTGATCACGCTGCCGCCGGCCGGCTCACCGGCTCGTTGAGGTGTTGTCTGTTCTGCCACGTCCGGAACGCTACCGGCGCGATTTGGGATCGGTCTTGTACGTTCTTGCACGTTCGCGCTGGTAGGCGCCGGGTGGCACGCCAACGATCCGGGTGAAGTGACGGTTGAGATGCGGCTGATCGGTGAAGCCGACCTCGGCGGCCGCCACCGCCGGCGGCGTGCCCGCGTCGAGCATCCGGCGCGCACGGCGGACCCGGGCGTCGGTGAGCCAGGTGTGCGGGGGCATCCCGTACTGCTTCCTGAAGGCTCTCAGCAGGGCGAACGGGCTGGTGCCCAGCTCGGTGGCCAGGGCCTCCAGGGTGGGCGGCCCGGCCATCCGGCTCTCCAGCACGGCGCGGGCCCGCTCGGCGTCCCGCGCCCCCGCCGCCCTGGGTTCGAGGACGGGAAGGGGGCTGCCGTGGCGGGTGAGCAGGCGCGTGACCATGATCCGCAGCACGCTGTCGGCGGCGAGTGCGTTGCCCTCTTCCGCAGCGCGGTGCACCTCGCCGATGAGGCGGGCCGCGTACGGATCGCTCACGTCCGTCTCCGTGAAGCCGACCGTGCCGCGCAGGCTCGTCGTATCGGCCGCGATGTCGTTGATCACCTGTGCGGACGGGTAGATCGTGGCGTACACCCACCCCTCGGGAACACCGGCCGTGGCGGTGTGCGGCACCTCCGGGTTGATCATCACGACGGAGCCGGGGCCCGCGTGGACGGTGCCGCCGGGCAGGGCGACGTCCTCGATGCCCTGGGTGACGGCGCCGAGAACGTAGCCCTCATGGCTGTGGCGCGGAAAGGTGTGGCGGACGTAGCGGGCCCTCAGCAGGTCGAGGTCGGGCAGTTCCGGGTACTGCCAGTGTCTCGCCCACTCCCCCGGTCCCGCAGTTGCCGCCATACCCGAATTCTCGCAGCTCGCGGCCGTTGTCAGTGGCGGGGTGCACGATGGGGGCATGACCGGCTCCGCACTCGATTCCTTCTCCGCCGCGACCCGAAGCTGGTTCACCGGCGCCTTCAGCGCGCCGACGGCCGCGCAGGAGGGCGCCTGGCGGGCGATCGGTGAGGGGTCGGACGTACTGGTCGTCGCCCCGACCGGTTCGGGCAAGACCCTGGCGGCCTTCCTCGCCGCCCTGGACCAGCTGACGGCGGTCCCGCCGCCCGCCGAGGCGAAGAAGCGCTGCCGGGTGCTGTACGTATCACCACTCAAGGCCCTCGCGGTCGATGTGGAGCGCAACCTCCGCTCCCCGCTCACCGGCATCCGCCAGGAGTCGGTGCGCCTCGGGCTGCCGGAGCCCGAGGTACGGGTGGGGATCCGCTCGGGCGACACCCCGCCCGCCGAGCGCCGTTCGATGGCGACCAGGCCGCCGGACATCCTGATCACGACACCCGAGTCCCTGTTCCTGATGCTGACCTCGTCGGCCCGGGAGGCATTGGCCGGGATCGAGACGGTGATCCTGGACGAGGTGCACGCCGTCGCGGGCACCAAGCGTGGCGCCCATCTCGCCCTGTCGCTCGAGCGTCTCGACGAGCTGCTGCCCCGGCCGGCCCGCCGGATCGGCCTGTCCGCCACGGTCCGCCCGGTCGACGAAGTGGCGCGGTTCCTCTCCCCGCAGCGGAGGGTGGAGATCGTCCAGCCGGTCTCCACCAAGCAGTTCGATCTGTCGGTGGTCGTGCCGGTCGAGGATCTGGGCGAGCTCGGCGGCTCCCCCGCCACCGGCCCGGACACCGCGGACCAGGCGGACAAGCCGTCGATCTGGCCGCATGTGGAGGAGCGGATCGCCGATCTCGTCCAGGCGCACCGCTCCACCATCGTGTTCGCCAACTCCCGCCGGCTGGCCGAGCGCCTCTGCAACCGGCTCAACGAGATCGCGTACGAGCGGGCCACCGGCGAGACGATGCCCGATGCCCACTCACCCGCCGAGATCATGGCCGAGTCGGGTGCCGCGAAGGGTGCGCCCGCCCTGCTCGCACGGGCGCACCACGGTTCGGTCTCCAAGGAGCAGCGGGCCCAGGTCGAGGAGGACCTCAAGGCGGGCAGGCTGCCCGCGGTGGTCGCCACCTCGAGCCTGGAGCTGGGTATCGACATGGGCGCGGTCGACCTGGTGATCCAGGTGGAGTCACCTCCGTCGGTCGCCTCCGGGCTGCAACGGGTGGGCCGGGCCGGCCACCAGGTGGGGGCGGTTTCCACCGGTGTCGTCTTCCCGAAGTACCGGGGTGACCTGGTGCAGGCCGCAGTGGTCACCGAGCGGATGCGGGAGGGGTCCATCGAGGCACTGCGCATCCCGTCCAATCCGCTGGACGTGCTGGCCCAGCAACTGGTCGCGATGGTCGCCCTGGACAGCTGGCAGGCGGACGACCTGCTGGCCGTGACCCGCCGGGCGGCCCCCTTCGCCTCGCTCCCCGAGTCGGCGTTCACCTCCGTGCTCGACATGCTGGCCGGCCGCTACCCGTCCGACGCCTTCGCGGAACTGCGCCCGCGCGTGGTCTGGGACCGGGTCGCGGGCACGGTCACGGGCCGCCCAGGCGCCCAGCGGCTCGCCGTCACCTCCGGTGGCACCATCCCCGACCGAGGGCTCTTCGGGGTCTTCCTCGCGGGCGCCGACCCGAAGAAGGGCGGCGGCCGGGTCGGTGAGCTGGACGAGGAAATGGTCTACGAGTCCCGGGTCGGGGACGTCTTCACGCTGGGCACCACGTCCTGGCGGATCGAGGACATCACCCGCGACCGGGTTCTCGTCTCGCCCGCGCCCGGCGTTCCGGGACGGCTGCCGTTCTGGAAGGGCGACCAGCTGGGCCGCCCGCTGGAGCTGGGCCGGGCCCTCGGCGCCTTCCTGCGCGAGCTCGGCGGGCTGTCCCCCGAGGCCGCGCGGGAAAGACTGCTGGCCGCAGGCCTGGACACCTGGGCCGTGGACAACGTGCTGGCGTACATCGACGAGCAGCGCCGGGCCTGCGGTCACGTGCCGGACGACCGGACGATCCTCGTCGAGCGCTTCCGCGACGAGCTCGGTGACTGGCGCGTCGTGGTGCACTCCCCCTTCGGCGCCCAAGTGCACGCGCCCTGGGCGCTGGCGCTCAGTGCCCGTCTCGCCGAGCGGTACGGGATGGACGCCCAGGTCATGCATGCCGACGACGGCATCGTCCTCAGGCTGCCGGACGCCGACATGATGGGCCTGGACCTCCTGGACTTCGATCCGGTGGACCAGGACCGGGCGCCCGGATCCGGCAGCGGGACAGCCGCCCCGCCGAACGTCGCCCACGACAGCGATCAGCCCCCGGTCGGCGCCGCCGACGTGGCCTTCGACCAGGGCGAGATCGGGCAGATCGTCACCGACCAGGTGGGCGGTTCCGCCCTGTTCGCCTCCCGGTTCCGCGAGTGCGCGGCCCGCGCGCTGCTGCTTCCCCGCCGCAGCCCCGGCAAGCGCACCCCGCTGTGGCAGCAGCGCCAGCGGGCCTCCCAGCTCCTCCAGGTCGCCTCCGAGTTCGGCTCGTTCCCCATCGTTCTCGAAGCGGTCCGCGAATGCCTCCAGGACGTCTTCGACGTCCCCGGGCTCACCGAAGTGATGGGCGATCTGGAAGCACGCCGGATCCGCCTGGTCGAGGTGACGACCCAGGAACCCACACCCTTCGCCCGCTCGCTGCTGTTCGGCTACGTCGCACAGTTCCTGTACGAGGGCGACTCGCCCCTCGCCGAACGGCGGGCGGCCGCGCTCTCCCTCGACTCGCACCTTCTGGCCGAGCTGCTGGGCCAGGCCGAGCTGCGCGAGCTGCTCGACGCGGACGTCCTGACCGAGCTGGAGCGGGAGCTGCAGTGGCTGGCCGAGGACCGCCGGATCAAGGACATCGAGGGCGTCGCCGACCTGCTGCGGGTCCTCGGCCCGCTCACCGCGGCCGAGCTGGCCGAGCGGGGGGCGCAGGAGCCGTGGGCTCGGGAGCTCTCATCGGCCCGCCGGGCCATCCGGGTCCGGATCGGCGGTGCCGAGCACTGGGCGGCGATCGAGGACGCCGGCCGGCTGCGCGACGCCCTGGGCACGGCCCTCCCCGTCGGCGTCCCCGAGGCGTTCACCGAACCGGTCAAGGACCCCCTCGGTGACCTCCTCGCCCGCTACGCCCGTACGCACGGCCCGTTCACCTCCACCACTGCGGCCGCCCGTTTCGGTCTCGGCACGGCGGTCACCGACGGCGCGCTGCAGCGCCTGGCGGCCTCCGGCCGGATCGTCCAGGGGGAGTTCCACCCCGCCGGCATCGGCCAGGAGTGGTGCGACGCCACGGTGCTGCGCCGGCTGCGGCGCCGCTCGCTCGCCGCGCTCCGCCATGAGCTGGAGCCGGTCCCGCCCGCCGCCCTGGCGGGCTTCCTGCCCCAGTGGCAGCACCTCGGCAGCAACAGCCTGCGCGGAATCGACGGACTGGCCCGCGCCATCGAGCAGTTGCAGGGCGCCCCGGTGCCCGCGTCGGCTCTGGAGAAGCTGGTCCTGCCCGGCCGCGTCTCCGGCTACTCCCCCGCGCTCCTCGACGAACTCACCACGACCGGCGAGGTCGTGTGGGCCGGTGCGGGCGCCCTCCCCGGCAAGGACGGCTGGCTCTCCCTGTACCTGGCCGACAGCGCCCCCCTGCTGCTGGCTCCCCCGCGTCCGCTCGAACTCAGCGCGCTGCACGAATCCGTACTCACCGCCCTCAACGGCGGGTACGGGCTCTTCTTCCGCCAGATCGCCGATCAGGTCCGGGCCACCACACACCCGGACTGCACCGATCCGCAGCTCGCGGACGCACTCTGGGACCTCACCTGGTCGGGCCGGCTGACCAACGACACCCTCGCACCGCTGCGCTCCCTGCTGGGCTCGGGCCGCACCGCAGGATCGACCGCGCACCGCGCCCGGAGAAACGTCCCGCGCGGCCGGTACGGCTCGCTGACGGCCTCGGCCCGTCCGGCTTCCCGCACCGGTCCGCCCACGGTCTCGGGCCGCTGGTCGCTGCTGCCCGCCGTCGAACCCGAACCCACGCACCGGGCCCACGCACTGGCCCGCACCCTGCTGGACCGGCACGGTGTGGTGACGCGCGGAGCGGTCCAGGCCGAGGGCGTCGAGGGCGGTTTCTCCGCCGCGTACCGCGTGCTGTCGGTCTTCGAGGACAACGGGCAGGCCCGCCGCGGCTACGTCGTGGAGGGGCTGGGGGCCGCACAGTTCGCGATGGACGGCGCGGTCGACCGGCTCCGTGCGGCCTCCACCGCCCGCGACCGCAGGGAACCGGGCCTGGCTCCCACCGCCCTGGTCCTCGCGGCGGCCGATCCGGCCAATGCCTACGGGGCGGCGCTGCCCTGGCCCGAGCCACCGGACGGGGCCGGGCACAAACCCGGCCGAAAGGCGGGCTCCCTCGTGGTCCTGGTCGACGGCGAGCTGACGCTGTACATGGAGCGCGGCGGGAAGACGCTGCTGGCCTGGCCGACCGATCCGGAGGACCCCGCGCTGCGGGCGGCCGCCGCCGCTCTGGCCGAGGCCGCCCGCGGCGGGGCCCTCGGCACGGTGACGGTGGAACGCACCAACGGCGCCTCGGCACTGACCTCGCCGCTGGGCCGCACGCTGGAGTCGGCCGGCTTCCTCGCCACCCCGAGAGGCCTGCGCCTACGCGCCTGAGCCGGCCTCCGAACCCAAGCCAGAGCCCGACCACGCCACGTCCACGTCCACGTCCACGTCCACAGACAGGCTCCCGCTCCCGCAAGCCCACACCCACCACAGCCACCGCGCACACCGCGCACACCACTGGACCCTCGTGTCCCGCCCACTGCCGCGAATCCCGCGCATCATGGAGGCATGCCCGAAGGAGACACCGTCCTGCAGACCGCCAGGCGTCTGCACCAGGCGCTCGCCGGTCAGGTCCTCACCACGTCCGACCTCCGCGTCCCCCGGTTCGCCACCGCCGACCTCACCGGCCGGACCGTGCTCGGCGCCCTCTCGCGCGGCAAGCATCTGCTGACCCGTTTCGAGGGCGGCCTGACCCTCCACAGCCATCTGCGGATGGACGGCGCCTGGCGGATCTACGGCCCCGGCGAACGCTGGCGCGGCGGCCCCGCACACCAGATCCGCGCCGTCCTCGCCAACACCGCCCACACGGCCGTCGGCTACCGCCTCCCGGTCCTGGAACTCCTGCGCACCGCCGACGAGGAGAAGGCGGTGGGCCATCTCGGTCCCGACCTCCTGGGCCCCGACTGGGACGCCGCCACGGCGCTGCGCAATCTCCTGGCCGACCCCGCCCGGCCGCTCGGCGAGGCGCTCCTGGACCAGCGCAACCTGGCCGGCATCGGCAACATCTACAAGGCCGAGCTGTGCTTCCTGGCCCGTGCCACCCCCTGGCTCCCCATCGGCGATCTGCCCGCCGCCACGGCCACGCTCCTGGTGAGCACCGCCCACCAGCTCCTCGAAGCCAACCGCGACCGCCCGGTCCGGATCACCACCACCGGCGCACGCCCCCGCACCACCACGGGGCAGCCGTTCCGCACCGGCCGCACGGGCGAGAACCTCTGGGTCTACGGCAGAACCCACCGCCCCTGCCTGCGCTGCGGAACGCCCATCCGCAGGGCGGAGCAGGACGCCCGCCCCGCCTACTGGTGTCCACGCTGCCAATCCGGCCCCACCCCCTAGTTGACGGGTCGTCAGATCCGGTCGTACGGTCCGGTCATGCCCCTTGCCGCGTACGACCTCACCGGCCGATCCGCGTTCGTCACCGGCGCGGCGGGCGGTATCGGCCGCGCCTGCGCCGTCCTGCTCGCGGAGGCGGGCGCAGCCGTCCACTGTGCGGATCTCGACGCCAAGGGCCTGCGGGAGACCCTGGGGCTCATCAGCGCGGCGGGGGGCGAAGCCCACACACACCCGCTGGATGTCACCGACCGTAATCAGGTCCGGGCTGCCGTCGCGGCCGCCGGAGATCTCGACATCCTGGCCGCGGTCGCCGGGATCATGCACACGAGCAGCGTCCTGGAGACTGCCGACGAGGACCTCGACCGGGTGCTCTCGGTCAACTTCAAGGGCGTCCTGTACGCCTGCCAGGAAGTGGCCCGCACCATGCTCGCGCGCGGGGCCCCCGGGTCACTGATCACCATGGCCTCGGGTGCGGTCGACTCCGCGAACCCCGGACTGCTCTGCTACAGCACGGCCAAGGCGGCGGTGGTGCAGCTGACCAAGACCCTTGCCACCGAACTGGGGCCGCACGCCATTCGGGTCAACGCCGTCGCGCCGGGCTGGGTCCGCACTCCCATGACCGCCCGCCACGACGCTGAGCAGCAGCAGCGGGCGGAGGCCACCATGGTGCGGATCTCGCCGCTGGGCCGGGTCGGCGAGCCCATGGACGTGGCGCACACGGTGCTGCACCTGGCGTCCGACGCGTCGGCCTTCATGACGGGTCAGATCCTCCGCCCGAACGGCGGCGTCGCCATGCCCTGGTAGTCACCGCGCCGGCCCACCAGGACCGCACCCCTGCGGCGCACCGCCGCAGCAGGCCGGTTCCCGCGTCGAATATGCCGATCGGCCGGGCGGTCGCGGCCACGTGTACCGGCAGCAGGCTCAGCCCCCAGCCACCCGCCGCCACCACTCCCTCGACCACTCCGGCGTGCGCCGGCTCCAGCAGCAGCCGCAGCACGGCCCACCACCACACACCGCCGAGAACGAGTGCCGGCACCCATCGCCGTACCATGGCTGCCTCCTCCGGCCGAGCCCAGTACCTCCCGGCAATATGTCCGGTCTGATCACCCAATGGGAGAGCGCACCGGTGCAGTACCGGCGCGCACGGCGCAGTCGCACACCCTCGAAGTCTCACCCGGCTCCGCCGGGGCCGCATCCAGAGCGGAGCCCCCACCGCTTCCGGTGGGGGCTCCGCTTCCGGGACTCAGCTCTTGTCGTTGTCGGCCAGGGAGTCCTTGACGCCCTCGGCGCGCTCCTTGGCGCCGCCCATGGCGTCCTTGGTCTTGCCCTTCGCCTGGTCCGCCTTGCCCTCGGCCTCCTTGCGGCGGTCACCGGTCATCTTGCCCATGGCCTCCTTGGCCTTGCCGGTGATCTTGTCCTTCTGGCTTCCGTCAGTCATGGTGACTCCTCGAATGAAAGGGAAAACTCGGATGGGGCAGGGGCGGGATCAGGCGCTCTCGGCCTGGAACATCCACGCGTGCTTCTCGAGATCAGCGGTCAGCGCGATCAGGATGTCCTGGCTGACCGGATCCGGGTCGCCGGTCACCTCGATCCGCTCCCGCATCCGGCCGATCACCACACCGAGGGCGTCGACCAGCGTCCGTACCGCGTCCACGTCCTTGACCCAGCCCTCGGGCACGGAGTCGATGGCCGTGGTCCTGGCGATCGTCCCCGACCGCCCGTCCGGATTGACGCCGAGCGCGGAGGCCCGTTCGGCAACCGTGTCGGAGTGCTGGCGGGCGGTGTCGACGACCTCGTCGAGCTGAAGGTGCACGGACCTGAAGCGTGGCCCCACCACGTTCCAGTGAACCTGCTTCGCGACCAGCGAGAGGTCGACGAGATCCACCAGGGCACCCTGGAGCGCACCGCCGACAGACTTGAGGTCGGCCTCGGACAGCGGGCTCTTCACCACAGACATGCACGTCTCCGATCTGTATCCGTTCCGTTCAGCACCACCCACGATGGCACAAACGAAGCAAAACGGTCATCCGGGGAGTCTCCGATCGAGATCGTTCCCCGGTCTCACACAGACCGCCTGCCCGCCATTACGCGGACAACACACGCAGAAGCCCCGGACCTCCCCTGAGGGGAAGTCCGGGGCTCCGGATTCAGACCGAACCGAGCGGGTCAGGCGGCGACGACATCCACCGCTTCCGCAGGCGCCTTGATGGTCACCCGACCCGTCGGCACACCCGCCACCGAAGAAACGGAGACGGAATTGAGCCTGGGGCGCACCGGTACGGGTACCGGGTCGCCGGCTGCTGCCGACTCGGCCAGTTCAGCCAGCGACAGATCATCGCTCACTTCACGCATGAGCTCGGACATCCGTACGTCAAGCGCGTCGCAAATGGCGGAGAGCAGTTCGGAGGATGCCTCCTTCTGCCCCCGCTCCACCTCGGAGAGATAGCCGAGCGAAACTCGGGCGGACGAGGAGACTTCGCGCAGAGTACGGCCTTGGCGCTGGCGCTGCCGACGCAGCACGTCACCAAGCAGGCGACGGAGCAGAATCATCGGTGGCTCCCTCCTCGGACCGCGTAGCCGCATCCTTCACGCCCCACCGTACCGCCTAGCGCCGCGGCCGTGCGGGGAGCGATGTCGTGTTCACTCAGGGCTGCAAACATCAATTCCCCCCGATCTGTTCCGTATCCTGTGCGCTCGCGTACCCGCGGAGTTCGCCGGAGAGCAGATCGAGCACGCTCCGTACACTCTCATTACGGATGTCCGCTCGTCCGCCGTTCAACCGCAGTGTGGCCACTTTCGCCTCACCGTCAGGCCCGCAGGCTGCGACGAAGACCGTTCCCACCGGCCGGCCGTCCTGCGGCTCGGGGCCGGCTACTCCGGTCGTGGCCAGCCCCCAGTCGGATCCGAGGACCCGGCGCACGCCCGCGGCCATCTGGCGGGCCACCTCGGGGTCCACCGCGCCGCGCGACGCGAGAAGGGCCGGATCCACACCCAGGACTTCACTCTTGAGGGGGGTCGCATAGGCCGTCACGGACCCGCGGAAGGAGTGCGAGGCACCGGGTACTGCCGTCAACTCGGCCGCCACCAGGCCGCCGGTCAGCGACTCCGCCACGGCCAGGGTCTCCCCCCGCTCGACGAGCAGTCGCAGCACCTGCGCCGCGGCTGTCACCGCTCGGCCTCCGCCGCTCCACGGGCCCCGGGGGCTCCGGAGACCCTGTCCGCGCCCCCGGGCGCCTCCGCGGCCGCCTCGACGGCTTCCTGCGCCGCAGCCGACCGCTCCGCGGCGAGCCCCTGGCGGCGCAGCACGATCGCCTGGCGCACGTAGTCCAGACCGGTGACGACCGTCAGCACGACGGCCACCGCCATCACCCAGAACCGCAGCGTCGCCAGCGGTCCGGTGAGCGCCAGGACGTACATCCCGACGGCGATGCCCTGCGACAGCGTCTTCATCTTCCCGCCGCGGCTGGCCGGGATCACCCCGTGCCGGATCACCCAGAACCGCAGCACGGTGATGCCGAGCTCGCGGAAGAGGATCACGCCCGTGACCCACCAGGGCAGATCGCCCAGGTACGACAGGCAGATCAGCGCCGCGCCCATGATCGCCTTGTCGGCGATCGGGTCGGCGATCTTCCCGAAGTCGGTGACCAGGTTGTAGGTGCGCGCCAGATGCCCGTCGAACAGGTCGGTGATCATGGCGATGGCGAAGGCCGCCCAGGCGAAGGAGCGCCACGCCGGGTCGTATCCGCCGTTGTGGAGCAGCAGCATGACGAAGCCGGGGACCAGCACCAGCCTCGCCATGGTGAGCAGGTTGGCGATGTTCCACAGGCTGGCCTGGTTGACGGCCGCAGTGCCCAGCTTCCCGCCGCGGACCGGCGTAGCGCCGGAGCCCCCTGTCGCGGATGCCGGCGCTCCGGTCATCTGGCCACCTCCGCAAGCTCACGGCATTCGGCCACCAGGTCGACTCCCTCGGTGCCCACTGCCTTTGCCTCGACCATACGGCCCGGGACGAGTCCCTCGCGTGCGGTGAAGAGCACCTGGCCGTCCGTTTCGGGAGCCTGGTGGGCGGCGCGGCCCACGGCGCGCGACTCGTCCTCGGTCGCCTCGACCGATTCGACGAGCACCTGGAGCGTGTCTCCGACGCGCTCCTCGGCGCGCTGGGAGGTCAGCTCCTCGGCCAGCTGCGAGATGTGCGCCAGCCGTTCCGCGATGGTGTCGGCGTCCAGCTTGTCGGCGTATCCGACCGCCTCGGTGCCGTCCTCGTCGGAGTAGCCGAAGACGCCGATGGCGTCGAGACGCGCACCGGTGAGGAACCGCTCCAGCTCCGCCAGGTCCGCCTCGGTCTCGCCGGGGAAGCCGACGATGAAGTTGGAGCGGGCACCGGCCTGCGGCGCCTTGCTCCGGATGGTGTCCAGCAGCTCCAGGAAGCTGTCCGTGTCACCGAACCTGCGCATCGCGCGCAGCACGCCGGGGGCCGAGTGCTGGAAGGAGAGGTCGAAGTACGGCGCGACCTTCGGCGTCGAGGTCAGTACGTCGATGAGGCCGGGCCGCATCTCGGCGGGCTGCAGGTAGCTGACCCGGATGCGCTCGATCCCGTCGACGTCGGCGAGCTCCGGGAGCAGCGTCTCCAGCAGCCGGATGTCGCCGAGGTCCTTGCCGTAGGAGGTGTTGTTCTCGGAGACGAGCATGACCTCCTTGACGCCCTGCTCGGCCAGCCACCTGGTCTCACCCAGGACGTCCGAGGGGCGGCGCGAGATGAAGGAGCCGCGGAAGGACGGGATGGCGCAGAAGGAGCAGCGGCGGTCGCAGCCGGAGGCCAGCTTCACGGAGGCGACGGGGCTGGTGCCCAGCCGGCGGCGCAGGGGTGCCCTGGGGCCGGAGACGGGGGCGACGCCTTCCGGGAGGTCGGCGGGGGCCGGTACGGCTTCCTGGGCGTGGCCGGGCAGGGCCACGGTGGCGTCCTGGCGCTCGGCCGGGCTGATCGGCAGCAGCTTGCGGCGGTCGCGCGGGGTGTGCGAGGCGTGGATGCCGCCGTTGAGGATGGTCTGGAGGCGGTCCGAGATGTCTGCGTAGTCATCGAATCCGAGGACTCCGTCCGCTTCCGGCAGGGCCTCGGCGAGGTCCTTGCCGTAGCGCTCGGCCATGCAGCCGACGGCGACGACGGCCTGGGTGCGGCCGTGGTCCTTCAGATCATTGGCTTCGAGCAGGGCATCGACGGAGTCCTTCTTGGCGGCCTCGACGAATCCACAGGTGTTGACCACGGCGACATCGGCATCGGAGGCATCCTCGACGAGCTCCCAGCCGTCCGCTGCCAAGCGGCCTGCGAGCTCCTCCGAGTCCACCTCGTTACGGGCGCAGCCAAGAGTGACAAGGGCGACGGTACGGCGTTCGGGCATGGGCTCAAGACTACTTTGTCCCGGCACTGGCCCCCGCGTGCAGGTTCCACGGTTACAGGGAGTAACAAAGCGGCGAGCGCCCGGCGTGGTGGCCGGGCGCTCGCCGCAGGGCGTGCACCGTGGAGCAGCGAGGTCAGCCGACCTCGGGGTCACCCTTGGTGTACGAGAGCCGCTCCACCTGACCGGGCTGGAACTGGTCCTCGACCTTCTTGCCGTTGACGAAGAGCTCGACCGACCCGGCGTCACCGAGGACGAGGTCGACCCGCTCCTTGTCCTGGAACGTCTTCGACTGGCCCTGCTGGAGCAGCCCGTCGAAGAGCAGCCGGCCGTTGTGGTCCTTGGCGGAGATCCAGCTCTTGCCCTGACTGGCGCTGAGCCTGACCGTCACCTTGTCCTGCGGCGCCGCGGCGATGGCGCTGTCGGACGGGGCCGGCTTGGGGTCGGCGGGCTTGCTGCTCGCCGGTTTGGGGCTGGTCTTGGCCGACGTCGGGCCCTCGGCGACCTGGCCGGCCGTCGGGGAGTCGTCGCCGCCCTTGAAGAACGTGAAGCCGACGAACCCGACCACGGCGACGATCGCCGCGACCATGGCCGCGGTCCAGTTGGGCCGGCGGGGTTCGGAACGGATCCGCTCGGCCTCGAACAGCGGAGCCGCCGGCGTGGGCGAGGGACGGCCGCCGTGCTCGCCGTCGTACTGCGAGACCAGCGGTTCCGGATCGATGGCGACGGCACGTGCCAGCGTACGGATGTGGCCGCGCGCATACACGTCACCGCCGCAGCGGGAGAAGTCGTCGTCCTCGATCGCGTGCACGATGGGGATGCGCACCCGGGTGGACGTGCTGACCTCTTCGACCGTGAGACCTGCGGCGATACGAGCCTGCTGGAGCACTCGACCGATCGAAGGCCGGTCGTCTTCGGGGGAGTTGCCGATGGACACGGGGGCGCCTTTCGAGCGTGAGCCACCTGCTGGATGTTCAGTCTAGGGGGGGTGAGAAAGGGTGGGGCAACCGGGAGGGAGCACTTTGTACGCCATCAGATTCGAACAGAGCCTGATTCGCCGGACAGCCCCCCGGAAGGACATCCTGCTGTCCCTCCCTTCAACTTGACGTACGACCCGGCGAAACGGTTGCCCGCAAAACCCTCACGAACCAAAACCCTCACGAACCGGTTTCCCCGCGAACCAGCGCCAACACTCCGTCGAGCTCGTCCGGCTTCACCATGACGTCGCGCGCCTTGGATCCCTCGCTGGGGCCGACGATGTTCCGCGACTCCATGAGGTCCATCAGCCGGCCTGCCTTGGCGAACCCCACCCGCAGCTTGCGCTGGAGCATCGAGGTGGATCCGAACTGGGTCGAGACGACCAGCTCGACGGCCTGGCAGAGCAGATCCAGGTCGTCGCCGATGTCCTCGTCGATCTCCTTCTTCTGCTTGGTGCCGACCACCACGTCCTCGCGGAACACCGGGGCCATCTGGTCCTTGCAGTGCTGGACCACCGCGGAGACCTCGTCCTCGGTGACGAAGGCGCCCTGCATACGGGTCGGCTTGTTCGCACCCATCGGGAGGAACAGCCCGTCACCCTTTCCGATGAGCTTCTCGGCTCCGGGCTGGTCGAGGATGACCCGGCTGTCCGCGAGCGAGGAGGTCGCGAAGGCGAGCCGGGAGGGCACGTTCGCTTTGATCAGACCGGTGACGACATCCACCGAGGGGCGCTGGGTGGCGAGGACCAGATGGATACCTGCGGCGCGGGCCAGCTGGGTGATGCGGACGATCGAGTCCTCGACGTCACGCGGAGCCACCATCATCAGGTCGGCCAGCTCGTCGACGATCACGAGCAGGTAGGGGTACGGCGACAGCTCCCGTTCGCTGCCCTCCGGAGTCTTGAGCTTCCCGGTGCGCACGGCGTGGTTGAAGTCGTCGATGTGCCGGTACCCGAACGCGGCGAGGTCGTCGTAGCGCAGGTCCATCTCGCGCACGACCCACTGGAGCGCCTCGGCGGCCTTCTTGGGGTTGGTGATGATCGGCGTGATCAGGTGCGGAATGCCCTCGTACGCGGTCAGCTCGACGCGCTTGGGGTCGACCAGCACCATCCGGACGTCCTCCGGGGTCGCCCTTATCATCACGGAGGTGATCAGGCAGTTGATGCAGGAGGACTTCCCGGACCCGGTCGCACCGGCCACCAGGACGTGCGGCATCTTCGCCAGGTTGGCCATCTCGTAGCCGCCCTCGACGTTCTTGCCGAGTGCGACCAGCATGGGGTGGTCGTCCTCGGCGGCGTCCGCGAGGCGCAGCACATCACCGAGGTTGACCATCTCGCGGTCGCTGTTGGGGATCTCGATGCCGACCGCGGACTTCCCCGGGATCGGGGAGATGATCCGGACGTCCGGACTGGCGACGGCGTACGCGATGTTCTTGGCGAGCGCCGTGATCCGCTCGACCTTCACGGCCGGGCCGAGCTCCACCTCGTACCGCGTCACCGTGGGCCCGCGGGTGAAGCCGGTGACGGCCGCGTCGACCTTGAACTCGGTGAAGACGTTGGTCAGTGACGCGACGATCGCGTCGTTGGCGGCGCTGCGGGTCTTGCCTGGGCCGCCTCGCTCCAGCAGGTCGAGCGAGGGCAGTGAGTACGTGATGTCGCCGGAGAGCTGGAGCTGCTCGGCGCGGGCCGGCAGCGGCTGCGACTCCGACCGCTCGGGCACCGGCTTGGTGAGGTCGGGGACGCCACCGGAGGGCGAGGACGCCCTCTCCCCCGGCCTCCGGGCCGGCTCGGCCTCCCTGGCCCCCGGCACCGGCGTGCCCGTGCGCTCACGGTCCACGGAGACGCCCTGGGTGAGGTCCGCGACGACGGGCGAGGGCGGCATGCCGTTGAGCACGGCGCCGTCCAGCGCGGCGGCAGCGGCGGCGGCGACGTCCACCGCGTCCATGGTGCGGTTCATCGCGGGCTGCGCGGAGGGCCGGCGCGGCCGGCCGCGGCGCTTGGCGAGGGCTTCGGCCTCGACCTGGTCGGTGTCGTACACCTCGGACGGCTCGGACGCGGCGGAACGCCGGGGCGAGCGCCGGGAGCCGGCGGGCAGCGCCTCGCGCCACTGCTCGTCGTACCGGTCGTCGTCGCTCTCGTCCTGCGCGCCGGGGTCGTACACGGGGTCGACGACGCCCAGCCGGACACCGAGCTGCCGCAGCCGCTGCGGGATGGCGTTCACCGGGGTCGCCGTGACGACGAGCAGCCCGAAGACGGTGAGCAGCAGGAGCAGCGGGACGGCGAGCACCTCGCCCATGGTGAAGATCAGCGGTTTGGACGCGGCCCAGCCGATCAGCCCGCCCGCGTCCTGCATGGCCTCGGTGCCGTCCTCGCGCCCGGGTGATCCGCAGGCGATGTGGACCTGCCCCAGGATCCCGATGACCAGTGCGGACAGCCCGATGACGATCCGGCCGTTGGCCTCGGGCTTCTCGGGATAGAGGATCAGCCGTACGGCGATGGCGCCCAGCAGTATCGGTACGAGCAGGTCGAGCCGGCCGAAGGCCCCGGTGACGAGCATCTCGACGAGGTCGCCGACGGGACCGCGCAGGTTCGACCAGGTGCCCGCTGCGACGATCAGCGCGAGGCCGAGCAGCAGCAGTGCGACACCGTCCTTGCGGTGCGCGGGGTCGAGCCCCTTGGCGCCACGCCCTATGCCGCGGAACATCGCGCCGATGGCGTGTGCCGCACCGAGCCACACGGCGCGCACCAGGCGGTAGACACCGCCGGTGGGTGAGGGCGCCGGTTTGGGCGCGGCCGCCTTCTTGGCGACCGCCTTCTTGACCGGAGCCTTCTTCGCGGGCGGGCTCTTCCTGACGGCGGCCTTCTTCGCGGGCGCGGCTTTCTTCGCCGGTCCCGGGCCACCGCCGACGCGCTTCGCGGTGCCCGCCGTGCCCTGGGAACCCTTGCCGGACGTACGTGAGGCCATGGGCCGAGGTTACCGGGCTCCGCGGCGGTGAACACGTGCGCGTGCCCGTTCACCCGACCGTGTCGCCCTGCGGAGGCCGCGAACTGACGCGCCCTCATCCGCACCGCACCGCATCCGGACGGCCGACCGCCACGCCCCGACGGCCAGTTGCCGCCGTCGCGGCATGAAGACACCGAACGGGAAAGGGCGGTACGGGCAGGGGCCCGACGCGTTACGAGGGAAGCGGTGCCGGTCCGCCGTTGGTGCCGGGCTCCAGGGCGTCCAGCGCCCGGCGCAGCCCGGTCAGCTTCCGTTCGAGATGGGCGGCGGTGGCCACCGCTCCGGCGTCCGCCGACTCGTCGTCGAGCTGCTTGGACAGGGCCTCGGCCTGCTCCTCGACGGCCGCGAGCCGTGCGGAGAGTTCGGCCAGCAGGCCGGCGGGCTCCTTCTCGTGGTTGGCGCCGGCGGGCACGCCGCCTTCGAGCTGGAGCCGCAGCAGCGCCGCCTGCTCCCGGAGCTGGCAGTTCTTCATGTACAGCTCGACGAAGACCGAGACCTTCGCACGCAGCACCCACGGGTCGAACGGCTTCGAGATGTAGTCCACCGCGCCGGCCGCATAACCCCGGAAGGTGTGATGCGGACCGTGATTGATCGCGGTGAGGAAGATGATCGGGATGTCCCGGGTCCGTTCCCGCCGCTTGATGTGCGCGGCGGTCTCGAAACCGTCCATGCCCGGCATCTGCACATCCAGCAGAATGACCGCAAAGTCGTCCGTGAGCAGCGCTTTGAGCGCTTCCTCCCCTGACGATGCCCGCACCAGTGTCTGATCGAGCGCAGAGAGGATGGCCTCCAGCGCCAGCAGATTCTCCGGCCGGTCATCGACCAGGAGGATCTTGGCCTTCGGCACCATGGCCCGTCCTCCTCGCCCCGGAATTGCACCGGGCGCCGCCCCAGGGGACGACTCCCTTACGCCGTCCGTCCTTGTGCCGGTCATGGTAGCCGCACCCCGCCCGTCACCACACCCTGTCACCGCGATGTCACTGTGCACATACCAGAAACGCGGCGAGAGACCAAAAGGTTCCCCGGAAACCGCGCTCCCACACCACTTCGGACAGACTCGATCAACAAATCATCATTGATTCGCTCAATCGGCGATCACTCTCCGCGCATCCATCCCTCCATGACGGAAAGAAGATGATCAGAGTCGACCGGCTTGGTGACGTAGTCGGAGGCCCCGGACTCGATCGCCTTCTCCCGGTCGCCCTTCATCGCCTTGGCCGTCAGCGCGACGATCGGCAGCCCCGCGAACTGCGGCATCCTGCGGATGGCGGATGTCGTCGCGTAGCCGTCCATCTCCGGCATCATGATGTCCATCAGCACGACCGTCACATCGTCGTGCTGTTCGAGGACTTCGATCCCCTCGCGCCCGTTCTCCGCGTACAGAACCGCCAGCCCGTGCTGCTCCAGCACGCTGGTGAGCGCGAAGACGTTCCGGATGTCGTCGTCGACGATCAGCACCTTCTCGCCGCTGAACCGGAACGTCCTGCGGGCCTCGGGCTCCTCCTGGACCGCAGGTGTCCAGGGCTCCTGCGGAGCGCTCTGGGCAGCCTGGGAGGCCGCGGGGGCCGCCGGCAGCGCGGGCTGCTGCCCGGAGCCGCCCAGCGCCTTGCGGCGGCGCCTGAACAGCCCTGCCGCGCCGCTCTGATCGTGGCCGCCCCCCTGGCGGCCCATTTCCCGTCCGAAGTCCTGGAAGCTCTCTCCGAGCCCCTGACCGGCCTCGGGCAGCCGCCCGCCCTCGACCGGGGCACCGTGCATCTCGATGGGCCCGGGGCCGATCTGCGGGTATCCCTGCGGCGGGAGTTCGCTCGGGTTCAGCGGCAGGTACAGCGTGAACGTCGAGCCCCGGCCGGGCTCGCTCGCCGCGTGGATCTCGCCGCCCAGCAGGCGGGCGATCTCACGGCTGATGGAGAGGCCGAGGCCCGTACCGCCGTACTTGCGGCTGGTCGTGCCGTCCGCCTGCTTGAACGCCTCGAAGATCACCAGCATCTTGCTGGACGCGATCCCGATTCCGGTGTCGGTCACCGAGAAAGCGATCAGATCGGCGTCGGCGTCACGCAGCGAACCGGCCTCCAGCAGCTGTTCGCGGATGGCGTTCGGCACCTCCGCCCCCGCGTGCCGGATCACCAGCTCGACGGCACCGCTGTCGGTGAACTTCACCGCGTTGGACAGGAGGTTGCGCAGCACCTGCAGCAGCCGCTGTTCGTCGGTGTGCAGCGTCGCCGGCAGTTCCGGCGACACCCGGACGGAGAAATCGAGGCCCTTTTCCGCGGTGAGCGGCCGGAATGTCGCCTCCACGTAATCGACCAGCTGAACCAGCGCGATCCGGGTCGGGCTGACGTCCATCTTGCCCGCCTCGACCTTCGACAGATCGAGGATGTCGTTGATCAGCTGCAGCAGATCGGATCCCGCGCCGTGGATCGTCTCGGCGAATTCCACCTGCTTCGGTGACAGGTTGCCCTCGGCGTTGTCCGCCAGCAATTTGGCCAGAATGAGCAGCGAGTTGAGCGGCGTACGCAGCTCGTGCGACATGTTGGCCAGGAACTCCGACTTGTAGCGCATCGACACCGCGAGCTGCTCGGCGCGCTCCTCCAGGACCTGCCGGGCCTCCTCGATCTCGGTGTTCTTGACCTCGATGTCGCGGTTCTGCTGGGCGAGCAGCTCGGCCTTCTCCTCCAGTTCCGCGTTGGACGCCTGGAGGGCCTTCTGCCGGTTCTCCAACTCCTGGGAGCGGTCGCGCAATTGCTCGGTCAGTTCCTGCGACTGCTCCAGCAGCTTCTCGGTCGTCGTGTTGACACTGATGGTGTTGACGCTCGTGGCGATCATCTCGGCGAGCTGGTTGAGGAAGTCCCGCTGGATATGGGTGAACGGCTGGAACGAGGCCAGCTCGATCACGCCGAGCACCTTCCCCTCGAAGAGCACCGGCAGCACGATCACATGCGCGGGCGGCGCCTCACCGAGGCCGGAGGAGATCTTCAGGTAGCCCGGCGGGACGTTGTCCACCTGGATCGTCCGCTTCTCCTCGGCGGCCGTGCCGATGAGCGTCTCACCGGGCCGGAAGGACGTCGGCATGGAGCCCGCGGAGTAGCCGTAGCTGCCCCGCATCCGGAGCACGTACGCGCCCTCCTTGTCGCCCTCGGCACCCAGCGCGTCGGTGTCCCCGGTGGCCATGGCCAGGAAGAACGCACCGTGCTGCGCGGAGACGACCGGGGTCAGCTCGCTCATGATCAGAGAGGCCACATCGTCGAGATCGCGGCGCCCCTGCATGAGGCCGGAGATCCGGGCGAGGTTGCCCTTGAGCCAGTCCTGCTCCTTGTTGGTCGCCGTGGTGTCACGCAGGTTGGCGATCATCGTGTTGATGTTGCCCTGCAGCGCCTGGATCTCGCCGGCGGCGTCCACGTCGATCTTCAGGTTGAGGTCACCTCGGGTCACCGCGGTGGCGACGGCCGCGATGGCGCGCACCTGACGGGTCAGGTTGCCTGCCATCTCGTTCACCGACTCGGTGAGGTCGCGCCAGGTGCCGTCGACGCCCCGGACCCGTGCCTGGCCGCCCAGCTGCCCCTCGGTACCCACCTCGCGGGCCACCCGGGTGACCTGCTCCGCGAACGAGGACAGCTGGTCGACCATCGTGTTGATGGTGTTCTTCAGCTCCTGGATCTCACCGCGGGCATCGATGTCGATCTTCTTGGTGAGATCGCCCTTGGCGATGGCCGTGGTGACGGTGGCGATCTGGCGCACCTGACCGGTCAGGTTGGACGCCATCGAGTTCACGGACTCGGTGAGGTCCTTCCAGGTACCGGCGACTCCGGGGACGCGTGCCTGGCCGCCCAGTTCGCCCTCGGTACCCACCTCGCGGGCGACGCGCGTCACCTCGTCCGCGAACGAGGACAGGGTCGTCACCATCGTGTTGACGGTGTCCGCCAGTTCGGCCACCTCACCGCGCGCCTCGACGGTGACCTTCTTCGTCAGGTCGCCGTTGGCGACGGCGGAGGAGACCCGGGAGATGTTGCGCACCTGGCTGGTCAGGTTGTTGGCCATCAGGTTGACGTTCTCGCTGAGGTCCTTCCAGATGCCCGTGGCCCCGCGCACCCGGGCCTGGCCGCCGAGGATGCCCTCGGTACCCACCTCACGGGCGACCCGCGTCACCTCGTCACCGAAGTTCATCAGCTGGTCGACCATCGTGTTGACGGTCGTGACCAGTTCGAGGATCTCGCCCTTGGCGTCGACGGTGATCTTCTTGGAGAGATCACCCTTGGCGACCGCGGTCGTGACCTCGGCGATGTTGCGGACCTGGAGGGTCAGGTTGTTCGCCATGCCGTTGACGGACTGCGTGAGGTCCTTCCACGTACCGGACACGCCCTGCACCTCGGCCTGACCGCCGAGGATGCCCTCCGTGCCCACCTCGCGGGCCACCCTGGTCACCTGCTCCGCGAAGTTCGAGAGCTGGTCGACCATCGTGTTGAGGGTGTTCTTCAGTTCCAGGATCTCGCCGCGGGCGTCCACGTCGATCTTCTGCGACAGGTCACCGCGCGCCACGGCCGTGGCGACCTGCGCGATGTTACGGACCTGAGCGGTGAGGTTCCCCGCCATGCCGTTCACCGAGTCGGTCAGGTCCCGCCACACCCCGGCCACGCCGGGCACCTGCGCCTGACCGCCCAGCCGCCCGTCCGTGCCCACCTCGCGGGCCACCCGGGTCACCTGCTCGGCGAAGGCGGAGAGCTGGTCGACCATCGTGTTGATGGTGTTCTTCAGCTCCAGGATCTCGCCGCGGGCGTCCACGTCGATCTTCTGCGACAGGTCGCCCCGCGCGACCGCGGTGGTCACCTGGGCGATCTGGCGCACCTGGGAGGTCAGGTTCCCCGCCATGAAGTTGACGGAGTCGGTGAGCTCCTTCCACGTACCGGAGACGCCGTCGACACGCGCCTGGCCGCCGAGACGCCCCTCGGTGCCCACGTCCCGCGCCATCCGCGTCACCTGGTCCGCGAACGACGACAGCTGCGCCACCATCGTGTTCACGGTGTTCTTGAGTTCGAGCATCTCGCCCGCGACATCGACGGTGACCTTCTGCGACAGGTCACCGTTGGCGACCGCCGTCGTCACCTGCGCGATGTCCCGGACCTGGCCCGTCAGGTTCCGGAACGCCGTGTTCACGGAGTCCGTGAGGTCCTTCCAGGTACCGGCCGCACCGGGCACCTCCGCCTGGCCGCCCAGCCGGCCCTCGACGCCGACCTCCCGGGCCACCCGGGTCACTTCGGAACCGAATGACTGGAGCTGGTCGACCATCGTATTGACGGTGTTCTTGAGTTCGAGCATCTCGCCGGCCACGTCGACCGTGACCTTCTGCGTCATGTCACCGCTGGCCACCGCCGTGGTCACCTGCGCGATGTCGCGCACCTGGGTCGTCAGGTTGCGGAAGACGGTGTTCACCGAGTCGGTGAGGTCCTTCCACGTCCCGGCGGCACCCGGCACCTGCGCCTGGCCGCCGAGGACACCGCCGCCGCCGACCTCGCTCGCCACGCGCGTGACCTCGTCGGCGAAGGTGCGCAGCGTCTCGGTCATCTGGTTGATGGTCTCGGCGAGCTGGGCGACCTCGCCGCGCGCGCTCACCCGGACCTTCTGCGACAGGTCGCCGTTGGCGACCGCCGTCGTCACCTCCGCGATGCCGCGTACCTGGGAGGTGAGGTTGCCCGCCATCGTGTTGACGGAGTCGGTCAGGTCCTTCCACACACCGGCCACGCCCGGCACGGTCGCCTGCCCGCCCAGCTCACCCTCGGTGCCCACCTCGCGGGCGACGCGGGTCACCTCGGAGGAGAACGACGACAGCTGGTCGACCATGGTGTTCACGGTGTTCTTCAGCTGAAGCATCTCGCCGGCCACATGAACGGTGACCTTCCGGGACAGGTCGCCCTTGGCGACCGCCGTCGTCACCAGGGCGATGTCCCGCACCTGCGCGGTCAGCCGGTAGGCCATGGTGTTCACGGAGTCCGTGAGGTCCTTCCAGGACCCGGACATGCCGCGCACCTGGGCCTGCCCGCCCAGCTTGCCCTCGGTGCCCACCTCGACCGCGACCCGCGTCACCTGCTCGGTGAACGCCGCCAGCTGGTCGACGAGATTGTTGACCGTACGGGCGACTTTCAGGAACTCGCCGCGCAGCGGCCGTACGGTCTCGTCGGTGGTGTGCGAGCGGAGCTCCATCCGCTGCTCCAGGTCACCGTCGGCCACCGCCGACAGCACCCGTCCGACCTCCGACACCGGTCGCGCGAGATCGTCGACCAGCTCGTTGGAGGCGTCGATCGCGGCGGCCCAGGCCCCTTCGCAGGCGCCGGTCTCCAGCCGCTCGGTGAGCTTGCCCTCACGCCCGACCACCCGCCGTACCCGGGCGAGCTCACCCGTGAGATGGACGTTGCGGTCGGCGACCTCGTTGAAGACGGCGGCGACCTCCGCCATCACACCGTCGCCGGAGACGGTCAGGCGCCTGCGGAAATTCCCGTCACGCATGGCCACCAGACCGGCCAGCAGTCTGTTGAGCGCTGCCGCGTCGACTTCGATGGTTCCATTGCGCTGCTTCTTCACGGACTGTCCGCCTTTAGTGCGCGTGCCTGTTCCCCGCGCCGCCACGCCAGACTCCACCGTGTCCCTCCCGCAGGGTTGACCGTATCGCTCGGTGCTTCTCTGGGAGCTTGCCCAGATCCTCAATGGCTCACCGCCACAGCCCACCGTTGACGGGTGACTATGCGGACGTCAAATCGTTGAAACCTACCAGGCCGGAGCCGGTCGGGGTGGAACGTCCAATGGTTGTCCCACATCACTCTGTTGGGAAGCCCACACTTGTCCGGTCACGGGCCCGTATCCGTCCGTGCCTGCCAGAAGTCCGCCCTCGTGTACCCGGTACGCGAACGGAGCGTCTAGCCTGGCAAGCGAATCGAAGCAACTAAAAACGGGCACAGGACTCGGGGAAGCGACGAGACACCATATGGGGAGTGCTGTGATCACGGCGCGCGCGGCTGCCACCTTCGACCCGGTCGGGCGCTCTGTCGCGACCGCCCGCGCCTTTGTCCGCGACACCCTCCAGGGGTGGGGATACACGGACGTCGTCGACGATGCCGTCGTCCTCACCAGCGAGCTGGTCACCAATGCGGTGGTCCACGCGGGCACCGCCGCAGACGTGTTGTGCCTTCGTACGGAGGACGGCGTCCGGGTCGAGATCTCGGACCACTATCCGGAACGGGAGATCCCGCTCCAGTCGGCCGGCCCCGATTTCGGCAGCCCGGACCGGGAAGGCGGCCGCGGACTGCTGCTGTGCGCCGCGCTCGCCTCGCGCTGGGGCGTCGAGTACTCCCCCGCGCACAAGCACGTCTGGTTCCAGCTCGACCTGCCCGAGCGCCCGGTGGGCATCCGTTCCGCGGGCCCGCTGCTCCCCGTCGGACTGCTCCCGGTCACCGACGAACGTGTCCGGGTCGCCGTCGTCCAGATCGACAGCCTCGGCGCCATCGCCGCGTGGAACGACGACGCCGCGTACCTGTTCGGTTACGCGGCGGACCAGGTCGTCGGCAAGCAGCTCACCGACCTCACCGCCTGGCCTCAGACCCCCGGAACCAACACCGGTATCGCCGACGCGCTCCGTCTGTCCCGCTGGGAGGGCAGTTACGGCATCCGGGGCGCCGACGGCCGCACGATCCCGGTCTACGGCTCCCACCTGCGCGTACGGGACACCCAGGGCGAGCCGTCGACGGTCTGCCTGCTGGTCCGCGACTACGAGCGGGCGGTGCTCCAGTCACCGGTGCGCACGCCCGTCACCGACTCCGGCACGGAGAACCGCAAGACGGACCCCTTCGAGGTCTTCATCGGCTCCCCCGCCCCCGACGACCTGGACGGCCTGCTCCAGCGCACCGTGGAGCGGGCCCGGGACATGCTCGACGCCGACGCGGCGTTCCTGCTGCTGGCCACGGACGACGAGACCGAGCTGGAGGTACGGGCCACGACCGGCCTGCCCTCCGCCCGCCAGCGCTTCGCCCGCGTCCCCGTGGAGGCGGGCACCGGGCGGTACGGCTCGGCCCGCATGCCCGCCGTCCACGAGGACCTCGACGCCGTCCCGGGCGCCGTCCCGCTCCTCGGCAACACCGGTATGCGTTCCGTCGTCACCGTCCCGCTGAAGGTCGAGGGCCGTCTGACGGGCTCCCTGGGCGTCGCGGCGGAGGCCGCAGGCCGGTACTCGAACGAGGAGGCCCTGCGCCTCCAGTTCGCGGCAGACCGGATCGCGCTGGCCGTCGAATCGGCCCGCCTGGGCGAACTGGAACGGCTGCGGCGCGGTTCCCTCTCCTTCCTCGTCGAGGCTTCGGACCTTCTGGCGGGCACGCTCGACCGCGACCAGACCCTGGCCCTGATGGCACAGATGACGGTCCCCACCCTGGCCACCTGGTGCGCCGTCTACACGATCGCCGATCAGTCCTCGGACCCGTACCTCTCGTACGTGCTGCACGAGGACGAGGAGCTCATCGACGGGCTCAAGGCCCTGCTCTCCAAGATCGCCCCGCCCGATCCGGTGCCGGCTCCCGGCGCCCGTTCCTGGTCGGCCCCGTCCGAGGCGGCCCATCAGGCGGCCCTGCGCACCTCCATGCGCAGCATCGGCCTCGGTGACGCGGGCAGCCTGGGCGCGGGCATCCGTACGACGCTCGCGACCGCGGCCGCGGTGGGCGGGGAGACGGTGGTCCTTCCGCTGGTCGCCCGCAACCGCGTCATCGGCATGCTCACGCTGGGCAAACCGTCCGACGACCACTTCCGCCAGGAGATCCTGGAACTGGCCGAGGACCTGTCCCGCCGGGCGGCCCTGGCGCTCGACAACGCCCGCCTCTACTCGGAGCGCATGGCGATCAGCCAGTCCCTGCAGCGCAGCCTGCTGCCACCGGGCCTGCCGGACGTGCCCAATGTCGAGATCGAGGTCATCTACCGGGCGGCCGGCGAGGGCAACGAGGTCGGCGGCGACTTCTACGACGTCTTCCCGATCCGGGACGGCGCCTACGGGTTCGCCATCGGCGACGTCTGCGGCACGGGTCCCGAGGCCGCGGCGGTGACGGGCCTGGCCCGCCACGCCCTGCGCCTGCTCGCCCGTGAGGGCTTCGGCGGCCCCGCCGTCCTGGAGCGGCTGAACGCCGCCATCCTCGACGAGGGAGCCCGCAGCCGCTTCCTGACCCTGCTGTACGGGGAGCTGTGGCCCCAGGAGGACGGCAGCGCGCTGCTGAAGGTGGTCTGCGCGGGCCACCCACTGCCGTTGCGGCTGCGCCAGGACGGGTCGGTCGAGGCGGCGGCCGAGCCGCAGCCGCTGCTGGGCGTCATCGAGGACCTGGAGCTGTACGAGCAGACGGTGACTCTCGATCCGGGCGACGTCCTGCTGTGCGTGACGGACGGTGTCACCGAACGGCGTGAGGGCACGCGGATGCTCGGCGACGACGGTCTGGCGGACGTACTGGCCACTTGTACGGGCCTGACGGCCGGTGCGGTGGCGGCTCGCATCCTGCGGGCGGTCGAGCGGTTCGCCGCGGACCCGGCCTCGGACGACATGGCCATCCTCGCGATGCGCGTCCCGGAGCCTCAGGCGGGTCAGGCCCTGCCGGGCGGTTCTGCGGACCGGTAGGACCGGTACGGCACGCCGGGGCCGCGCGTGCCGGTAACGGCCTGGTCAGCCGGTGTGCGCCACCAGGGCGTCGATGAGGAGGGGCCAGAGCTCGCGGGGGCGGTCGTGGCCCATGTCGGGGATCATCAGCAGTTCGGCGCCGGGTACCAGCTCGGCGGTGCGCCTCCCGCCGCTGGGGTCGATCAGGGTGTCGTCCAGTCCGTGGATCACCAGCGTCGGCGTACGCAGTTCGCGGAGCGCGTCCGCGCGTGAACCGCTGAGGACCATCGCGCCGAGCTGTCGCCCGATCCCGGCGGGGTAGTAGGAGCGGTCGTAGCTGGCGGCCGCCAGCTCCCGCAGCGCCACGGCATCGCCGTACCGCTTGGAGGCCCACACGAGCTCCTTCGCCGCCGCCGCGACATATCGCTCACGGTCTGCGGGCTTCGGGCTGAACAGCACCGCCTGGGCCTCCGGGCCGGCACTCCCGTATTCGCTCTCGCCGGTCGAGGACATCATCGACGTCAGGGAGAGCACCCGCTCCGGGCAGGCGAGGGCCATTGTCTGCGCGATCATCCCGCCCATCGAGGCCCCGACCACGTGGGCGCGTTCGATGCCGAGCGCAGTGAGCAGACCGAGACCGTCGTCGGCCATGTCGCGCAGCCGGTAGGGAACCATCGCCAGGGCGGCGGGAATGTCGCCCGAGGTGACGGCTGCGATGAACGCGCCCATGTCCACGGGGTGATCGTCGAACTTGGTGGACAGCCCGCAGTCGCGGTTGTCGTACCGGATCACGTAGCGGCCCCGGTCTGCGAGCGCCCGGCAGAAGTCCTCGTGCCAGGCGAGCATCTGCGCCCCGAAACCCATCACAAGCAGAACCGGAGGGTCTTCGGGGTCTCCGAAGCTCTCGTACGCGATGGAGACCTCGGAAGACACGTCAATGAGCGACATGCGTGGAGCCTGTCATGCCCGGCTGCGGCGCGCACTCAGAATTCCGCGCCTTGCCTGGCCTGGCCGGCCCGTAAAGCTCCTCATACGCGAAAGGCCCCCACCGTGTGGTGGGGGCCTTTCGTCTGTACGAGCCCCAATGCGGAATCGAACCGCAGACCTTCTCCTTACCATGGAGACGCTCTACCGACTGAGCTATTGGGGCCTTGCTGCCCTGCGGCAACGAGCTAAAGCATACCCTGAATCGGAGGGTGCGCAAAACCGTCTGACACGCCATCACCCGGCCCTCGCCGCAGGCCTGTCCGGGCCCGGACAGGCCGTGGCCGGCGGGTGCACGGGGGTGCACGAAAGCTGTCGGGAACGCAGAAAAGCCCCGTGCCACAAGGGCACGGGGCTTAACCATTTTAAAAGGAGTTCGGCGGCGTCCTACTCTCCCACAGGGTCCCCCCTGCAGTACCATCGGCGCTGAAAGGCTTAGCTTCCGGGTTCGGAATGTAACCGGGCGTTTCCCTAACGCAATGACCACCGAAACACTATGAAATTAACCAACACCGGAACAAAACACGGCCGTTCGTTATTTCAGAACTAACACAGTGGACGCGAGCAACTGAGGACAAGCCCTCGGCCTATTAGTACCAGTCAGCTCCACCCGTTACCGGGCTTCCACATCTGGCCTATCAACCCAGTCGTCTACTGGGAGCCTTAACCCTTCAAGAGGGTGGGAATACTCATCTCGAAGCAGGCTTCCCGCTTAGATGCTTTCAGCGGTTATCCTTTCCGAACGTAGCCAACCAGCCATGCCCTTGGCAGGACAACTGGCACACCAGAGGTTCGTCCGTCCCGGTCCTCTCGTACTAGGGACAGCCCTTCTCAATATTCCTACGCGCACAGCGGATAGGGACCGAACTGTCTCACGACGTTCTAAACCCAGCTCGCGTACCGCTTTAATGGGCGAACAGCCCAACCCTTGGGACCGACTCCAGCCCCAGGATGCGACGAGCCGACATCGAGGTGCCAAACCATCCCGTCGATATGGACTCTTGGGGAAGATCAGCCTGTTATCCCCGGGGTACCTTTTATCCGTTGAGCGACAGCGCTTCCACAAGCCACTGCCGGATCACTAGTCCCGACTTTCGTCCCTGCTCGACCCGTCGGTCTCACAGTCAAGCTCCCTTGTGCACTTACACTCAACACCTGATTGCCAACCAGGCTGAGGGAACCTTTGGGCGCCTCCGTTACTCTTTAGGAGGCAACCGCCCCAGTTAAACTACCCATCAGACACTGTCCCTGATCCGGATCACGGACCCAGGTTAGACATCCAGCACGACCAGAGTGGTATTTCAACGACGACTCCACAACCACTGGCGTGGCCGCTTCAAAGTCTCCCACCTATCCTACACAAGCCGAACCGAACACCAATATCAAACTATAGTAAAGGTCCCGGGGTCTTTCCGTCCTGCTGCGCGAAACGAGCATCTTTACTCGTAGTGCAATTTCACCGGGCCTATGGTTGAGACAGTCGAGAAGTCGTTACGCCATTCGTGCAGGTCGGAACTTACCCGACAAGGAATTTCGCTACCTTAGGATGGTTATAGTTACCACCGCCGTTTACTGGCGCTTAAGTTCTCAGCTTCGCCGACCCGAAAGTCAGCTAACCGGTCCCCTTAACGTTCCAGCACCGGGCAGGCGTCAGTCCGTATACATCGCCTTACGGCTTCGCACGGACCTGTGTTTTTAGTAAACAGTCGCTTCTCGCTGGTCTCTGCGGCCACCCCCAGCTCACGGAGTAAATCCGATCACCAGTGATGGCCCCCCTTCTCCCGAAGTTACGGGGGCATTTTGCCGAGTTCCTTAACCATAGTTCACCCGAACGCCTCGGTATTCTCTACCTGACCACCTGAGTCGGTTTAGGGTACGGGCCGCCATGAAACTCGCTAGAGGCTTTTCTCGACAGCATAGGATCATCCACTTCACCACAATCGGCTCGGCATCAGGTCTCAGCCTTAATGTGTGACGGATTTACCTACCACACGGCCTACACCCTTACCCCGGGAACTACCACCGCCCGGGTTGGACTACCTTCCTGCGTCACCCCATCGCTTACCTAATACAAGTCTGG